>JANQEO010000273.1 GCA_028278325.1 Candidatus Binatia bacterium
GGCTACGAGCCGGAGGATGTCGATACGGTCGTCCTGACCCACGGACATCCCGACCACATCTGGGGGCTGATAGACGACTTCGAGGAAGCGCCAAGCTTCCCGAACGCAGAGTACGTGATCAGTGCCGGTGAGTGGGATTTCTGGACCACATCCAAGGCCATGGACACGCTGCCTGAAATGTTCCTCGGATTCGCCGTCGGGGCGAAGAAACAGCTCAGCCCTGTCGCTGAGAAGACCAAGCGCATCAAACCGGGCGCGGAGATCAGCCCCGGCATCGTCACAATCCCGACGCCCGGTCACACGCCCGGGCACATGTCGGTCGCCATCGAGTCAGAGGGGGAAACGCTGCTCGTAACCGCCGACGCCATGACGCACCCCTTCATTTCCTTCGGGCATCCGGGCTGGTGGCCGCGCACGGACATCAACCCCGAAATGGCGGAGAAATCGCGCCGGGCATTGATGGAGATGGCGGCGGACGGGAAGCATCTGACGCTCGTCTATCACATTTCGTTTCCGGGTCTCGGTCGCATCGCGCGCGCCGGCACGGCATACCGTTGGGTGCCGTCGACCTGGCAATGGGGTGGCTAGCGTCAGGCGCTCGTTTTGGGAGCGGTCTCCGGTGTGTTAAATTTGACATAAGAGAAGTCGACGCCGGACAGCGGCCGGCGCGACAGTCAGGGAGGGCGAATGATGACCATCACCCGGCGAAACATGTTCACCTTGGCGGCCGGTGCCGGAGTGGTTGCCGCGAGCGGGATACGCACCGATGCGCTTGCAGCCGGTGCGGAGCCGGAGGTTGGCGATGACGGCCTCTACAAGCAGCCCTGGTTCCACGAGTCGTTTCTTGATCTGAGGGACGATATCGCCGAGGCAAGCGACGCCGGCAAGCAGTTCGCCATTCTCTTCGAACAGCGCGGATGCCCCTATTGCAAGGAGACCCACAGGGTCAATCTCGCCGATCCGGAGACGGTCAAGTACGTTACGGAGAACTTCAACCTCCTCCAGCTTGACCTCTGGGGTCCGCGCAGGGTCACCGATTTCGACGGCGAGGAAATGGGCGAACGCGAACTGGCCCAACGCTGGCGGGTCAACTTCACGCCCACCCTGGTCTTCTTCCCCCGCGACGCGAAAGAGGTGCTCGGGAAGCCGGGGCGCGAGGGCGAGGCCTGGCGTCTGGTCGGCTACTGGAAGCCCTTCCACTTCCTGTCGACGTTCGAGTTCGTCCGCTCCGGTGAG
>JANQEO010000103.1 GCA_028278325.1 Candidatus Binatia bacterium
CGAGCGCGGACAAGCCGGCCATGGAGGGAATCACGGCACTCATCGATGCTCAGCCGGGCTGTCGCTCCCGCCTCCGGAGTGCGGCACGGCCGCCGGCTCTTCTTCGTGTTCGGGCGATTCGTGTTCCTGCGGGTCGGGCGAGATCACTGCGACCTGCGGGGCCCTTCCGCCTGTGGCCTGCTCGAGCATCCTCACCACGGACGGTTCCATGGTCCTGAGGAAGGGCGCCGGGTAGACGCCCATCAGCACGATCAGGGCGAGGATCGGCACCATCACGACGAGTTCACCGCCGTTCATGTCGGAGATATTGCGGTTCGCCTCCTTGTCGAGGGGCCCGAACATCACACGCCTGAACATCCACAGCATATAGCACGCCCCCAGAACCACGCCGCTGACCGCGAAGGCCGCCAGTAGCTTGTCGGTGCGGAAGGTGCCGAGCAGGATCAAGAACTCGCCGACGAAACCGTTGAGCCCGGGCAAACCGATGGACGACAGGGTCACGATCAGGAAACAGACCGCGAAGCGTGGAGTCTGTTTCCACAGGCCGCCGAACTCGGCGATGAGCCTGGTGTGCCGCCGCTCGTAGATCACGCCGACCAGAAGGAACAGGGCCCCGGTGGACAGGCCGTGGTTGAGCATCTGGTAGACGGCGCCTTCGACGCCGACGACCGTGAGCGAGGCCAACCCCAACATCACGAAGCCGAGGTGACTCACCGAGGAATAGGCCACGAGTTTCTTGAGGTCGGCCTGCACCATCGCGACCAAAGCACCGTATATGATGCCGACCACGGCCAGGGCTCCGATCCACGGAAGCGCTACCGGCATTACGTCCGGGAACAAGGGCATGGCGAACCGCACGAACCCGTAGGTGCCCATCTTCAGAAGCACGCCGGCGAGAATGACCGAACCGCCCGTGGGCGCTTCCACGTGGGCGTCCGGAAGCCAGGTGTGCAGCGGCCACATGGGAACCTTGACCGCGAAGGCCAGGGCAAGGGCCAGGAAACACCAAGCCTGCGCTGTGTAGGAAAGGCGGAGCGTGTAGATGTCGGTCAGGGCGAAGCTCATCACGCCGTTGGCCGATGCGTGGGCGAGACCGAGGTAGATCAACGCGACCAGCATCGGCAGGCTGCCCACCATCGTGAAGAGCAGGAACTTGATCGCCGCAAAGACCCGCCGTTCACCTCCCCAGATGCCGATGATCAGGAACATGGGGACGAGCATCAATTCCCAGAAGACGTAGAAGAGGATCAGGTCGAGGGCCAGAAAAGTGCCCAGCATCGCCGTTTCCAGCAACAGGACCGAAACCAGGTAGCCCTTGAGACGCTCGCTGATGCTTCCTCGCGACGAGAGCAGAACCAGCGGAGTCAGGTAGGCGGTAAGCAGCACCAGCAGAAGCGAGATGCCGTCGACGCCCAGATAGAAGGACACGCCCAGGCTCGGTACCCAAGCTATCTGCTCGACCATCTGGAAAACGGATACCGAGACGTCGAACAGAGACCATGCATAGAGAGACGCCAGCAGCGGAACCACGGAGACGGCCACGGCCAGGGTGCGCGCCGCCCTGTCGGCTCCGCGCGGCATCATCGAAACCAATGCGGCGCCGACCGCGGGGGAGAAGACGATGAAGCTCAGTAGACCCACCGACATGACTCAGCCCAGGATCTCCAGCGCCAGACCAGCGACCAGCGCGGCGAAGCCGACCAGCAAAGTAAGGGCATAGTGGCTTACGTTGCCCGTAGCCCAACGTCGGGCGCTCCCCCCCAGTCCTTGAGCCACCGTACCCACACCATTGGCAATGGCGTCGATGACACCAACGTCGACGAGGCGCCAGAGATAATCGCTCACACGCACGGTGCCCTTCACCAGGGTCGCGTCATAGGCCTCGTCTACGTAGTAGGCACGGCTTGCGCTCCTGTACACGGGCCCGGTCAAGGCAGACAGGGACTCGTCGGCTTGGGGACCGCGCCGGTAGAGCAACACGGCTGCGCCGATTCCCGCGAAAGCGGCGCCGATCGACGCGAGCATCAACAAGAGCTCGGTCGAGACCTCCAGATGCATGGTGTGCGCGCCGACTACTCCGGATAGATAGCTGCCGAACGCGTTGTGCCCGCCCAAGGCGTGGGGAATGCCGACATAGCCGCCGACCACGGACAAGACCGCCAAAACCGTCAGAGCGGAGGTCATCGAGGTGGGGCTTTCGTGCACATGAGCCTCCGCATCGGCACCCCCGCGGAACTCACCGAAGAACGTCAGCACGACGAGGCGAGTCATATAGAAGGCCGTCATCGCCGCCCCCATCAATCCCAACACCCACAATCCGTAGTGTCCGGCGTCGAAGGTGGATGCCAGTATCTCGTCCTTGGAGAAGAACCCGGACAGGCCGGGTACGCCTGCAATGGCCGCCGTGCCGACGACGAAGGTCGCGAAGGTGATCGGCAGCTTGTGGCGCAGCCCACCCATGGCCCTGATGTCCTGCTCGTCGCTCATCGCATGAATGACGCTGCCTGCACCCAGGAAGAGCAGCGCCTTGAAGAAAGCGTGGGTCATGACGTGGAAGATGGCCGCCGAGAACGCCCCGACACCCAGGCCGAGGAACATGTAACCGAGTTGAGAAACCGTCGAGTAGGCCAGAACCTTCTTGATATCGTTCTGAGTTATGCCGACCGTCGCCGCGACCAAGGCGGTGGCAGCGCCGACGTAAGCAACGACCATCATCGCGTCCGGCGCCGCCAGATACAGACCGTTCAAGCGCGCGACCATATAGACACCGGCGGTCACCATGGTCGCCGCGTGTATGAGCGCGGAGACGGGCGTGGGGCCGGCCATGGCGTCGGGCAACCAGACGAACAGAGGAATCTGCGCAGACTTGCCGGTAGCGCCCACGAACAACAGCAAGGCTGCGGCAAGCGCCACACCGCTGGAGAGTGAGGACGCTCCCTCGTTGATGGCCGTCATCTCGAGCCCCGACTCGGCGGCTGCCGGCAGCGCCCACCAGAGAAGGAAGGCACCGAGCAGGAAGCCCGCGTCACCCACCCTGTTGACCACGAAGGCTTTCATGCCCGCCTTGGCTTTGTCGGGATCTTCGTACCAGAACCCGATCAACAGATAGCTGCACAGGCCGACGCCCTCCCAGCCGACGAACATCACAACCAAGCTGTCGGCCAGGACCAGAACGAGCATCGAGGCGGTGAACAGGTTCAGGTAGGCGAAGTAGCGGGCCACGTCATCGTCGTGGGCCATGTAGCCGGTGGAGTAGACGTGGATGAGGAAACCGACCCCAGTGATGATCAGGCACATGACCGCGCTGAGCGGGTCGACGACGAATGTAACGTCGATGGTGGAGCTGCCCGTCTGGATCCAGGTGTAGACGTGGTCGGCAAGGGCACTGTCCGAGCTGACGGCTGCAAACGCGGCAATCGAAAGGATGAAGCTCACGAGCACGCCGGCACAAGCGACGGCGCCGACCGCGAAACGTGATAGCCGCGCGCCGAGACACAGATTGATGAGCATGCCGGCCAGGGGTGCGGCCACGATGTAGCGAAGGTAACCGGCCTCGTGCATCGTCAGTGCTTCGACAGCTTCGTGCATCCCCACCCCCAGCAGCTACCAGCGAAGCGAACCGGCCTCATCGGCACGCACGGTCTGGCTGTTGCGATACAGCGCCAAGATGACCGCAAGTCCCACCGCAGCCTCCGCTGCCGCCACCGTCATCACGAAGAACACGATGACCTGGCCGTCTACGTTCCCCAGGCGGTTGGCCATCGCGATGAAAGCGAGGTTGGCCGCGTTGAGCATGATCTCTACGGACATGAAGATGACGATGACGTTGCGGCGTATAGTCACGCCGAGCGCGCCGACGAAAAAGAGCACGGCGCTCAGGACCAGGTAGTGGGCGGGCGTCACCATACTTCAGAGCTCGCCCGTACCGGAATCATCGCGGCGGGCCAGTACGACCGCCCCCACTATGGCCACCAACAAGAGAACCGACGTGAGCTCGAAGGAAACGAGATGATCGGTGAACAAGGAGCGGGCCACGTTCGCTGTGGTGCCGAAGTCGTCCGCCGTTACACCCGAAGGTCCTGCGGCCGTGTCCCATAAAACCTTGGCGAAGACGCCGGCGAGCACAGCGGCGGAGAGAGCGGCAACCGTCTTGATCCCGTATCGCCCTCCTTCCCCCGAGTCCTGGCGCAGGTCGAGCAGCATGATCACGAACAAGAAAAGGATCATCACCGCGCCGGCGTAGACGATGATCTGCAGCGCGGCCACGAGGTGGGCCTGCAAGGCAACGAAAAACACCGCCAACAACACGAGGGTAGCAACCAGCGCCATCGCGCTGCGCACCGGGTTGGAGGCGAACACCACACCGAGGGCGGACAGGACGCTCAAGGCCGCCAGCGGATAGAAAAAGGCCTCGGTCATGACGCCGCCCCCCACGCGACGATGACGCTGGCGGTGATGGCGACGTTGGCAAGCGCCACCGGCAGCATGCCTTTCCAACCCAGATTCATGAGTTGGTCATAGCGCAAGCGCGGCACCGTCCACCTCACGAGAATCTGCAGCCAACAAAAGAACAGGACTTTCACTGCGAAGGCCGCCATCTGCAGGAGAGCCACCGTCAACGCCGACAGCGGGTAGAGCTCCAGCCCCGGCAACTGCCATCCTTCGGCGCCGAGATAGGGGACCTGCCAGCCCCCGAAGAACAAGGTCGTCACCAGACCGGAAACGACGACGATCTCGGCGAAGTCGGCGAGCATGAAGGTCGCCTGCTTGCCGCCGCTGTACTCGGTGAAGTAGCCCGCGATCAACTCGGATTCGGCTTCAGGTATGTCGAAGGGCACACGCTTGGACTCGGCAATGCCCGCGACGAGGATCACGACGAAGGCCACCGGTTGATAGAAAACTCCCCACGCGGGGAGAAAGCCCAAGATGGTTCCCCCCTGCTGCCTAACCATCTCCTGAAGATCCAGAGTTCCGTAGGTCAGTATCACGCATACCAGTGCGAGACCGAGCGCGACTTCATAGGAGATCATCTGGGCGGAGCCACGGATACTGCCCAATAGAGCCCAGCGGTTGTTCGACGCCCAGCCGGCCAGCACGACGCCGTAAACGCCCATCGAAGTCATGGCGATGATGTAGAGAACACCGACATCGATGCTCACGGCACGCAACTCGACCGGGACTCCGTTGATCTCGATGACATTGCCGAAAGGTATGGCGGCGAAAGTGATCAGAGCGGGAAACAATGCGAGGAACGGCGCCAGATAGTGAAGCAGCTTGTCGGCGCCCGCAGGAACGAAGTCTTCCTTGGTGAACATCTTCAATGGGTCGGCAACCAGCGTGTTGAGGAAGCCGAGATTGAAAGGCAGCACGCCGACGAAGCGGGCGCGGTTCGCTCCTATACGGTTCTGTATCAGCGCGCTTCCCTTGCGCTCTATCCACAGCAGGAAGGCCGACAGCTGCAGAACCATGAGGATGACGAGCAGGGACTTGATCCCGCCGAGAGCCCACTCCGACAACTCAGTCGCCCTCCCCGTGCTCGAGCTTCTCGATCAGCGCGGTCGCCTTGGCCACATCGATGTTCTCCACGTAGCGGTCGCCGACCTGCACGACCGGCGCACCGCCACAGGCACCCAGGCACTCGACCTTGTCGAGAGAGAACTCCATGTCTTTCGTGGTGTGGCCCGGGTCGATCCCGAGCTTGTGGCTGACCGCACCCAAGACATCATCGGCGCCGCGCAACTGGCACGAGAGGTTCGTGCAGACCTGGACGTGGTGGCGGCCCATGGGCCGCCGGTAGAACATCGTGTAGAAGCTCACGACGCTCTCCACCCACGGGGCCGGTATCTCGAGCAGTTCGGCCACGTAGGCCTCGACTTGCGAACTGATCCAACCGAACTCGCGTTGCGCCAGCCACAGAACCGGCATCACGGCGGACCGCTTCGTCGGATAGTGAGTGAGTATCTCCTCGAACTCGGCCCGGGCTTCGGGTCCGAAGCTCACTTCTTCTTGCTGGGCTTGTACCGAGTCGCTCATCGGGTGCAGTCCTAGCGGTCGCACTCACCGCCGATCATGTTGACCATGCCGAAGATCGCGACCAGATCGGCGATCGCGTGCCCTTTGGCCATCTCTTCGAGGGCGCCCATCCCGTAAAAGCACGGCGGACGCACCCTGACTCTGTAAGGACGGCCGCTGCCGTCACTCACCAGAAAGAATCCCAACTCGCCGTTGGCGCCCTCGCCGGCGAAATAGACTTCGCCTTCGGGAACTCTCACGCCCTCGACCACGAGCTTGAACTGGTTCATCAAGCCTTCGATGTTCTCGTACACGTCGGCCTTGTCGGGGAAGGTGATTCTGGGATCGTCGACACAGACGGGCCCTTGGGGAATCGTGGCCAGGGCCTGCTCGATGATGCGTATGGATTGCTTCATCTCTTCGAAGCGCACCGAGAAACGGTCGAAGTTGTCGCCTTTGGTTCCCACCGGCACGTCGAAGTCGAAGCGGTCGTAGACCATGTAGGGTTCGGTCTTGCGAAGATCGCGGGCCAGGCCCGTCGCGCGAAGCATGGGCCCGGTGAGGCCGTAGCTGACGGCGGCCTCCCGTGAGATCACACCGACGCCGGCCATGCGGTCCGTGAAGATGCGGTTACGTTCCAGCAACCGCTCGGAGTCTGAAAGCACGCGGCGAACTCTGGCAATGGCTGCATCGATCCGCTCGTTGAAGTCGTCGGGCAGATCGCGGGTCAGACCTCCGAGGCGACCGTAGCTGACAGTGACGCGCGCGCCGGTTACCCGGCTCGTCAACTCGTAGAGAAGCTCACGAGCTTCGTTCATGTAGAAGCCGACTGTAACGGCACCCAGCTCGGCAGCGGCCATACCCAGACAGGTCAGGTGGTCGGCGATACGCGAGACTTCCGACATGATCACCCGGATGTAGGAACAACGCTCCGTGGCGGTCACACCGAGCAGTCGCTCGGCAGCTTCCACGAAGATGAAGTTGTTGATCAGGGGCGACGCGTAATTGAGGCGGTCGGTGTAAGGCACGGCCTGAGTCCAAGTGCCCTGCTCGCACATCTTCTCGAAGCCGCGGTGGAGGTACCCTATCTCGGTATCGCAGGCGAGAATGGTCTCGCCGTCGAGGCGCAGGTTGAACTTGATTGTTCCGTGAGTGGCAGGATGGGACGGGCCCATCTGCAGCTCCATGATCTCGGAGATGGGATCTTGGCTGCGGCCTGTCATCGCCCCTTGCTCCCGCCTTCACCGGGGGAGTCCGCGGTCGCGGCCTTTAACTCTCTGGCAGGCCAAGGATCGTTTATGGGATCACGCTCCTCTACCAGAGGTTGACGCTTGTCGTAGGGGTAGTCCTTGCGCAGCGGATGCCCGACGAACTCCTCGTACATGAGAATTCGCCGGGGGTCGGGGTGTCCCTCGAAACGAACACCGAACATGTCCCAGCATTCGCGTTCGGCCCAGTTCGCGCCCGCCCACAATGATGCAATCGAAGGCACGACGGGGTCTCCACTGTCCGCCGCCGCTTTGATCATCAGCCTGGCGGAGGTTTCGGTGGAGGCCAGTTGATAAACGACCTCGATGACGCCCTTGGAGGCGATGCGGTCTACGGCGGTGAGGTCGACGAAGAGATCGAACCCACGACCCTTGAGATAGCCCATCACGTCCGCGACCGAGGCCGGCGCGACCGTGAGAACCTCTCCGCCGGCGCACTGGTAGACGCCCGCTTCGCTGTCAGGCACAGCCGCGGTTACGTCTTCTTCTAGCGCCACTGCAACGCCCCCTTGCGCCATACGTAGACGAAACCTAGCGCGAGGATGGCGACAAAAACGAGCATCTCGATCAGCCCGAACAGTCCGAGTTCACGAAAGATCGAAGCCCAGGGGTACATGAAGACTACTTCGATATCGAAGACGATGAAGAGGATACCGACGAGGTAGAACTTGACGGCCAACCTCACCCAGGCGCTGCCCGAGGGTTCGTTGCCGCACTCGAAAGCCTCGCCTTTGACGTCACCCGGATTGCTGGGGCCGAGAATCCGGTTGAGCGAGATCATCACCCCGACTACTACGGCCGCCAAAGCAATCGTAAGTGCTACGGGGATGTAATCAGACATCGAACGATTACGCAGACATGCCGCAAACGGCGGACAGGCTCTTATTGCGAGTAAAAGTAAGGAAGTCAACGCGGCCGGCGCCGGGCTTGAGGTGCGGGCACAGTCCCTGATAATGGTTCCCAATGAGCGACGAAGATCGCGTTCGTCGGCTCGTCGACGAAGCCGCTCCGAAGCTGTGGCCGGGCACGGTTCTCGAGTCCGTAGTTCCCATGCAGGGCGATGCCTCGACCCGCCGTTATCTCCGCTGCCACCTGGCAGGCGATGGTCCGCATGCGCCCTCGACATGCATCGCCATGCTCATGGCGAGCGACACCATGGCGCTCTCCTCGGAGGAGCTGTCGGTTCTCGGACCCGACGGGCCCGACGAGTTGCCCTTCCTTAACGTGGCTCGCTACCTGGACAAGATCACCGACGCGATTCCACGGATATATTGGACCGCCGCTGACGCATCCGCCCTGCTGTTGGAGGACGTCGGCGACCTCACGCTATGGGAAGCAGCCGGCGCGACTTCCCCCGGCGCGGAGCAGCTGTTCGAGTCGGCCCTCGATCTGTTGTGCGATCTGCAGGACCGTGCGCGCGACGACGGCAGCGGCTGCTACGCCTTTCGTCAAAGCTTCGACGCACGCCTCTACAACTGGGAGTTCGATCACTTCATCGAATACGGCATAGGCGCCGCGCCTCCCGCTCTCGTCGCAGCATGCAAACGCGAACTTGCCGTGGTTGCCGATCGCCTGGCCGCTACCGAGACCGTTTTCTGTCACCGCGACTACCACGCCTGGAACATTCACCTGCAAGGACAGCGCTTGAGGGTTCTCGACTTTCAGGACGCGTTGCTGGCCAACCCCTTCTACGACGTCGCCTCGCTGCTGAGCGACCGATGCACGCCGGAGCTGATCGACTCGGAGATGGAGATGCGGCTGTTGTATCGCTACATGCTGGCCCTGCCTCCCGGGCACCCGGCAGCCGGTGACGATCCTACGGAGATGTACAACCTCTGCGGACTGCAGCGCGCGCTGAAGGTAATAGGACGCTTCCACTATCTTGCCGACGTCAAGGGCAAGCCGGGCTATCTCGAGTTCCTGGGCGCCGTAGGCAGCACGGCCAAGAGGCTTTGCGGCCGCGTTGAAGGTCTGACGGCAACGGCCGACCTATTGGAGCACGGGGCCAAACTGGGCGATACGGACTCGGCGGCGGAGCCCCGGCCGTGACCGGCATGATCTTGGCGGCGGGCCTGGGCGTCAGGCTCAGACCGCTGACCGAAACCACTCCGAAGGCCATGATCGAGGTCGGTGGCCGTCCTCTGATCGAGTACGCGGTCGACGGCTACAAACGCGCGGGCATCAACCGCATCATCATCAACCTCCACCACCTCGGAGGCGTGATCAAGGCTCACCTGGGAGACGGTTCGGCTTTCGGCGTCGATATCCTCTACAGTGAGGAGGACCCGCTGCTCGGCACCGGCGGCGCCATCGTCAACGTCGAGCATTTGCTTGGTGACGACACCTTCGTGACCGTCAACGCCGACACGATCGTCGACCTCGATCTCGCCGACGTCTTGGAATTCCATCGCCGCCATTGCGCCGTGGCAACCATGGTCCTACGAAAGGACGAAAGGATGGCCGACTACGGCATGATCGGAACAGCCCCCGACGGCAGAATCACCGACTTTCTCGGAAAGCGCTTTCCGGGCGCCACCACCGACGGCGGCGCCCCGGCCCCCGAGCACTATATGTATACCGGCGTGCAGGTCCTCGAACGGCAGGTCTTCTCTCATATGCCGAGGAAAGGCGCGTTTTCCATGACCAAAGTGACCTATCCGGGCATGCTCGAGGCCGGTTTGCCCGTGTACGGGTACCCGTTCGGGGGGACCTGGATAACCGTGGGAACCGCGGAAGAACTGGCTGCGGCCCGTACGGCACTCGGCGACAGTGGACTCTGAGTGAGCCTGCGAGGTATGCTGGTATACTTGTACGGGGGCTGATCGTGGGAATCACGATAATCCAGAAGAGCGATCTCTCGGTTCGCAAGAAGGAGCCGAAGGTCGCACTAGTGCTGGCCGGCGGCGCGATCACCGGCGGC
>JANQEO010000287.1 GCA_028278325.1 Candidatus Binatia bacterium
TTACGATACGTCATAACCGCTCGCGATTGCCCGATGTCTTTTTTTGGTTCTTCAGCATTCAAACATCATGACTTGACCGACCTGCAGCGACAGGCTGAGTGTAGTGTATTGGCTCATGTGTAGCATAACAACGATGGCGCTTTAATAGCATCCTTGAATTGGTATTCGCCGGGAATTGCTGACACGAGCCCATCATGAAAGCCGCCACCCGACGCCGCCGGCGCGCCCACGCTGAATGGCAAGCGTTGATCGCGCGCCCGGCGGCGAGCCCGCTACCGACGGCGGAATTCTGTCCTGCCGAGGGGATCAGTCCCGCGAGCTTGTCTCTGTGGCGCAAGCGGCTGCGGGCCCAGGCGCCGCAGGCGCTTGAGGCCGATTCGATGCCCGGGGCCTTCCTCGACCTCGGCGTGCTTGGGCCCACGGGCGATCCGAACCGGCTCTGGGAGCTGGAGCTCGATCTCGGCGATGGCGTGACGCTGCGTCTGCGGCGCGGCTGATGTTCTTCCCCGAAGGACGGATCCGGGTGTTTGTACATGGGCGCCCGGTCGACATGCGCAAATCTTTCACCGGGCTCATCGCCGTGACCCAGCACGTCCTGGAGCAGGACCCGCTGTCAGGGCATCTGTTCAACTTCATCAATCGGCGTGGCGACTATCTCAGGGTTTTGTACTGGGACCGCACTGGCTTCTGCGTGTGGTCCAAGCGCCTGGAGAGAAATGGACCCCGATAATTGGACAGTAGGGAGAGGGAAATCTTCTTTGGGTTTCAGGCTGCCCGCTTGAGGGCGACCTGGTCGAAGAGGGGCCTTCAGCACCGGTTCCTTCGATCACGCATCGACCTCTGAGGAATCACTATAGGTTTCGATTCCGAGCTTCTCCGCCACTCTAAGGGCTTTGGGATCGATCATCGGAGAGACCACGAGCATGCGGTCGGCCTTGCGGTAGTGGTGTTTCTCGTAATAACGCACCTTGCGCTCGAAGATGTACATGCCGGCCTTGTCGATGGAGGACTTCAGCTCGCAGATCAGCAGGAGTCCGTTCTTGATGATGATATCCAGCTCCACTTGGTCCGGACGCCCAAAGACTTCGCCCTGCTCGTCGTACTCGTTGATGTTGAGCACCTCGACGCCGAAGCTCTGTTCCAGGATACCCGCTAGGGCCTTGCGAAAAGCAGCCTCCGACTGCAAGCCCCAACGTGCCCCGAGGGCGCCGATGGAGCGATCGAATTTCTTGGCCTGGGCCATGATTTCTTCATGGATGAGCCGAAACTCGTCCCGTGCCTCTTCCCATTTGCGATTCTGTTCGTCCCCCTTGCGTGCCTGTGCTTCGCGATCGGCTCGCAGCTCATCTAGGATCCGGTCGAAACGGTCCTCGGTGTGCTGACGACCGGCATATTCCGAGCGTGTGAGCTCCAAGATGAATCGCCGCAGCTCCGGGTCGCTACGCAAGAGTGCCGGCAATTCTCGCTTGATGGTCTCGGTCAGATTCTCAGTGGTCATCACATCTATTCCCTCTTATTGTGAGACTCCGGCAAGACGGTCTTGCATAGCATGGAGTATCTCAGGGACAGACCACGTTCAGGCTCTGATTGTTCTCAGGCCTGGTTCGTGGAGTGCCGACGGGTATCATGAGCACGGTTTTCGATTCCATTCCGCCGGTGCGCCCATGCCCGAACCCTCCGCCAGTCGCAGCCTGCTCGATCCGAAGAACGACTCTGTGCTCTTCCGTGTGCTCTCCGAGGGGCCCACGCTGCTGGTCGGTCTGATCAAACGTCGTGCGCCGCGACGAGGGCCGAGAGGGCGGGTTAGGCGCGCCTCTCGGTACCGAAGGCTGGTCGCGCCACCCATCCGCGCCGTAACCCGCCGCGCAGCCTGAAACCGAGAGCGCCAGCCCCACGGAGTACGGACAATAAAGACCGACCATCCCATCTATCTCTTCCTGTCCGCTGGCGCGGAGGCCTTCCGGTTACTCACCGGCGGTCATCGTCTGGTTGGTGACTACCGCTTCTGCTCGCTGACGCTCAAAGGATTGGAACGACGGCTGGATGGGATCTACGAGCCCGACGGGCACGCTGGGCCGGTCTATGTGGTCGAGTTCCAAGGGCAGTCTGCCCCGAGCGCTTGTTACAATCTGCTCGCCAAAATAGGCCTATACGGCGAAGCGCACCCGGACCGCGACGTGCTCGGGGTTGGCGTGCTTCTCCGCGAGCGCGACGGTCCGGCGTTTCCGAGCTGGGCGCGGGGAACGGACGGGCCGCTGCGGGTCACGGCGCTGGATCGGTTTCTGACTGACTGGCTGGCGCGCGAGCCCGAGAATCCCTTCGTTGCGGTCTTCGCCCCGCTGATGATCGACCAGGAGGAGGAACTACGTGCGCAAGCGCCCGCGCTCTGGCGGACGGTGCAGACAGACCCGCTCGCGCCCGAGGTGCGCGACGTTCTCGCGCAAGTGCTGGAATTCTGGTTTTTCGAACGCTTTCGCGGACTCACCGCGCAGGAGATTTGGGCCATGTTGAGCCTGGTGACCCCCATTCAAGAAACGTGCGCCTACCAATCGATCTTCGCCGAGGGCGAGGCCAAGGGCAAGGCCAACACCCTGAAGCGCCAATTGACGCGCTGTTTCGGCACCCTGCCGACGTGGGCGGAGCAACGCATCGATGCCGCCGACATCGAGCAACTCGATGCCTGGCTCGATGGCATCTTCGACGCCGAGAGTCTTGCGGCCTTGGTTGGCCCCGAGCGGGAATGACGGCCAGTGCTCAGCTCGCGACATTGTGACCGCCTCGCCGCGATCGATGACTGCAAATCTGCACGTCGTGGCAAACGCCTGAATTCGGCGCGACCGGTTTTCGTGCCGGTGTGAGCGCATGTCGACCGTTGTTCGTGCTGGCCGAATCCGGCTAGGCCGTCGAGATCCGCTACGGCGCCGGTATTCAGCCCAAGACCTGGTGACGCACCACCTCAGATCTGGGGCGAGCGGCTGCTCGATGCCCCGACCCTCGACGCCGTCTTTCGCGCCTGAGCGAGGCATCCGGCAAGACCGCCCATCACGCTCATCAGCGGCTCCAGCGTGGTTCTGGAGCGCGATGCGCCGAGGCCGCTGCCGGAGGCACCAGTCTTCCTCCTCATCGCCCGTCTGCTCGGGGACAAGACGCTGCGGGAGTATTACCAGGCCGCGCGGCGGCTCAAGGTGCGGCATCCGCAGGTGCGGTTTCTGCTGGGCGGGGATC
>JANQEO010000379.1 GCA_028278325.1 Candidatus Binatia bacterium
GCTTGTCACCGTCTCGAATGATCTCGAGATCCTTGTTGCCACCACCCTGAGGATTGGGCACACGCGCTATGATCGTACCTAACTGACTAAGATCGGTAGGTGTTTGAGCTTGGGCTAGCGACCAGCCGTCACCGACCAGCAGGCAAGCTGCGAACGCGAGCGAGAAAAGCCCTCGGCGGAGTGTGCGAGTGTGAACTGCCGGCTGCATCAGGTCGATCGGTCACTCGGCTCTTCTCTGGACGGCGATAGAGGAGAGCCGTAGGCGTTGATTGCTACGACGTTAGCCCCGAAACCGGCAGCGTGTCTATAAGCTACGGAGAAGACACGCGTTTCTTTTTCGGACCGCATGGCGAACCCTTTGCCCCCCCATGTGCGGGATGGCACGGCCCCCACGTCGTCGAGCGGCGTGGCCTCGCGCCTGCGCGGACTGGCGGCGAAATCCGACCGTGGAAAAACCTACACGCCGAAGTGTATCGATGGTAGGGCCGGGCCCTGTCGGTCAGGTCAGGTACAGGATGCCGATGCATGCCAGCACCCAAACCAGAACCGTCGTCAACAAGGGGATGTCCTTGACCACGATGCTGGTAGGGTTGCCGCCGAGGGACTGTCTGTAGACCAGGAAGTCGTATCGAAACAGGCCGTGCAGGACGAGGGGAACAGTGTATACGAGGTGCGTGTTCCCGTGGCGCGCTTCGGTCTCCGGCGACACGGTGTACATTATGTAGCACACGATGGTGACGGCGCTTACCACACCGATCATCTGATCGAGAAACCGCACACCGTAATGGCCGAGCACAGGCCGGTGGTCGACGTGCTTTGCTTCCAGAATCAGCAGTTCGTGCCGCCGCTTGCCGAAGCCGAGGAACAACGCGAGCAGGAAGGTGCACAACAGCAGCCAGACCGATGCCGTTGCGCCTACCGCCGCACAGCCGACGAGGACCCGGATCACGAAGCCCACCCCGATGGTCATGACATCGACGACGACGACGTGCTTCAGTAGGGCGGTATAGGCGAAATTGAGGATTACGTAGGCGCCTATGTAAAGGAGGATCTCGGTGCCCATCAGAAGCGCTCCGCCCAGGCCTAGTGCCAGCAAAGCGGTCTGCACCAGGCGCGCGGATGTCACCGATACTAATCCGGAGGCAATGGGGCGGTCGCATTTCTCCGGGTGAGAGCGGTCGCCTTCACGGTCGGACAGATCGTTATGGATGTAACCTGCACTGGCGACGGCGCAGAACAGGCCGAACACCACCAACGCGTTGCCGAGGTTGGTCAGATCATGGAGCCGTTCCCCGAAGAGTAAACCGCTGAAAACGAAGCAGTTTTTGATCCACTGATCGCTCCTGAGCAGGGCGAACGCGGTTGCCGCCGCCGGCTTCCTTTGCATGTTCAAGGTCCTACATTCCCGTTGGCGGTCGGTCTGCTCGGGCGCCGCGGGACCTGGTCCCCGTCTCGGTCTCCGGCCGCTCAGTCACGTCTCGCCTCCCGCCCGTCGGCCCGGAACCGGCGCGGGATAGCGAGAAAACCAGCGTTCGTTCGTCTATACTGTTCGTTTAAGAACCTCGAGCCCATCCACGTATCGAACGGGCTGGTGTCGCCGCGGCATTGATCAGCCAAAGGGTTCGGTACCGGGTCCGAGTCTAACGCCGTTGCAGATGCAGTCGAACCACGCAGCAACCACAGTGGGAGAGTTGCGGTGGTACGTCAAGAAAGCCGCGCGTAGAGCGGTGTCGGGTATGTCCGCGATCGTACGCAGCCTGGGGGCAGGCCGATCCTCGTCCTCCGGGTGCGCGCTCAGAGCTCTTACCTATCACCGTTTCGGTGACCTGCGTCACGACCCGTTCTGTGTCAGCGCCGAAGCATTCGAGGAGCAGATGGCGTGGCTGGCCGAGAGTCGTTCAGCGGTAAGTCTGGATCGGGTGCAGGACCATCTCAGCGGCACTGCGGGACTCGACCATGACAGCGTGCTCGTCACGATAGACGACGGTTACCGCAGCGTACACGACACCGCTTTGCCCATCCTGAAGCGGCACGGGATCCCCGCCGTGCTGTTCGTCACGGTCCAGGGCATAGGTTCGGATCCGAGCAATCAGCCCGACTCCGGGATCGTGGCGGATGAGCGCTACCTCACCTGGGATGAACTCGCTGGTCTGGAGGCTGCAGGCGTGTCGGTGCAATCCCACGCGTGGACGCACAGCTCTCTCGGGCGCATGTCGGCTGCCAAAGTGCAGGAGGAGGCCGCCCGCTCTCGTGAGATCCTGGAATCCCGGTTGGGACGGGCGGTAACCGCGTTCGCTTATCCTTTCGGGACCAGAGCCGACTACACCGCCGCCACGCGCGAGGTATTGGATCGATGCGGATACACTCTGGCCTTCACCTCTCAGCACGGGGCAATACGCTCGGGGGACGATCCGCTTTCCTTGCCGCGCGTCAAAGTGGAGGGGGGCGAGGGCATAAGGATGTTTCGCAGTTTGGCGCAGGGCGGTCTCGACGGTTGGGCTTTCGTGGATCGCACTCTGTGGCGACTGCAGGCCGCGCCACACGAGGCTGACGCATAGAGCCGTGCACGAGGTCGTTTGGCATACCGAGATCCGGGGGCAGCCCGGCGGGACGTCGTTCCTGGGAGAGGCGGACTCACGAGGGCTGGTTCCGAGTCACGAACACGTCGTGATCCACGCGGTGTCCAACGGCCGGACTCCGGTCGTGGCGGATACTGCGCGAGCCTTCATCGAGCTGCTGGAGAAACGCGCACCTTCACCGAGGATATCGGTCATCGACCACACCCAGGGGCCGGCCGACTGGGGATCGAGCGAGATCGTAGATCTGAGCGGGGGCACCAGGCTCCGGTTCGATTCGGCGTGCTTGGTAGACGGCGCCCAGATTCACGAGTTGTGGCTGAGTGATTTCGCGTTGGTTACCATTTCCGATCTCGTCAACAGCGCCAGCCAGGCTATCCAGGGCATGCTCGACGCTCAGGCTCTCGTGCTGCCCAAGGGTGGCGGTCGTGACGTTGCCAGGATCCGAGAAGCCTACGTCAGTCTAGGTTCCGATCTGTGTATTCTCTGTGGTGAGTTGACCGGTGCGTTGGGCGCTACGCCCAGTCGCTGGTGGGCGATGTCGAGAGATGCCGCCGCGCTCGATGCCGCAGCAGCGCGAGCTAGCGGGCTGACGGCGAGGTCGGTGCCCGCGCTTCGTTATCTCTCGCGCTGCGAGGTGGTGGACCTACTGCCCGCCAGTAGCGGAGCGCCTACTCCCCAACTCGAGGGCCACGGCAGGTCGACCTGGAGCCTCGGCGCATCACGTTTTCTCTACGAGCTAGGCTGTGCCGGGCACGCGGTCGGACAGGACTGCACAAAGGCTTGGCGGAACCTTCAACGGACTCCTGATTTCTTGCGAAGACGCTGGGAAGACTTTCGCGCCTCGCGGGGTGCCGGAGGATGACCGCCCTTCGTATCGGTGTGGTCGGCTGCGGTGCCGTCTCGACGCTTTTCCACATACCCGCTCTCAAAGCCTGTCCGGCTGCCAACTTGACGACGTTGATCGATTCGGATTCCGCGCATGCGGCCGCCGTCGGCAAGCGGTTTCGCGTCGCCGATACGGCTACGGACTACCGGCAATTGGTAGGTGCCGTCGATGCCGCGGTGGTGGCCACGCCCAACGCGACGCATGCCGAGGTCGCTACCTATCTTCTCGAGAACGGCGTTCATGTTCTTTGCGAGAAGCCTTTGGCCACGAGCGCTGACGAGGCGCGGGCCATGTACGCGGCGGCGCACGGCGCAGGCACACGGTTGATGGCCGCACATTCGCGCCGCTTCGGTGCGAGCATCCTTGCCGTCAAGGACCTGCTTGGGCGTGGTAATTTCGGCAGGCTGGAGCGCATGACGATGGGCCTGGGCAGCGTCTACGGCGATTGGCCTCAGCGTACGGACTTCCGCCGGCAGAGAGTCGCAGGCGCGGGCGTTCTCTACGATCTGGGGATCCACCTCATCGATCTGGCGGTCTGGCTCTCCGGTAACCGTTGCTCCGACATCAGCTGCCGCGCCGTGGACGATTTCGGCTGGCAGACCGAGACCAACGCCGAGGTTCACCTGGCGTTGCAGGATGGCGGGGAAGTGTTCTTGGCATGTAGCTACACCCATCCGCTCGATCGTACTTTGGACATTCGCGGTTCCGGGGGTTGGACCAAGACATCGGTGGACGGTGCCCCGGAGCTCGTCTTCCATTCCGAGCGATCGCGCTTGTGCCGCAAGGGGGGCGTGCAGAGATTGGTGTTGGACGAGGCGGATCCCTACCACGTCCAGGTCCAGCATTTTCTCGAGTCGGTGATCGAAGGCCGTGAGTTCATCGTACGTGAGGACGAGATCGTTGCGGGGCTGACATTGCTCGAGCGGTGCTACGCAGAGGGGGCTCGGGCATGACCATGCGGCGCGTGATGGTCACCGGCGCGGGTGGGTTCATCGGCTCTCGCATCGTCGAGAGGCTGCGCCGCGACGGTGTCGACGTGACGGTGCTGATCAGAGACGGGCGCGCTGCCGGCAGGTTCGAGCGGGCAGGGTGTTCGGTCGTGCTCGGAGATGTCACCGTGCCCGGCAGCCTCGACGCCGCGGCCAAGGGCTGCGGTCATGTGGTCCACTGCGCCGTCGGAGGGTCTTCGCTGCAGCAAGCTCGCCGTATCAACGTTGCCGGGACCATGAACGTCGTTCGCGCTTGCGCCGATGCCGGCGTCGCTCGGGTAGTTTACCTGAGTTCGGTTGCTGCGCACGGCCGCCGCTGGCCGCCTCTTCTAAGGGAGGACACGCCTCTGTGCGAAGCGGGCGATGCCTACGCCTTGAGCAAGGCGGAGAGCGAACGACAACTGGCGGATGCCGCCGCCAGCTTCTCCGTCGAAATCACTACTGTTCGTCCTTCGATCGTGTACGGGCCCGGTGCGGGAAGGATACTGGATCTGCTGGACCGGATTCGTTACGGCCGCATAAGGCTCATTGATGAAGGCCGAGGCCTGCTCAACCTGGTACATGTCGCCGATCTGGTCGACGGAATCGTAAGGTGCTTGAATCATCCGGATGCGGCAGGCGAAGCCTTCCTGCTGTCAGGCGCCGCGCCGGTAAGGTCGCGCGACCTTATCGCTGTTCTTGCCCGCATGGCCGGGAAGGTTTTGCCTCCGTCCCGATCTCTACTCCGCGCCCGCATCGAGCACGAGGCATCCCTCTGGTACTTTCGCTTCACACGGCGGCCCCAGAGCATCGTCGAGAACGACCTTCATTTTTTCACCCAGCGATCGGTGGTTTGCATCGACAAAGCCCGGGCGGTGCTCGGATACAACCCGCGAGTCACGCTGGCGGACGGGATGCGTGAGATCGAAGCCTCTCTGAGAGACCGCGGATTTCTCGCATAGGATAGTCTGTCGCCGGCATGCGTAGACGTCTGTTCAAGAACTTCCTCTTCCTGGCGACCAACAACGTATTGATGCCCGTCGCCTCTCTTGCGCTGATCGTCGTGATCAGTCGCATAGGCGGCGCCAAACTGCTCGGTGAGTACTCTTATTTGGTCGCGTTTCTGGCCATGACGCAGACCGTTGCCAGCGCCGGGCTGGACATACTGATCACCCGCGATGTTGCACATCAGCGCGACCTGGCCGGCACCTATCTGACGGCAGCGTGTGTAATCGGTCTGTGTGCCGTGGTGCTCGCCGGCGTAGTCATTACTCCGTGGTTCGTGCTCGGAGTGGATGGTGGCGCGGTCCGGCTTGCGCTGGTCGTGCTCACCATCGCCCTCGTACCGTCCTTCGTGATCACTTTCTGCGAGGCCATCCTGCTCGGGTTCGAGCACGCAAGGGACTTTGTGACCGTAGCGTTCACCGAGACGCTGCTGCGATCCGCCGTGGCTACCGCCCTGGTTTGGTACGGCTATGGCATCATGGCGATAGCTCTCACCATACTCGTGATGCGAGGGTTGAGCGCCATCGCATTGCTGGCCTTCGTCAAGGCTCGAGGAGTGCAGCTGGCGTGGCGGGTGGACCGCAAGCAGCTGGCTCGCTTCGCACGACAAACACCCGTCGTGGGCGCAATTCCCTTCGTAAACGCTTTGTACTGGCGTTCGGGGACTCTCTTGCTGACCTGGATCGCGGGCCTCGTGCCGGTCGGGTATTACAGCGCCGCGTATCGTGTCTTCGACATGATGCGTACCCTTCCTCAGGCCTACGTGCGCGCGGCATACCCGGTACTCTCCAGGCTGCACCAGGCGTCTCCCGAGGAGTTCGCGACCCTCTGCCGTGATTCGCTCCGCTGGATAAGCATTATCACGCTGGGCGTGGCTCTACTGGTATCGGGGGCCGCGCGCTGGATCGTCGTGCTCCTCTATGGAGCCGAGTTCGCCCCGTCGATTCTGCCTCTTCAGATATTGGTGTTCACTATGCTGCCGTATGCGATCACCGCCACATTGGCTCAAGTCCTGTTTGCGACCTCCAACCAGGCTTACGACCTTCGCGTCAACACCATTGCGACCGTCGTCAGCATAGCCGCGAACGTCATCTTCATTCCTCTGTACGGGTTGGTAGCGGCCGCCGCCGTCGCCCTCGCTGCCACCTGTCTGCACGCGGGCCTGCAATACAACTTCGTGCGATGTCACGTCATCGACCCGCACTTCGGTGGCGCGCTGTTACGCACGTTGGCTGCCGCCGGACTGGGTGCGGTCGTGTTGTTCGTGCTGCCGCTCGAGAGCGTCGTGGTGGCGCTGGTGGGTGCCCTCGCGGTTTACCTTGCCGCCTTGGCGGCTGCGGGGCTGCTTCGCAAGAGCCACGTCATATGGCTCTACGACCGTGTCGTCGCCCGCACGGCGTGAGCTCACCCTGCACAGTGTGCTCACGCTCGCGCAGTTGCGACTCAGGTCGTCGGGGTGTGATGAGGACGGCTCAGGGGAGTGGGCGCACGTCGAGTAGAATGGGGGAGCCCACGCCGCCCGACAGCTCGTGGGCCCCGATGTCCCACGCTGACCCGCCGGGACGAGTCGCGCCGTTGTAGTCGGTGTTGAAGCCTGTCAGAGGTTGACCGTTGTCCCGTGCCGCTGTGTCTGAATCGGACAGGTGTAGGTTGTTTACAGACGGTGAACCGATGTTGACGAAGGTGGGTAGCGTCCACACGTCCGTGTCCCCCGTCTCGCCGCCGAAGAGGTGGCCGGCGTCACCATCGGATCTCCACGCCGCGACATTGCCATTGGTGTAGTTTGTGTTTTGGGTTCTGCCTCTGCCCGGAACAGGGCTACCTAGGGAACTCGGTCCGTGAGGATCGAGGCAGCAGTTCGTGCCGCTGCCGGTCCTGCAATCTCCGCCCACGAAGTCCGCGCGGATGGCGTACCCCGAGCCAGAGTTCCACACGACGTTGTTCTCCCACTTGTTGCTGCTTTGCGTGGTGTAGTAATCGAGGTACACCACCATCTGCGGGCTGTCGCTAATGAAGATGTTGTTGACGGCCTCGAATGGCCACCAGGCTGACCATGCCATCACTGCGTACGGCCCCGATACTACGACGGTGTTGTTGTAGAACTTCGAGTTGAAACCGGCGCATTCGTATTGATTGATTCCTGTACCAGTGCCCCAAATGAAATTATTTCGTACCGTGAGTCCGTTGGCGCATCCGTTCATTGAGAAGTTATGCACGCCATTGTCGTAGAGTAGATTGTTCTGGACGGTGTGAAAGCGCGCTGTCGTGAGTGGACAGTCGTTAGCCGCTCCGTTGGGGCCTAGGTCGATCCCATCCTCTTCGTTACGGTAGATTTCGTTGGCCTCGATCACGAAGTTCTTGCCACCGACATGGAGACCATCACAGTTGCAGCCGCCGCTTGGGCACGACGGTGGCAGGGCAATCCGCGTGCACGTCCTTTGGCCGGGTGGGCCAGTTGGGGTGGTAGCGCACGGTATGTTGTTATGAATCTTGTTACGAGCGATCACTCCGCCGTCGACAGCTGCGATTTGAAGGCCGGAGCCGTTCCGACCGGTCGTAAAACAGTTTCCATCGAACTCCGAGTCCGTGATCGTTACATCGCTCATGTTGAACGGCTCGGATAGCTCGCCGTTCGGCCCTGGGGATCCGTCGTAGGCTCCGACCCATAGGCCTGCATTAGCGGCTTGAGTGACCCTAATGTTTGTTACGGTCAAGCCTGTAAGAGAGCCTGCGCCGGGCTGAGCCGCGATTTCCATGCATGTCCCGTTGTCAGCATTCGGGCACCCCAGCACTGTGAGGTCGCGGATGGTGACATCGGTCGAGGTGCCGTGTGTGAACTTCACGACGGTTCCTCGGCAGGGAGCTGCGCCGCTCGAAGAGCCCACAATGACGACCTGGCTTCGGTCAGTCGTGTTGCTGCCGTCGGCCGCAGAACCCCGGTAGGTGACCCCATTCTTCGCGATGTCGATGCAGTGGGATCCGGCTGAGGAGGTATACAAGCCCGGGGCTAGCCGAACCGTGTCGCCGGGGCCGGCAACGTTCCGATTGCTGGTCCAGTACGCCAAAGTGCTGCACGGGTGGCTCAGCGGTGGGGAGCCGAGGCCGGTTCCACAGCTAGGGTCATCCGCCGGTGTCGATCCCGCAAACTGACCGATGTAGTAGTCTGCGGCCAAGGCTGGCGGCACGGACGCAATGAGTACGATAGACGCAATCGCCGCTACATAACACACTCTGCTCATTCGGGACCTCCCAGCACCGGCTCCGCGCCTTTGCTCGTGATACTAATACGCTCAAGGCTTGCAAGCCCTATGCCATCTGCTGCCGACCGCAATCTTGATAGGAGGCTGCCCTTTGTCGCGCTTTTATCGCGTCGCCCGGTCGCGCTCCTGCCTGGGTGGCACTAACACTACATTCTGGCGGGCTCAGCGTGTGACTACAACACAGCGTCTCATGCGTCAGGCGCTGTGCGGCAGGGCCCCATCGATGATAAACTACCGCAACCGCGTCACTTCGGGCACGGATACCCCGCAGACAACGGCCCAACGTGTTTACATGGTGGGTATGGTACCCGGGCCGTGGGTTCGCATGTCGGTAGCGTCCCGATCTGTTGCTGGGTGCTGACCAGTCACCAGGCAAAATTCGGCTCCGCGTAGCGCGGGTGCTCGAGGGTTAGAAGTATCGTATGGCTGGAATTGATCAGTTACCGCGTCAGAGTTCGAGCCGGCTCGCGCTGCTCTGTTTGGCTAGTGTCTGGCCATACCCACCTACGGGTGGGTCTAGAATCCTAGTCTACGAACAGCTAAGAGCGCTGGCAGATCATCACGACGTTGATCTCGTAGCGGCTGACTGGCCAGAGGATGCATTTCTCAAGCTTGCAGACACTGACATAAACAGCGCGCTCAGCTTCTGCCGTCGGCTCGAGCTAGTGCCTCTCCCGGTAAAGGAGAAGAGGTTCTCCCATATAGAGAAAGTGAAGCTTTCGGTCAGCTCACGTGTCCCCTTCTTCATGTTCCAGCGGTATTCTAGTGAGGCGCAGGTCCGAATCGATCGTATGCTGGCCGCCGGCGAATACGATGCCATCGTCGCACACGACAACGAGGCGGGGTTATATGTAAAGGCGACGCACGCACCGATGAAGATCCTGACCAAGCATTCGGTGCTGAGCGTCCAGCACATGCAGCGCGCCGGGCAGGAATCGAGCCTGTGGAAGGCTGCGAAATACCAAGCATACGCGTCGGCGCTGCGGCGATGGGAACGGGACGAATCCAAGACCTTCGACCTGGTCAAGGTGCCAACACGCATTGACCTTGCACAGTGGCGGGCGATCGTCGGCGAAGGCACGCCGGCTTTCATCAACAGTAACGGGGTCGATACCCACTACTTTCGGTATGAACCTCGTTCGGGAGACGTGGATCGGCTCGTTTTCACAGCGACCATGTCCAGCGAGGCAAACGCTGGCGCAGCAGCTGACTTCCTCGATCAAGTTTACCCCCTCCTGCGGGCCAAGGGGTACTCGCTGCCCTTCTACATCGTCGGGGCATCGCCGCCGGCGTGGCTGACGGAGAAAGCGGAGAAAATCGGGGCCACTGCTACGGGCACGGTGCCGGACGTTCGGCCGTACTTTTCCGGAAAGCCGATCGCCGTCGTTCCCTTACGAGTTGCTTCCGGCATCATAAACAAGGTGCTGGAGCCGATGGCGCTGGGGGTCCCGGTAGTGGCGACGACGCCTTCCGTTGAAGGGCTGGAAGTGGATCCCGAAAGCGTGTGCCTGGTCGCCGATACCCCCCAGGAATTCGCCGAAGCGGTGACAAGGCTCGTCGACGACCCGAAGCTCTACGACGAGATCACCCGTAGTGCGGCCCGGTACGTTAGGGATGAACACAGCTGGGGTCTGCAAATGCGTAGATTTCGAGAGGAGATTGAACACCGAGTCGTCGCTTGGCAGGCGGCCGCGACGGCTTAATCCACCAGGCTTGTCACATGCGGGCGCTTGTTGCGATAGGATAACCTCAAGAGACTACGGGCAGTTGGCGAGCGTGGCGCAACCTCGCCGCTGCAAATGGATATCTACGGCCGATGTACGACGTTGCTACGAGAGTAGACCGATCCCACCTTGGGATCATCCTTGGGATGGGGGTAGGCGTATCCGCTCTAGCCGTCGCCAATACCGAGGCGAAGTGGATGGCGTGGATCTTGGCTGGTGTGTCCCTTGGGGTCTGGGCACTACTATCGCCCTCGCGACGGCGTTGGCTGCTGGGGCTGTTCGTTCTGAGCATGCAGGCAAACCTTCAGCCACACTTATTCTACCGGACGCCATCTTCGTTAGGAGCTACGATGCCCCCCGGCATTATCCTCCCTGCCGTCGTAATAGCGGCAGGGTTGCTGCTCGCATACACGCAGATCAACCGGGATGCGATCGGGTCGGGCCGTCGGTTGGAATGGGGAGTGGAGTTCAGGGCCCCCATGGTCTTGACCCTCGTTACCGGGGTGTTGTCTTTGGTGAACACGCCCGAGCGTACTCTCGGCGTGTTCGCCCTGGTCTATCTCTGTCAGCAGTACCTGATTTTCTTCACCGTCATCAACGTGATTCGGAGCAGAGAAGACGTTCGGTTCATTGTCACTCTGATGTTGCTGACTCTCGTCGTCCAGTCCTGCATCTACTTCTTGCAGAGTTCCTTGGGCCTGATCTTCACGTTGACCGGAGAAGTCATAGAGCAGACGGGTTTCTTCCCGCGCGTCGGGGGAACCGTGAGCGTCAACTCGCTAGCTTTCGGTAAGTTCATTACGCCCATGTTGCTCATCGGCGTGGCATCGCTTGTCGCTGACGCCCCCGTCAAACGACGCGGCTACGTCGCTGTCGCGGTCACTATGGGGATGGCTGTGGTCGTGATGACCTTCGCACGAAGTGTATGGGGCGGGGTGGCTCTCGGGATTGTCGCTATGCTCATCGTCGGCGTGCGGCGCCGGTTGATCCGACCGGGTATGGTCGCGCTCGTGGGTGCCGCCGGCGTCGCGATCCTTCTCGGTTACTCACCGTGGATTGTCGAGCGGCTGTCCGCTGATATTGGGGCCGACTACCAGGAGCGGAAGGACCTGATGACCATGGCCGTCAACATCATCAAGGCCCATCCCATCTTTGGTTCTGGCCTGGGGTCGTATCCTTACGTCGTTCGAGCGTACATCACGCCCGACGTTCAGCATTCATGGTTGTATGCCGTGCACAACGTCTACCTATTGCGTGCCGCAGAGACAGGTATACCGGGAGGGCTGGCGTTCGTCTGGTTGCTATGGCGGGGCGCCAGGCTCTCGCTGTCCGAGGTTTCGAGGCGCCACCGCGAATATCTCCCGGTTACGCTCGGGCTCTTCGCTTCGATGGTTGCTCTGGCCTTCGAGGTATACTGGGATGCCAATCTCTGTATCCCCAACGACATGATGTTCGCTTTCATCCTCGGCTTGCTCGTCTCCGTCCAGCACCTCATCCGGGCCGAGGATCAAGCTGCGTCCGCCGGCGCTTCTGCGGAAACCTAGAGTTCCACGTCTCGGGCCTTGGCAGGTTCGAGCTTGGACCCGTCTGGTCTAGCCTTGAGAAGGTGTCTTGCGCACCACGATCAACACGTAGTTGCCGAGAAGGGCACTCAAGCGCGGATAGGTTCGCTCGAGCCACAGGAGGAAGCGCCACAACGGGCGGCCGACGTGTTTCTCGGGCACGTGCCTGCGAAACCACATCGACGCCATGGCGAACGAGCTCATCCTTACCATGCCGAAGGGCTCCAGGGCCCGGCGCGTCCACCCCAAGGTCATTGGTTTGTACGGGAGCGGCGGTTTTGGTCGAAGGCGGTTGGCCAGTGTCGAAAGAAGGGGTGTGTCCGCGATCACGCGCTTGAGGAGCTGTACTGGAAAACCCAACGGCCTCGGGTTGGCCAGTACGAACACAGCGACTCCGCCCGGCTTTACCGTTCTCATCATTTCGGAGAACGCCGCGCGCTGCCCCGCAGGTTCGGGGATGTGGTAGATCGCATTGGCGCTGAACGCGGCGTCGTAGCTGTTGTCGGCGAAGGGCAGGCGGCACATGTCGCCTTCGGTGCTGATCGCAACGACGCCGTCTTCTCCGAGCACCTTGGTGCCGGCCTTGAGTCCGGCCTGAGAGAAATCCAGTAGCATGTACTCACTGAAAAGGTCGGCGAGGTAGGCAGCAGGATGACCACCTGCGCCACACTCGAGCAAAGCGGGGCGCTCGGGTAAGGGGTCGAACGCAGCTCGCACCCTCGCCTCGCGCAAGTAGTCTCCGCGCTCCTGCAAGGTGCCCCTGGCGCGGGAACCGAATAGATGCCGGTCGTAGGTCTTGCCTGATTCGTGCTGTTCCCAACCGACACCGTCGTAGAAATGCTTGACCTCGCTGGAGCCGCGCAGCGAGTGTTCTTGTGCGGTGTTGGTTTCCATCGGCGGCAGACCGGCACGGGTCAAGGGTAAGCCGGCGCCGGATTCTAGGTCCGCCGTGCCGATCAGACAAGGGCAAAAGCGGATACCCGGTGTCGGCCAAGGCCTGTTGGCCGCGGTCATTTCCCCGGCCGCGACGGTGCGCGAGGGCGGGCATCAGGCACGCAATGACCCCTATGCGTATGGTATGATTTCAAGGGTTTAGGGTCGTGGCGCGCCGGCTGAGCGCAGCTCGACTCGAGCCCGTTCGGCTCGCTCAGGGGGGTCGGTGACGGCCTCGAGTCGGCGTTCTCGATACTGCACAGAGACGCCCCGCATTGCCCGAAGCCCGATATGTCTGCGTCGAGAGCGCGGACTCCACGATGCTGATGGCTCAGGAAGATTTCCAGGAGCGCTTCATCACCGCTCATCCGCCGGTGCGGTCCAAGATTGTTTGGCATAAGAGGCCCGCGTTCCAACGCCGGGTCAGGCTGGTCGCCAGGCTTTTGAGCATGGGGCCGGGCGAGGTTGCGCACCGCGCCTTGCGGCTGGTCAAGAAGCGCTCACGGTCGGCCGTCTCTGCGCGCGCCGACGCTACCGCAGAGTGGCCCAAAGAGATGCTCGCCGATCCGTCAGGATATCTGTCGTCACGATCCAACGTCGGCGGGTTCTTCGAGCCGAGGTCGAGTAAGAGGATAGCGGAAGCGGCGCGCGAACAGTTGCCCACCCTCGTTGCCTCGACGATCAGCGAAGCCGAGTCGATCTTGGCGGACGGGATCGAACTGCTCGGTCAACGGTTCAGGCCGGTGGACGAGGATTTCGACTGGCACGCTGACCCGGCCCTCGGCCGTCTCTGGCCGATGAGCAAGATGGACGACAGTGACGCGGTTAGGGGTGTCGACGCCGACGTTAAGTTCGTCTGGGAGGTCAACCGGCACCAATACCTGGCCACCCTGGCGCGTGCCCACGTGTACAGCGGTGATGACCGCTTCGCCCGTGCATGCGTGGGGACTGTTCTACGCTGGATCGAGTCCAACCCGCGCGAAGTGGGGGTGAACTGGTCGAGTAATCTGGAAGTTGCGATGCGAGCTCTGTCGTGGGTCTGGTCGCTTCATTTCCTGGCCGGTGCAAACGTGGGGTCGGCGGCGGATTTCAAGACGTGGTTGGAGAGTCTTCGCGAGCACCGCGACCATCTGCACGCGAATCTGTCCGTGTACACCGATCCTACCAACCACTTGATCGGCGAAGCCTGCGCTCTCGCGGTGGTTTCCTTGTGGTTCCCCGAGTGGCCGCGTAGCGGGGAGTACGCCGATGCGGCGATAACGATCCTGCAACGCGAGATCCTTCACCAGGTCGAAGCCGACGGCATCAGCAAGGAACAGGCGACGAGTTACCAGCGCTTCGTACTCGACCTGGTTTTGCAGGCGATGGTGATGGCCGAACGCAACGGCAAACCCTTTGACCCTGCGGTGAAAGCCCGCGTCGGCGCCATGCTCGAGGCTGCTCGAGCGCTTGCCGGCGCACATCTCCGCGCGCCGCGAATCGGCGACAGCGACGACGCCAGGGGTGTCCCGTTCTTCTGTAAAGACCATTGGAGTTTCGAGGATCTGCTGGCCGTCGGATCATCGGTTCTACCGACGGTCGGAATCGGGATATCTGTCGAGGGCGACTGTGAGTGCGCCCTGTGGCTACGCGGCGGAGAACCGCCGCGAGCGAAGAGGCCGAACGAAGCGTCGCCGAAGCAGTCGGCGAGTTGCTCAAGAATATTCGAGTCCGGCGGATACGCGATCCTGTCCAACCGCGGCGCGGTGGAGAGTCGTCTCGTATTCGATTGCGGGCCCCTCGGCTATCTTCCCCACGCCAGTCACGGCCACGCCGATTTGCTGAGCGTCCTGGTCGACGTCGGCGGTCATGAGATGCTTGTAGACCCGGGAAGCTATGCCTACTACGACGAAAACGGCTTTCGCGACCAATTTCGATCGACGCGCTTCCACAATACGATCGAAATCGGAGGCGTGTCCCAGGCCGACGCCTTCGATCCCTTCAAGTGGCTCAATATCCCGCGCCAGTCGCTCCAAACGAGCTATCTCGGGGGCACCATAGACTACGTCGAGGCTTGGCACGACGGGTACCGACGGCTCGTGCCGGGCGTCCGGCACCGACGCGCCGTCGTCGGCTTTCACGGTGGATGGCTGATTGTCGACTGGCTCGACGGCACCGGAAAGCAGACCTGGACCCGTTGGTTCCACGGCGCTGTTGATACCATGCTCGACAAGGTTGATGGCACTGCGGCCAGGTTTCACAACGGAGCCGGTGGATGCGGCCTCCTCGTCAAGGACGTTTCGCCGTCGATCGGCGCCGGCGCCGATGCAGTGGAGACCGGTGCGATGCCCTACTCGGAGCGGTACGGACGCTCGACTCACGCTCCGGCCGTGCGGTTTGTAGACGACGACACGGCTTTGCCCGCCGTCCGGCTCACACTGTTGATACCGGAAGCCGCCGAGACCGGGAGCGCCGGGCTCTACGTAGCGGCTGTTGATCACACGGACAGCGTCGACCGCTTGGAGCTCGAATGTGAGAGAGGCGGCCGGCTCGAGGTCGTCGTCCGTGCGGGCGCCGGTGAAGGTGCTCGTGGTGTTGCCGCAAACGAAGAAGCCCGTTTCGAACTCAACGCGCGCACCGCGGACGGCGCGAAGTTCGAGTTCATGTCGAGTTCAGATCATGTCGAGTTCCGGGATGCACAGTAGTTTCATTACCTGGTATCCGTACTGCCGCAGGAGCGATGCGATCGCGGAGGCACTGGGCGGGGAATCCCACCTGATCCACTATCTATCGTTCAAGAAACCTCTCTACGCTCCCGTGAAGTACGTGATGCAGACCATCGTGACGATCGCTCGGCTATGGCGTGACGCCCCAGAGATGGTCATTGTCGCGGTGCCGCCGATATTCGCCGCCTTGCCTGTGCTTGCGTACGCGCGGTTGCGCGGAATTCGCTGTTTCATCGACGCACATACCGGGGTGTTTACTCACAAGAGGTGGAGATGGTTGGAGCCTCTACACAGGGCGGTGTTCCGGGCGGCCGACGGTGTGATCGTCACCGGCGAACATCTGAAGGGCGTTGCGGAGTCGTGGGGTGCGCGTGCCTTGATCATTGGGGATGTGCCGGTAGAGCTCCCCGCGGGCAGTCCGCCCACGCCGTGCAGCGGGGCACGCGTCGTCGTGATCAACACCTTCTCCGTCGACGAGCCGATCGAGGAAGTGTTGAATGCCGCATCACAGTTGCCCGATGTGAAATTCTTCATCACCGGCGACACGCAATACGCACAGCCCGATTGGATCACCGAACGCCCCGGCAATGTCTGCTATACTGGGTTTGTTAGTGAAGACGAGTATGCGGGATTACTGCATGCCGCCGACCTGATTGTAGTGCTCACCACCGACGACCATACGATGCAGAGAGGCGGCTACGAAGCCATGTCTCTCGGCAAGCCTCTGGTTACCTCGGACTGGGGTATCCTGCGTGAGACCTTCTCGCGCGGTACCGTGCACGTCGAGAACACCGCTGCCGAAATCGCCCGCGGCATCGAGAAGGCTCTCGCGGATCAATCGCGGCTGGAGTACGAGATGGCCGCGCTCAAGACCGAGCGCGCCGTACTGTTCCGAGAAAGACTCAACGACATGTTGTCGAGCGCCGGATTCGAGCCTCTGGCCGCTCAGGCGCATGGTTCCACCAACTCCTGAGGGACGTCGAAGCGCCGATGAAGATAGCAGTTTTCGGATTGGGGTACGTCGGTAGCGTCACGGCGGCCGTGTTTGCCCGTGAAGGCAACGAGGTCACCGGCGTCGACACGGACGCCCGCAAGGTGGAGCTGATGTCGCGCGGTGAACCGACCATTCTCGAGCAGGGGCTCCCCGAGTTGCTGGAAAAGGTCGCTTCGTCGGGCCGGCTTTCGGCCACGACCGATGCGCGGCACGCGCTCGATGGCGTCGACGTGGTCTTCGTCTGTGTCGGCACTCCCTCGGCCGCCAACGGGTCCTTGGATGTCAGTCATCTCAAAGCCGTTGCCGAGGAAATCGGCGCGGGGATCGCCGAGCACGGCGGCTATCCCGTCGTGGTGCTGCGCAGCACGGTATTGCCTGACGTCGTGGAGGAGCTCGTCATTCCCGCCTTGGAGAGCGGCTCGGGAAAACAAGCCGGCAAAGGATTCGGTCTGGCGGTGAACCCCGAGTTCCTTCGCGAGGGCACGTCACTTCGCGACTTCGACAACCCTCAGTACACCTTGGTCGGTGCCGACGATCAGCGGACTGTCGACGCCTTGCGTGCCCTGTACGGCTTCGTCGCCTCTCCGTTCCTGGAAACCGACCGGCGTACGGCCTCGATCGTCAAGTACGCATGCAACGCGTTCCACGCCGTCAAGGTCAGCTTCGCCAACGAAATCGGGGCCCTCGCCGGGGACCTGGGCGCCGATGCGGATGCCGTAATGGATATCTTCTGCCAGGATCAGCACCTCAACTTGTCGGCGGCTTACCTGCGCCCCGGTATGCCCTTCGGCGGCTCCTGCCTACCCAAGGATCTCAGGGCGGCTACCTACAACGCCTCGCGGCGCGACTTGGGCGTCCCCCTCCTGGATGCAGTGCTGCGCAGCAACGCGGAGCACACGAAACGGTGCATCGACCGTATCCTGAGCCACGGCCGCAAACGGGTCGGCGTGTTCGGCCTCTCGTTCAAGGCGGGGACCGACGATCTGCGCGAAAGCCCCGTAGTCGACATCATCGAGACCCTACTCGGCAAGGGAGTTGAGGTCAGCATCTACGACAACCGTGTCTCTCTGGCCAAGCTCATCGGAACGAACAAGGAATACATCGCTCGCCACCTGCCGCACGTCGCTACATTGCTCAAAGGAGACATGCAGGAAGTCTTGGATTCTTCCGACGTGCTGGTGATCGCGAACAAGGATCCCGAGTTTCTGGGCATACCCTCGCTGATGCGTTCCGATCAGGTCCTGATCGATCTTGCCGGCCTGCCCGCCGGAGTGCCGGCGGCCGAAAAACGCTCCGCCTAGCGTCGGCTCTGCGGCTGCGGGCAGCCGTCGGGATGGCCTGAGACGACGTCTGCTATCGCGCGCGCAGCCACCGCGTGGCCAGCTGCGTTGGGGTGGTCGCCGTCATATGCGATGAACAGCGACTCGTGCCCCGCATACTCATCGCGAAACACCGGCTCGAGGTCGAGTATGGGCAGCCGGTGCATGGCCGCGAGCTTTCTCAAGCCGGCTGGATAAGCGCTGTCAGGGAAGTCTTTTTCCAACGCAAGGGGTAGGGGGAAGGCGACGAGGAGGGAGCAGAATCCGTGCTCCTTCGACATCTGCCGTAGGCGTCGCAACGACGCTTCCACCTGCTTCCAACCGTCCTCGACTATCTCCGACGATCGTCCTTCCAGCAGATCGGCTCGAAGCTGGCTGTTCGGCCTGGCAGCCCCTGTTCCCCTCAGGGTCCTGAGCCCACGCGTTGCGCCGTAGAGAAAACGTACTCTCTTGGCGGCGTTCCTGAACGCGGCGCCGTACTTGGAGGTCCACAGCTTACCCCGCGCTTCGATCTCGCGCGGATCCGCGCCTTCCGAGAGCAGGAAACCGTCCGAGCTGACCTGGACCCCTTCCTTTCGCCCGAGATCATTCCAGTAGAAGCCTAGTATGACCCAGTCGGGCCGGTACCTGAGGCCTTCCAGCTCCAGATAGTCCACCTCCTGCCTCGTGTTGTAGGCGGGGACGCCCGAATTGACGACGTCGGCCTCGATCGCGCGCTCCGCCAACAGTCGTGAGACTCGGGTGGTCACGATGTCTCGCTCATCCACACCGAAGCCGAAGGTTATCGAGTCGCCCAAGAACAGTAACCGGCGCACGCCTTCGGGCTTTTCGTAGGGGACAAGTGCGCCTCTGAGGCCGCGTTCGTTGATCGAGGCTGCTTTGTCGGCGGAATAAGCCTGTTGGTTCGGTGCCAGCGCGAAGGTGAGTTCGGGGTGGGCACGATAGCTAACCTGCGGGTGCAGCCAGGGCAGGGGCGCCGGCAACACGATACGGGCAACCACCTCGAGTATGGCGAAGGCGACCAGTAGGCCGCACGACATCAGAATCAGTCCTTGCTTGATGCTGCCCGAGGAAGTGGAGGTCGAGTCAAACGGTGACATCGAAGCGCTCCCCCCAGGCCGAAAGCGTGATCACACGCCACAAGGTTTCCGACCACGAGGTGCCGAGGCTCACGCGTTGTCGCGCGAGGGCACGTACGCGGTCGAGATCGAAGAGTTCGGACGCAAAGCGATTCCCGTCCAGGACGAAGCGTTCCACCAGGCCTAGCTCCGGGTCGCGTAACCAGGCCTTGATGGGAGTCGGAAACCCGCGCTTGTCACGCCTTTCTATGATCTGGGTCGGTAGAATGTTGGCGGCGGCACGGCGTAGAAAGTCTTTGCTCTGTCCGGGTACTGTCTTGCGGCGGAAGCCGAGGCGTGCAGCCAGTTCCGCGATTCGGTGATCGAGCAGTGGGACGCGGGACTCGACCGAGAACGCCATGCTCAGGCGATCCTCCGAGTGAAGCAGCGCCGGAAGATAGTAGTTCACATCGAAGTGAAACATGCGGTCGCCGGGGTGGTCCTCAGGTAGCGCGTCGAAGGCCGCGGCGAACCGCTCACTCGACGAGGGTGAGCCGTTCAGAGTCGATCCGCGCATGAGGCGCCGTTCGACTCCGAAGGGAGGCCGATGCCAGTTGCGGTTGAATATGGTGCCTACGTCAGCGCAGCCGAAGTTGTTCCACAGGGACCGAGCGAGTCGTTTCCAGTCCTCACCGCGGGCGCAGGCGAGCGCGAAAGGGAGCCTCGCGCGTTGTCCGAGCACGTTTCGGCCGCCGTAGAACGCGGCCACGAAGAGGCTCTTCACATACCAGTCGTAGCCACCAAAGAGCTCGTCTCCTCCTTGTCCGCCGAGCACGACTTTTACGTGATCGCCCACGAGTTGCGCGACGTGGAATTTGCCGAACACTGCTGTCCCTTCCACGGGTTCGTCGAGGTGGTAAATGATGCGCGGCAGCAGCTCCCGCACGTCGCCCCCCGACGGTACTATTTCACGGTGATTCGAGTTGATGCGGTCAGCCACCAAGCGCGCGTACTCGGACTCGTCGAAGAAGCCGCCCTCGGCGAAGCGAGCGGTGAACGTGTTGAGGTGCGGATTATGCCGGGCTGCCAGGCAGCACACGGTGCTCGAGTCGATCCCGCCGGAAAGGTGAGCGCCTACCGGCACGTCGCTACGAAGTTGAATTCTTACTGCATCATCGAGCAACCCCCTCAGTTCATCTACGAAGTGCTCGTCATCCGTTGAAGTATCCTCCTCGAAGCGGATGTTCCAGTAGGGGGTAACAGTGAGTCCGGCGGCATCCGCGACGAGGTGGTGGCCGGGCGGTAGTTTCGAGATTCCCCTAAAGAAAGTGTCGGCGGACGGGACGAACGAGTAGCACAGGAAGTCGGTCATCGCCGGTACGTGTGCCGCCGGAGCTTCGTCGCCGTAGGCGAGGATGGCCTTGATTTCGGAGGCGAAGGTGAGCGTCCTGTCTTGGTAGCGATAGTAGAAGGGCTTTATCCCGAGTCTGTCGCGGGCGCAGAACAACCGCCGGCGCTCCGTGTCCCAAAGTGCGAACGCAAACATCCCGTTGAGGTGATGGACACACTCATCACCCCATTCACGGTATGCGTTGAGGATTACTTCAGTGTCGGTGCGAGATTGGAACTCGTATCCGAGAGCCGACAGCTCCTCCATTAGCTCCACGTAGTTATAGATCTCGCCGTTGTATGTTATCCAAAGACGCCCACCGGCGTCTTGCATGGGCTGTCTTCCCCGCTCGGAAAGATCGATGATGGCCAGGCGACGGTGAGCCAGCCCACCGTCACCCGGTGGAGGAGGGGCGCTGCGCTCCCAGAAAGATGCCGACCCGTCGGACACGCCGAATATAGCCATACCTTCGCCGTCGGGCCCCCGGTGGGTTTGTATATCGGCCATGGCGGCCAGCCGCTCAGGTCTGAGCTGTTGGCCGTTGAAAGCGAAGACGCCCGCGATCCCGCACATGGTCGTCAGGCGGCGCCTTGCCGGTAGATTCGGTCCAGTGCGGCGGCCACGACACTGAAGCCGTATCGTTGCTCCGCGCGTTTGCGGTTGTCGGCCCCCATCTTCTCGCGTTCGCGCGGCGAGCCTACCAGCTTCGATAACACCTTCGCGATTGCTTCACCGTCACCGACAGGAACGAAGATCGCGCCCGTGTCGACCATTTCGGGAACGGCGCCGACTTCCGTACAGACGACGGGCAGGCCTGCAGCCATGGCCTCCAGTAACGAGTTGGGCATGTTCTCGCCGCGCGACGGAAGTAGAAACACGTCGCTCTTCGCCAGTAGCTCCCACTTGTCGGGTCCGGTTACGGCGCCGGCGAACTCTACTCGGTTGCTCACGCCGAGTTCTGTTGCGCGGGCAGACAATGCTTCCTGTTCTCCACCGAACTCGTCTTCGCCGGCAAATATGAATCGTATCGGCCGGTCACGTAGGCGGGCAGCAGCCTCGAGGATTTCGAAGTGACCCTTGCGTTCTCCCAACGCTCCGACCGACACTACCTCGAGCAGCTCGTTGTCGGCCTGGTGACGCGGCCGGGCCAACTCCAACCTGACGCCGTTCGGAACCACGTGGATGCTGCGGCCGGGCACCAGCCCATCGATGAACTCGCGCCAATACTCCGAGAGCACCATGATCTCCGACGGCAGGCGAAGGGCCATGCGCATGGCTGCGCGCACGATGGGTCCGAATCCCGAATACCAGCTGTCGAGGTCTCCCCCGTGCAGCTGAAGCAAGACCCTGCGGCCGCATAGACGGGCGATGAGGCAATAGCTGGCCCCCTGCCAGTAATTGACACCGACGGTTGCCTTGACGTGTACGAGACGGGGCCGCATCCGAAGTACTTGAGTGAACAGTTCCAGCGAACGCCGCAGCTGATAGCCGAGCCGCTCTCGTAGAGGGCGAGACGGGTCCCGCCGGCGCGCCGTGTTGAACAAGCGCAGGCCGTGTTGGCTCGGCAAGTCGGAGTTGAGGATCATTTCCACACCGACTTCTACGCCTCCGACCAGCGGCCCCTCGGGCAGGTTGCCGACGAGCAGAACGCCTCCACGTTCGGAGCCGGCTGCGCGTGTCGTCACGCTCGATGTCACAGTATTGATCGCCCCGCCCATGGCACCGGCTAGCTCCTCAAAGCCCGATACAGGAAGGCCGGGTTACCCAGAACGTAGCGACGCCATTTTCTACCAGGTTGCTGAGCGAGGATCTGCAGCCACTCCACGCCCATTCGTCGTACCCACATCGGTGCGCGTTTGAGATTGCCCGCCCAATGGTCGAACAGCCCGCCGACGCCGACGCAGACAGGGACGCGCAAGGCAGTGTGGTGGTCATGGATCCAGCACTCTTGAAGTGGGTTGCCCATAGCCACCAGCAGCACGTCTGCGCTGCTGGCGTTGATGTCGGAGACCAATTCGCGGCTCAGCTCCGCATCGACGTAGCCGCCGTGGTGCCCCACGATGCGGATCCCCGGATACAGCGTTTGGAGCTTGGCCGACGCCCTCGCGGCCGTGTCCGGAGTGCCGCCGAGCAGGTAGTATCGATAGCCCCGGTCCAGCGTGGCCTCGATGAAATCGGGAACCAGGTCGGTTCCCACCAGGTTGTCGAGCATGCGGACACCTTTGAGGCGTGCTGCCATACGTACGCCGGTGCCGTCGCCGAACACTACGTCACCGCTGTTCAGTACTTCCCGATAGTCCGCGTCAGTGTATGCGAGATTCAGAGTATGGGCATTGACTATGAACACCTGACGCGTCTCGCGCTCGTCGGAGGATGCCCAGCCATCCATCAGCGCGATAGCCTCCGTCTTGGTCGTGTTGCGAACTCCGACGCCGAGGATCCTAACGGTCGAGTTCACATGTGCCTCTTCGCGAATACGATATCTTCACGGAACCGAAGTTGAGTCTGCATGAGTCAGGACGAGGTCGACCGCGCCCGCGGCGTGTGCTTTCTCATCCCTGACAACGGTCGAAATGCCCAAACAAAAAATTAGCTTAGCAAAGTACCCTCAACAACTCGATACATATGCATAACCAGGCACTTGGCAGCCGGGAACACGGCACGTTGAATGACCTGAAGTCTGTGTTGCGTACTGCCACGCGCATCGTGCAGAAACCGATTGCTCTCACCGGTTGTGGTAGTCGCGCAGGTGGAATCCGAGTAATCCCGAGTTCGTCCGGCGTCGACGTCGGTGTCCCGGCGATCCGGTCACCTCCGATCGGTGTCTCGGCAAACCGGACGGCGGTCTGAGGCCTCAGGGACTGGTCGGTGCGCGGGCGGGCCGGCTCCGGCCTATCCCGCCCAGCGGCACGCCCGGCGGCCGGGCTCTCGGGCCGGCGGGCTGCTCGAGGCCGCAAAATGCCCGTAAACGGGCATTTTTACGCCTCCCGCCGGGCCCCGAACCCCCAGGTTCGCCGGGGTCGCCATAGGTACAGCCACCATGTAAAAAGCCTGGGCGGACAGCAGGTTAGCGCTTTGTGCAACTTGGAAATACCCGTATGGGGCTCTCGACAGTCCGGCGAGAGCCTGCCTATCTTTCTACTAGTTAAAGGATGTTCCGGGTCCGGACGTTCGCCGCGGCCTCCCTTGCCTGGGCATTTGCGAGCCAACTCAGAGGTTTGAAGTTGCAGCCGAGACCTTTCGCAGCCGCGCGACGAGTGTGTGTCCGAACTCCAACGGCGCTGGCCTTCGCCTTTCTCGTCTCGCTGATCTCGGCCGTATCCGCTCCACACCCCGCTCATGCTCAGGGCGAGGTGGATCTCACCCAGCTAGGCACGATCATCGCGCGCGTTACCGCCCCCTTGGGCGGCGGGAACAAGGACCCTGAGGTCATTCGTGACGGCGACAAGCCGGCCGCCGGGTCCGACGCCAGCGCATCCCGTCAATATGATACCTGGGACGGTGACAACGCCGCCACTGAGGACTGGATCGGCTACGAGTATGCAAGCGACTACAGCTTCGTGCGCGCCGAACTGGTGGAAGGCAAGCACTACATCGACGGCGGGTGGTTCGAGACACTCGGCGTCCAGGTGCGGCAGTCTTCGGTCTGGGTCGACGTAAGCAACCTAGTCATCACCCCAACCTATCCGGGAGCGGATGACGGCGTCGAGTTCAACTCTTACACCTTGGAGTTCGACACTATCCTGGGCGACGGTATCAGGATATTCGGCACACCCGGGGGCACCGCGGCCTTCATCTCGGTCGCGGAACTCGAGGTCTTCGGCATAGACGCGACCTGCGGCGACGGGGTCGTCGATGCCGGCGAAGACTGTGATGACGGCAACGCGGTCGACGGTGACGGCTGCGACTCCAACTGCACGGTCACGGCTTGCGGCAACGGCATCGTGACCGCCGGTGAAGCCTGCGACGACGGCAACGCAATCGACGGCGACGGCTGCGACTCGAACTGCACGGTCACGGCCTGCGGCAATGGTATCATCACCGGCACCGAAGAATGCGACGACGGTAATCTCGTGGCCGGTGACGGTTGCGGTCCTACTTGTCTGACCGAGTTCTGCGGGGACGGCATAACCAACAACGGCGAGGCTTGCGACGATGCCGGTGAATCCTCCACCTGCGACGCGGACTGTACCCCGGTCGCCTGCGGTGACGGCACAGCCAACACGACGGCCGGCGAAGGCTGTGACGACGGCAACGCGGTCGACGGTGACGGTTGCGACTCCAACTGTACGGTTACGGCCTGCGGCAACGGCATAGTGACGGCCGGCGAGGGCTGTGACGACGGCAACGCGGTCGACGGTGACGGTTGCGACTCCAACTGTACGGTCACGGCTTGCGGCAACGGGGTCGTGACGGCCGGCGAAGTCTGCGACGATGGCAATGCTGTCGACGGCGACGGCTGTGATTCCAACTGTACGGTTACGGCCTGCGGCAACGGTGTCGTGACGGCCGGCGAGGGCTGTGACGACGGCAACGCTGTCGACGGTGACGGCTGTGATTCCAACTGTACGGTTACGGCCTGCGGTAACGGAATCGTGACGGCCGGCGAAGTCTGCGACGACGGCAACCTCATCGATGGTGACGGCTGCGACGCGAATTGTCAGCCTTCGGGTTGCGGTAACGGCGTGGTTTCCGGTGGGGAGATCTGCGACGATGGCAACCTCGTCGACGGTGATGGCTGTGACTCGAATTGCACGCCTACCGGGTGTGGAAACAGCATCACGACGGCAGGCGAGGAGTGTGACGACGGAAACACCGCAGGCGGTGACGGATGTGGACCTACTTGCCTGACCGAGTTCTGCGGTGACGGCATCGTCAACAACGGTGAGCCTTGTGACGACGGTGGTGAGTCGGCTAGCTGCGATGCGGACTGTTCCCCGGTCGCATGCGGTGATGGCACCATCAACGAGACCGCCGGAGAGATATGTGACGACGGCAATACCGTCAACGGCGACGGCTGTGAGGATGACTGCACCTTCTCAAACTGTGGTGACGGCTTTGCTCAATACCCCGAGGAGTGCGACGACGGCAACGGTAGCAACGGCGACGGTTGCACCGTCAACTGCAAGCTCGAGGACGTCTCCGGAATATGTTCGGGCGTGCCGTCGGTAGGGGGGACGGGCATCACGTCGGTTCTGTTCGCCAACGGCCTGGATAGACCGGTCGACATACAGGCGCCCCCCCTGGACCCGCATCGACTGTTCGTGGTCGAGCAGGAGGGGCGGATCCGCCTCATAAAGAACGGTGTTCTACAGCCAGGGGCCTTCCTCGATATCTCGGCGCTGACTTCGTGCTGCGGTGAGCAGGGGCTGCTGGGGATGGCGTTCCACCCCGACTACGCGAACAATCGCCGCTTCTTCGTCAATCTGACCGACAACAACGGTGATACGGTTATCGCCCGCTACGAGGCGATGCCGGGAAATCCCGACAGCGCGGACCCGGCCAGCGCGACCATCCTGCTGACCATTCCTCAGCCCGATACCAACCATAACGGCGGCCAGTTGGCGTTCGGGCCCGACGGGTATCTCTATACCGGTCTCGGAGACGGCGGAACCAGCTTCAAGTTCAACTCACAGGATCCTGCGACTCTGCTGGGCAAGATGTTGCGCATCGACGTCGACGTAGAAACGCTGCCGTTCTACGCGATCCCGCCGACCAACCCGAACGCCGGTGCCGGGGATCCTTTGGGGCTGATCTGGGCGAACGGTCTGCGGAACCCTTGGAGGTTCAGTTTCGACCGATCGGCCGGCGATCTCTATATCGCCGATGTCGGCGAGGGTTCGCGTGAAGAGATCGACTACGAGCCGATGTCGACCCCCGGCGGTCTCAACTACGGGTGGAAGGTATTCGAAGGCACTGAGTGTTTCGATCCGTCACCGGCCCCGGACTGTCCGTCGCCCCCGACCGGCTTCACCATGCCGGTGCACGAATACGCGCACACCGAGGGCTGTTCGATCACGGGCGGATACGTCTATCGCGGGTGCATGCTGCCCGCACTGGCCGGTACCTACTTCTATGCCGACTACTGCTCTGCCTTCATAAAGACCTTGAAAGTAGTCGGTGGTGCAGCCCAGGACTTCAACGACCGCACCGGCGACCTCGACCCCGGCCCGGGTCTGGGGATCTCGTTGATCTCGACCTTCGGACAGGATGCTCGCGGCGAGATGTACATAGCCGACATCGGTGGAGAGATCTTCAAGATCGTTCCTAATGGCGAGGCTTGCGGAGACGGTATCGTTACCGCAGGCGAGGATTGTGACGACGCCGGGGAGTCGGCACTGTGTGACGCTGATTGCACCTTCGCCGCCTGCGGAGACGGGACTCTCAACCTTACCGCGGGTGAGACCTGTGACGACGGGAACGCCGTCAACGGCGACGGTTGCGACGCCAACTGCACGACCAGTGGTTGTGGCAACGGCATCGTCACGCCGCCGGAGCAGTGCGACGATGGCAATGCGTCCAACAGCGACGATTGCCTCAATAACTGTACGGCGGCCAGCTGCGGTGACGGGTTCCTGCAAGTCGGCACAGAGCAATGCGACGATGGAAACCTGGTCGACGGCGACGGGTGCTCATCCTCTTGTGAATCCGAGCTCCTCTGCGGCGACGCCAACGACAACGGTGAGATAACCGCCTCTGACGCTCTGATAGTGCTCAAGAACGGCGTCGGGGTGCCCATCCCCTGTCCCGACTGGTTGTGCGACTACAACGGGGACGGCTCGATAACGTCCAGTGATGCGCTCGACGTGCTGGAGCGTTCTGTGGGACTACTGGTCCCGCCGAGTTGCCCGGCCGCAGCCGGCCTCCTTTTGCGATTGACGTCGACAGAGACCCTAGGTGCCCTGCAGCTCGACATAGACTACAGCGGCGCGGCCGGCGATTTCGTAGGAGCCGGCGGGGCTGTAGCGTGTAACGTGCTCACGGCCTCCACGACCGACGCCTACAACAACGATACTGTCGGCGAGAGTTTGGCGGTCTCTCTGATCTCGGTGCAGGGCTTCACGGGTCCGACCAACCTGGTGCACTGTGAGTTCAATCCCACCGGGTTGGTGGCTCCCCCGGACTTCGGGATCGCTATCATCGATGCGGTCGACCCCGACGGAATATCTGCATCTCCCACCGTCGAGATAATTCTGTTCTGATTCGGTTCTCCATGTCCCTCCCGGCGCTCGGGCGAGCGTCGAAAATGTAGCGCTACGCAATAGTGCTCGCGCGGCTTTCTTTCGGCTTGTTACGCTAATCTCGAGGGGTCAGACACCGATGGTGTCAGGCGCCTCGATAGAAACTGGGAGGTAAAAGACATGCATGTTTTGAAGGCACTGTGGGCCGACGAACAGGGTGCGTCGATGGCGGAATACGCGCTGTTGATGGCTCTGATTGCGGTCGCCACGATCGGGGCTATCACTGCCCTGCGTGACCAGATCATCACGATCTTCAACGACGCCACCACCACGCTGTCCACTGCCGGCAGCTAGGCGCTCAGCGGCGGCCGGGGCCGTTTCTGCCCGACCCCGGCCGCTTATTTTTCCGTAACCCTATCTCTTTGTGATTTCGGGCCGCGGCCGATTGGTCGCGGCCCTTTGTCTTGCCCGATGCAATTACCTCGCGTCGAGCATCGTGTCCCTCAGGAGCTGAACGAGATGCTGCGGCGCCTTCTCGGGTGAGCCGGCATCGAAGGGAGGTTGAGGGTCGTACTCGATGCCGAGCTGAAGGGTTTGCGCGTAGTCATCGCCTGCGATGATCTGCGTCAGGCGCAACGCCATGTCGATGCCCGCCGACACCCCGGCGGCCGTGATCACCTTGCCTTGCTCGACGACGCGCTTGAGAGTGGGGCGAGCGCCGAGACTTCCGAGCGTATCCAACGATGTCCAATGCGTCGTCGCCTCCAGGCCGTCGAGAACGCCGGCCGCGGCCAGGATCAAAGAGCCGGTGCACACCGACGTCGTCCATTGGGTGGTCTCGTGCATCCTTGCTACCCAGTTCAGCAGCTCCGGATTCTCCCTGACCTGCCTGTCACCGGGTCCGCCCGGAACCAGCAGGATGTCGGTCGAATCTATGTCGCTCGTCGCGGCCGTGGCCTGCAGCCCGAGAAAGCCGGTATCGGTCCTGACTATGCCCTCTTTCTCGGCGGCGAAGGTCAACTCGGCGCTCGGAAGACGGGACAGGATCTCGTAGGGGCCGATGGCATCCAGGGCCGTCATGTTGTCGTAGAGTAGTACGGTTATCTTCACGTTCTCGTCCTCCCGGGCGTCAATGCGCCCTGCTCGAATCGCTTTCGGTAGTCGTCGGGCACCACGCGGAGGTGGCGCTGAAAAGTGCGGCGCATTCTTTCCGCGTTGCCGAAGCCGGTCTCACGAGCGACGACCTCCAGGCTCGCGTCACTGGCTTCCAACTGGCGGCGCGCGGCGTCGACGCGGGCCTGTTCAACGAACTTGGCGGGCGTCAAGCCGGTGCGCTTTGCGAAAACTCGCGCAAAATTACGGGGGCTCATTGCGGCCTGTTCGGCCAGGCGCTCGACCGGGAGATCCTCGTCGAGATGCTCGAGTATCCACTCGAGAGTGTCGGCGAGCCCGCCGGGCCGGACGGATTGAGCCTTGAGGTGTGAGGAGAACTGAGACTGGCCACCGGGTCTCTTGAGGAACAAGACGAGGTTCCGGGCGACCTGGAGAGCGACCTCTCTGCCGAGGTCCTCTTCGAGCAAAGCCAGGGCCAGGTCCATGCCGGCCGTCACCCCGGCCGACGTGTAGGTGTTGCCGTCGCGAACGAATAGGGCGTCGTCTTCGACTGCTACGGTAGGGAAGTGGCGCGCAAGCGCGCCTATGGCACGCCAATGAGTGGTGGCGCGCTTCCCGTCGAGAAGGCCGGCCGCAGCCAGTATGAACGCGCCGGTGCACACCGAGGCCAGCCTCCGCACGCGTGGGGCCAGACTCGTAAGGCTACGGAGTGTGGGCTCGTGGGCGGCAATCCTCCGCGCGTCTCCCCCACACACGATCAGCGTGTCGATGCTGTGCCTCCCTCGGCCGAAGACACCGTCGGGGATGATGCGGAGCCCCGATGCCAGTGTCACGGGGCCGCCGGACGGGGCGAGGATCTCCAAGGCGTAGGGCGGTGACGCCGCGAGACCGCTGCGCGTCAAGAACTCGTTGGCGGTAGCGAAGACCTCCAGTGGTCCGGTGACGTCAAGGCTGTTGCCGCCGTCGAAGGTGAACAGGGATACCCTGCGCGCTCGGTCTCCACCGGGTGCCACGGGGTGAGCCTAGCAAAGGGCGGGGATGGCAGCAATGACAATATCCAGGCAAATCCTGCCAAGCACGTCATGCCAAGATCTCGTGTAACCTTCGGCATTTACCTGCGAAGGAGTCAGTGGAGGGTGAAGACTTGAGCAGACGCCGGATCATCACTTCTGCCGTCGGCGCGACCGCGTCATCCGCGGTGGCCGCTCTCACTGCCCTTTGCTGCTTCGCCCCCGTTGCCTTTGCGTCCTTGGGTGCCGCCAGTGCCCTGGCCTCCGCGTGGACCGGGATCGCCGTGGAATTGGAAGCCTACCGTCCCTACTTACTGGCCGTGTCGGCCGGGTTCCTGGGCTACGGCTATTGGGTCGTCTACTTTCGCAAAGCGCCCGTGGCCGAGGGTCAGGCCTGCCCGCTGAGGGCGGGCAGGCTGGCAAGAACGGCCCTCTGGGTTGCGACCCTGGCAACATTGGCCGCTGCCGCGACCCCGTACTTCCTTTTCAGGTACGTCGTACTGTAGCCGCTTGACCTGGCGCGTCATGAGCGCCTGTCGTTTCATCTTTAAGAACATCTGTTCTTCGCCATTCCGACTTCCGCAATCGCCCCGGCCTGTTTGTCTGCGGGATTTCGCCGCAGTTGGCGCTTTCCCGCTGGCATGCAATGTGCTGCGAGGCAGTTCAGAAGACCATGAGCCCTGGTGACCACCCACGCTGCCTGTACTGCGGAGAGCCGATCGATACTTCCGTGGATCCCTCGGTCTGTGTCAGGCCGGACTCGGAGGACGAAGAGCAGCGCTACGCCCACTTCGGCTGCTACGCCGACAACGAGATCGACGACGACCGCTGAGCGCATAGGCTTGCCGGGCTACATCAAGAGGCTTCCCACCCATTCTTTGGAATCTGCCTGCCCAGTGTCTCTGCCACGGTGCGATGACCGTCGACATTCCAGTGGATGTCCTCTTCGTAGAAGTGCTCAGGTCTGAGATCGTCGAGCAGGTCAACGAAGCTGACTCCAACGGCTTCCGCTGCCTGCTTAAGCCGGTGTCCGAATTCCTTGTCCTGTGACCGAACGTACTCCTTGCGGGGTACGGCCACGATTGAGAGAGGGCATAGATCTCTCATCCTACTCACGAGACTCTCATAGAGTCTCCACTGATCATCTTCCGAGAAGGCGGCTCGCAGCCCCTCGACGTATAGGTCGCTGTCCCCGCCTATGACGCGTGCCCACACTCGGTTCCGGAACAGATAGGCGGCAACACTATGCCGGTGGAGCCACTTTGCCCCTGGCACCGGCAACAGCAGCGGCGCGAACGTGGCCCATTCGAGCGGCTGGATTCGACCGTTTTCGTCGAGAAAGGGCCGTGGGCCGATCCCGTCCAAGATGGGAGTTATGTTGTCTGTCAGGTCGTTCTCGAAAGTCATCAAGATGCACTTGTCGGCGCCTACGACTGGTTGAAGTCTCTTCAGGTACAGGAACTGTTGGACCGTGCCGTAGCCACCGACGCCGGCGTTCACGACCTCGAGGTCGGGACGCAATTCATCGAGAACCTCACTAAACAGATCATGGTTCGAGACCTCCATGCCGTCCACAAAGGAGTCGCCGAGAACCAGGATGCGAGTCACCCCTGGTGAAGTGCTGCCCAGATCACTTCTCAGCCCCAGCTCGTTGGTTTCCACGACCGCTGGATGCCCCTCAATATAATATGTACGCTTGGCGTTGGGGCGGTGCGCCCAGCCCAACACCGGGTCGAGCAGCATTACGTTCGGCTTTACGAATGCGACGAAACCGCGTGCAGCTACCTCGATGAGGACAAGTGCCAGTACGAAGCTCGCGATGATCAGCGCTAGCCTGCCAAGGACGCTAGTTATTGCCTTCCGCCCCATTCTAGTGAGAGTGACTATGCGGTTGAAAACAGTTCAGCGAAGGCAATTCACAGCTCGCACGTAGCCATGTCAATCCGCCGCATAACCCATGGCGCTGTCGGCATCGAACAGATAGGCAGTTGAGCAGTTGGGTTCGGATTCGACAAGTAGACGCCCCCGCCAGCGTCTCTCGATAGGTACAGCCCAGAACCTCGCCGCGGAGCTTCTCGTCCTGCCCCTGGGCTTGCTGGCGGTTGTGTACCTGACCAGGCGCCTCGGTCCCCACGACTTCGGACTCTTCACGCTCGCCACGACTTTCGTCGGTTGGCTGGCCTGGACTTCGGCCTCGTTGTTCTCGCGGGCCACCGTCGCCTTGACCAGCGCTGCCGATGACTGGCGTGCGGTAGCTGCGACAGTCATGCGGGTCGATGTCGCGGTCGGACTTCTCTCCGTAGCCGCGGTCTGGGTCAGCGCCGGGCTTGCATCCGATTTGCTCGGCGCGCCGGAACTCGCTCCCTATCTGCGGTTGTTCTCGATCGAGTTGCTGCTCTTCAACCTGACACGCGGTCATAGGAGCATCTTGGCGGGTGTCGGGCTGTACAAAGAAAGAGCTTCGGCGCGGGCAGCCTACTGGGTTTCTCGAATCGTCCTGATAGTCGTGCTCGTCGAGTCGGGGCTGTCCGTACACGGGGCGCTTCTGGGTGGCATGGCGGCCACCGCAGTAGAACTGGCCTTCTATCGGCGCTCTCTGCGGGTTCCCTTCGTCCACGACACGCCCATCGGTTTCGCGACTTTGTGGAGCTACGCGGCGCCGGTGGCGGTCGTTGCCTTCTCGCGCCAGTTGTTCAACCGCGTCGACTTGTTCGCGATCACGACCCTCGGCGGTGCGGTCGCCGACGCCGGCCTCTACGGCGCGGCCCGCAACCTGGCTCTACTACCGGGGCTGCTGGCCGTCTCCCTTTCGCCGCTGCTGCTCTCCTCTCTCAGGGGACTGATCAAGTCGGGCGACGCTCAACAGGCCTCGCGCATAGCCGGGGCGTCGTTGCGACTGGTCTTCGGACTCTTGCCCTTCGCCGCGATCGTGGCGCCTTCGTCGCGTGGGGTTGCAGAATTGGTTTTCGGTGCCGACTTCTCGGCAGCGGGGCCGTTGCTTGCTCTGCTCATCGTCGCCGAAGTGGCTCTCTTGGGCTTCTCCGTAGCCTCTACTTTGGTCATCGCGCGTGACAGAACTCGGGATGCCGCAGTGATCGGGGGTCTCATGTTGCTACTGGCGCTTCCGGCACACTGGGTGATGATCCCGCGCACCGGCGCACTCGGGGCTGCCGGTGTCACGATGACACTTGCCGTCCTGGGCTCGGCGGCGCTTTCGATCATCGCGATGCGCACGTGGCGAATCCCGCTGCCCGCGCGCACAGCGCTGCGAAGTCTCGCGCTGGCAGCCGCCGGGTACGCCGCCGCCGCTTACGGACCTGCCGGGGGCGCAGGCCTGGTAGTCCATCTCTCGATCCTGGGCTTGTTGATTCCGGTCGGCTTCTACCTTCTCGGAGAGTTCGAAGACGAAGAGATCAGGCTGCTGACTTCCATGATCAACTCGGGGAGTTCCTAGAGTGTCGACCGAAGTGTCGCGTCGGGATTCTCAGCGGGTCGTTACCGTGAGCGATAGCGGAAGCGTGTTGGGGTGGATCGTCATCGATACCGAGGTGGGCGGCCGCGCACGCGGGGGAATCAGGCTGGTGCCTGACGCTACAGTCGACGAACTCAGTGAGGCCGCCCGTGCCATGACGCTCAAGTGCGGGTTTCTGGGCTTGCCTCATGGCGGCGCCAAGGCCGGTGTCATAGGCGACGCGGATGCCGGTGTGGAGGAGAAGCGCCGTCTTCTCGCGGCGTTCGCCAGGGCTGCTGCGCCCGTGCTGCGCTCGCGCGAGTACATTCCCGACGCCGATCTCGGCACCGACTCCGGCTTGGTCGCCGGTATGCTCGCCGCAATCGGGGTCAAGGTCAGGCCGCGTGAGCGTGCCGCAGGACTCTCCGGGAACTATACGGCGGCTTCTTGTATCGCCGCGGCCGTGGTCGCCCTCGGCAGGCGTGGCGTATCCGTCGAAGGCGTGCGTGCCGCGATAGAGGGCTTCGGGAGTGTGGGAGCGCCGCTGGCCAAGTATCTGGATCGGCGCGGCGCCAAGGTCGTCGCCGTTTCCACCAGCAGTGGTGCGTTGTTTGACGATCGCGGTCTCGACGTTGCCGAACTGCTTGCATGCTCAAGACGTTTCGGCAGCGCATTCCCGGCGCGCTATGCCGAGGGCCGCCCAGGTGCGCAACTGCTCGAGAGGAGTGCGCTTCTGGAGCTGCCGGTCGAACTGCTTTGTCCTTGCGCGAGACTTCACAGCGTCAACGAGAGCAATGCCGGGCGCATACAGGCCGATATCGTGTGCCCGGGAGCCAACAACCCCCTGACCGCGGCGGCCGAAGCTTGTCTCGAATCGAGGGGCGCCGTGGTGGTTCCCGACTTCGTAGCCAACTGCGGGGGTGTGCTAGGCGGCACTCTGGAGTTCGCGGGTGTCAAAGCGGAGCGCATAGCGACTCTGGTCGAGAGACAGGTCGCCCCGATGGCGGAGTCGCTGCTGAATCGCGCCGCCGACGCGGGGATGAGTCCGCGGGAACTGGCCGTAAGCGAAGCGCTCGCAAGGCACGACCGTGCGCGTGGCGCGGCGGAGAGCCCGGGTGTCGTTGGCAGGGTCGTTGCTGCCGGGCTCGAACTCTACCGGCGCGGCTGGGTACCCGCCTCTTTGGTGGCACCGCTGGCACCGAGATATCTGGCGTCGTTGGCAGCGAGATGACGTCGCGTTGTAGGGCTGCATGCGCCCGGCTAAGCTGAAACGGATGACCCAACCCATGGATGCTACGCAGCTTACGGTTGATGAGGCCATCATGGGGCGCCGTTCGATCAGGCGCTTCCGGTCCGAGCCCATACCCGAGGGCGTTATCGACCGGCTCATCGATCTCGCAAGGCATGCCCCGTCATCCATGGACGGTCAGCCTTGTTGCTTTGTGGTCATCCGGGACCGAGATGTCGTGGCGGCGCTTGTGAAGATCAAGAACGCTCATCTTCCACCGGACAAGCAGGCCTACCCGGCCGACTTCATCACCGGTGCGGCTGCGGTCGTCGCCGTCTGCGTGGACTCCGGGCGCGCCTACAAGCGCGGGCGTGAGAGCGGGATTCTGGCGGCCGCCTATTTGCTGCTGGCTGCGCACGCTCACGGCCTGGGCGGCTGCTATCTGACAGCCTACAACGCCGAGGAGGGCAGCTTGGCCGCTGAGATATCCGAATTGCTGAACCTCCCCGAGGAGATAGTTCCGGTTGCGCTCGTGCCTCTCGGAATCCCCGCGGAGGCGGCGGCTCCTAAACAAATGCGTACCCTGTCCGGGCTTGTCCACCATGACCGATACGACCAGACGATTCCTGTCGGCGATTGACCGCGACTGCGAGGCTGAGAGCAGCGTCGCAGTCCGTTATCGTCGTACCTTGACCTTCGAGGCCGACCGCGAGCGCGACGAGCGGTACAAGGCGTTGCTGTGTGAAGGAAGCATCAGGGAAGGTCTGAGGATCGTTCCATACCTTCGTTATCGCGATGTCGAGGTTCACGTTCTCGACGAGACTTCGCTGATGGCGACCAACACTCTGAAATCGATAGACGGCTGCGTGAGCAGCGCCAAATGCGTCCTCGACGGGCACCGCCGTGTCGTCTTCGAGTCGGGAGCCAACACAGGGACGGCTCTAACCGTGTACGGACACAAAGCCGGTCTCGAGACGTTTTGCTTCGTCCCCGAAGAGAATCTGCCGCTCCTGGACAGCAAAGCGTTCCTGCCCGATACGGCCCACTTGGTTTCGGTCTCGGATCCGAGTTTGTTGAAGACCCGGGCCGCTGAGTTCGCTCGAGACAACGGCCTCGTTCACATACCCAAGCCTCAGTGGCGTTACGAGGCGTCGATGCTGATCGGCGGTTACTTGCTCGAGCAGTTTCTCGACGGCCCTCGCTACGACGTGATTGTTCAGTCGATCAGTGCGGCGTTCGCACCGATCGGCATCTACCGCGTGTTGCGGGCGCATCGTGAGTCCCTCATGGAACTTCCCCGCTTCATCGGTATACAGCAAGCCGCCAACTGCCCGATGGCCAAAGCATGGCACCGACAGTCCGGGAACGGTGACCAGGAAGGAGTTCATTCCACTGCCGAGTTGATCTCCAAGGTCATGTACGATTCGAACTCTCACACCTATGGAACATTCGATGAGTTCCACGACATCCTCGAAGACGTCGGCGGGGACGTCGATGTGATCGGCCGCGAGGAGTTTGATGCCGCTCTCGCCGGCTCCTTTGGCCATGGCGTGCTGGCAACGCTGTCCGCGGCAGGAGTCGAGATCGGCATGAGAGACGGCGAGGTCATCGAGAAAACCGGAGTCATGGCGTTGGCCGGCGCGATCAAGCAGATCGATGCGGGCCGCATTGCCGCCGGCAGCCGGATACTCGTGTGCCTTACCGGTGGGGCCGGCGTGCGTGATGGTATGGCGGTCCCGACCCTGCGCTTGGACGGAGAGCAAGCGGTTGCGGATCCTGCCCAACCGCGTCGAGGTGCAGCCTGAGCATGGAAACGGCCGTTACGACAAAGGACTCTACCCTGAGGGAAGGCCTCGACACGCCGGGTGTCAGCTTCTCGATGGAGCAAAGGGCCGAGATCCTCCGCTTATTGGCGGCCTTGGGCGTAAGCGAAGCGGAAATAGTCGCGCCCGCCAGGGTAGCCCAGGATCTCGAGTTCGCCGTGGTCGCGGCCGAACTCGGCTGCGGGATACGCACTTCCGGGCTCGTGTATGCGAACCGGGAATCTTGGCTGGAGGAGCTCGGCCGATGCCGCGGCGTCTTGGATCGCGTGGACCTCATCATGCCGCTGTCTCCGCGCCGTGCACCCGAGCAACCAGAGGACAAGTTACGCGCTCTGGAGGCGGTACTGCCGGAGTGCCGCTTCGACGACATCGAGGTTGGTGTCGGATTCCCGCATTCGACGCAGGTCAGTCCCGAGTTCCTGTGCGAAATGTGCGAGTGCGCGGCGGGACTCGGGGCATCGAGACTGACGATCTATGACACCAACGGCAGCGCCCAACCTTTCGGCGTGCGGTCCTTGATCACGAAGCTTGCGGGACGGATCGAGGCGCCGTTGCATTTTCACGGACACAACGACCTGGGTCTGGCCACGGCGAACTCCCTTGCAGCGATACTTGGCGGCGCCCGGGGAGTCGACGCGACGATCAACGGTCTGGGCGACCGGGCCGGCAATGCCAGCCTCGAACAGTTCGCGCTGGCCTCGCATCTGGCGGGCATCACGACCGGGATCGACCTGAGGGAGTTGAGGGCTGCGGCGGTCCTGGTGTCGAGAGCCAGCGGTGTGCCGGTATCCAAGCTGGCGCCGGTGGTCGGCGATTTTGTTTTCGATCACAAGTCACCCGCTCATCTTCCCACACCCGACGAGTTCGAGGCCTTCGACCCCGATTTGGTCGGTGCAACCAGGCGGTTGAGCTGAGGCTGAGACGGATGGATATCCTGCTTTTCAATCCTGCTCCACGCAGCGGCTTCCAGGCTCACCGCCGCGTCGAATTGCCGTTGAGCGTTCTGTGTCCGGCTACGCCCCTGGACCGCCTCGGATACAGGGTCAAGATCGTCGACCAATTCGCCAACCCGAACTGGGAAACCGAGTTCAAAGAAGCACTCGAGACCAAGCCGGTGTGCATGGGCGTCACGTCGATGACAGGGCCGCAGATCTTGAGAGCGATCGAGGCGTCCAAGGCTTTCAAACAACGTTACCCCGACGTGCCGGTCGTCTGGGGCGGGATCCACGCCAGCCTGTTACCGAAGCAGACCCTGGAGAATCCCTACATAGATATCGTCGTAGTAGGAGAAGGGGAGGCGACCTTCACGGAACTCGTCGGCGCCATCCAAGGCAACTTTCCCCTCAAGGACATCGCCGGGATCTACTACAAAGAGAACGGCGAGATTCGTTCGACGCCCGGGCGCGAGTTTATTCCGATCGACGACGAGCCCCCGCTGTCCTACCACCTGCTCGACATCGATCTGTATCGCAGGCGGTTGTTCGGCGTCGACCATCTCACGTTCAACTCGAGTCGCGGCTGCACCTTCCGGTGCAGCTTCTGCTGGGATCCTGTGATGCACAAGCGCCAGTGGCGTGCGATGTCGCCGGAAACGGTCGTCGAACATCTTCGCCGCATCATAAGGGACTACGGCATACGCGGGTTTCTGTTCTCCGACGACCATTTCTTCATCGACATGAAGCGCGCCCGCGGAATCATCGAAGAGATCGTCCGTAGCGAGCTGGACATCGTGATCAGCAAGCTCCAGATCCGCGCCGATACAATTTGCCGTATGGACGAGGACTTCCTCGAGCTGATGGTGAGAGCGGGCGTCAAGCGTTTCACGGTGGGGATCGAGTCGGGAAGCCCCAGGGTGCTCGACCTGATCAAGAAAGACATGACGGTGGAGCAGGCCATTGCCGCCAACCGCAAGCTGGCTCCCTATCCGATCGTGCCCTTGTACTTGTTCATGATGGGTATGCCCTCGGAAACCCCCGATGAGTTGCGCCAGAGTATCGAGTTGGCCGACAAGCTGATCGAAGACAACCCCAAAGCATCGAAGACCTTTAACATTTACGCGCCTTACCCCGGCACCGAACTCTACGGCATGGCGCTCGAGCACGGCCTCAAGGAGCCGGAAAGGCTGGAGGACTGGGCCGCCTTCAACTTCCGCAGCGTCCACAAGGACGCAAGGTGGATAACGCCCGAAACCAAGAAGCTGATCGAGAACCTCGACTTTCCTTTGATGTTCCTCGGATCGAACTTCACCAACCCGGTACGGAGAACCAACCCTATCGTCGTGTCGCTGGCCAAGCTCTACTCACCCGTGGCCCGCTACAGAGTGCGTAACATGGATGTACGCTTCCCCCTCGAATCCAAGATCGTCAAAGCGCTGGGGTTGTTCGCCAGACAGGACTGACCGGTCATCGAGTGTTGCGGGGGCTCTTGGCTATAGACAAGTCGGAAACGAAGAGCGCGGCATACTGGGATACCGTCGCGCGACGCTGGGCGAGTCAGAGACCTCAGCAATTGTGGCGGCATTTCTGCGACTTGCTCAACGGCCGCGTATTCGCGCCGTGGCTCGACGAGTGTAACGGCGGGCTCATTCTCAAGACCGACCTCTTCGACGAAGCGACCAGTGGTGAGGGCTTGTACCCGCTGCTGTCCGCTGACGGCCGCAGCGTCGTCGGTATGGATCTTTCAGTCGCCACGGCCGTCAGGGCCGGCTATCGCCAGGCAGGCCTGGCCGGAGTCGGCGGTGATGTTCGAGGCTTACCCTTCGCGGATGGGTCCTTCGACGTCGTTGTTTCCAACTCGACTCTCGATCACATGGACTCGCTCGATGACGTCGCTGCCGCACTGCGCGAGCTCTATCGCGTGCTCAAGCCGGGAGGCCGCCTTCTGCTCACATTGGATAACCTGGCGAACCCTGTGGTCGCCCTCCGCAACTCCCTGCCTGAGCGCTTCCTGGCCGGCTCGGGGTTGGTGCCGTACTACGTCGGCGCGACCTGCGGCCCAGGGCGTCTGGCCAGTCTGGTAAACGGCGCGGGATTTCAGATTCGGGAGATGGACGCAATCATGCACTGTCCCCGTGCGCCGGCGGTGCTGGTGTGCGCTGTCGTTGACCGTCTCAAGAGCGAGCGGCTGCGCTCCTTCCTGATCCGCTCATTGTTCTTCTGCGAACGTCTTGGACGGCTGCCTACCCGATATCTCACCGGCTACTTCATTGCACTCGAGGCGAAGAGAGCGTGAGCGCTCGATTGCTAGTCGTAGCCCTGGATTCCGGGGATCCGGGCTTGATGCACACGCTTTGTGACCAAGGCCGCATGCCGGTGCTCTCGTCCATCATGGCACGCGGCTGCCACGGGCTGTTGACGGGTCCCGAACTCATCAGTGCTCACGGCGTATGGACGACGCTCTTCAGTGGGGTTTCGCTCGGTGAACATGGCCGCTATCTGCGAAAGACCCTTCAGCCCGGTTCGTATCGGCTTGGCAGTGCTGCTTGCGAACAGGCGGTTACGCCTTTTTGGGCAGGCCTGAGAGGGAGCGGGCGCCGCGCCGCAATTATCGATGCGCCCGACGCGGAGGTGATCGAAGGCATAGATGGTGTTCAGGCGACGGCGTGGGGCACTCATCCGACCTTCGGCCGGCTACGTGTGTGTCCGTCCCAATGGACGTCCGAGATCACTCGAATCGCCGGGTCCCGCATAGTGACGGATGAGAAGCAGGGCAGTCCGGCTCGCGACCTGCGCATCCGCGATCAGATACTCGAGAGGATCCGGGGCAAAGGGCGGCTGATCCGTCATCTGCTGTCCCAAGACGCTTTCGATCTGATGGTAGTGGGATTCGGCGACTCGCATGCGGCGGCACACCGCTTCCTCAAGTACCATGATGCCGGCGATGGTGGGCACCCCGAGGCTTTGAGTCATGCCCTGCGTGACATTTACGCAGCCATCGACAGCGAGTTGGGAAGCCTTCTCGACGTGATGACAGAACCGGTCAACCTTGTCGTCGTTTCCAACCACGGTGTTCGCTCCGCGTCGCCCACCTGGGAACTGACCGACAAGTGTCTGCACGCGCTCGGCTATCAGGCGCGGAGAGAATCTTCGCTTTCTGCGGCAGCCTTGTCCGCTTACCCGCCCGCGGCGGCCGATGGCACGCTGGCTTTCATGTCCCGGCGTCTGCCCGCAGGCTTGAGAGATCGGCTCGAAGACAAGCGTTTCACTCAGACCACGGACTGGTCTCGCAGCATCGCGTTTGCGATCCCTGCTTTCTACACCGGCTATATAAGGATCAACGTCGCCGGCCGTGAGCCTTCGGGAATAGTAGAGCCGGGAAGCCACTACGACGAAGTGATCGAGCGCCTGGAGCAGGACCTCTTCGCCTGTATCGACGAAGACACGAGTGAGTCTGCGGTAGCTGCATTGCATCGTACGCGGGACCTGTTCGGCGAAGCCGCGTTGGAGAAGCTACCGGACCTGATCCTCGATTGGCGACAGCCCCGGCTAGGCATATCGCGCTTGACCCATCCGCGTACGACCATCGTGTGCAAGCATCGCGGCAATCCGCGTCATAACTGCCACTCCAGAGTCGGCTTCCTCGCTGCTACGGGCCCGGACATCAGCACCCGGGGTGACATTGGCGAGCTATCCCCTCTGGCACTGGCGCCTGCACTCGAGTTCCTGTGCGGGGTTTCGCCCCTCGGACGCGACGCGGCCGGCCACGGCTGCGAAGTACTGTTGAACGCCGCTTGAGCGGTTGCATGGTGTCCGTGGGAGCGACCCTTCTCGTAGTCACTGGCGCCATTTTGGTTGCCGGCGCACTGCTGGGCCCATCGAGCCGGCTCGAGCGCGGCCGAGCCGGCGAGGTGATGCTTGCCATCTTGCTGGCTCTCGCGATCGTCTCCGTCTACGGGGGAAAGGTGGCTCAGACATTCGGGCCCGACGCGCCGTACCTGCGAACGTGGAACATCTATCACTACTATTTGGGCGCCAAGTACTTCCCCGAACTACGGTACACGGACCTGTATGCTTGCTCTCTGGAGGCGGACAGCGAAAAGGATGCCTCTCGTCGGATCTGGAGCGACAACACCAGGGTCAGAGATCTGACCAACTACGAACTGTCTCAGCCGGATCGCCTGCCGCCCTGTCCCCGCGAAAGGTTCACGTCCGAGCGCTGGGCCTCTTTCTCCGGTGACCTCTCCGAACTGATGAAGCTCGAACCCGCTTCCTTCTGGTGGCGGGTAATCACCGACAAGGGCTTCAACCCGACGCCGTTCTGGATCTCCGTCGGTGGACCGATTGCCGGCCGCCTGGCCATCATTGATGATCCGGCGGCTATGCGTGCGCTCACGGGCATCGATCTTGTCATGTTGCTCGCTTCGTTCGCGGGGCTCGCCTTCGCTTTCGGCGCAAGAGCGACATTGCTTGCCGGCCTCGGGCTCGTCACATATTTCGGCTCTTACGGGTTGCTCGTCGGCAACTTTCTTCAGTACGGCTGGCTGGCCTTCGTGCTCGCCGCCGTTTCGCTGTGGCATGGCAAGCGCGATCTATGGGCTGCGCCCTGCTTCGCCGCGGCCATCATGCTGAGGGTCTTCCCCGCCATGTTGCTGGCCGGGTTGGTCGTCCGTACCGGGTATGTGGCCTTCGTCGCCTTGCGCGAGAGAGGTTCGGGCCGCGCGTCGAGCGCCGAGGCGGAGGCCAGGCGCAACTTGACCTTCCTGACTTCTGTCGGCGGCTTCTGCCTTCTCTTTTTCTTGGTATCGTCAGTGACGGTGGGCCTGGAGGCGTGGCTGGATTTCTTTCACAACATGCGGATCCATTCGGCTTACGTCGTCGGTGAAGCCTTCAACGTGGGCCTGAAGAACCTCTTCGCCACAGCCGGCGCCGGCAACGTCGACGCCGGGTTCACCTATGCCCAGACCTATGTGGCCACGGCGCAGCGGCTCAGGGCTTATGCGGATCTGCGAGTTTATTACTATCTAGCGGTAGCGGTCCTGGGCGTTCTGTTTGCGATCGCGTCGGTCAGAACCGAGGCGGGCAAGAGCTTCGCATCGAGCCTCTTCGCGGCCTACCTCCTGCTCGCGCTCTCTCCTTACTACTACGCTTGTCTGATTCTGGTGTTCCTACTGCCGGGCAGGGACAGACGTGTGCTCGGTGCTCAGGTAGGCTCGCTGCTACTGCTCGCCTACCACCTGTGGAAGCCCCACGTCCCTTACATCACGATGGCCTACGGAAGCCACATGCAAAGCGAAGTGGTGGTGTCCGCCTATCTGGCGGCTCTCGTCTTCGTCCTCTGCGGGCGTAGCGACAGTTCGGCTGTCTGAGCCGAAGCAGCGTCTAAGGTGCCTTGGCCTTGAAACGTGCCTCGTCGTTACGCTTGGACTCGTCGAAGCCCGAGGTCCAGCAGATCGGTGTTTCGTCGTTCATCAATTGAACGGTCACGTCGGGGTCGAGTTCGTAGAACGCCGCAGGGGCTGCTGGTGGTGAAAGGGGGATGCCCGCGCCCCGCGCCGTGATGCTGACCTTGGATTTCACCTGGTCGCTGGTCTTCAAGTCGAGTTTGCGAATCCCATCCTGAAGATCGTTCTTGTCCTTGTAGCGCCAGCCCTTCGACCCCCTGTTCTCCCAGTTCGGCGAGGGAGCGGCGACCACTTCGCCGGCCAGGGACGACAATCCCAGCCCACGGTCGTAGATGCACAGCCGGTACGTAGTTGTTGCCTGAGGGTCACCGAGCTCGGCCGAAGAGAACGGCTCCCCGCGAATGATCTTCCACTTGAGCCGATCGCGATCAGGATTGTCGTCGACGCGGATGCTCACCGTAGACTTCGATCCGATGAGACAGTCGGTACGGGGTGCCGGCGGGCATGCCGCGGGAATCGTGCCTGCCGGCACGCTCGCGGGATCGGCGGGATCCGAGCCTTCGTCGAGTTCGTCGGTGTCGAGAAACCCGTCTTCGTCACGGTCCACACCCATGCGATGCCCGGAGCCTGGCGGCGAGCAAGTGAAGGTCACTTCCTGGCCGGCGGTGTCGGCAAGCCCCCGAAGCTGCGCTTCGGTAACTACGTCGACGAACCTGTCGCTTTGGAAGGTGCCGTCAGGTAGCCGGGCGAAGCCACGCGACGTGCCGTCAACGGAGGCTTTCGCGACGACGTCGCACTCGTCTGCGTCGTCGCGTTGCATGAACATGTCTATCCTGCCGTCTACGTCGGCGCCGTTGACCGAATCACGCGTCACCTGCTGGCCGACGATCGGAGCGAACTCCGTATCGAAGGCGAGCATGAAGTTTTCCATGTCGCGCCTGCTCGCTTCGTCGGGGAAGTTGAAGGCATTGGCACTGACAAAGCGGAACAGTGAATCGACAGACCCATCATGCAGATAGCCATAACCGCGCACCTGGTCACCGGTCAGTCCCGTACCCGTTCCGAAGTTAGCGAGGAAGCCGAACATGCCGACCTTGTCATACATGTTGCGCAGGTGGGGTACTTTGAAGATCTGTGTGCTTCCCTCGAAGGTGGAGAATCTACCCGAACCGAAGAAATCATTCTCGGGCTCGGTCCTGTGGCAGTTGTTGCAGGTCAACGGTCCGTCGACGGCATTGTTGAAATAGAAGTCACGCCCCGCCTGTTGGCTCAGTGTGAGTTGGTTGTCGAGGGGACGCACGGGGTTGGGTGGCAACTCCATGGCCAAGGCAAAGTCCGCGAACTTCTGCATGTCGCTGTCGGAAATCGGCGCCTCTCTTCCCACCAGCCCTTCGAAGGCGACGATGAAGTTGCGGAAGGACAGATCCTCGTCGAGAGCATTGATGCCGAAAAACCCGTTGGAGCGGTCGCCGCGCCAGTGCAGAGCGCCGTGGCCGTCCATGCCGCGCAGGGTTTGAGTGGTCATGGGTCCCTTCATGGGATGGAAGTCATCGACGTTGCCCGTGCCGTTTATGGGCGAGGGAGCCCCTGCCGCGCCGCCGGGGTTGAGAATGGAAAGCGGGTTCGTCGTTACATCATCGTCGGGATTCCCCAGATCCCACGCCAACTGATCCAGGCCTCCGAAAATATGACAGCTCGAGCAGGAGGCTTCGCCGTTACCTGATGTCTCGAAGGCGTCGTAGAGGAAAGGCCTACCTTCCACGATGGACGCGGGCTCAGGGTTGTAGAAGTTGACGTGATCGGTCTCGGTGCCGGAAGCCAGATCGACGACGGAGATACCGTTGTCGAAGCGAGTCCAGACGTAGAGACGGTTGCGCGGCTCGTCCAACGCGAGGCCGGCCGGGCCTCCGCCGCTGACGTCGATATAGCTTGCGCTGTCCACCGGGGGGTCGAATGAGTTGCTGTCGAGCGCGGCCGTGGAGAAGACGCCGACTCGTGCTGAGCCGAACGCGGCCACGTACAGCGTGCCGTCTGAAGCGATCACCATGTCGAGAGGTGTGGCGAGGCTATGCAGGCGGGCATTCGGATCGAATCCCGGCTCGGCTGCCAGCGTTGAGTAGTCGATGTGCTTGTTGAGGTGACGCGGAAGCACGCTGGCACCGTCTAGTACGGTGATGCGGGACTCGGCGAGATGGCCCTGAACCGTGGTGCCGCCGAAGATGCCCGGACCTTCGAACCTGACCTCGTTGCGGGAGTCGGTGTTCGAGACGTAGACCTTTCCATTGGACGGGTGAGCCACCATGTTGAAGATGGTTGTGCCCACGCCCGACCAGAACGACGACTCCAGCAAGGTGTCAGCGTCGATGGAGAACACGTCCTTGTCCGGGAGATCGAAGCGCACGAACAGAGACCAGTCGCGCCCGATCACGTCACGCCACTCCCCACTGGGCTGATCAAACTTTAGGATGAGCCCGACCTCGGGAGCCTGTTCCCCGGCATGATTGGTCGCAGGCCCGAGTTGGCCGCCCGGTGCGGGTAGGACGCCGGCGATTAGACACGGGGTAAGAGGATCGAACCCCGGACAGATGAAACCATCGTTTAGTGCCGTGGTCTGATTCCCCGAATAATGGATCGCAGCGTACACGGTCGCCCCATCGGGCGAGACGGCCAGTGCTCGAGGGGTGTCGCCGAAAAGCTCTACGATCTTCAGAGGCACGCCCCCGATGGCTGGCCCGGGGTTCGCGGCGTCAAAAATCCATACGTCGGCGCGCGGAGTTCCTTCGGTCGTGAACAGGGGGTCGCCGGCTCCAGGGGCGGCAGCGATCGAAGGGTGGGTTCGATGCTGGCCTCGTCGTGCCGTGGTGATGAAGGCACGAGGAGTAACAGTGCCGGCGAACACGATGTCGCGCGGTTCGTCTCCCACCAATAGAGTTCGGGTGACGCGCATCGTGGCCGGATCGACGATACTCACGCTGTCCGAAAGGTGGTTGACTACCCAGACTTCTCCGGTCGGACTCTCGGCCACCGCTACCGGCTCCATCCCGACCGGCACGGAATCGGCGTAGCTCACGCCGAGCGCGTCGACGTCGAATATTTCTAGGCGGTTGTCCGGGGTGTTTACCGCGTATAGCCGCGTGCCGTCCGACGACAGGGCCAGCGGTCTTACCGGCCCGCTTTCGAAAGCCACGAAGGAGTCTTGCTGGGCCCACGCGGGGGAGGCGAGTAGCGACGCCAGGGCGAGGCCGGCGCACCAAGCCAGGATCGAATGGCGATTGGGCCTAATGGCTCGAGGCATGGGGTCTCCTTCGGGGGCGAGGGATTTCCCCTAGGTTATGGGATACCTGCGGCCCAAGACAACAGGCGTTCTGCGCTGGTGGCGGAACTTAGCGGCATAGCTTTGTCTATTGTCGTCCGGGCCATGATCCCGGTTGGGGGTGGTTCGCCAGGGCCGATCAGGAGACCTAGTCGTTGGTCGACTGATCTGCTGCGTGATAAATGTCTATTGCTTTGCCGCCAGGGTAACGAATCCAAGCCATAAGGGGGCAGGATATGTCTGTTGGCCGGATCTGTAGTCGAGAAGTCTACCTCGTCGAGGAGAGTGACTCTGTTGCCGCGGCAGCCAAGCGCATGAAGTCGGCCCGGGTGGGAACGTTGGTAGTCGTAGATGAAGAAAAGGCACCGATCGGCATAATCACCGATCGAGACCTTGCCCTTAGAGTGCTCGCAGAAGACCGGGATCCCCAAGCCGTCATGGTTCGGGCGGTCATGACCGGTGACGTACGGATGGTCTCCGAGGACACGCCCATCGAATCGGCCCTCTCGCTGATGCGCTCGGTTCGGTGTAGACGCCTGCCCGTGATCAACGAATCCAGAGAAGTCGTCGGGATCGTTTCCGTCGATGATGTACTGCTGCTGCTGGCCGAAGAGTTTCAACTGCTCGAGACTTTGATCGAACGCGAACAGCCCGCGCGCCCCGTCGAGGCCTAGGATCAGACACCCCGACGGCGACCGTCCCGGACCCGGCCTGCCGGACGACGAGTGTGTCCGCTTCCTCCAGTGGGCGCTGCCACAACTCGGGCTCCGCTGGAAGGGTTACCGAAAGGTACGGCGGATCGTTCGCAAGCGGCTCCGCCGCCGACTGCGCGAGTTGTCGCTTCCTGACCTTGCCTCGTACCGAGCTTATCTCGCGGCCCACACAGAAGAGTGGGCGGTACTCGACTCGCTGTGCCTGATCCCCATCTCGCGCTTCTACCGCGACCGCCGGGTCTTCGATGTCTTGTTTCGCGACTACCTGCCGGCCATCGCGCGAGCGGCCACCACTGCGACCGTCGAATGCTGGTCCGCCGGCTGCGCCTCAGGCGAGGAGGCCTACACCATTCTGATCGGTTGGAAGCTGCTTGTCGGAGCCGAGGAGCCTGCTCCCCCTTTGCATATGCTTGGCACAGATGCCGACCCGACCCTCATCGAGCGGGCGCGCGATGCCTGCTATCCACCGAGCGCTCTGAAAGACCTTCCATCGGATTGGCTGGCAGTCGCTTTCCAACAGTCGCCGGAAGGCTGCCTGTTGCGGGCCGAGTTTCGGCAGGGAGCGGACTTCCTCTGTCAAAATCTTCGTGAAGCGCTGCCGTCTCAGAGCTTCGACGTGATTCTGTGTCGCAACTTCGTATTCACTTACTTTGATTCGGACATGCAAAGAACGATGGTTGATCGGCTCACGAGTCGGCTGTCGGAACGAGGCCTGCTCGTGATCGGCGCCACTGAGACACTCCCCGAAGGTTGTGCGGGCGTCGTTGCGCTTGATCAGCGACTTGGCATCTACGCGCGGGACGGGGCTGTCGATTGCCGGTAGCCGCTCTAGTCGGGCCTGCCGACCGGCATCAGGGCGAGCGGCCGTTCGGCCTTGGGCAACCTCAATACCTCAGAGACGCGATCGTCCCGGAAGGCGCCCACCATCACGGTGCCGAGGCCGAGCGCAGTGGCCTGTAGGTATAGGTTCTGGCCGGCATGGCCTACTTCCATGTGCGTGTAGCGCTCGCCGCGCCCGCCGTACTTCCTCGTCACCCGCTCATAGACGCCGGTGATAGCGATCGTGGCCGGCGCGTCTTTGATGAAATCCTGCCTCAAGGCTGCCCCGGCCAACCGGTGCCTCAAGTCGCCGCTCGCACGGCGGTGCAACTCATGTCCGTCAGGCCTGTATTTGTAGAGACCGGCCGGCAGGCCCTCGATGGCGCCTGCGACCAGGTAGAGCTCGAGCGGATACAGGGCGCCCGCCGAAGGCGCCGTGCGCTCACCGGCGGCCGACGTTATGCCCTGTGCCGCCCACAGAAGCTGCGACGCCTGTTCGAGGGACAGTGCGCGGGACGAGAACGATCTCAACGACCTCCGTTGACGAAGGGTCTCTTGCAGCGCGGTGCCGCCTTCGAGTTTCGGCTTCGGAAGCTTGATCTCGGCCACGTAGTCAGACTCCGCGCGAGCGTACGGCGCGTGGGTGGGGCCTAGTACGCCGCCGAAGATAGCCAGCAAACAAACAAACTGCTTCACGTCTTGATGTGCGCGTCGCTTGCCACGTTCGACCTGTTAGAAGATCCGCAGCTCGACGGCAAATCGGCCGCACGCGCACGGCTCGGCCGATCCGGGAGCATCGCCGTCAGGCCCCGGACTGCCAACGCAGTACCAGCGTTTCATCCTCGCCGAACTCCGCGCGGGTTCCAAGCATGCGCCCTTCCCGGTTTAGGGTATCGTGCAGCCACCGGGCGTCCTCATCGCGTGCGTAGTTTACTCGCATACGGCGAATACGTGTGGGCGTCATCTCGAGGGCGGCCAGCTTTCCAGTGCCCGCCTCGAGCGATGCGAAATACATGAGGCCGAGATCGTCCCGGTAATCGGGCCGGCTGCCGATGCCTTCGTAATCGTCCGAAAAATCACCGCAACCATAGAGGATGAGCCTCTCTCGGTAGACCTCGATTCCCTTCACATGGTGTGACGAGTGCCCGTGGACGACATCGACATCCGCATCCTCGATGAGTCGGTGCGCAAAGCTCCTTTGCTCCTCGGGAATTCTGTAGCCCCAATTGGCCCCCCAATGGATGGAGACCACGACGATGTCTCCGTCGCGCTTCACTCGGCGCACGCCCTCGGCGATGCGATGAACCGTCTCTTCGCTCAGGTCATACAAAAGGTTCAGCCCTGGCTTGCCCTCTTCCGCCAGCCAGGCCAGGGGAATTCCGCTGGAGAGATGACCCACGCCGAAGATAACGACCCTTCCCTTGTCGGGGACATCGATAATCGCCGGAGTCGTGGCCTCTTCGATGTTGCGGCCCGCCCCCACAGTCTTGATGCCGGCATCTCGCAGGGTGTCCAATGTCTCGCCAAGCCCGGCGCGCTCGAAATCCAACACGTGGTTGTTGGCAAGGGTGCAACAATCGATGTCCGCAGCCGTGATGGCAGGAACGTTGGCCGGGTGCATTCGATACTGGATGCCCTTCCCCGGCCAGGGCGAGTCGCTCGTAGTGACAGCGGTTTCCAGGTTGATCAGCCTAACGTCGGGCGCTGTTTCCTCCAGCTTTCGAAGGGCGTCTCCCCATATGTATGGAAAGGCTACCGGCTTTTGGATCGGGCCGTTCGCCGCCTCAGCGAGCTCGACGTAGCGGGTGGCGTCACTTACCGCCGGCTCGTCGATGTGCGGGTCGCCCGGATGGGGAAGGATCTGGTCTACGCCCCTGCCGGTCATAACGTCGCCGCAGAGGAATAATCCAATAAGCGTCGAGCTGTCCGGGCTGTCGCTTGTTTGCTCGGTCATGGCACTCAATGGCTCGATCGCCGTAGGTAGCTCGCCCGCTCGCTAGCTCGGGAGACGTCAACGCCTATAGCTCGGAGTTTAGCGCACGGATCACGTGAGGTAGCTCGCCTGCTCACCAGTTCGCAGGCTCGGGGATCTCGCTCCCTCGCTGGCTCGCTATACACCGGCATGCATGTCGCGGTGTCTAGCCCACAGATCGCGTGAGGTATCTCGCCCGCTCGCTAGCTCGCGGGCTCGTGGTGCGAGGAGGGGGACTTGAACCCCCACGGGCGCAATGCCCACTAGGCCCTCAACCTAGCGCGTCTGCCAATTCCGCCATCCTCGCTTCGGGCAGGGGGAAGTCGTCGTAACTATTGCGCCCCGGCGCTCTCGTCAACTGCGGGGGCTGCGTCGGAAGCAGGTGCTGCTTGCTCGGAAGCTCCGTCGGTCGCCCCGGCCGCTCCGCCGGCGGCTTGCGCAGCCTCATTGGCCGCTTGCTCTACAGGCGCGGCTTCGGGTTGGGCGGCGGGCACTATCGGCGGAGGCGCTTGTGTGGTCGGTTCCGACAGTCCGTCGAACACCGAGTCGTCTTGTGCCGAGATTACCGCCAAGCCGAGAGAGGTGAGCATGAAGACGGCCGCGCTGGCCGCGGTAAGTTTGGTCAACAGGTTGCCGGCGCCGCTGGGCCCGAACACCGTAGAACTCGCGCCTCCGAAGGCGGCTCCCATGTCGGCACCCTTTCCGGATTGAAGCAGGACGACGCCGATAAGAAAAAGGGCGGCGAGGATGTTCAGCGTGACCAGTAAGATGCTCACAATCGTTACTCCTGGTAGTGAACTATGCGCAGGAAGTCGTCTGCCTTCAAGCTCGCTCCGCCGACCAGGGCGCCGTTGACATTGGGGCAGGCCATGAGCTCGTCGACGTTGTCGGGCTTTACGCTGCCGCCATACAAGATACGGATGTCGTCGGCGATGGCGTCCTCAGTGAGTGAGCGAAGAACGCTTCGAATGTGCTGGTGGACTTCTTCTGCTTGTTCGGGCGTGGCCGTCTTGCCGGTTCCGATGGCCCATACCGGCTCATAGGCGACGATCAGAGTCTTGAACGCTTCCGCCGGCAGCTCGAACAACCCACCGCGCACCTGTTTCTCCACCAGCGCCATCGTTGCGCCCTCTTCGCGCTGCTCGAGGGTTTCGCCTACGCACACGATGGGGATGAGGCCGGCCTCGTCGGCCGCGGCGACTTTCTTAGCCACCGTGTAGTCAGTTTCACCGAAATGCTGACGGCGTTCGGAGTGTCCGATGATCGCATGGGAGCACCCCGTGTCTTTGATCATTGCGGCCGATACCTGGCCGGTGAATGCACCCTTGGGTTCCCAATACAGATCCTGGCTCGACAGAGCTACGCTGGACCCCGAGAGAACTTCGGCTGTGTCGACCAACGCAGTGTAAGGAGGAGCGACCAGCACGTCGCGCCCTTCCAGGCCCTTGGAGCCGTCAACGATGGCCGAGGCCAGGTCGCGGGCTTCTTGGCGAAGACAATGGAGTTTCCAGTTACCGGCAAGAAGTGGAGTCGGCATGGATTACGCCCTCCTTGATTCCAGTGCTGCAACGCCCGGCAGGGTCTTGCCTTCGAGCAGTTCCAGTGAAGCGCCGCCGCCCGTGGAGATATGCGTTATGTCGCCGGCTCTACCGGACTTGGACAGAGCCGCGACACTATCACCGCCACCAACCACGGATACACCGGCCGAATCGGCGACGGCCTCGGCGATCTTCATGGTGCCGATCGAAAAGGCTTCCCACTCGAACACGCCCATGGGGCCATTCCAGAGGATGGTTGCGGCTTTGGCAATTGCCGCCGCGAAGCGCTCGCGGGTGGCAGTGCCGATGTCGAGGCCCATTGCGCCTTGCGGGATGTCGATGCCGTCGATCGACGTTGCTGCCGCGTTCTCGTCGAACTCGGTCGCGGTGATGTGATCGCTGGGCAGCTCTATGGCCACGCCCGCGCTCGCCGCGCGTTCGAGAAGGGAGGCGGCCAGGTCGAGCTTGTCTTCTTCCACGCGTGAGGCGCCGATCTCGTGGCCTTGCGCCTTCAGCAGGGTGTAGGCCATGGCGCCGCCGATGAGAATGGAGTCGACCTTACCGATCATGTTCGAGAGCAGCTCGATCTTGTCGGAAACCTTGGCTCCGCCCACGACAGCAACGAAGGGCTTGGCCGGATTCTCGAGAAGGCCGGAGAGAAACTCGACTTCCTTCAACAGCAGGAAGCCGGCTGCAGAGTCGTCGACATGGTTGACGATACCTGCCGTCGAAGCATGTGCACGGTGGGCCGCTCCGAAGGCGTCGTTGACGTAGACGTCGGCCAGCCGCGCGAGAGCGGAGGCGAACTCGGGGTCGTTCTTTTCCTCTTCAGCGTGGAAGCGCAGGTTCTCCAACAGCACGACATCGCCCGCGCTCATTTGATCGACCACCGTTTCCGTTTCCTGGCCGATGCAGTCCGGTGCCAGCTTCACGGGTTTGCCGAGAAGGCTGCCGGCTTTGGCTGCCGCCGGCGCAAGAGAGAGCTCCTCGGAGCGCTTGCCTTTGGGTCTTCCCAGATGGGAAGCAAGGATGACCTTGGCCCCACGCTCGAGCGCGTGCTTTATGGTGGGCAGCGAGTTCTCGATGCGGGTGGCGTCAGTGACTTCACCGTCGCGGATCGGGACGTTGAAGTCGACGCGTATGAACACGCGACGCCCCGCGAGATCGAGTTCCTCGATGCTTCTCAACTGCTGACGCTGCTAGCGGGGCGCGACGAGCTTGGCGACGTCGCAGAGGCGAGTCGAGAAGCCCATCTCATTGTCATACCAAGAAAGCACCTTGGCGAAGCCCGGCTCGAGCACCTTGGTCGAGGGCGCGTCGAAGATCGAGGAGTGCGGGTTGCCGTTGAAGTCGATGGACACCAAAGGCTCATCGACGTACTGCAGCACGCCGGCAAGCGGCCCTTCAGCCGCGGCTCTCATTGCAGCGTTGATCTCGTCGCCCGACGGGGTCTTGTCGGTCTCGAAGACCAGGTCGACCACTGAAACGTTCGGGGTCGGTACGCGAATGGCCATGCCGTCGAGCTTGCCGTTGAGCTCTGGTAGAACGAGGCCTACGGCCCTGGCCGCGCCCGTCGTGGTCGGGATCATGGACTCGGCTGCAGCGCGTGCACGCCTCAAATCGCTGTGCGGCAGATCGAGGATGCGCTGGTCGTTGGTGTAGCTGTGGATGGTCGTCATGAACCCGCGCTTCAGGCCGAACTCTTCGTGGAGGACCTTGGCCACCGGCGACAGGCAGTTGGTCGTGCACGAAGCGTTGGAGATCACGTGGTGCTCACTCGCGTTGTAGGCATCGTGGTTGACGCCGTAGCACAGGGTGAAGTCCACACCCGAGGCCGGCGCGGAGATGATGACCTTGCTCGCTCCGGCATCGAGGTGCGCCGCAGCTTTCTCGCGAGAGGTAAAAAGTCCGGTCGACTCGATGACGACATCGGCGCCGAGGGATTTCCACGGCAACTCGGCCGGGTTCCGTACCGACAGTACGCGGATCGCTTTTCCCGCCACGACGATGTTGTCGCCGTCCACCTCCACGCTTTCCGGGAAGTGCCCGTGTACCGAGTCGTACTTGAGCAGATGCGCCAAGGTCGCGGCATCGGTGAGGTCGTTGACTGCGACGACATCGATGTCGGAATGACTCAAGCTGGCGCGAAGCATGTTGCGGCCGATACGGCCGAAGCCGTTGATTCCTACCCTGACACTCATCGGATCCTCCTGGCGGCGGGTGGGCGTCCCGAGATGCTATCCCCAGCTGCTATCTACAAGCGCCCGTAATCGTTCGGAAAAACAAGCGACTCTATCCCACGCGACGGCTGAGGAGTCAAGAACGCCGCGGCGCGGTAGTGGTTGCTCGAAGCAGGCGCCGAGCGCGGTCGGTCTCGAGCCGACGGAATCTAGCGGGATGGTTCCAACAGATGTTAGAAAGCGTCGGCGAAATTGACAGCCTGAAGGGCGCATACTACCTTCGAGAATCGTGGTTGTGGTTGGTGGCTGTCGGTCGGAGTCGCCTTGATGGCTCCCGAAGGCGCCCAGTTCGGCTTCTTGGAAATGGTCTCGGGCTCGGGACCGGTCGTCCAGGGAGTTCTCTACCTTCTCGTCCTCATCTCCATCAGCAGCTGGGGCATCATCATTTATAAGGCCCGCCAGATCCGGGGGGCGCGTTTGGCCTGCGAGCGCTTCATGAAGCTGTTCTGGGACACCAGGAACCTGACCGAGATCGCCAAGACCTGCGGCGACCTCCCGGAAAACCCCGTCGCAGAGGTCTTCAAGGCCGGCTACCAGGAACTGGTGCGGCTTCGAAACAAGAAGAAGGCCGCCCCCGAGGGCTTTACCACCGAATTATCGGGCATCGCCAACGTCGAACGTGCCATGCGCCGGGCCGCCAGTCTCCAGCGGACCGCGTTGGAGAAAGCGCTGACCTTTCTGGCGACCACGGCGAGCACGACTCCCTTCATCGGCCTGTTCGGGACGGTCTGGGGGATCATGAACTCCTTCATCGGGCTGTCGAGCGCGAAGTCTTCGAGCATCCAGGCCGTGGCTCCCGGCATCTCCGAAGCCCTGGTCGCTACCGCTCTGGGGCTCGCTGCGGCGATTCCCGCCTTGGTCGCCTACAACCACTTTGCCAGGCAGGCGCGCCTTCTCGCTGCGGATATGGACAACTTTGCCTCGGAGTTTCTCAACATAGCCGAGCGTCATTTCCTCAACTGAGACTGACCGATGGCTGCAAGTCACGACGACGGCAACGGCGGAAGCATCTCCGGCATCAACGTCACCCCGTTAGTCGACGTCATGCTCGTGTTGCTCGTCATCTTCATGGTGGCGGCTCCTATCATTCAGCAGGGGGTCAACGTCGAGCTTCCCCAGGCCGCAGGCGCCGCGATCGAGGGCGAGAGCGTCGCGCTGGTAGTGAGCGTAACCCGCGACGGCAAAGTCTACTTGAATGACAACGTGATCGCGCGTGATGCGCTCACCGTCAAGCTGACGGCGGTGATCAAGGAGAAACCCCAGCAGGTAGTCTACCTCCGTGCCGACGACAGGGCGGCTTACGGCTCGGTCGTCAAGGTGATATCGACGATCAAGTCGGCCGGCGTCGAGAAGCTCGGAATGATCACGGAGCCGGAGGCTCCCTAAGAGGCGCAATGGAGATCGGCGGGGAGGGACCGGGTCCTCACCTGTTGCACAGGGAAGCCTTCGACCCCGAGCTCATCCGGGCGGGGCTGCTGTCCCTCGGCGTCCACGTTCTCTTTGCGCTGCTGATATTCGCTTGGAGCTTGCTCGACCTGGGCAGCAAGCCCAGCGCTCCGCCCGCTTACGTCGTCGGCCTGGTTTCGCCCGAGCCCGGCTCCTCGGTCTATTCTGTCGGGCCCTTGGCCCGCAAGGCGGAGCCGAAACCCGCGCCCAAGCCGGTCGTCAAGGCAACACCTAAGCCGCCGCCTCCGAAGCCGAAGCCCAAGCCTGTCGTCAAAGAGCCGCCCAAGCCAAAGCCGGTGGCAAAGCCCAAACCGCCTCCACCCAAGCCCGTGGTGAAGGAAAAGCCCAAGCCGGCCCCCAAGCCGGCGGAGAAAGCGGCTCCGAAGGCGGTGGCCAAGGCCGAGCCGAAAGCTTCGCCAGCGGGCGACAAGGCGGCTGCGTCCGGTTCGAGCAAGGCCTCGACCGGCGCCACAACGACGGGAGTGGCTTCGCGCTCGGGCTCCGCAGGCAAGCCGGGGGGTCAGGCCAAGAGCCTCGCTTACGTGCGTTACTACAACGAGTTGCACGACACGCTCAAGGCGCACTTCGTATGGGCAGGCGGCGGTGACGACAGTCTCGCGGCCACCGTCAGATTCAGTATACTGCCAGATGGACGCATCACTGATGTGAGGATGAAAGCGGCGTCCGGCAATCCTCACTACGACAGAGCAGTCCTCAGCGCCGTGCTGGGCGTCGTTAGGTTGACGCCGCCGCCGCCCCAGCACCGTAGCGAATTCAAAGAAGTGGAATGGGTGTTCCGACCGTCCGATTCGTGAAAACTTCCTGCGTCGCAGCCGCAGCAGTGGCGGCGCTGCTTTGGAATCCCTCGACCTCCGCGGCGGCGGTGCAGGGCGAGATCGCGGGCCCGGGGGCGATGCAGACCCCCATCGCGGTTCCCCAACTGAAATGGCTCGGCGGGCCCAAGCAGCCGCGCGCGGCCGACGAGTTCACCAGCCTGCTGGCGGCCGACCTGGAAAGGTCGGGCTTGTTTCGCCTGATCAACGCCAAGGCCTACATCGAGGATCCCCAGGCCTCGGGGATCACGCGCGACACCATCAACTTCGACAACTGGCTGGTAATCGACGCGCTCGGCCTCGTGCGCGGCGGCTACAAGAGCTCTGCCGAGGGCATCAGCATAGAGGTGCGTTTCTTCGACACGGCGACCCGATCGAGCATGGGCGGATCTCGCTTCAGCGGCAGCATCAAAGAAGTCCCGCTCATGGCTCACAAGATGGCCGACGCAATCCTCGGTTTCGTGACGGGCAAGAAGGGGCCGTTCGCGTCCATGATCACGTTCGTATCGGACCGACACGACCGCTTCCGGGAGATCTATACCTACGGTTTCGACGGCGGCGTGCGCCGCGTCACACGGCACCGCTCCATCACGATGGCGCCGTCCTGGCACCCGCGCGGCGACTACATCCTTTTTACGTCGTTCCGTGGCGGCAAGCCGGGCCTCTACGATCTCAATCTGGCTACGAGTAGCGACTCGCGCATCGCTACGAAGTTCGGGGTCAACGTCGGCGGCACCTATTCGCCCGACGGCCGTCACATCCTCTTGTCGCGCGAGCGTGGCGGTAACACCGACATCTACGTGATCGACATGAGCAGGCAGAAGATCTCCCCGCTGACCTCGCACTGGGGCATCGACGTAGAGCCCGCGTGGTCACCCGACGGGAAGCGGATCGCGTTCTGCTCGTCACGGGCGGGCTCGCCGCAAATATATACAATGAAGGCCGATGGCAGCGACATCCGCCGCCTTACCTTCGAAGGCGACTACAACTGTTCCCCCGACTGGTCGCCCGACGGTCGCATGATCGCCTACGCCGGCAGAGAGGGAGGCCGTTTTCAGATCTTCACCGTGCCGGCCGGCGGCGGGAAGTCCCGCCGCGTGACCGGCGAGGGCAGCAACGAGGACCCGACCTGGTCTCCCGATTCCCGCTATATCGCCTTTTCCAGGCGTGTCGGGGGCAAGAGCAAGATATTCATGACCGACGTGAGCGGCCGTTGGACAAGGCAGCTTACCCATGGGAACGGGAACGATCGTTCGCCGAACTGGTCGGGCCGATTAGAGTAGCCGGGCTGTTTGGCGCTAGAATACCGGTATCAGGCCCCAGGAGGTTGTCAGGAGGAGTTATGAAGACACTCGGTTTTCGTGCGGGAGCGTGGATCATCGTGGTGGCATTGGTCGTGAGCGGTTGCTCGGGTCAGTTCGGGCGAAGAGGCTCGATCAGCCAAGAGGACCTGGAAGGCGAGTCGAGCCTGGTGCAGTTTGAAGAGGGCGGCGGCGAGATCGTGGCCGGCGGGCCTCTCGAGGACGTTCGATTTCCATTCGATTCCATAGAGATCACCGGTGAGGCCATGGCGTCGGTGGAGCGCAACGCCGCTTGGTTCTCCGCCAACCCCGGTGCGAAGGTCGAGATCGAAGGCCACTGCGACGAGCGTGGCACGTCGGAATACAATCTCGCACTCGGTGCCCGTCGGGCGAGGGCCGTGCGTGATGCGCTGGTATCTCTCGGCGTGGACTCCCAAGCCCTGACCACGGTCAGTTACGGAGAAGAGTTGCCGCTGTGCAAGGAGTCCACCGACATGTGCTGGGAAACCAACCGGCGAGCCCACCTGGTCGAGTTGGGTCGTTAGTTCGAGGTGCGTCTAGTCGGACTACATCCGGTGCTCGCCGTCGCGCTCCTGGCGACGGCTTCGTGTACTCAGCAATTCGCGGCGCGCGGAGGCCAGCAGCAGGCCCAGGTGGAAAGGGAAAACCGCGATCTGCGGGCAATGCTCGCGCACACCAGGCGTGAACTTCGCGAGGTGAGGGCGCAGCATGAACGCTTGCAGGCGACGATCGACCGCCTCGAATACGAGCGTCGCATTCAGGGTGACGTAGCGACGGAAACCGAAGGCCCCACCGTATCACTGGCCCAGCCGCCCCTGCCCGAATACGGGATGGACCTGGAAGCGACCCAGTCGGCGATCGGCAGCCAGGCACCACGGCCCGATCCCGGCCTGGAGACTCTTCTGGACTCTCCGGCGCAGGCGCCCAAGGAGAAATCCGTACACCGGCCCTACGTTGCCGAGGGGCAGTATCGAGGGCGCGGACGGAGTCTGTCCGAGGAGGCGATCGTGGGTGATGCGGGAAGCGTTCCCGACGCACCGGCCTCCAGGCCGGCGCCCGGCTACGGAGACACATTCACGGTAGGGCAGGCGCCGCCCAGCGTTCCAGGTGGAGATGCGGCCGCGTCCTTGCCCGGGATCGAGTCGATCGAACCTAGCCTCAGGCGCAGCGACCCCGAACTGTTGTCGCCATCGGCTCCCGGCGCGTCCATGCCGGTCGAGGCCGCGCCGCGCGTGCCGACTGCGTTGCAGCGTACGTCCTACGGTGATGGAGCCGAGGCCTTCGGCACGGGTGACTACCCCGCTGCGGTCATGGCGTTCCGTGACTTCATCCACAACAACCCTGACTCCGCCTATGCCGACGATGCGCAGTACTGGATCGGCGAGTCTTACCTGCGAGAGGGGTCTCACTCGAAGGCTATCATCGAGTTCAACCAGGTTGTGGTTCACTATCGTTCCGGTGACCGGGCGGCCAAGGCGCTGCTGAAGCAGGCTGAGGTTTTCTCGACGCTCGGCGACGATGTCGATGCGCGGCTGAGTCTCCAGAAGGTCGTGAATCATTTCGCAGGCTCTCCCGAGGCTGCGGTCGCCACGCGTATGCTGGCCGAAGGGGCAGGGGATCAGTCCGCAGCCCGGCGATGAAGATAATTCGGGGACTGGCGCGCGCACGCGGAGTCTTCCGGCGTCCCATCGTCACCATCGGTAACTTCGACGGTGTCCACAGGGGCCACCAGGTAATAATCCAGCAAGCACGCGAAGATGCGGCCCAGCGGGGCACGCTCGCAGTAGCCGTCACTTTCGATCCTCATCCGGTTGCGGTGCTGCGTCCCGACGTCGCGCCGCGCTTGTTGATGACCTTGGGCGACAGGTTGTCGGCACTATCCGCGGCGGGTCTCGACGCCACCGTAGTGCAGAGGTTCTCACGGGATTTTGCATCGATAGAGGCGTCGGATTTCGTCAAGGACTTCATAGTCGACTGCCTCGACACCCAAAAGATCGTTGTTGGCCACGACATCAATTTCGGCCGCAACCGGGCCGGTTCTACGAGCCTGCTCGTCGATGAAGGTGCCCACTACGGATTCGATGTCGAAGTGATCCGCCCCGTGGTGGTCGACGACATCGTGGTGCACTCGAGCAACGTGCGCCAGGCGGTTGCCGCCGGCGATGTAGCGCTGGCCTCGCGCTTGTTGGGACGGCCCCACTTCGTGCGCGGACGCTGCGTGAAGGGCGACGCGCGCGGCCGTGATCTCGGCTTTCCGACGGTCAATCTGAAAGCCAAGACCCAACTGTCTCCCTGTGACGGTGTCTACGCTACCTTCGCCCTCGTCGACGGCCGTCGGGTGCAGGCGGTTACTTCCATCGGTTCCAAGCCGACCTTCGACGGCAAGGAGACGGCCGTCGAGGCCCACCTGTTCGACTTCGACGAAGACCTTTACGGAGCCAACATCACCATCGAGTTCGTCGAGCGCGTGCGCGACCAGCGCAAGTTCGACGGAGCCGACGCGTTGGTCGAACAAGTGCACAAGGACGTCGAAGAGTCCAGGCGCATACTTTCTCGGCACGCTGCGACCGCAGGTGGCTCACAAGACTGAAACTATCCTCGTGCCGTCCGACGCTCGCGGCCAGCGACTCGATGCATGGCTCGGTAGCCTGGCGCGGTTCGGGACTCGCTCCCAGATCCAGCGCGCAATCAGCACGGGGCGCGTTCGAGTCGGTAACGCCGAGGCTCGTGCGTCGCTCAAGCTCAAGGGAGGTGAGCGCATTGAGGTGGGGGCCGCGGATACTGTCGTTTCCGACGATGCGCCGGAGCCCGAAGACATTGCGCTCGACGTCCTTTACGAAGACGAGGCGATCATTGCGGTAAACAAGGCCCCCGGCGTGGTGGTGCATCCCGGGGCCGGCAACCGCAGCGGGACCCTCGTGAACGCCTTGCTGCATCGATATCCTCGTTCGCGCTGGCCGGGCGAGGGCGGACGTCCGGGAATCGTCCATCGCCTCGACCGCGATACCTCCGGCGTAATGCTCATCGCACGCACGGTGGAGGTCCACGAGGCGCTGTCGCGGCAGTTTCGGCGTCGTGAGGTGGAAAAGGAGTACCTGGCCCTGGTCAGGGCCAAGGTGACCAGGGGAGGCAAGATCGAGGCGCCGATCGGACGTCACCGCAGCGACAGGAAAAAGATGTCCACCTCGGCGAATCGCTCGCGTCAGGCATCGACAACCTACGAGCCCCGGGAAGGGTTCGGACCCGCAACGTTGTTGTCGGTGCGACCGCTGACCGGGCGAACTCATCAGATCAGGGTTCACCTGGCGGCCAAGGGCTGGCCCATAGTGGGTGACAAGGTCTACGGTGCTTCGGGCAGCAAGCCGTCGCGTGGCATCCGCAAGGAAATCGCAGAGATCCTGGGTTCTATGCCGCGCCAGGCATTGCACGCCGCCGCAATCACGTTTACCCATCCCCTCAGTGGCGAGCGCATGTCCATAGACGCGCCCTTGGCGCCGGACTTTGCTATACTTCTTTCAAAGCTCCGAGCCGTGTCTTGAAAGGCAATCCTCTGGATCCGGAACAGTGCCGCCGGCTCGACGGTCGGAAAGTGGTTGACTCTCGGGGCGGGATTGATTATCAAAGAATCTGCTGCCCGCCCGGAGCAACGTCGCTCCCTTTCAAGATCCGGTTCCAGTGTCGGCCCAGCGTGACCCCATCGTGCGTTGCGGTAATCAGGGCTCGACAGGGTAAGTATCCCAGCTGAGTCCGGATTCCGTCTCTGGAGAAACTTTGAAGACCAGGCGGCTCCAGCAGTCGTTTCGACAAGACCCAAACCAAAGGTGAACACACATGGCACGTGCGCGCGCGCAGGCTTCCGAAGCAGCTCAAGCCACTGACGCTTCGACCAACAGCAACCTGAGTCTCAGGACTCTCAAGAAAAAGACGGCCAAGCAGCTCGCCGACTTGGGTAACGAACTCAAGGTCGAGGGCGTCGGCAACATGCGGAAGCAGGAGCTGATCTTCGCCATCCTCGAAGCCGAGGCCAAGCAGAGCGGAAAGGTATATGGCGAGGGTGTACTCGAGGTGCTGCCCGACGGGTTCGGGTTCCTCAGGGCTCCCGATTCCAACTACCTGCCGGGCCCCGATGATATCTACATATCACCCAGTCAGGTCAGGCGTTTCGCGCTCCGCACCGGCGATGTGGTCTCGGGCCAGATACGGCCGCCAAAGGAAGGCGAGCGCTATTTCGCACTGCTCAAGGTCGAGCAGATCAACTACCAGGCGCCTGAAAAATCCCGCGAGAGGGTCCTGTTCGACAATCTAACGCCCCTGTATCCCGATGAGCCGATCAAGCTCTCGCATGAGCCCAAAGAGATGACGTCTCGCGTGATCGACTTGTTGGTCCCGATCGGCAAGGGGCAGCGCGCGCTCATTGTTGCCGCGCCCCGCACCGGAAAGACCGTCATGCTCCAGCATATCGCTCACGGCATAACGGCCAACAACAAAGACGTCGTGTTGCTCGTCCTCCTCATCGACGAGCGTCCGGAGGAAGTCACCGACATGCAGAGGTCGGTCGAAGGCGAAGTGGTTTCTTCGACCTTTGACGAGCCGCCGACCCGCCACGTCCAAGTCGCCGAACTGGTCATCGACAAGGCCAGACGTCTGGTCGAGCACGGTCATGACGTCGTCGTCTTGCTCGACTCGATCACCCGCTTGGCGCGGGCCTACAACGCGACCATCCCGCCCAGCGGCAAGATCCTCTCGGGTGGTGTCGACTCCAACGCTCTGCGAGGACCCAAGAAGTTCTTCGGCGCTGCTCGTAACATCGAGGACGGGGGCAGCCTGACGATCATAGCCACGGCGCTGGTCGATACCGGCAGCCGCATGGACGAGGTGATTTTCGAGGAGTTCAAAGGCACGGGTAACTGCGAGATCCACCTCGACCGCAAACTCATGGATCGTCGCGTCTATCCCACCATCGACATCCTCAAATCCGGCACCAGGCGCGAGGACCTGCTGATGCCGAAGACCACACTCAGCAAGGTCTATATCCTGCGAAAGCTACTGTCTCAGCTGAACAGCGTGGAGGCCATGGAGTTCCTGCTGGGCAAGATGAAGAACACCAAGGATAACGACGAGTTCCTGAAATCCATGAACTCTTGAGCCGTCTCCTGACGCATTGCATGGTTGGGCGCGTTTTGTTATGCAAGCGCATTAACCTGACCGCAGGGGCCAGGGCAAAGGACAACCGTATGAGAAAAGCGACGATATGAGTCAGGTCAGCATGAAGCAGCTGCTCGAGGCCGGAGTGCACTTCGGCCACCACACGAGCCGCTGGAATCCGAAGATGAAGCCCTTCATTTTCGGCGCCCGCAACGGCATCCACATCATAGATCTCCAGCAGACCGTCAACATGTTTAGGGCGGCCTGCGACTTCATGAAGGAGGTCGCCGCCCGAGGCGGCAACGTGCTCTTCGTGGGGACCAAGCGCCAGGCCCAGGAGGCCATCCAGGCCGAGGCCGAGCGTAGCAAGCAGTTCTACGTCAACAACCGGTGGCTCGGCGGAACCCTCACGAACTTTCAGACCATCAAGCAATCGATAGAACGACTGCAGAAACTCGAGGAAACACTGGCCGATCCGAACGCGACAGTCTCCCTCAAGAAGAAAGAACGACTCCGCATGCAGCGCGAGATCGACAAGCTGGCTTTCACGCTCGCGGGCATACGCGAGATGAAGAGACCGCCGGATGCCATGTTCGTCATCGATCCGGACAGGGAAGAGATCGCGGTCCGCGAGGCCAACCGCTTGAACATCCCGGTTGTCGCCGTGGTCGACACCAACTGCGACCCTGACCGCATCGCCTACTGTATCCCCGGAAACGACGACGCCATACGCGCGATCCGTCTGTTCTGCGCGGCGATAGCCGACTCCGTGCTGGAGGGGCAGCAGGAATTCGAGGAACGCAGCCTCGCTGCGGCGGAAGCCTCTGCTGCCGAACAGGCGCAGGCCGATGCGGAAGCCGCGACAGCCGCCGGTGAGACCGCGGATGCGCCCGCCGAAGCGGAAGCGCCGTCCGGCGAAGAGCCTTCGCCGGGTGAAACTGCCAAGGCCGAGACCCCGCTGAACGCCGCAACAGGACAGTCTGAATGAGCATAAGCGCCCAACAGGTCAAGGAACTCCGCGAACGTACCGGCGCGGGCATGATGGATTGTAAGAAAGCCCTTGCCGAGGTCGACGGTGATCTCGAGGCTGCGGTTTCATATTTGCGCGAACAAGGTTTGGCCGGCGCCAACAGGAAATCGGGTCGCGTGGCGGCCGATGGATTGGTTGGAATCTTTGCCACCGACGACGGAAGCGGCGCTGTAATGCTCGAGCTCAACTGCGAGACGGACTTCGTCGCCAAGACTGATGAGTTCAAGGCGCTGTTGGACAAAGTAGGGGCGGCTTTGCTGGAAGGCGACACTCCCGACGAGGGCAGTGGCGATTCCGTGGACGAAGTTCAGGCGGGAGGCGTACCCCTCGCTACGGTGATCAAGGAGGCCGTGGCCTCGATCGGTGAGAACATTAGCCTTCGGCGCTTCGTCAAGATGCACAGCGACGGAGGCCCTATCGGCCGTTACGTGCATGCCGGTGGCAAGATCGGCGTTCTTGTCGACGTCCGCGGTGCCGCGCCCGACCAGGCCGAGCTTACCAAGTCTTTGGCCATGCAGGCGGCCGCCGCTTTGCCCCGCTACGTGAGCCGGGGGGAAGTCCCCGAAGACGAAATCGCCAAGGAGCGCGAAATCTTCAAGGCCCAGGCGTTGGCATCCGGCAAGCCGGAGAACGTCGTCGATCGAATCGTCGACGGGAAGCTCGAGAAGTTCTACAGAGAAATTTGTTTGCTCGAGCAGGAGTACGTTCGTGATCCCGACCTGACCGTCGAGAAGCTCATCGCGCAGGCGGCCAAGGACAGCGGCCGCGAACTGGCCGTCCAGGGCTTTGCCCGCTATCAGCTCGGCGAAGGCGTGGAACGCAAGGAATCCAATCTGGCCGAAGAAGTAGCGGCCCAGATCGCACAGGGTTAAGCACTAGGTTCGAGGTTGGTGTAGCCTAAGGGCTGATATGACCTCAAGGCGTCCTCGCTACCCTCGCGTCGTTCTCAAGCTGAG
>JANQEO010000118.1 GCA_028278325.1 Candidatus Binatia bacterium
GGTCGAAATGGCCGATGAGCTGATTCTCTTGAACTGGGCGGCGGACGAACGGAAAGGGTTCGGAGTCAACGGTAGGATTCGAGAGACCGATGACGGCAAGATCACCAGCACCTCTTTCTCTTACTCGGCTTTCCGGAACTTTGCCGAAGAGCGTGGTGCCCTCGCCGGCTTGTTTGCGTTCACCGAGCTGCGTCGCCTGAACCTCAATCTCGGTGGCGAGGCTGTGCTCGAGCGCGGACAGCTGGTCAGCGGCTCGTTCTTCAGTGTCTTGGGCTTGCAGCCGCACCTGGGTCGCATGCTGGATCCGACAGATGACAGACGCGATGCGCCGCCGGCAGCGGTGTTGGCCCACTCGTTCTGGCAGAGCCGGTGCGGCGCCGACCCGGCCGTCCTTGGAGAGGCGATCAACATCAACGGCGTTCCTTTCACCGTCGTTGGCATCGCCCAACCCGGGTTTTCCGGGACCCTTCAGGTCGGCAGGTCGCCGGCCGTCTTCATACCGCTTGCCCAGCATGGGCCGGTCATGCAAGGAGGAGATCGATCGGAGTGGGTCAACTTGTGGTGGATCCAGATCATGGGTCGGCTGGCGCCGGGCTTCGAGCGGCAGCAGGCGCAAGCCATGCTCGATCCTGTTCTCGTGGCGACGGTTGCCAAAGATCTAGGTCATTCTCTCGATGCGGGTGAAGAGGTTGCCCGAATCGTCCCGCGGCTGAGGCTGAGCTCCGGTGCGAGAGGGTTGCAGGAAGCTCGAAACGACATGATCGACCCCTTGCTCGTTGCGTTTGGCATTGCGGTGCTGATACTGATCATCGCTTGCGCCAACGCGGCCACGCTCCTGCTCGCCGGCGCAGAAAGCCGCAGCGCTGAGATGGCTGTTCGAGTTGCGATCGGTGCGGGTCGATTTCGAATTGTGCGGCAGTTGCTGACTGAGAGTTTGATGCTCGCATTCATCGGAGGGATTCTAGGATTGGCCCTCAGCCTGTGGTTGAGTCGGATCCTCGCAGCCCTCATGGCATCGACAACGTGGACGAAGCTTGCGATCGACTTGACTCCTGATCCTGCAGTGCTCGCGTTCTCGGCCGGGATGTCACTGCTCAGCGGTTTCGTCTTTGGGATCATTCCGGCACTCAAGATACTCAAGGTCGAGATCCCGCAAGTACTTCGGGAAGGGGGACGTGGACGTCTCGGCGCCACCCGTTCTCAACACCGGCTCGGAACGATGCTGGTCATCGCCCAGGTGGCGGTATCGCTCGTGTTGCTCGTTCTCGCCGGGCTGTTCTTCAGGACCCTCAGTCAGCTCCGTTCTGTCGATATGGGATTTGAGAGCGAGGGTGTTCTCACATTCCGTATCTCGGCAAATCTGAACGGCTACCACGACGAAGAGCTGCTTCGTTTTTGCGAGCAGATCAGAGACGGCCTCGCTGCGCTTCCCGAGGTCAGCTCAGCAACGATGGCCGGATTCTCCCCGGTTACGGGCTCTGGAAGGTGGGACCGTGTCGATGTGCCTGACGGGAAGCTCATCGACACATACATCGGTTTGGTCGATCCTCACTACTTCGAGACGATGCCGGCTCCGCTTCTTTATGGCCGGCCCTTCACTTCCCATGACGGTCCGAACTCGCCGTTAGTTGCGGTGGTCAACGAGTCATTCGTTCGCGACGTTTTTGGAGACTCGGATCCGATCGGAGCCGAGTTCTCCATCGGCAGCGGCCAGAGACGAGCAACCTACCGGGTCCTTGGGGTTCTCCCGGATGCTCGCACCGTCAGCCTGCAGCACGAGCCGGGACCGATGATGCTGCTTCCCCTCAGGCAGGACGCTGCGCAGTTTGGCACTCTGACGTACTTCCTGCGCACTCCAGGTCGACCGGAGATGCTCGCGGCTCGGGTGAGAGAGGTTGTGAGGGGCGTCGATCCCAACGTTCCGGTCTTCGCCATGCGGACGTTGTCGGAGCATGTCGATCAAGCCATGCACCAGGAACGTGAATTTACGAGACTGTCCCTGGTGGCGGCCGCGCTCGCCTTGGTGCTCGCGTGCATCGGCATCTACGCCACCGTTTCGTTTGCTGTCAGCCGTAGAACGCAGGAGATCGGGATTCGTATCTCGCTTGGGGCGAGCCGCAGCTCGATCGTACTCTCGGCGATGCGGCAGATGCGTGCTGTGGCACTCGGCGCCGCGATCGGTCTGCTCGGCGCCTGGGCTCTGGCCCGTGCGCTCAAGAACATGGTCTTCGGTATCGCCTCGATCGAGCCGCTGAGCGCGCTTGCCGCCACAGCGCTGCTGCTCGGGGTCGCCGCGCTCGCGGTGTTCGCCCCGGCCCGCCGCGCCTCGTGCGTCGATCCGATGAAGGTGCTGCGTCTGGAGTGATCGGTTAGCTGGGTAGTTTGAGAACGACTGCAAGGCCGCCTGAAGGTCGGTTGTTTGCTGAGACCGATCCGCCGTGGGCTTCCACCGCGCGACGTACGATCATCAGTCCGAGTCCGCTCGCGCCGGTCTTTCGCGAGCGCGATGGGTCCGCCCGGAAGAAAGGCTCGAAGAGTTGGTCGGCGACCTCTTCTGCAACGCCCGGACCTTTGTCCGCAATGGTGATCTCGATCGCGTCGGCGGTTCGCCGCGAGCTCAGGGTGACAGTCCCGGTCCCGGCATAGCGGACAGCGTTCTCGAACAAGTTGCCGAGCACTCGGACGAAGAGCCCGTCATCGACCTCTACGGCATCGGCGCCGAGATCGATCTCGAGCTGGAGCGTCATGCCGGCGTTCTCGGCGGTGGCGGCGACCCGCCGCCACGCGCGCTCTGCGAGATCTTCCAGAGCACGCTCCTGGCGATCGAGCTGTGCCGACCCGAGGTCGAGCCGGCTCGCCGTCAGAAGCTCCGCCAACATGTCGTCGATCGCGTCGACCTCTTCCTCGATCTCGTCAATGCGCTCCGGAGACCGGCCGTCCTCGCGAAGCAGCTCCAACGCAACCTTCATGCGCGCAAGTGGGGAACGCAGCTCATGAGACACCCCGGCCATCAGCTCCTTCTGGCCCATGATCATCGTGCCGATCCGGTCGGCCATCGTGTTGAAGCTTCGCGCCATCGCCGCCACCTCGCCGTGGCCGCGCATTTTGACTCGATGATCGAGGTCGCCGTCGGCGATCCGATCCATCGATCTGCTCATGCGCCGCAATGGACGAGAAAGGTGAAGAGAGAGAAGTACGACGCCGATCAGAGCGATCGTGCCGATCTCGAGTATGCCGATGAAAAACTCGTGGTGTGTGTCGCGAGGGGGGTGTATTCGGTTGCGGAGGAGGAGTGTCGCAACCGTTCTGCCGCCGGCAACGATCGGGACCTGCGACTCGAAATGAGGTGGTCCAACCACCCGACAGCGTCGACCGCCGATGTCGACGTCCTGCGTCCGTTCGGACTCGTGATCATGCTTCCCGTGCCCATGCGCGTGATGATGCGTCGCTCCCACGGGGATGAGCTCCATCGTCGTACCCCACGGTCGCCGGCGGCCGGAGAGCAGCTTCGTCACCTCCGGATCGTCAAGGCTGTGGGTCTCGAGCAAGCGTTCGATGCGTTCGGCGATTCGGACGCCTTCGTGGCAGCGCAGCATGGTCATCTCGAGAAGCAGGCCGTGGCCGGCGACTCGCCCGAAGAGCAGCAGTGTGCCGACCAGCACGATCACCGTCACCAACGTGAACAGGGCGGCGATCTGCAGTGCGAACCAGAATGACTTCACGGGGACTCCACTCGCGCGAGCTGGTAGCCGACGCCGCGCACGGTTTTGAGCAATCGAGGCTGACGTGGATCCTCCTCGATCTTCTTGCGGATGCGGCTGATGTGAACGTCGATCGATCGATCGTAGGCCGAGTCGGCGCTGCCGTAGAGCTTTTCCATGAGTTGATTTCGAGAGAGCACCCGGCCGGCTGCCTCCGCAAGAGCGTGCAGAAGTTCGAACTCTCCCGTGGTCAGCACCACCTCCACGTCGTTGAGAGTCACGGTCCGAGACGCGGAATCGACGCGAAGGGGGCCGACTGTCAGCCGGTCGTCCATAGCCTCTAAAGTGTGAGTTTCCGCCCGGCGCAGGATCGCCCGTATCCGGGCCAGAAGCTCACGCGCGTTGAAAGGCTTGGGCAGGTAGTCATCCGCTCCCATCTCGAGCCCGACAATGCGGTCGGTCTCTTCGCCGCGGGCGGTCAGCATCAGGATTGGGATGCGGCTGAAGGTGCGTAAGCGACGACAGACCTCGAGCCCGTCGAGGCCCGGGAGCATCAGATCGAGAATCACCAGCTCGTGGGTGCCACGCCGAGCCGCGTCGAGTCCGGTCTCGCCGTCGTGGATCGCTTCGACCTCGAAGCCGTGAGGTGTCAGGTACCGGCAGACCAAGCAGGTCAGTTTTTCGTCATCGTCAATCATCAGCAATCGCGTCATGTCGTCACACTCATCATGCCACGAGCCGTCCCCGAGCGGCGTGCTCGGGGACGGCGTATTCGGGAGAGGAAGAAAGAACGGAGCTAGTTGTCGCTTTTGGCTGCGCACGGCTTATGGCCGTGGCGAGCGGCCATGTGTCCGTGGGCCTCTTTCACGTGTTTCGCGAGCTTCGCGCGCTGCTCGTCGTCGAGTGAGTTGACGAACGCGACCAGCTCGTCAGCGACAGAGTAGGCGATCTCTCGTGCCCCCTCGATGTGTCCGTCGATTTTCTGTCGGATATCAGCGGAGTCGAGGTTGCCCTGCTCGATCATCTCGACGAGTTCCTCGGCGTGCTCGCCATGGCCGGCAAACGCACCGTGGACCTTGTCCTGCAGGATCTTGTGCACGTTCTCCAGGTACTCGTGTTGCGAATCGGTGAGATCGAGCTCCTCGACGAACTTGCCCATCATGCAATGCATGTGCGCGGCGTGCCCGTGGCCATGGCCGAAATGGCCGCCGCCATGTCCGTGGCCGAAGAAAGTGCCGGCGTTGGAGATCAGTTTGGCGCCCGGCCCGGTGGCGTACGCGGCAAAGCCGACCAGGCTGAAGGTCAGAACGATGGCGCTCAGGGTGATCAGTCGTTTCTGGGTCATTGCATCCTCCGTGTGTAGTTCTGAGTGCGGCGTTCTGCCTTCACTCCAACACCAGGATGGAGAATGCCTCTTGCGTCATGATGGCCGGACTGCTTCAGTTTGCGAAGGATTGTTGCGGTTTGTTGCGAGCTACTTGTCGAGGATGTCCGATGAGACCCAGTACAACGTCCCGTCTCCGTCGCACGCGTAGAAATCCATGTAGCCTTCGCCACCCTCGCGGTTGGAAGAAAACAACAGCAGCGTCTCGTCCGGCGTCACCCAGGGACCGATCTCCGGCGCTGATCCAGGCGTAGGCTGGTCGAGCAAGGCGCTCGCTGTCGGAGGTTCTTCGCCAATCGAGCATCCGATGAGGGTGAATCCCGCGAAAGAGAAAAGAAGCATCGAACCGAGCACGAATCGAGCAACGAACTGTTCACTGATATCACGCATGATTCGTCCTTCTCCTCCGCGCGGATGCCGCCGATGATCTTCGCTGCAATACCTTACGGAGACCGCTGGTCGAGGTTTGCTCCTTCACTCTGAGCGCGATCGGCGAAGGGGGATTTTTTGAGAAAAGGTCTTAATTGTGACAATCGGTTTTGACCTCAACTTCGTCTCAACGCTTGACATTTGATCGCCAATCGATATCCTGCGAGCTAATCGGAATCGGGGGGCCTGAACGGGCCCCCCGTCTGTCGTTTTGAGATGCCCATTTCGGAGGGTGTGCGGACCGATGAGCAAGGGCGAGATCCGGACAGATGTGTCCCGGCTCGTGTGCGCTGAGCCGCTCGGCGAAGCCGCTACTGGACTGAGCCAGAGGCGATGTCTGTCGCTATTGAACGTGTCCCGCGGAACTTCGACGAGTCCAGCGTCGATCCATCCGAATCGGCTCCATCTACCGAACGAGTGCGCGAGCTCATCCACGAGATTCGATAACCGTTGTGAGGTGTCGTTGTGAACGATCGTTCGCTGCCAGCGTTACTGCAGACATCAACACGAGTTCCGGAACGAAAGCGGCGCATCGCCTTCTGGCTTGCGCCGCTTCTGCTTTTGGTGGCGACAGATGTCGCTGGGGTGAACGGAAGTCCCCTGACCTCGGGACGCCTCGAGATTCAGGGTACCAGTCTGTCGATTTACTCGTGGATCGACGACCAGGGCCAACCACGCAGCGATGCCGAGCAGACGGTCAATATCGGTCAACCCTCGACGGTCCGCACGTGCTACGGCGGTGGCTCCGAGTGTGGAAATGCAACTCCCAGCGATCCACGGATTGCAGGACTGAAGGTTCTGGCTGAACTTCGCGGGCCAGAGCTTCCCGAGCCGCTGGCTCTCGAGACTATCCCGGGCGGCACGTTCCACCTTCCGGCGCTGCAGCAGGCCGGCGACTACATTCTCGACAACATCCGGTTGGTGTCGACCGTGACCGAACAGGTCATGGGCACTTCGAATCCGCCTTTGGCGGTGCTTCATGTGCGGCAAATCGTCCTCGCGACGGCCACGGTCAAGACGCTTTCGCTCGAGGAGCTGCAGGCCAAGGGCATCACGCTTACCCAAGAGAACTTCCAGGCGTTCGACTTCGTCGTCGGTTTCGCGATCGGCGAGGAGTTCGTCAAGATTGATTTTCCTGTCCTCTACGAGAGCAACGGAACTGTTCAAAGCCTGAAGAAGCCCGAGGTCCATCTCGACGGCCTCCCCGAGCAGATCGCCAAGGTCGTCGAACGGTGGCGACCGCCGGATATCGTGCCGTTCAAGCTCGAGCCTGACCCTGAACACATTCCTCTTGACGTGACCGAGGAGATCAACGAGGAGCTCAAGTTCCCCCTGTTGGGTGCGATCGTGCTTCCCGGAACGCTGAGCTTCCTCAACCAGTTCTTCGATGCTCAGCTGATCGTTGCCAATGGTGCGCCGGGCGGCTCCGGCGTGCAGCTCGACAGTTTGGTCGGTTCGTTGCGACTTCCCCGCGGCAATGTTCTCCGGATCGCCGCCACCGATCCGCCGGTCACGGCTGGTCAGGAGATCCCCCTTACGCTGGCCGATGGCAGTCGTCTCATAGATCCGGCGAATCAGGCCACGGCCGTGTGGACGGTCGAGGGACTGGCCGCTGGAACCCATGTCCTGCAAATGGACATCGCTGGGGATCTCCTGCGGCCAGGGCACGAGCCCTACCCGGTCTTCAGCCAGGCCAAGGCCGCGGTCGAGGTCGTCGATGCCCGGTTCAATCTGACGTTCTCGCATCCCGATGTCGTGCGCAACGGCGAGGAGTACAGCCTCTTCGTCACGGTGACGAATCTATCGGCTGCAGATCAAAACATGATTACGCTGGCGTTCGACGAAGATCACATGGTCAACGCGAGGCCGGCCGCGGGCGGCTTCCCGATGTCGAGGCAGATCGGTTCGCTAGAACCCGGCGAGGCAGACACGGTCGAGTTCCGGCTGGTCTCGGAGCTTACCGGCAAGGTCGTCGCGACCACGTTCGAGAGCAGCTCACCCAACGCTGAGGGCGCGATCATCCTGTACACCGGGGTCGGAGAACTCGGCATTCCGCTTTCGCCGGCGACATTGATCATGCCGCGCTTTTCCGAGCGTGTCTCGACTCCGTACACGTCGAGTGCAGAAATGTATCTCTCCACCGTTCGACTGCTCGGACTCGCACACTCGCTCGCGGTCGCGCCGGCGGGCCCGGCGACTGCGAACCTACCGTACCTCCTGAGGGCAGACGTCGAAAGGCGCGCTTTGGACTTGGCGGAGGCGGGTCAGCGTACGTTCCTGGACGAGGGACTCCTGGAAACACTCGAGGTCTTGATCCTTGATCAGCTCGGCAACCGCCACCCCCTCGCGGGCTTCGACGAGTTGCGACGCAGCACGGAGAAGGGACGTGCAGCAGCCACCGGAATGGCGGCGCTCCTGCAGCACGAGCAGCTGAGCACTGAGCAAGATCTCAGCGCGAGTGAGCTGTTTGACCATTTCGTCGAGACGACGTCCTACGCGGATCCCTATGTCGCGGCCTTGGTCCGACCTTCGCCGGGCCAGTCCGGTCCGCGGCTCGCGTTTCGAGGTCCTGTCAACGGATCGGTCGGCGAGCTCGCCGGCACCAGCGACTCGGTCGACGCAGTCCGCTCACTTCCATTCTCCGAGATGTACGCACTCGACTCAGGGACCGCGCATCCGGCTCAGTTCGCAGTGATCGGTACCGTCGACGACGAGGGTGAGCATCAGCTCCTGCTGACCAATCCCAGCGATCAGCCGGTAAGTGGATACCTGAGCGTGGTCCTTCCCGACGCCGCTACCGATGGCTTCCGACGCCTCGAGTTCGGAGAGCTGACGCTGTCGCCCAACGCGACCTGGGCGCTCGATATCGGCGGGCTCGAAGACGAGTTCCGTTTCTACAGTCCGGCGACCGGCTGGTGGATCGACGGAGCCCCCGAGGCAACTCCGAGCGCCGTTATACTGCCGGCGTTTCGCCTCATCGGTGCGCGTCAGGACTACCAGCTCCCGGAGAACCGCTACGGCCACGGCCTGAGCTATCTGTTCAATCGGCCGCCGCTGCCCGAGGCCGGCGAAAACCCGTCGAACTACGCCATCGAATCGACGTTCAACGGTCAGACAACGGCTGGTGAGATGGTGGAGCGCGTCAAGCTGAATCCGGCCGAGATGGCCTTCATGCAGGACAACCGTCGAGTAATCAATGTTCGCTATAAGAACCCGGTCTGCGCACTCATCGCGGATGCCGGGGGTCCTCTAGTTGCCCACGACCATCAGATCGATTCGGCTTCTCTCGTCGACGAGCACGGTGAATCGCTGAGCGCCGATGTGCCCGATCCCCAGATCGAGACTCTCCCTGAACACACGGGTGGCCTGGTCCAGGGCCGGGTGGTGCGTGGGACGGGCCAGGGTGTGCCCAACGCGACCGTTCAACTGATCCGCCTGAGGAGAACCGACACCATCACGGGATTCAAGTTCGAGTTCGACTTGGTCGGAGAGTCCGAGACCGATTCGACCGGGTCCTTCTACTTCGATTTCGTCGAGACGCCACACCCCAGTCCGTGGATCGAGGACACCTTCACACTCCGAGCGCACGTCCCGGAGGATCAGGAGAACGAAGCAAGCGTCGAGGAGGTGAGTTCGTACATCCGGCTGATGAACCGACTCGCCACCGTCAACATCGCCTTGCTCGGCCGCGGAACAGTCACCGGTCGCCTGATCTACGCCGACAACGGCGAACCGGTATCCGATGGAACGGTTTCGGTTGCGAGCATTCTCTTTCAGGAGGTCGAGACAGCCGAGGTCGAGACCGACGGCAGTTTTGAGTTCAAGGCGATGCCGGTGGGCCCGCTGACGCTGACGGGTTCGGATACCGAGGGCAACCGGGTCTATCAGACCGTCGGTCTCGAGAGACCGGGCGCGACGGTCAACGTCGTCCTCGAGCTCCAGCGCACACAGGCCACGGAAGAGGCTCCGGGAACCGTGCGTGGAATCGTGCTCAGCAAGAAGCACGGTGAGCCGCAAGCGGCGGCGGAGCCCGTGCAGGGCGCGAAGGTGGTGATCTAT
>JANQEO010000410.1 GCA_028278325.1 Candidatus Binatia bacterium
CCCGACCTTCGACAAGTGCGTACTGGACCGTACTCTGCTCCGGCCGGTTGGCAGGGACTGCGGCCCGAAGAACCCCACTTTCGAGCAAAACCTCCACCACGCACTCCGTTCTCTCCACCGATCGCTGAGCGAACTGCCTGCAGACTTCGACCAGTCTCCTCTTCTCCGCTGCAGCGCGGGTCGCTTCAAGCTGTTGTTCCGACGTGTGTTGTGGGATGTCCAGCGCCAAAAACCGCTCCAGGTATTCCGACGGCTCGGCGAGCACAATCGAAACCGAGAGCGCGGCCAAAGCTGGGAGAGCGAACCGCCGAATCCCGACTTGCAGACCTAGCCTATAGCCTAGAAAGGGGACACCAATGAGCGGACACTGCCATTCTCTTCGAGCCGAATCGCTATGGACGGCTGGTATCATCATCACCGCTTTGCTTGCAACAATGCCCGCCGCGGCGCATCCCATCAACGACGAGATCGGGTTCTCTCCGAATCACATCTACCATGGTCTTCTCGAGGGTGAGAATGTCAACGTACTGACCGGGAACTTGTCACTCCGCATCCCTCTTGGACCGCGATTCTCATTGGACGAGCGTCATGGTTACCAGCTCCAACTCTACTACAACTCGAAAATCTGGGAGCACGACTGCGATCCCCTTACGCAAACGACGTGCACATCGGAGCTCGTGACTTCGGACAACCACGGCACTGGGATGCTGCTGCACTTCGGCCGGATCTATCACCACCCAAAGGACCGGCCAGATGTATACCGATACCAGACGCCAGACGGTGGTGAGTTCTTCTTCGAAAGCCCTGGTGTCGGGATTGCCTCTCACACCGTCGACGCTTCATCCTTTCGAATCACGAAGCATGCGGACCATTGGGAAGTCTATCCGTATGATGGCACGAAGATCGTCCTCGGTCATGACGCCGGTTCCGATCGTGCGTTTGGCGGGTGGTACGCAACACGGATTGAAACGCTGAACACGCCCTCCAAATCAGTCAACATCATCTATCACCCTGAGTCCGACCGGATCGACCGCATCGAGCAAGACCTGCAATCAGATCCAGAACTTATCCGTACAGTCAACTTCGAGCACTACGACGAGGACGAGGTAAGCGGCCTCGACAGGGTCGACATCATATTCCCTGGCATCAACGGCGACGCTGTTTACACTCTGCATCTTAACCGATTGACTGATAAGCACGCCCCGCTGCCTGGTAGCGCAAACTGCCGCGTTCCCGGCTTCGAGGTTGACAGATTTCGGATGAGATAATGGCTCCCGTCGTCAAGGAGGAGGGACGACGGTATGAGCAAGGCAAGTTCGAAGACAACGGCGCGTGGGGACGGAGGCTCGCGTAGCGAGCCGGAGGCCCCACGCGCTGGCGCGCGCCGCGGGCGGCCTGGTCGTCGGACGGCAGCGGAGCGCAAGCAGGCGGTGCTGCAGCTGCTGTCCGGCAAGGCCACGGTGGACCAGTTGGCCCGACGGTTCGGGGTGAAGCCGGAGACTGTGGAGGGTTGGCGGGAGATGGCCCTGGATGCCGTAGAGGGCGCCTTCCGCCAGGGCACGACCCAGTCTCCGCGAGAGGCCGAACTCGAGCGCGAGCGGGCCACGCTGGAGAAGGTGGTCACGCGGTTGACGATGAAGAACGAGCTGATGGAGCGGGCGCTCAAGGAATTCCCTACTCGGCCCGGCAGGTCGCGACGATGAACCGCGAGACCTCCCGGGGCGTCGCCTCCGTGTTGCTGACCTGCGAAGCGTTCGGCATCTCGCGGCAGGCGTACTACGCGGCTCGTCACCGAAGAGAGCTCACGGAAGTGCCTGATCGGCCTGTGGAGGTCGGCCCCGATGGGGATTCGTGTGCTTCCGTGAGCCTTCCTGAGCCTGTTCTCGGCACCCAGCGTCCTGGGACGTGGGCCACGACCGAGCAGCTGCGAGCAGCGATTCACGAGGTCGTCGAAGACAACCCGGCGTGGGGCGTGCGCAAGGTCTGGGCGACGCTGCGCCGCCGTGGGCTGCGTGCTGGACACAAGCGAGTGTGGGCGATCATGAAGGCCGATGGCTTGACGATGGAGCCGGTCGGCGAGCGGGAGTCGCCGGGTCGCTACGGCCACGTGAGCGTTCCAGAGTCCAACCGTCGATGGGCGACGGATCTGACGACGGCGTGGACGCGGCGCGACGGGGTCGTCGCCATCACGCCAGTGATCGACTGCGGCGATCGCGTCGCCCTGGCGTGCGATGTGAGCAAGAGCCAGGAGGCCGGCGCCCTGCTCGCACCGGTGGAGCGGTCTCTGATCGAGCAGTTCGGCGACCCCGCGCACGTGCCCGAAGGTCTCGAACTGCGCAGCGACCACGGGCCGCAGTACACCGGTGGTGACTGCGGTGAACTCTGCGACCGCTGGGACATCGAACACACCTTCGCGCCCGTCGGCAGACCGACGGGAAACGCTGTTGCGGAGCGCTTCATCCAGACCCTGAAGATCGAGCTCGTGTGGACGCGAGACTGGGACTCTCTCGACGAGCTCCAGGACGCGATCAACCAGTGGCGTGTGCGATACAACGGCAGCCGGCCTCACCAGTCACTGACCTGGATGACGCCGAACGAGAAGAGAGCATCGAACCTTGGCTTGCAGCTCGAAGCTGCGGCGTGAGATCATCGGACGACGGAGACACCTCGGACGAGAGTGTCAACTCCAAGCGGGAACACCACA
>JANQEO010000426.1 GCA_028278325.1 Candidatus Binatia bacterium
GTGCGGTTTCCTGGCGCTGGCGATCCGCGACCAGGTCCTGCCCGCCACCCTCAACCTGGAGAGTCCGGGAGAGGAGTGCGACCTCGATTTCGTGCCCAACGTCGCGCGTGAGACGCCACTCGGGGCGGCGCTGTCGAACTCCTTCGGCTTCGGCGGCACTAACGGTGCGCTGGTGATGAAGCGGTTCGAGAGCTAGCCGGCCCGGCGCCGAGAGCACTTCTCCACGCGCTGGCGCTGAGAGTTGCGCCAGCGTCGGCCGAGATTGCTATGAGGCAATCCGGGCACTAGGGCCGTCTATCTCGTAGAGGCTGACAGCGCCGGGGGCCTCCGGCGCGTCGACTGGCGCCAGGTGGTGTCAAGGGTGTAGGGCTACCCCAAGAGTCCCAAGAACCGGCGACTTCAACATCATGTCGCGGCGCAACAAGGTTTTCATCAGCTACTCGCACAAGGACGGCGAGTACCTCGACGAACTTCGTCCCTTCCTCGAGTCGTTCGACGACGACAAGGCATTGGTCTTCCATGACCGTAAGCTTGGACCGGGTGTCTGGCAGGAGCAGATTGACAAAGCCCTGGCCGAGACTAAGGTCGCTGTCCCGCTGGTCAGTCAGAATTTCCTCGCCTCGGACTTCATTCAGGACCGTGAGATCCCGAAGCTCCTAGAGGGGACTGAAGAGGATGATCCGGTCGTCATCATCCCGCTCTTCCTGTCGCCCAGCCGGTCAGCCGAGTATCTGAGCCGCTTCAGCGCTCCGCCGCCGAACAAGCCTGACAGGACCTTGGCCGAGATGGACGTCCCTCAGAGGCAAAGGACCTTCACTAGGCTGGCAGAGGAAATCGGCAAGATCCTGCCGCCGAAGGCTCTAGCCTTGTATTGCGCGGCCGATGAAGAGGAGGTGGAGCCGGTGCTCGGCCATCTAGAGCAGAAGGGACTTGCAGTCGAGCGGCAGACGTGGCCGGAGACGGGTTGGACAGCGAGTGCCCAGGAGGCTGCTCGCTTGCAGCGGGACCTGGCGGGGAATCGTTCGGCGGTCCTGGTGGTCACGAAGCGCGGGCTCGGGCCGTGGTCGGATGAGCGGCTCAAGCGGATCCTGGCAGACAAGGCGGTCAACCGATATACGCCGCCGGTGATGGTTGCGGTGCTCGTGGAGAGGGTCGGGCCGGAGCTCGGTGAACAGATACCGGATGAAATCCCGAACAGCTATCGAGTTCGAGTGAAGCGCGGAGGCGATTCCAAGAAGGGGCTAGAGACTCTCTACCTGGGCCTATCCGGAGAACGGGCCGGCGCTCGGAAGTCCCTCGAGCCGCCTGCGCGTCCGGATCCCCCGCCCTCAACAAAGGACAACGATTCCACTCGGCGGAAGCAGGATCGGTCGCAGGCTGCCGTCCCCGACTGGAGTGGCCAGATCAACAGCCTCCGCCCCGATCTCGAGAAGGGAGATCTGACGATCTTCCTCGGGCAGGGGGTGGTCGAGCCAGAGCAACGGGCAAACACGCACCCGAGACGCTGGGAATTGACCCAGAAATTACTCGAGGACCTGTTCGCGAGGGAGGAAGAGCAGCCCCAGAACCTCTCGGTCTTGCCGCCGTTCAACCACGTAAGCAGCTTCTTCGCTGTCCGCGAGGGCCCGAAGAACGTCCAGGACTACGTCCGCAGCAAATTCGCCTGTGTGGCAGTACCCGCGATTCACCGAAAAGTCGCGAAACTGATGGGCGCGATGGGTCAGAAGACTAGCCGAGGAAACTCGGAGCGGCTCATCGTCACCACGAACTTCGACACCTTGATGGAGCGAGCACTGCTGGCGAAGGAGGTGGCGTTTACGAGGATTGTTCAGCACTGGTCTGGCCGTCGGATCGAAGTCAACGAATACACAAAGGTGGAGAAGGTCGGTAAGACCTCCGTCCGCATCACCACAAAGGCCGGTGAGCAGCAGACCGTGGATCTCGATGTGGAGGGTGCGACGAAAGTGCTTGTCACCAATGCGGAGCAGGAGAAGGGGGCCGATCTGGAGGAAGAGGAGATCGCGAAGCTCAGCCGGCAGGCGGAGGACGCTCTAAACGAAGAGCTGCTGAACCTGGGTCGAGAGACGATCACACCCAAGAGCCGATCGCGGCGAAATAGACTGGAGATGCTCCCAGTCCGCGACTACACCCATCCGCTGCTGTACAAGTTCCATGGCTCACACGACGTAAGGGACAGCTGTGCGCTGACAGCGGAGCAGTACCTCAGGCTGGTCGTGGCAGCTCGTAAGGACGGCATCATCCCGAACCAGCTCAAGAACTACATCCAACGCGGCCCGGCACTCTTCCTGGGTTACGGACTTCTCGACCCCGAGTTCAAGGTCACGCTCTACACACTGCTGGAGTCGGAGCAAGGAGAAGACGAACCGCTCCGATTCGCGGTGCAATTGCCTCCCGCAGAAGAGCCGGCCGACCCCAACAGGGTCATGGAGAGACCGATCTGGCAGCAGATCAAGGATCGGACGCCAAGGGGGATCCGGGTGGTAGAGGGTGATATCGGCAGGTTCGTTGATCGTGTGATCGAGGCCGTCTAGAGGATGGACGAACGAACTCGACAGGGCGAATCAGGCGTAGAGCCGGATCGCCGGCCAGACCCCGACACCTCCGACAGCTCGCTCTCGTTGGGACGCCGGCGCGTCAAGAGCCAACCTTATCCCGGTACCGACAGTTTTCAAGCCGAGGACGCAGAGCTGTTCTTCGGGCGAGACGGTGAAGCGGATCAGCTGATCGCAATGGTCCTCAACTCGCGCTTTTCCCTCCTACATGCGCGCTCCGCTGCCGGCAAGACCTCCTTGCTGAACGCGCGGGTGATCCCGGGGCTCGAAGCGCTGGGGCTAACACCCGTTCGCATCCTGCCGCAGAATCACCCCGTCGACTCGGTTCGACTGACGACTCTCCAGTACCTACTGCCGCCGCCGGAAGCCGAGATCAAGGCGATCGACGATGCTCTGGCGTGTTTCAAGGCGCTTTCGGTCAAGTTGGCGGCGGAGGACGAGAAAGGCTCCGCCAACAAGGAGCTCCCGGAGGAGCGGCGTAGATCGCGCGGGCTCGTCGACGAGGTCGCGGAGGCCGCCCGCGAGGCTCGGATCGGGCAGCTGCGAGCGGCCTTCGCAGAGCTCAGCATCCGCTATCCCGAGAAGCGCCAGATGATCCGCCCCATAGGTCTGGACCGGACGCTCACCAGCGATCTGGCCATTCAGGACTTTCCGAGTGTCACTCCCTACTTCCAGCGGTTCCTGCGCGGCAGTCTGCCGACCGCGAGGCTGGGTGCCCACCTCGAGCTGCTGGAGCCCACGTTGAGGTCGCGAGATCGGCGATTCGATTCCGATACCACCGTCGCGGAGCTGAAGAACTCTCTGCAGGCGTCGCAGGCGCAGTATGGGGACCTGCTGGAGCATCTGTACCGACCGCAGCCGGGTTTGGAGAGTTTTTTTGTTTCCCTGTTCGACCTCTACCGGAGGTGGGGCCACCAGTTGGCGCTAGTCTTGATCCTCGACCAGTTCGAAGAGTTGTTCACTCGCTTCGGAGATCCACGCCGGACATCGCGATCCGCGCAGCAGCGGGAGGCGGACAACAACGTTCTGAGTTGGTTGCTGCGCGAGGATCTCTTCCGCGAGATCGAGTTCCTGCAGCTGGATGAGGAGGTCGACAGGCGGGCGATGCCCATCCGCTGGCTGCTGTCGATCCGGGATGACTACATCGCAGAGCTCGACCCGGTTCGTCGCTTCGCGCCGGACCTGGACGCGTCGTCCTTCCATCTGACTTTCCTCGGGCGGGCAAGCGCGTCCGACGCCATCCGCCTGCCCGCGCGTGAGTTCGGCTACGCGTACTCTGATGAGTGCTACGAGACGATCCTCGAGCAGCTCCTGAGGGAAGGCACATTCGTCAAGCCCGCGCACGTGCAGATCGTCTGTGGACGTCTGTGGAGCGAGAAGACGGGCGAGTTGGCGGATGTCGGGGATCTTGATGAGCGTCGGACCATCGATCTCCCCACCCTGCGCAAAGCGGCTGGCCTCGACGGCGAAGAAACGAGCCTGCTGGGCGCGACGACCGAGACGGATGCCATCCTGAGACTGTTCTTCGGCCACTGTCTGCGCCGGATTCAACGACAGGTCCGGAGCCAGGCCGAGCCCCCGTGGTTCGCTGAGCGGCGTCAGCAGCAGGCCGGGGGCCGCGCTGAGTGGCAGAGGCACGACATCTCGGAGGAGGGTGTTCGGCTAGAGATCTTGGAGCTTCTAGAGCCCCTGGTCACACCGGCGGGGACTCGCAATATCGTTTCACGCAGCGAGTTGATCGAGGCTCCGTTCAGAGACCGGAAGCTCCGCCGCGATCTGCTCGACGCGCTGGAAGCACAGCGAATTGTGCGGGTTGAAAAGCGGCTGGGCGGCTTCTTCGCCGAGATCGCGCATGAGTTTCTGATCGAGCCACTTCGGTTCGAACTGGCCCAGTCGGTGCAGGCCGACCCTAACTACCCACGCTTCCGCGAAGCCCTGATGCGTCTAGAGGCTAGCAGGCGCGAGGATTTCCGCCGCTCCACGCGCCCCCTGCTGAGCGCCGATGCTCTGAAGCAGCTCGCGCGGCACAGTGAACGGCTGGACTGGCGCTACCTCGGCTCAGAGCTCCTACTGCAGTCGGCGCTGCTGGACACCGATTCGGAGCCGGATCGCGGTGTGTTCGCCTCTTGGACAACTGCAGTGGCCCGGAGTGATACGCCGTCGCCGGAGCGGATTCTGGAGAGGGCAGCGACCGAGGCGGCCGACGGCGGTGGAGTCCTCGCCCTGGACGAGTTGCGGGTGGTGAATGACCGCCGTGACACCGGGGAGCTGGGCCCTCTTAGCGATGGCCAACTCGAGACGATACTCGCTAGTCAGCTGCTGCTGGCGGGCCCCGGAGACGAGGAGGACATCCTCTATTGGCTGGGAAGGTTGAACGAAATGCAACGTGACCCCCTACCGACGATTGAGCGTTACCTGGACTTTCCGGATCGGAGAGTACGCAGAAATGTGGTTCTTGCGCTGGCGGGTCTCGCCTCGAAGGGCAGTTTGGAGCGGCTACTGCTCCTCGCGAGGGACGACCCGGAGGTTCGAGATCAGGCGACGAGGTACGCCGCCGAGGCGGCAAAGGACCGGGAATCCAACGCCCGGATCGCTGAAGATTGGCTCAACGCGGAGCTGCAGTCCGAGCACTCGGACCGTCTGCGTTCCGAAGCAAGAGACGCGACGGAGATCACTGCCGAGAAGGCACGCCAGAAGGCTGCCAGAGAGCGGATCGGTGCCACTGCCGACCTGTGTGCGCGACTGCGTGCGCACGGCTATTCGCCACAGTTGAGTGAATCCCAAGGGCAGGAGGCAGTCGATGTTCCCAAACATAGCGAAGCCGGCGAAGACAAGGCCGCAGACGATGCGACCGTTGATGTCAGCTCGAAGGCAGCGATTCTAGAGCGCAGGCTCAGGGTGGCTGACTGGAACCGCCGAGCGTCCCTGCGGATGCGGCCGATCGATTGGCGGCAAGTGTTCCCGGCGCTCGTCGGTGCGCTTGTTGGTGCGCTGATCGCAGCCGTCGCGCTGTCGACCCTCCACCCGAGATCGTCGATGACCGCGATGCTCCTCCTATTGCCGGTCGCTCTTGCACTCGCTCCGTTGATGGGCGCCGTTCTCACCGCTCGATCCAGCCCCCTGTCTCGCTACTACGATCAACGAGCCGGCGCGGTGGTAGAGACGCTGAGTCTCGGCACTTGGTCGGCTGTGCCCTCCGTGCTGTTGGTCCTTCTGGTCCTCTCGATCTGGCCGGCTGTCGGAACGCCTCGTTGGGGTCTCTCATCGGCCGCGGTCGTTGGAGTGGCCGTCGTGGCCACGATTCTCTTTTTTCTCGCCCTGCGCCTCGGGACGATGGTGTCTGCCTACGTGGGTGTTCCTTCCCGGGCGTGGATTGCCGTGCGGGCCGTGACCGGCGCCGCAGCGGGCTACGTTGTTCTCTCGCTGAGCCTGAAGGCGACAGTCGCGTTTGCGGTCTTCTTGGACGAGGGAGCTTTCCGCCCGGCGATCGCGGGGCTGTGGCTGCTTCTCCTGCCCATCGGGCTCGGAGTCGCTGCCGCTGTCTCCTGGCAGTTTCACGGGCCCACGGTCGCTTCGATCTCCCACGGGGTTCGCGTGGGGAGCCTGATTATTTCGGTGATCATCATCTTGGCTGGTGCGGTCCCGATCTACATCTTTCTTGAACAGGCAAACTTCGGATCGGTCGGCGCGCGTCCCGGGCAGGCATGGTCCCAGAAGATCCCGCTGACCGGGAAACTACCGCAGTCCTTTTCCTTCAAAGCGGATTTCGCCCAGACAATTAGGGCCGATTTGATGTCGCGTTCTGAGATCGACCTGGTCCTGACCCTGAAAGGGCCCCGTGTAGACGAGCGGGCCGACGACCCGGAGTTCATCGAGACGCAGGTCCCTCCAGGTGCTTACACCCTGGAGCTCAGCAAGTACAGGAGCGAGTTCGGCGACGACGAGTTCGACCAGCTCGTCGAACAGCTTGGATCGGTTTCGGCGAAAAGGGGGCCGCGCTACTACTTCTTCGCCGCTGCGATGCGGGTGTTTTCGTTGGATCCGGACCTCGAGTTTGGTCAGGGTGAAGGGCAGTACCTTCTCACTCTCGACTTGAACACCGAGCCTGATGTTGCTCTCCGCACCCAGGTGCGGGCCCTGACTCTGGCGGGACTGTATCTGACGGCCGCGGACCTGCTCGAGACCGTCGAGGAGGACTATCCGGACGTGAACCTTGTACCAGCCCAGGACTCGCTGTGTCGAGAAGGGACCTTCCACGACCGGCTGCGCTCCGTTAGAGATGCTTGCCGAGCGCTGACGAGAGCCACCTCGGAGGACCCGGAGGTCGCTGATACCCTTGGTCTCTACTACTCTCGCCTTGGCGAGTTCGAAGAGGCGATCGGACAGTTTCAGCGCTTCGTCGATGCGGACTACGACCAGGAGGCCGTACAGCTGCGGCAGGATTGGATCGAGGCGCTGAGAGCCGGGCGGAACCCCTTGGCCGGTCTCCACATCGACGATCTGCACGGACTGGACCGCTACCGTGTGGCTGGCTACCCCCCGGCCGTCAAAGCCCGGGTCTGGATCGCAGACGCTTACGAGATCCTGAACGCCGAGACAGCCAAGGCGGTGGATTTCACGACCGCGGAGGGGTTATACCAGCGGGCCGCCGCGGCGTCTCCGGAGTTGGAGGCGGAGCCGTTGTTCTGGGGTTCGCTGTGCGTGTTCGGTGCGAGCCGAGAGGCCGCACGGGATGTCCAGGCTGCGTGTGACAGGGCAGTGAAACTCGACCACACATACCTGCCCGACCGAGCCGCCGCTCGCTCCCTGGCGGATGACTTCAACGGGGCCGTTACCGACCTGGGCGAGTACCGGGCCTTGACGGGCCGAGCTGAGCAGTTCGATTTCTGGTACTCCTCGTTGCAGGTAGGCCGGAGGGCGGGCACACCGCAGTACCGGACCGCGCGGCGCTCCCAGCTGACCCTGGAGACCGTCCTTGGCGAGCTTTTCGAAAGTGTGGAAGGGCGCCCGCCGGAAGGCTAGCGAGGCGAACAGCTCGCGCTGTCCTGTCGAGCGTCGGCGAGAGTCGGGAGGTCCGGCGAGGAAGTAGCGAAGGCACCGATCCGCCTGTCCGGGTTCCGGATTCCCCTCGGCGCGGGTCGGAGCCGCCTACGGCTGCAGGTGGCGGTCGAAGAACTCCGTCATCCGCTCGTAAAAGTGGCGTGAGTCGCCGCCGCGAAAGCCGTGCTTCTGTCGCGGGTAGATCGCATCCTCGAACGGCACGCCGGCGTCGATCAGCTTGCGCACCATGGCC
>JANQEO010000434.1 GCA_028278325.1 Candidatus Binatia bacterium
CTTGATGCCTTTGGTCGACAAGCCAAGTTCCTCATAAAGAACCTGCCGAAGCTGCACGGGAGACAAGATGTTGAACTCGTGCCCGGCAGCGGCGAAGACTTTCTTGACGACCTTCGCCATACGTCCGTCGAGATCGGTGCTGATGGCGGCGAGTCGCTCCGTATCCAGGAGTATTCCGCGCGCCTCGATCCTGCCGAGTACGCCGATCAGTGGATGCTCGACCGTTTCGTACAACTCGGTTTGCGCACGCGCGGCAAGCTCGGTCCGAGCGATCGCGGCCAAGCGGGCAACCTGGTCGAGAGCTTTCGATTCTTCCTCGGGCGAAGACGCCGCGACCCCGTCCTCACCGAGGAACCGTGACGTCACATCGTCGACACCGTGGTCACCCAAAGAGGAATCGATGAGATAGGAAGCAACGCCGAGATCCAGCCCTTCGCCACCGACCTCGGCATCGTAGTCGCGACACAGCGCCTTCAGGTCGTAGCCGGTCAGCGAAGCGCCTTGATTCGAGAGCCCCTCGAGCGCCGCCCGGATCTCATCGGCGCCTTCGACTGCCGCTTCCTGCCTCCCGTCACCGAGACACAACAGGGGCGGGCCCGGCGCCGGGTATTCCAAGATCGCGAACACCTCCCCGCTCCCCAAGTTCTTCCAGTCGCCGCGGGCGCGTGGTTCCCGCTCCCTTACCTCGGCGGCGCCTGTTTCATCGGGTTTCTTGGCCGCGGGCTTGCCCTCGCGCTTGGCCGCCTGATCGGGCTCCGCGGCAGTGGTAGCATCTTTGCGCCCTCCGCGCTGCCCTACTATGCGGTCCACGAGCCGGCTCAGCTCCAGTTCCTGGGCCAGCGCTTCGAGCGCGTCCAGGTTCGGCGGCTTCAACGCGAGGTCGTCGAGTTCCAACTGCATGTCGACATCGTCGCGAACGGTTGCAAGGTCGGTGCACAGCCTCGCACTCTCCACACCGGCTTCTATCTTCGCGCGCACCGACTTGGCGCCGCGTATCCCCATCTCTTCGATCTCCTCTGAACGCTCGATCACGTCTTCGAGAGACCCGAAGTGGGAGATCAACGCCGAGGCCGTCTTGGGGCCGACACCTTTGACCCCCGGGATGTTGTCGGAGCTGTCCCCCATCAAGCCGAGCACTTCGGCTACATGCTCGGGCCCGACTCCGAACTTCTCGACCACCTGCGCAGACTTGACGCGCTTGTTCTTGACGGGATCGAAGAGGCTGACGTTGTCGGACACGCACTGCATCAAGTCCTTGTCGCCGGTGACGATCACGACCTCCATGCCCTGGTCGCTGAATCTCTTCGCCAAGGTCGCCAGCAGATCGTCGGCTTCAAACCCGCCGTCCTCGACCGAGCAGATCGACAGCGCGTTGACCAAGCGCCTGACCAACGGGAACTGTAGGCTCAACTCCTCGTCCGGCTCTTCCCGGTTGGCCTTGTATTCAGGGAACAAATCGTTGCGGAATGTCTTGCCCGGGGTATCGAAAGCGGCTGCCAGGTAGGCCGGCTCCTCCTCCCGTATGAGACGCTCGAGCATGGTCGCCACACCATGAACCGCATTGGTCGGAGTTCCGTCCGACGCGCTCAAGGGCGGCAAGGCATGGTAGGCGCGAAAGATGAAGAAGCTTATATCGATGAGATATACGGCTGAGGAGCCTCGGGCGGGCACGCGGCAAGGCTGGGTTATTGGGTGGGGAAAAGCAAGCGCCTGAACGCTCACACGCTGTTGACAGCCCATAGTGCCGTGGCTAGAAAGTTTCTGTCACTCGGCACAGCCGAACTCCCGACACCAAAGACATCACAGATGATCGAAGTTGAGCGGTTGACCAAGACCTACGGCCCCGTCACCGCAGTCGACGGCGTCACCTTCAAGGTCGATGCTGGCCAGGCCGCGGGCTTCCTGGGCCCGAACGGGGCCGGAAAGACCACGACGATGCGCATCATCACCGGCTTCATGCCGGCCAGCGACGGCACGGTGCGCGTCGACGGATTCGACGTGTTCTCCGACTCCTTCGAGGTGCGGCGGCGCATCGGCTACCTCCCGGAAACGCCGCCCCTGTACATGGAGATGAAGATCGACGCCTACCTGCGTCACGTAGCTTCCCTCAAGGGCGTCGCGAGAAGCGCGATTCGCGAAGCCGCCGACCGCGTCATCGAGCAATGCGGCCTCTCCCAAGTCTCCAAGCGCCTGTGCGGCAACCTGTCCAAGGGCTACAAGCAGAGGGTCGGCCTGGCGCAGGCCCTGATCCACGAGCCCACGGTGCTGGTGCTCGACGAACCGACGATCGGCTTGGACCCGGCGCAGATCATCGAGATCCGCCAGCTCATAAGAACGCTGGCCGAGGAGCGCACCGTGATTCTTTCGACCCACATCCTGCCCGAGGTGGCGCAGATCTGTCAGAAGGTCGTGATCATCAACGAAGGGCGCATAGTGGTCGACGGGGAAATCAGCGAGCTGACCAAGGAAAGGTCGCTGGAAGAAGAGTACATGCGCTGGGTGAGCGGCGAACAAGCCGTCAGGACGGTTGCCGATGCGTAGCGCGCTTGCCATAGCCTGGAGAGACATTCGAGCGGTGTTCGTGTCGCCGATCGCATACGTGCTCCTTACCGGCTTCCTCCTCCTCGGGGGCTGGTTCTTTTTCAACCTCCTGGGCCAGTTCAGCCGTCTGGTCGCTGCCTACTCCAACCTGCCGGGAAGCAACACGACTTGGCTGAACCTCAACGACGCCGTAGTCGGCCCTCTCATACAGAACCTGTCGATAGTGCTCGTAATCATCGTGCCGATGATCACGATGCGCAGCTTCGCCGAGGAAAGAACCTCGGGAACCTACGAGCTCCTGTTCACCTCGCCGATCACCGTGGCATCGATGGTCATCGGCAAATACCTTGCAAGCGCCTTCATCGTCACGGTCATGGTGGGGCTGACCCTGATCTACCCGCTGATTCTGGTCGCATACGGGAACCCCGAAATCTGGCTCATAATCAGCGGCTTCGCCGGCCTCTACCTCGTGGCCCTCGTGTTCGTGGCAATCGGCAACTTCACTTCGGCGATCACCAGCAACCAGATCATCGCAACGGTGAGCAGTCTGGTCATTCTGCTACTGCTCTTCGTCGTCGGGTGGCCGGCCGACGGTGCCGGCGAGACGCTCAAAGCCATCCTGCTGTATGCGTCGATCACGGAACACATGTCGGTCATGATCCGAGGCGTGTATGACACCTCGGACCTGATCTACTTCATAAGCCTCGCAGCGTTCTTCTTGTTCCTCACCCATCGCGCGGTCGAATCGGCGAGGTGGAAATAGCCATGGCGCGGCGTGCTCCCATCCTCGCGGTCGTAGCTCTGGCACTCATCCTCTTCGGGCTCATCGCCCATTGGATGACGAAGATGCCGGCACAACCCTGGTACGAGTTCGGCTGGTACTCCCTCATTCACATCGTCGTCGGCGTGATCGCCCTCATCGGCTATTTCGCAGGCGGATCAGCGTCGTTGGGTGAGTTCGTCGGGCGACGCTCCACCCGTTACGGAGTCAATGCCGTCGTCTATTCCGCCCTCTTCCTGGCCGTGCTGCTCATGATCAATTTCCTGGGCACCCGCTATCACTACCGCTTCGATGTCAGCAGCGAGGGCGTGAACAGCCTGTCGGATCAGTCGCGCGCAATCCTCGACGAGCTGGACGAGACCGTGAGCATCCAAGCCTACGTCGACGCGGGGCGCGACCCGGTTCTCGAAGAACTCCTCGATGCGTACCGTTACGAGAGCGACAAAGTCGAGGTCAGGGTCATAGACCCGCAGATACAGCCGCAGCTCGCCCAGCAGGCCGGAATCAGCCAGTTGCCGACCCTACGAGTACAACTGGGCGACCAGAGCACGCTTGTAACGAAGGCCGAGGAAGAGGCCATAACGAACGCCATCAACAGAGTCTCGGCCAAGTCGCGCAAGAAGATCTACTTCATGGAAGGCCACGGTGAGGCCAGCATCAAGGACAAGCAGACACCGGCGGCATTGGGCCTGTTCGCGGAGGCCCTCAAGAACCAGAACTACGACGTCGAGACGCTGTTCCTTCCGGAGGTCGAGCACGTTCCGGAAGACGCCTCCTTGGTCATCCTGCCCGACGCAGAACGCGACTACTTCCCTCACGAGCTCGACGCGCTGAACCGCTATCTCAAGGGAGGCGGCAACGTCCTCGCCATGCTCGAGCCTGGGCGTGACGGCGACTTCGAGGAACTCCTGTCGAGTTGGGGTGCCTCACCGGGCAGCGACATAGTGATCGATCAGCAGGTCAGGCTGTTCGCCGGCCCGACCCTGGGGATGGAACCCATCGTCTCGAAGTACGGCAACCACCCCGCGGTCAAGGAACTGGCCGACCGCACGATCTTCTCCCTGGTCAGGTCGGTGACGCCGAACACCAGCGGCCTGAAGGGCGTCAGAGCCGACACCCTGGCGATGACCGCGCCTACCAGTTGGGCAGAGACGGACCTCGAGCGCCTCTTCGACAAGAACGAGGCCAGCTTCAGCGACGACGACAAGGGCGGCCCGGTGTCGATCGCGGTAGCGGCGTCGGGACCGGTAACCGCGCTCGGCGGCGAGGGAGACGCGCAGTACCAGCTAGCGGTCTTCGGTGACACGAGCTTCGTCACCAACAAGTACTGGAGGCAGCTCTTCAACGACGCTCTCGCGCTGAACGTGGTCGGGTGGCTGGCGGGCGAACAGCAGCTGATCAGTATCGGACCGAGGGCTATTCGGGCGTCACGCGCTCACCTGTCCCCGAACGAGGCGCGCACGGTGTTCTACCTGTCCGTCATGATCCTGCCCGAAGTGATTCTCTTCACCGGACTGGCTGTCTGGTGGCGACGAAGCAACCAGTGAGTCCCGTAAAGACCCTTTTCTTTGCAGCCCTCGCGGCCTGCCTCGCTGCCTACATTTTCTTCGTAGAGACGCCCAAGATGGATCAAGAGGCCATGGGCGACCGCCTACTGGAGTTCGAAGCCGCCGATGTCGCGGCCGTGGAGCTGATCTATCCTGACCAGCCCGACATCTCCGCCAGGCGGGGTGACGAAGGTTGGCGGCTGACCAAACCGCTCGAGGTGGACGGGGATGACGATCAACTGAGCCGCCTGGTGAAAGCGATCGCCGAGGTCGAGGTCGAGCGACGTATCCCGATGAGTGACGTGGAATCGCTGACGACCTACGGCTTGGAGGGCGACGGCACCCAGGCCAAGGTCCTGCTGCAACTGGCAGACGGAACGAAGCTGACACCTATCGTCGTCGGCGACACCACTCCGGTCGGTTTCTCGGCCTTCGTACGCTTGGAGCTGGGGGAGGAGATCGTGGTAACGCCGCTCATCTTCCATACCGGTGTCAAGAAGACCGTCTTCGACCTTCGCGAGAAGCGCATGTTCGACTTCGACGCCAAGAACGCGACGGGCCTGAGCATCACGGTCGGAGAAAAACAGACACGCCTCCAACGTCAAGGCGACGACTGGGCGATCACCGAGCCGGTCACCAGAAAAGCCAACAAGATCGAAGTCGACTCCCTCATCAACGGCGTCAAGCAGATACTGGCCACCGACTACCTGACAGAGGAGGTGCTGGCGGGAGTGGAGACCGGGCTGGACGCCCCGGCACTGAGCGTGCAGCTCGAGGTCGGCGGAGTCGGGACCATGGGTTTCAAGCTCGGAGATCAAGTGGTCGACGGACCGCGGGGCCACTACCTTCAACGTGACCGGGACGGACAGGTCGCGAAGGTGGCGGAGTGGGTCAAGGATCGCTTCGACAAAGATCTGGGCGACCTCCTCGACAACAAGGTATTCGACTGCGGAGGCAAGAGCGTAGCGAGGTTCACCTTCAAGCGTGCCGACGGCAACGGCTTCTCCATTCTGCAAGACGACGACGGGCAATGGATCATGGATCCCGCCGAAGAAGGCCAAGGCGTTCGCCAACCCCTCGCCACACGCACCAGCAGGTCGCTCATCAACCTCGCCGGTAAGCGCGTCCTACTCGAGGCGGATGCGGCCGAAGAGCGGTTCGATCTCGACTCTCCCGCCGTCGTAGTCGAGGTCATCGCCGACAACGGCGATTCATGCGGCAAAGCGCGCGCAAGCGCGGTCCCGGCCGGAGACGACGAAGCCGATTACTTCTTCATGCGCGAAAGTGACGGCGCGGTCATGGAGGCGAGTCAGTTCACCTTCTCCACCGTCGACATGCGGCGTGAAGATTTCCTGACCCCACGCTAACGAGGCGCGAGGGGAGCCAAGGCCTCTTGCAGCGCCGACATCTCACTGTCGGTGCCGACGGTCACGCGGATTCCTCCACGCAACTCGGGGGTGTCGAAATACCTGACCAGGATGCCTTCGGATCTGAGGTGACCGTAAAGCTCTTCCCCCGGACGGCCGGGATGCTCGAGCCAGAAGAAGTTCGCGTGACTGTCGGGGATCTCGTACCCCGAGCGACGCAGGCGCGACACGCACTTGTCGCGGGTCGATCTGATCCTCGCCACGTTCGCCTGCATCCATCCGAGATCATCGAGGGCCGCCACGCCGGCTGCGATGGCGACGCTGGAGACGTTGTAGGAGTCCTTTACCTTGTACATCTCGTGGATCAGCTGTTCCGAAGCGAAGGCCAACCCCAGGCGCAGGCCGGCTAACGAAAACGACTTGGAAAGGCTTCGTACAACGACCAGATTCGGGTGTTCGTCGAGGAGATCCAGGGTGTTAAGGTCGGCGAAGTCACCGTAGGCCTCGTCGGCCACGACGAGCCCCGCGGAACCTTCCGCTACCCCGGCAATCACGTCGGCTGCTACCAAAGAACCCTTCGGTGGGTTTGGCGAGCACACGAACGTCAACGCAGCCTCGGCCGCAACGAGCCTGTCGGCGAGGGTCTCATCGCCATCGCTCGAGGGGATCTCGACCGCGCGGGCACGGGCTATGTCGGTCAATGTCGGATAGAGAGAGTAAGTCGGCACCGGATAGGCTACGGTCGCGCCCTCGTCGACGGCTACCCGCATGCAGATCGCCAGCAGATCGTCGGATCCGTTTCCGATTAGTATGTTCGCAGGAGATCGGCCGTAGACGTCGGCTGCCTTACGCCTCAGGGGGCCCGCTCCGGGCGAGGGGTACAGGCGCAGCCGCTCCTCACCGAGTGAAGCGACCGCCTCCTGAACCCTGGGAGACGGCGGATAAGGATTCTCATTGGTGTTGAGCTTGATGAGACCTGGCGCCTCGGGTTGCTCGCCCGGAGTATATCCGGACATGGCGGCGATCCTGTCGCTGACGAATCGTTTCGACACCTTTCGAGATCTAGGACGCGGCTCAGTGCCGCGGGGCCAGCGGGCGCGCGCCCCTCATCGAACGCGGAGAACCGGGGCCAGCCCCTTCCAGCACGGCATCGAGCCTCTTCTTTACGGTGGCCCTCAGGGGATCCCCGGGCTCTAGAGCCTCCAGCGCCTTGCGGTAGTAGGTAACCGCATGATGCCGGCTCTGCTCCAATTCCGATGCTTTGGCGAAGTGGTAGTAGCCTCTCCCCGTGCGACCGGCCTTTTCGTGGGCGCGCCCGAGATCACGCTCCACCTCGGGCCTGTAGGGATACAACTCCAGGGAGCGTGACAGCATCTCGACCGAGGCTTCGTAGTTACCCGACTGATACTCGAGAACACCGATGTCCGACAGAACGTTCCAATCCTTGGGACTAGCGGCGAGAGCGCGTCGCAGACGCGTCCTGGCGCCATCGAGGTCACCGGTTCTCAGCAAGGCACGGCCCAGCTCCCGGTCCACCTTGCGGCCGGCCTCTGCAGCCTCGGTAAGGTACTGCTTGGCCAGGACGAAGTCCTCGCCATGGGTCATCAAGACGCCGATCAACTCCAGTTCGCCCGGCCTTGTCGCTTTGCTTGCAGTGGCCAGTCGCCGTTCATAGTCGGGGACCGCCGCATGCCGGGTCTGGGATGACGCTCGCGCGATAGCCGCGGCTCTCCTCAGCCGCCAGCTGCTGCTCAACTCGCCGGCTTCCCACTCGAGCTTGCCGAGGGCTGCCTCGAGATTCGCCATACGCTCCCCGGTGAGGGGATGCGAGAGAAAGTAGGGCGGGATCATTGTCGGATTCAGCTTTTGTTCTTCATAGATTATCCGCAAAAGCTTGAGCATCGCATTAGGGTCGTATCCGGCCTCGGCAGCGAATCCGATACCCAGGAAGTCCGCCTCTCTTTCCATGTCTCGCTGGTACTTGAGCTGCACCCCCTGGCCCGCCGCCAGCGCTGCCTGGCCCAGCACGGGGCTGACCGCCGACAGGAACAGGCCCAGCAACGAGGCGTAGTTGGCCGCGGTCGACTTCTCCTGCTGGCGCACGGCGTGGTGAGCATGGGCGTGGGCGATCTCGTGACCGAGCAGCCCGGCGAGTTCGTCCTCGCTACCGACGCGGGCAATCAGGCCCGCATTGACGAAGACCTTCCCACCCGGCACCGCGAAGGCGTTGATACTCGCGTCGCGCACAACCGAGAATTCGTAGTCGAAAGGCTGTTCTCCGAGTGCCGCGACAAGGCGCTCCCCTATCTCTCTGACCAAGCCGCTGATTTCATAGTCGTCGGAGAGAAACCCCCCGGCCATACGAGCCTGCTCCATGAACTCCTCGCCCAGCTTCTTCTCTTCCGAAACCGAGGCGGAGACCGATGTGGGCAAGGAAAGAGCGGCCGTCAACAGACCGACGCAGACACGCAGGAAAAGTTGCTTCACGAAGACGACCCCGACAACGCTGACGCATAAGCGGTGGCGAAGTAAGTCAGTATCAGATCCGCCCCTGCCCTCTTTATCGATGTCAGCGTCTCGGCAACGACTCGCGGTTCGTCGAGCCAGCCACGCGCGCATGCCGCTTTGATCATGGCGTATTCACCGCTGACCTGGTAGGCGGCTACGGGGCACGCAAAAGTATCTTTGACGGCTCGTACTACGTCGAGGTAAGGAAGCGCCGGCTTGACCATGACGATGTCCGCGCCTTCGTCGATGTCGAGCGCTACCTCGCGTATGGCCTCGTCGGAGTTGGCGGGGTCCATCTGGTAGGCGCTGCGGTCGCCGAACGCGGGGGCCGACTCCGCCGCTTCCCTGAAGGGACCGTAGAACCCCGAGCAGTACTTCGCCGCATAAGACATGATCGCGACGTCTGCGAAGCCGTTGTCGTCCAGAGCCTGCCTGATGACGCCGACGCGACCGTCCATCATGTCGGAAGGCGCGACGATGTCGGCACCGGCAGAAGCGTGGGAGACGGCCTCTGCGGCCAATAACTCGCAGGTCTTGTCGTTTGCGACCGTATCACCCTCGATGACACCGCAATGACCGTGGTCGGTGTATTCGCAGAGACAGACGTCGGTAATCACGGCCAGATCGGGAGCCGCGCCTTTGATGGATTCGACGCAGCGCTGGACGACCCCCTCGCCCCGTAGAGCCTCGCTGCCCGTCGAGTCCTTGTTCTCCGGGATCCCGAACAGGATCACGGCGGGCACACCCGCATCGCGGGCAGCCAAAGCCGCATCGGTGGCTCGATCGGATGACTGCTGGAACACTCCCGGCATGGACGATACTTCGCTTTCCACCGACGTGCCGGGGACTACGAACAGCGGTTGAATGAGATCGTCAGGGCCGACCCTGACCTCGCGCACCATGCGGCGAATGGTCGCCGTCCGTCTTAACCTACGAGGTCGCTGCTGGGGGAAGGGCATTCGATTCAGGCTATTTTACCGTATCACGTTTTGCAAAATGACGGCTTATGCACTCCGCCAACGCGGGAATCGTAAATTCCTGCGGTTCCACCGTGGGTTCCACACCGAACTCGCGCAGAGTTGCCGACGTGATCGGGCCTATGGAAGCGACGTCGGCCCGAGACAGCAACTCGAGCGCGCGCCTCTCGTCAGCGTTCACGAAGTTTCGTACCGTCGCCGAACTGGTGAACGTGATCATGTCGGGCAACCCCAGGGTCTCGAGCGGCACCGGCTCTGCAGGCACGACGGTTCGATAGGTGCTCACCACGTCGACGCTGGCACCCCTCTCACGCAGGGTGTCGGGTAAGACTTCCCGCGCCACCTCGGCACGCGCGATCATGATGCGCTTTCCCGACACGTCCCCCAACGCGTCGAGCAAGGACTCGGCCCGATACTCCGGCGGAGTCACCGAGACACGAATGCCGAAGGCCTCTATGGCCGCTGTAGTGGCCGGGCCGATCGCAGCGATGTCGACATCTGCGAGCTCCCTTATGTCCTTACCGCGACCCAGGTAAGCGTGGAAGAAACGATGCACCCCGTTCACGCTGGTCAGGATCAGCCAATCGTAGGAGCCCGCTGTATCAAAGGCGTCGGCCACGGCTTTCGGATCTTCGGGCCCCATTACCTCGAAAGTCGGGCACAGAAGCACCTCGGCCCCGTCCCTCTCCAAGAGATCGGCAAACTCGGCGGCTTGGTGGCGGGCACGTGTCACCACAATTCGTTTGCCGAACAAAGGAAGCCTCTCGTACCAGGAGATTTCCGAAGCCAGCGTCGCGACCTGCCCGACCACCACGACCGCAGGCGGACGGATTTCGGCCTCCTCTATGGACTCGGCTACCGACGAAAGTGTCGCGACCACGGTTTTTTGTCTGGGGGTTGCTCCCCATTGAATGACCGCGACCGGCGTATCGCCGGCCATCCCCGCCTCCAGGAGCTTGGCGGCGATAGCCTCGATCTTCAGCACCGCCATCAGGAAGACCAGCGTCCCCTTGGTGTTGGCGAGCGCGTCCCAATCGTAGGGCAACGTGTAGTGCAACTCGCCCGGCTGACCGGTGAGGATCGTGACCGAAGAGTTGATCTCACGATGGGTGAGCGGAATGCCCGCATAAGCGGGCACGGCGACGGCCGACGTGACTCCGGGCACGACCTCGAAGTGTATGCCGGCCTGATGGCAGGCCTGGGCTTCTTCGCCACCACGACCGAAGAGGAAGGGATCACCGCCTTTGAGACGCACGACCGTCTTCCCCTCAGCCGCGCTCTCCACCATCATTTGTTCTATCTGCTCTTGAGGCACCGTCACTTTGCCGTGACGCTTGCCGACGAGGATATGCTCGCTGTCATCGCGGGCGAGTTCCAAAAGGCGCGGATCGACCAACGCATCGTAAAGAACGACATCGGCCTCGCCGAGAACCTCCTCTCCCCGTCGGGTCAACAGCTTGGGGTCGCCGGGACCGGCTCCCACCAGGTAGACCTTCCCGTTCACTCAGCTACCTCGAGCGCCGCGATTATCTCGCCGGCTCCGGCGGCTATGAGGCGCCGGCCTAGTTCCATGCCCAACTCCGAGGCTTCCGATACGGAGGCGTCGGCGGTTTCCCTTACGACCTTGGTAGCGTCCGGCGAGCACACGATGGCCGTCAGCCTGATACGGTCGCCTTGCGAGTGCGCGTAGGCGCCGACGGGCAGGAAACAACTGCCGCCGAGAGTCTCTGCACATGCCCGCTCGGCTCGCGACGCGGCCAGGGAGCTGTCGTCCTGTATCATCGAGACGGCCTCACACACCGAATCATCGTCGCCGCGCGCGGTGAAGCAAAGAGCCCCCTGCCCCGGCGCGGGCACGAAGGTTTCCGGATCCAGAGCCACGCGTTTGGCAGGCGCGACATCTATGGCCAGACGATCGAGGCCGGCCGAAGCAAGGAAGGTCGCGCCGTAGTCACCGCTAAGGACCTTGTGAAGCCTGGTCTCCACGTTTCCGCGGATGTCGGATACGTCGACACCTGCGTTGGCCCCGAGAAGCTGGGCACGACGGCGCAAGCTCCCGGTTCCCACCCTGGTGCCGCTCGGGAGGTCGGCCAGACCCCAACCGGATCGGGAGATCAGCTCGTCTCGAGGATCGCCCCGTTCAGGAACACACGCGATCACGATGCCTTCCGGCAAGACGGTCGGGACATCTTTCAAGGAGTGCACCGCGCAATCGATGCTCCCGGCCGCCAATGCGTCATCGAGTTCTTTGACGAAGAGTCCCTTGCCGCCGGCCTCGCGAAGCGGACGGTCAGTGACGGCATCTCCACTGGTGCGTACCGGCACCAGCTCGTACTCGATACTCCGAGTTGCCGCACAAAGCCCCTCGCAAGCCTGGCGGGCCTGGGACATCGCCAGACGGCTTGCCCGAGTTCCGACCCTCAGCTTCACCCATCTCTCCCCAGCCCGAAAAGATGCCTCAGAGCGCTGACAAGCCGCGACTCCTCTTTCGCCGAGACCGTCTCCTTCAAGGCCGACGTAGGCTCATGCAGGAGCTTGTTCATCATCGAGCGCGTCATCTGGTCAAGTGTTTCCCTGTCCTTGTCGGACAGCCCCGAGATGCGCGACAAGGTCCTCTGTAGTTCTTCAGCCCGAATCGTCTCTGCGTGATCGCGCAGCTCCACGATGGTGGGCACGACCTCGAGACGCTCGAACCACTGCCAGAACCCGTCGACTTCCTGCTCCACCAATACCTCGCCCTTGATCGCCTCGCGCTCGCGCTCCTGGATATTCTCGGCGGCTACCGATGACAGATCGTCGATGTCGTAGAGGTAGGCGTTGTCCAAGTCGTTTATCGCATCGTCAAAGTTTCGGGGCACCGACAGGTCGATGAGAAAGACCGGCCGTCCCTGACGCTCGTGCAGCACGGAACTGACCGTGGCGGCGTCGAGCAATTGCCCTCCGGAGGCCGACCCGACGACCAGATCGGCAAGGGGCAAGTACGTCAGAATACGATCCAGCGGCACCGGCGTGCCCCCGAAGGTCCGCGACAACTCCACCGCGGATTCGAAAGTGCGGTTGGCTACCATTATCTGCCCGACCCCGGCCTCGACAAGATACCGTGCGGTGAGCTCGCCCATCTCACCCGTACCCAGCACCATGGCCGTGCGGCCTTCCAACGATTCGAAGATCCGCCTTGCCAGATCGACGACGATGGACGCAATCGACACACTTCGCGAAGCAACGTCGGTTTCGGAGCGCACCCGCTTGGCGACGGAGAAGCTCTTGTGAAACACCCGGTTCAGCACCGGGCCGACCGATTCAGCGGATGAGGAGGCGCCGAACTGCTCCTTCATCTGGCCGAGGATCTGCGCCTCACCGACGACCATGGAATCGAGGCTCGAGGCTACGCGAAAGACATGGCGCACCGCCTCGCGGCCGGCGTAAGTGAACAGCCAGTCGCTGCACTGGGCCTCGGTCAGCCCGGTAGGAGACACCAAGGCCTCGGCCAATACGGGCGTGGCCTGCGCTCCATTGCGGCAACAGGCTACGATCTCCACGCGATTGCAGGTCGAGAGCACCACCGCCTCGTGCACCGGCTCGAGAGTCACGAGACGCTTGTTGAGCGCCTCGAGCTCCCCGTTGGAGATGGCTAGCCTTTCGCGCACGTCGACGGGCGCTGTCTTGTGATTGACACCGACGACGAGAAGTTCCTGGGACACAGCCTGAGGCCGGCTCGTGATCAGGAGCCCAGCCCCCCTCCGTGCCGGCCCGGAAGCGGCAGGACGTTCACGGACAGATAGGAAATGACCAGAACGCAGAAACCCACGATGGTCAGCGTCGCCGCCCTGCGGCCCCGAAGCCCCGCCGTCAACCTGAACTGCAACAACGCCGCATAGAGCACCCAGGTAATCATCGAGACTATCTCGAGAGGCTCCCAGGACCAGAACCTTCCCCAGGTGTTGAGGGCGAACACACCGCCCGTGAGCATGCCGAGGGTAAGCAGCGGAAAACCCCAGCTCAGGCATCTGAAGTTGAGGCGGTCGAGCTTCTCCAGAGCCGGCAGACGCAGAACCATGGAACCGCCCTTGTGCGACTTCAGCAGGCTCTCCTGGATCAGGTAGACTACGCTCACCGCGAACGCGAGGCCGAAGACCGCATTGCCGAGCAGAGCCAGCGTTACGTGAGCGCCCAGCCAGGGGTCTTGGGAAAGGGGCGACGAAGAGCGGCTGGGCTCATAGACCAGGAGAGCAGCGACCGTGAGGCCGAAGACGAGCGGGCCGATGACGGCACCCACCACCCTCAAGGGCGACCGGCTATGGAGTATCAGGTAGCTGCCCGCAGTCAGCCAGCCCAGCAGGGTCAGGGCCTCGCTGAACGTAGTCACCGGAACGGTGGCGGCAACCAGGGCCCGGTACGTGATGACAAGTGTGTGAAGGGCGAACCCGGTAGCCAGAAAAGCCGGACCTGTAGCTCCCAAACTCGAGCGGGGCCGCAACGTGTTGGCGGCGAATCCCACCGCAGCCGCCAGATAGGCGACCGCAGCGGCTCTCAGAGCCCAAATCTCCACGACGGATCCTTATCTACCACGACCGAACGACAGAGCCGAGAGCGGCCGGAAGGCTCGAACTATGGATGGCGCCTAGCGGGGAACCTTGATGATCTGCCCGTACTTGAGGCGTCTGGGGTCACTGATGCCGTTGGTACGCTTGAGCGCACTCACCGACGTGTCGTAGAGGCGGGCTATGTGAGAAAGGGTCTGCCCTCTCGTGACACGGTGAGTACCCGTACTCGCCAGGCGGGCGCCGGCAGTCGGCACCTTGATCACCTGCCCGTAGCGGAGACGGCGGGGATCGGAGATATTGTTGTACTCCTTGAGCGATGACACCGACGTAGCGTAGATTTTCGCTATGTGAGAAAGGGTCTGACCGCGGGTCACACGATGGGTGGCATAGTAGGCCACCTGTGCGGAACGCCACGCGCTCTTCGGCAACGCCGCCAGGCCCGACTCCAGTTTCTGCTTGGCTTGCGTCGGTACGTTGACCGAATAGCCGCGCGGGACGAGGAGCTTGCCCTTGACCACGTCACGGTGAAGCGCCGGATTCCACACCGCCAGCTCGTCCCGCTTCACGCCGGCTGCCGAGGCGATGTTATCGAAGGCGACATAGTTACGCAGGCGCACGCTGGCAAGCGCCGGACCGGCCGGCTCGATCTTGCCGCAGTGCTTTTCCGCTTCAGCGACAACGTCCTTGGCCGCGAGGAACTCGGCGTAGAAGTTGCGTGACGCGAAGCCGAAACGCCGGCTCTTGTGCTTGCGAAGAATCACCGAAAGGTCGGTCGTTCCGTGCTCTTGTACGGCACGCACGAGTCCGCCTGCGCCATAGTTGTACGCCGTGATGGCGAGGGGCCAGGCACCGAGCTTTTCATAATTCTCGCGGAGGTACTTCGCTGCGGCTTCGGTTGCCCGAAGTGGATCACGCCGCTCATCGTACACGTAGTCGACGTTCATGAAGCGCTTCCCGGTCGACCGGGTGAACTGCCACATCCCGACGGCGCCCGCGTACGAGTGAGCGTCTATCCGATAGCTCGACTCCACCAGCGGCAAGGCTGCCAGCTCGACGGGCACACCCTCCGCTTCCAACATTTCCCTCATGCGAGGCATGAGCACGGAGGCCCGGCTCATGGCACCGCAGAACTCGTCACCAAGGCCACGCTGGTACCTCATGTTGATCGCCAAACGCGCAGCGTCCGTAGTCGAGCCGAGAACGTCTTTGACCAAGGCACTGATGCGTTTCTCCTCGTCGTTACGCGGAGCGCCCTTGGCGAGGTGACGCAGGATCCCCTCCAGGCGTCGCGTCTCGGCGCGCAGCCGTTCTCGGATCCGGCGGTCTTGGGTATACGCACTCAGATCACCGTCGATGATGTCGCCGAGATCGACTATCGAGTAGACTAACTTGACGTGATCGCGGTCGTGGAAGACCGCCTGACGGCTGGTGTACAACACGAACACGTCCTTCCAGAATTCGACGTTCGGCTCGAGAGCCTCGTACCGGGTCAGTCCGCGGTCTTGTTTCGCGGCCTCGGCGGGATTGTTGGCAACGACGAGCGCCAACGACAACACAGCGAACGACATGGCGGCGAAGCGCCGTTTTCTAGCCTTGACGGGGATATAAGAACGCATTGGTCCAGTATGGTAACAGACTGATTACCTGCCTGCTATTACCCGCCTGCATCTTCATTGCATGCGAGACACGCGACAAAGCGTCCGATAACGCTTTGCGTATAGCGATAGAGGCAATGCCTACCCAACTGGACCCGCGTTTCGCTACCGACGCTCATTCTTCCCGTATCGGGGGGCTGATCTTCTCATCACTGACCCGCATCGACGGCAACGGCGTTCATCAGCCCTACCTCGCCGAATCATGGCTGCATCCCGACAGCCTGACCTACGTCTTCGAGCTTCGACACGACTTCCGCTTTCACGACGGCACACCGGTCTCGGCCGGCGATGTTGCGGCGACCTACCTCGCGCTGAAGGCTCCTTCCCTTTCGTCACCGCGAGCGGCCATGCTGTCGAGCGTCCAGTCGGTGGAAATCGAGGGTGAAGATCGCGTGGTCTTCCGGCTGGGCCAGCCGGATGCCTCGTTCATGGATGCAACGACCTTCGGCATCCTCCCGGCACGCTTGGCCGCTGCCCCGCGACTGGACTGGCGGGAACTCATAGGCGCCGGCCCTTACCGGCTAAGCGACGTCGCGGACGACCGATGGGTGCGACTGACTGCATTCGCCGGCTATGCGGGCGGGGCTCCGCCGATAAACGAGATCGAGTTCAAGATCGTGCCCGATACGACGATGCGCGCCCTCGAACTGATCAACAACTCCGTTGATCTCGTTCAAAACGGACTCGACCCGGATATCGTCACCTGGCTCCGCCGCAACGAGCATGCGTTGAGTATCCGACGTGATCCGTCCAACAGCTTCCAGTACCTCGGCATGAACCTTCGACACCCGGCGCTTTCCCGCGTAGCGGTCCGCCGTGCGATAGCCTACGCCATAAACAGGGAGGAAATAGTACGCTACGTGCTCAAGAGCACTGCGACCACGGCCACCGGCATGCTGCCACCTCATCACTGGGCGTTCAGCAACGCGCCGCGAGCCTACTCTTACGACCCTGCCCGCGCCCGCGAACTACTCGACAGAGCCGGGTTGGGACATCCGGGCGGTGACCCCGCCGTGCCCAGGCTCAAGTTGAGCTACAAGACGACCACTCAAGAACTCAGCCGCAGGATCGCCGAGGTCGTTGCCGACCAGCTGGCCCGGGTAGGCATCGAGCTGGAGATCTTCACCTACGAGTGGGGGACTTTCTATTCCGATATAAAGGAGGGGAACTTCCACCTCTATTCCCTGTCGTGGGTAGGCGTGACCGATCCCGACATCTACAGGCTCGTATACCACTCGGCCATGGTGCCGCCCGCAGGCAACAACCGCGGGCGTTACTCTGACCAGCGAATGGACAAGCTCACCGAGCGCGGCCGCTTGGAGACATCACTCGACAGGAGACGCAGGATATACAAGCGCGCCCAGAAACTCGCGGCGCGCCAGCTCCCCTACATCCCGTTGTGGTGGCCCGACAACGTAGTTCTGAACGGGCCCCGGCTGACCGGGTTCACGCCCCACCCTTCGGGCGATCTGTTCTCACTGAGCGAAGCGGATCTTCGAGTAGTCGACGCCGAACCCTGAGGTCGGCTTCAGCGGCGTACCAAGCTGTCCACGGTCCGTGAGGCCAAGGCCTGGCGGCGGCCTTCCGCCAGTTGAGTCATCACCTCGGCCGCAGGAACCCGATCGCCCTCGGCCATGAGGTCGGTAGCCAGCTCCCCGTCACCTCGAAGAAGCTCGATGACCCAGTCCAGGGTGATGCTGTCGGGCGCATAGCCGAGGAAGCACTGCGCACCGTCCTCGCCCGCAAGGCGGACGACGCCGGCATCGGCCAGCTTCTCGATCACTGCGGTTACCGCCCCGGTCGGCACCTCGAAGCGGCCGGCGAGCTCATCGATGGTCGGGGCCGGGGTATGGTGGCACGAAGACTCGCTAAGAGCGGTGACGATTCGTAAGCCAAGGTACTCGCGAGCGGCGTAGGTGTCGGACTTGAACACACGCTCACGCCGATAGTGACCGACGTTTTGCATGGCATAGGAAAGCTCGGCACCGAGCAGTACGACGACCCAGCTCACGTAGATCCAGACCATGAGGATGGGAAGCTGTGCAAGAGCACCGTAGATCGCGTTGTAGCGCACCATGCCGACCTGGAAGGCGATGTAGGCCCACTGGGTCAGAAGCCACAGGGAGCCGCCGACGATTCCGCCCACCACTGCCGGAAACAACCTCACCTTGGTGTTGGGCATGAACATGTAGATGAAGCCGAAGACCACCCAGACCACGGTGTATGTGGCGTAGCCCATGACGGTGCTGGCCGTGATGCCGGCAACCGACATCCCGGCGATCCACTCCACGAAGGCATTGCTCGCAAGAGCCGCGTTGAAACTGGTTGCCAAAGCCAACAGCAGCGGAGCGGTTACCATCACCCCGAGGTAGTCGCCGACCTTGCGCATGAGGGTTCGCGGGCGCACGTCGCCCCAGATCGCGTTGAAGGACGCCTCGATGTTCGCCATGACCGAGATGAAGGTCGCCAGTAGGAACACACCTCCGACTATGCCGACGCCGGCGATGCTGGTGTTGTCGATGTAGCCGACGATGAGACGGATCGCTTCGGGCGACAGTACCGTCACCTTCGATAGGATGAGTTCCTCGAGGCGGTCCCCCCTCCAGCCCATCCCCCTCAACAACGCGAAGGCGATCGCCAGGATGGGCACGAGCCCGAGCATGGACGCATAGGTCAGGGCCGACGCGCGCAGCAGACAGAGATCCGCCCAGAATCCCTCCAGGGTGATAAAGGTTACCCGCGTCAGGGTGACAAGACCGCGCCGGAACCGCGAAGCGCCGCCGAGCCCGGCTACCCACAGTTCGTCGAGCAGGAACTTGCCCGCCCTCTCCGCCCATTGAAGCGCTTTAGGGTGAGCCATCTCTCCTATCCCCGAGCCGCAACTATAGCATAGAGGCCCGCGACGGCTCGATGCCGCGGGGGCCCGTGTCGAATAGACGGTGGCAGGCTGATACTCTTTGCATGCGCGTGCTCGAGTATGTTCTCAAACGTACGCTGATCGCCGTCCCGACGGCCGTCGGGGTCGCCACGATCGTATTCTTCCTGCTCCACTTGATGCCCGGTGACCCCGTCGAGGTGATGCTCGGAGAAACGGCCGCCCCCGCAGACAGAGCGGCCCTGCGCCAGGAGTTGGGCCTGGACCGGCCGATCCACGAGCAATACCTGACCTTCATGGGCGGATTGGCTCGCGGCGACCTGGGCATGTCGATACACGCACGCAGACCGGTTGCTTCGATCGTGGCCGAGAGGCTGCCGGCTACAGCGGAGTTGACACTGGCCGCCCTCATCGCCGCCTTGCTCATCGCCGTGCCTGCGGGGCTAATGTCGGCCGTAAAGCCGAACAGCTGGGCCGACAACGGATCCCTGCTGGCCAGCCTGCTCGGCGTAGCGATTCCCAACTTCTGGCTCGGGCCGATGTTGATCATGGCCTTCTCCATACAGCTCGGCTGGTTCCCAGTGTCGGGGCGAGGCGGCATCGGGCACGTAGTCTTGCCCGCCCTCACGCTGGGCGCATCGATGGCCGGAATGCTCACGCGTATGACGCGAACGACGGTGATGGAGGCCCTGCGCGAAGACTACATTCGAACGGCCAGAGCCAAGGGCCTCGGAGAGTTGCCGGTGGTCGCACGCCACGCCTTGGGGAACGCGCTCACGCCTCTCCTCTCGGTCGTGGGGCTGCAGTTCGGAGCACTCCTGGCGGGCTCGGTGATTACCGAAACCATCTTCGCATGGCCGGGCATAGGCCGTCTCGTCATCCAAGCCATCCAGTCCCGCGACTACCCGGTGGTGCAGGGCTGCGTGCTGACCATTGCGATGGGATACGTGCTGGTGAACCTGGCAACCGACCTTGCCTACGCCCTCGCCAACCCTCGTATTCGATACCAACGCGGAGCTGCCTCCTGATGTCGGCCACCTCCTCGACGAAGCCCTCGTCACGCCGCCCCCCACGCTTCGCGTTGATCTTCGGCGCCGCCACCCTGGCGGCGCTCGTTCTTGCAGCCTTGCTTGCGCCGGCCCTGGCTCCCTATCCTCCTGGCGAGCAAAACCTCGCTCAAGATCTGCTTCCGCCCAGTGCCGCCCACCCCCTGGGCCAGGACAAGCTGGGCAGAGACCAACTCAGCCGGATCCTGCACGGAGCTAAAGTTTCGCTTTATGTAGGGGCAGTAACTGTTGGAATTTCAGTAACATTGGGAGTGATAATCGGGCTGTGCGCCGGCTTCTGGGGCGGTCCTGTGGACTTCTGGCTCATGAGGTCGGTCGACGTGCTGATGGCCTTTCCCGGAATCCTGCTGGCCATCGCAATGAGCGCCGTGCTGAGCCCGAGCCTGACCACGGTGGTCGTCGCCCTGAGCGTGATCGGCTGGACGGGCTATGCCCGGCTCGTGCGCGCGGAAGTCCTGCACCTCAAGACCCGCGACCACGTCGAAGCGGCGACCGCTCTGGGCATGAAGCGCGTGCGCGTGATGGTGAAACACGTCCTGCCCATGCTGGCTGCGCCTCTCAGCGTACAGGCAACCTTCGGAATGGCCGGCGCGATCGTGGCAGAGGCGAGCCTCAGCTTCCTCGGCCTGGGAGTACAGCCGCCTACACCCTCATGGGGCGCCATGCTCAACGAAGGCCGGTCCTTCCTCCTCGTTGCACCTCACATGACGCTCTACCCCGGCTTGGCGATCATGGTGACGGTGCTCGGCCTCAATTTTCTGGGCGACGGCCTGCGTGACCTGCTCGACGTGCGCAGCCATTGAAGCCCGGGGCACCGGTGGCCCGGACAAAGCTCAGCGCTGGCAACGCGGACAGTAGAAGCTCGAGCGCTGCCCGACCACTACCGACTTGATGGCCGCGCCGCAGCGGCTGCAGGGCTTACCTTGACGGTCATAGACGCGCAGCCTGCCCTGGTACGCGCCGCGACGTCCGATACCGTCGAGGAAGTCCGAGATAGACGAACCCTTGTGCTCGATGGCGTCAGCGAGCACCGAACGTGCCGATGACACCACCCGCTCACAGTCGTCTCTGGTCATCCGCTTCAGGCGGCGCGTCGGCCGGATCCCGGCGAGAAACAGGAGTTCGTTCACGTAGATGTTGCCGAGGCCGCCGACCACACGCTGATCCATCAACACATCCTTGACGGTTCTGACCGTCTTGGCTCTCAGCTTCGCCAGATGGTCAGCGGTGAAACAGCTCTCGTCCAGGGGCTCCGGCCCCAACTGGCGGAAAAGTTGCGAAGCGGCCTCGTCCTCGACCGTCATGAGACCGAACCGGCGCGGATCGTTGAACACCAGGCGGCCTCCCCCATCCAACCCCACGATGACGTGGTCGTGAGTGCCCGGCTGCACGCTGGTGTTGGAATGGTAAACCAGCCGGCCGCTCATGCCGAAGTGAGTAATCCAGGTCATACCGTCGTTGAGATCGAAGAGAAGGTATTTCGCCCGGCGGCGGGCGGCCGTGACCACCCTGCCTATCAAGCTATCCGGGAACTGCGCGCTCAGCGGTCGGCGAAGGCGGGACTCACGCACATCGACGTCGACGATGCTACGGCCTACTACCGCCGGACTGAGGGAGGTCCTTATGGTTTCGACCTCGGGGAGTTCAGGCATGAGTTCGTACTTGGTCGCTGACGAGGCGCGAAAGACACGCTAAAGCCTCGAGGCTTACCGTCTCCGGACGCGAACGTGGATCTATTCCCGCCCTCTCCAACAACGCTTTGCCTTCGGAATCTCCCGTGCGCGACAGCAGCCACGGCTCGAAGGTGTTGCCTATCATCTTGCGGCGCTGTCCAAAGCAACAGTTCACCATGTCCCCGAACAAGCGAGAATCGCCTACATCGTAGCGGGGCTCGGGCAAGGGCCTGATCCTGACCACCTGTGAATCCACCTTGGGTGGGGGACGGAAGGACTCGGGCGGAACGCGCATGCCCGGTTCGATGTCGGCGCGCAGACTCGTCATCACCGACAGAACGCCATAGTCGCGGCTGCCCGGACCTGCGAGCAGCCGCCTGCACACCTCGAGCTGCAGCATCACGACCATCCGCTGGATGAATGAACCGAGTTCCAGCAACGCTGACACGATGGCCGTGCCGCTCTCGTAGGGCAGATTGGAGACGACGCTCAACGGCCCCTCCGCGCAGCGCTGCAGATCGAGGGCCAGAACGTCGCCCTCTATGACGGTCACCGAGTCATCGGCAGCGTAGGCGTCGCGCAGATCAGCTGCCAGCTTGGGGTCGATTTCCACCAGGTAGAGGTGGCCGGCCCTGGCAGCCAGACTCCTGGTCAGAGCCTGACGTCCGGGACCGATCTCGAGAACACGCTGACCGTCGATGGCCGCCCACTCCACTATGGACTCGGCGATTCCCGTGTCCTGCAGGAAGTGCTGACCCCACTTTGTCCTTCGCCGGCGACCAGGGCTCACCGCCCTTCATGCCTCGGACCGAGAGGGAGCCGCGAGGCTGCCGACAGCTCCTCGCCGGGCAACCCCTGCGCAAGACGCAGATGGGCAGCGAAGCCGATCATCGCCGCGTTGTCGGTGCACAGGCTCATCGCCGGGAAAGACAGGTGAAGTCCCTCCTCTTCCGCGACCTCGGTCATGCGGCCCCTTAGCCTGGAATTCGCCGACACGCCTCCGACCACCGCCATGCGCCGCACGTCGAAGGAGTCGGCTGCCTCTCGCGCACGGTCGATCAGGACGTCGACGATGGCCTCCTGAAAGGATGCGCTTAGATCGGCAACCGAACGCCCATGCTCCCCGGCCCGGAGATAGTCCCACATGGCGGTTTTCAGACCGGAAAACGTGAACGCCAACCGGTCGCCGCGCACCCGGCCGCGTGGGAACTTCACCGCACCTGCATCACCCTCGCGTGAGAGCCTGTCGATCTCGCGGCCCCCCGGATAACCGAGGCCCAGCATCTTGGCACCTTTGTCGAAGGCCTCACCCGCGGAATCGTCGCGGGTGGACGCCACCTCCACGTAATCGCCGAGAGCTCGCGCGAGATAGATCGAGGTGTGTCCGCCGGAGACCACCATCGCCGCGAAGGGAAACTCGATGTCGCTATCGACCATGGCCGAGAGCACATGGCCTTCGAGATGATTGATACCGATCAGCGGCAGTCCGGTGGCCAAAGCCAAGCCCTGCGCTACGGATATGCCCACTAGAAGAGAGCCGATGAGCCCCGGCCCACGCGTGACGGCGAGAGCGTCGAGCTCTTCGAGAGAAACACCCGCCCGCTCCAACGCGGTCGCAACGGCCTCATCGATGGTTTCGAGATGCCGCCTGGCAGCGAGCTCGGGCACGATCCCTCCGTACTTCGCGTGAATCAGGTCCTGACTCGAAACGACGTTGGATAGCACGCGGCCGTCTTCGAGGACCGCCGCCGAGGTATCGTCACAGGACGTCTCTATCGCAAGAAGACGCAAATCAGTACACGCGCTCTACCGGAGTCAGCGTGCTCGCGTATACATCGGCGCGCAGGCTGTCGAGTTCCTCGTGCAAGGCTCGGTCATCGGGCAACAACGGCATCGCGCGCTCGATGAACCCCGCCGCTCTAGTTACGTCGCCGAGATTGTAGTGAGCAGCCGCCATGAACAGGTACGCGAACCCCACGGCTCCGTCTATCGAGATGGCCCGCTCCAGGACATCCAGCGCACGGTGGTTGTCACCATCGCGCAGGTGGCCTACGGCGCGCGAAGTGAGTCGCAAGCTCGCCAGCCGCTGGGGCTGGCCGACGGTCGCGGCCCCACCGAGTTCCTCCAAACGCCTTATGTCACGCTCGATCAACTGTGCAGCGCGACCACCGCCCGAAGTTATCGAGCCCCGGGCTTCGCGCTCGCCCGGGAAGCCATCGCCGCGAGGGACGGCCAGGCTCGCACAGCCGGCCATTGCCAGACAGACGGCGGCGACCAGGGCTGCGGCGACGTTACCGCGAACGTCGCGGCTGGATCGATCAATGAAGCAGGAAAATGCCACTTTCGGCTCGCGTGCAGTATTCTCGCGGCTCTTCTCCGTCGAGGAAGGCCGCCTTGACGAAATCACCACACTCGGGAAGGGCTTTCAAGCCGGTACGAACATCCACCTCGACGATTTCGACGCCCCTCGGAACTTGAAACGGCACCGGCGGCCGCCCGCGTAGGGCCTCCCTCATGAACTCGGTCCAGATCGGCAAGGCTGCACGCGCGCCCGTCAATCCGAGTTGGACATCACGGTCGTACCCGACCCAAACCACGGTCAACAGATCAGGCGTATACCCGGCGAACCAAGCGTCATTGTAACCGTTGGTGGTCCCGGTCTTACCTGCAGCAGGGCGGCGGAATCCGAATGCGCGTGCCAGCCTCCCCGTGCCACGGTCCATGACCCCTTGGAGGAGATGGGTGACGAGATAGGCGTGACGGGCCGGCACCACCCTCCTTATCTCGACGCGGTTGCCCTCCACCTCACGGCCGTAGCGATCGACCACCTTCACCACCGACAGAGGCGTGGCGGAGAAACCGTTGTTGGCGAACACGCCGTAGGCTCGCGCGACTTCCAGCATGGAAGCCTCCCAGCCTCCTAGAGCGATCGCCGGATAGGCGGGCATCGAGGGATCCATGCCCAACCGCACCGCCAGGTCGCGCACCTTTTCGATGCCGACTTCTCTGGCAATACGCGCGGTTGCGGAATTGAGCGACAGTTCGAGCGCCTCGCGCAAGGATACCTTTCCGTGGTACTCGTCAGCGTAGTTGGCCGGCGACCAGGTGAACTCGTCGTACTCCCAGGTGAAGGGAGCGTCGAGGACGGGGCTCGTGGAAACGTAATGGGGAGTGCCTTCCTCATAGTTGCTCAAGCCGGCCAGCATGACGATGGGCTTGAATACCGAGCCGGGCTGCCGGCGCGCGTGCACTGCCCGGTTGTACTGGCTACCGCCGTAGTCGCGGCCGCCGACCATGGCCAGAATCTCGCCCGTGCGGGGATTGACCGCGATCAGCGCCCCTTCGAGCCTGGCGGCCCGTGACGGGTCGATCGGGCCCACCAAGGAGGATTCGATCCTGTCGAGCCCGTCTGCGACGACGCGTTCCGCCAGAGCCTGCAGTTCCGGGTCGATGGTCGTGAAAATCGAAAATCCCTCACTGCTCAGCACGTCGGCCGGATAGTTGGCCTGCAGTTCCTCGCGAACGAAGTCAGTGAAGTAAGGAGCGCTGTTGGTCGCTACCGCCAGCGGCACAGCCGTTAGCTCCTCGGCCAACGCGGAGTGGTAAGTGCGTTCGTCGATGTCGCCGTGCTCGAAGAGCAATCGCAGCACGGTATCGCGTCTGATCACGGCGCGATCCAGGTGATTGTGCGGAGAATAATAGTTGGGCGCCCTGATGATGCCCGCAAGAGTGGCGGTCTCGCCCAAGCTCAACTCCCAGGGCTCGCGCCCGAAGTAGTGCTTGGACGCTTCCCACATCCCGTGGACGCCCACACCACCCTTCTGGCCCATGTAGATCTCGTTGAGATAGTTTTCGAGGATCCGGCGTTTCGGGAAACGACGTTCAGCCACCAGCGCCATCGCGGCCTCGCGCAGCTTGCGCGAAAGCGTGCGCTCTTCGGTGAGAAAGAAGTTCTTCATGAGCTGCTGAGTCAACGTAGAGCCGCCCTGCCGGACCTCACCGGCCGTTACGTTGACGACGAAGGCACGAGCCAACCCGCGGGCGTCTATGCCGAAATGTTCGTAGAAGCGTCGGTCCTCTACGGCCAGAACCGCCGCGACCAGAGGTGCCGGAACCTCCTCCAGGCTCATCTCTCGACGCTCCTCGCGCAGCTTACCGTGCAACCCGGTGACGAACAGGGGCTCGATGCGAACGTTGGTAAGCGATTCTCCGCTGTCGAGCGCTACAATCTCGTGGACGTAGCCGTGGGAGTCGTAACTGATGCGCACCCTCCGGCCCGTCTCCCGGCCCTGAGGATAGGCAAAGGTTCGCAACCAAAGATCGAGATAGCGGCCCTCTCCGTTCTCTGAGAACTGCCCGCGGTGCGCGGGCACGGCTTCCCGCTCGGTATAACCGAGCCGACGCAGGCGGCGAGACAGGCTGTCTCCGCCGATCCAGGCCCCCGGATACAGCTCGTAGGGTGCAGAATAGACCTTGGAAGGGAAGTCCCAGCGCCGCCCTTCGAACTTTTCGACCAGGAGGGCATCGATGCGCAGGTATACGAGCCAACCCACGAGGGCCGCAGCCGCCAGCATAGGCGGCGCGGCCAGGGTTGCCAGAGAAAGCACCGCCCGCAGACGAGAGGCCTGCGCCGGCCCTGACTCGTCGGGACTCACTCTTCGGCCGGTTTGATCACCTTGAACAGTGATTGATCACCACGCCGCACCAGCACGATGACGGAGTCGCCTTCGTCTCGTTCAGCAAGCAGCCGCCGGAATTCCTTGGAACTGCTCACCGGTTCGCGGCCGATCTGCTCGATGACGTCGCCCGGCCGGATCGCCGCCCGCTCAGCAGGAGAACCGTTGGCGACCGCCGTCACCACTACCCCTTGAGGATCGGGACCGAGCTCGAGCTCGCGCGCGACCTCCTCGGTGATGTCTTGGACGGACAAACCCAGCGCCTTGGCGCGCACCGGCCTCGCCTCGGCCGCATCGGCCTCGAGCTTGCCGATTTCGATCGTCAGCGACTTGCGCTCCCCGTCGCGCAACACGACGACCTCAACCGACTTCGACACCTCGGTCTCTGCAACCATCGACGGTAGATCCAGAGACTTCTTGACCGGCCGGCCGTCGAACTCGATTATGACATCGCCTACCTTTACCTCCCCCTCGTCGGCCGGGCTGTCAGGGAAGACCTTGGCAACCAGTGCGCCGGCCGCCTCGGGAAGCTCGAGAGACTCGGCGATGTCCGTGTCGACGGGCTGGATCAGCACGCCGAGCCAGCCGCGAGTGACGTGGCCGTGCTCTTTGAGCTGGGGAACGAACTGCCTTGCCATGTTGATGGGGATGGCGAAGCCGATGCCGATGTTTCCCCCGCTTCTCGAGAAAATGGCGCTGTTGATGCCGACGACCTGCCCGCTCATGTTGACCAGGGGGCCGCCGGAGTTGCCAGGATTGATAGCTGCGTCCGTCTGAATGAAATCGTCGTAGGCATTCCTGCCCGGCCGGTTGATATGGCGTCCCTTGGCCGAGACGATGCCGGCGGTGACGGTATACTCGAGGCCGAAAGGATTACCGATCGCCAACACCCACTCTCCGACCCTGAGTTGATCGGAGTCACCCAGAGCCACGGGGACCAGGCCTTCGGCCCCGTCGATCTTGATCACTGCGATGTCGGTCTTGGCGTCGGTGCCGACGACCTCGGCCTCATATTCGGCTTCGTCGTTGAACCTGACAACCACCTTGGTCGCATCCTCGACTACATGGTGGTTCGTGATGATGTACCCGTCTTCATCGAGTACGAAGCCCGAGCCGAGGCCTCGGCTCGGCGGGCGCTGGAAGAAGTGCTCGAACGGATCGCTGCCCCCGCGACGCGACATGCCTCGCCGGGACTCGTCGGACACGGTCGATATATAAACCACGGACGGACTTATTCTCTCCGCCAGCGTTGCGAAGTCGGGCAACGCCATCGTGGCTCCCTCGGGCATGGTCACCGGCAAGAACTGCGGCGCATCGGTGTGTTCGGCCGGCGAACTGCTCTCCCAGTTCGTCGACAGCGTGAGCGCAATTCCGATAATCGCGCCCGCTACGAGGGTGGATACCAGGATGGATCGGCTAGCCTTCATGCGTTTCTCCCTGCCCACTCGCCTGGCCCGCCCCGCCATGTTGGGTCTCGCTGACGTATCGCATTCGAAGTTCGTAGAGCACTTCCTCCATCAAGTGCGCTTCGTCGTCGGAGAGATTGCCCGACGTCTTCTCCTGCAGGATGGAAAGTATGTCGATCATTGCTGCGGCCTGGGGAAGGTCTTTGTGAACTACCCCCGTGCTCGGATCGGGGGTGGCCCCGAGAAACATGAAAGCCTGGGATGCGAGCCCCACGACGAAACTAGAGAAGCTCAACTCGGCCTCGCCCGCTCTCCCCTGGGACTCCGTCCCCGTCGGCTCCGAATGCTGGTCGGCCTGAGCCGCCGAGGTCTGGGCCGGCGCAGCCTCTTCGTTGCCCTCGTCCTCGCGTGGCTGCCCCTCCGCATCGAAGCGCCTCTTGTCTTCGACCTTGAATCCGCGGTCACTACCTTTTTCAGACACGGCTGGCAGACCTCCTCATGGCATCGAGCACTAGCAGGGCCCCCGAGCGGCCCCGGCTACGTTCAACCTTCTATCAGAAACCCGCCCTTGTAACATGCGCGTGGATTATTGAAAGCGACGCGGAAGGTTGCGGATTTATTCACTTTCCGTGGCCCTGCCGGCGCCGGCCACATTGACTTCAACGAACCTCGAAAATATAGTTCGCCAACTCCCGGACCCTCCATGCGGGCCCGAGATCCAGCGCGGCGATGCCAGCACCCGGTTATGTAGCCCAAAGCGCACTAGACCTCATCGGGAACACTCCGACTGTAAAGCTCGTCAACACCGTCCCTGACGGCTCGGCCGAGATCGTAGCCAAGCTCGAAGCTTTCAACCCAGGGGGCAGCGTCAAGGACAGGATCTGCCTGGCCATGATCAACCGTGCCGAGGACGAAGGCAGGCTGAAGCCGGGCGGGACCATCATCGAGCCGACCAGCGGCAACACCGGCATCGGATTGGCCTTGGTGGCCGCTGCACGCGGTTACCGGCTGATCCTCACCATGCCCGACACCATGAGCGAGGAACGAAGGAGCCTTCTCAAGGCATACGGCGCCGAATTGATCCTGACTCCGGACACGAAAGGAATGCACGCCGCCATCAACAAGGCGGAAGAGATCCTCGAGGAACACCCGGACTACTTCATGCCCCAGCAGTTCGCGAATTCGGCGAATCCGGAAGCACACCGCCAGTCCACGGCGCTCGAAATCCTCAAACAGTGCCCCGACCTCGATGCCTTCGTCGCCGGGGTCGGCACAGGCGGGACCATCACCGGAGTGGGATCGGTCCTGAAACAGGAAAAGCCCGAGGTCGAAGTGATCGCCGTCGAGCCGGAGCGATCGCCTGTCCTGAGCGGCGGCGAGCCCGGCTTCCACGGCATACAAGGCATCGGGGCCGGCTTCGTGCCGGAGATCCTCGACCTCGATGTAGTCGACCGCGTGATTACGGTGAGCGACGAAGACGCCGCCGACAACACGCGACTGCTTGCCGCTCGCGAGGGCCTGCTCGTCGGGATCTCTTCCGGCGCCAACTATACCGCAGCGTTGAAGATCGCTGCCGAGTTGGGAAGCTCCAAGAAGGTCGTCGTGGTATTCTGTGACACCGGTGAGAGATACCTCTCCACGGAACTGTTCGACTCGGGCGGCGGCCTTTGAGGCGCCCGTGGACAGCCGCCTTAAAGCCAAGCTTTCCTCGCTGAAATCCCTGCTCGGTGAAATGGGCAGCGTGGTCGTCGCCTATTCCGGCGGTGTCGATTCCAGCCTGCTGCTCAGAGCAGCCGCCGACACCCGAGATCTCAAGTTGGTGGCGGTCACGACCGACTCACCTACCAGCGCGCCCCGCGAGGCGGCGGATGCCAGGCTACTGACGGCTAGTCTAGGCGTCGAACATCTGGTGATCGATGCAAACGAACTCGATACGCCGGGCTACGCTGAGAACCCGGCCAACCGCTGCTACCTCTGCAAGCAGACTCTATACCCCATCTGCCTCCGCATCGCGGATCGACATGGTTGCCGCTTCGTGGTCGACGGCGTCAACACCGACGATCTCGGTGACTACCGGCCGGGTTTGGCCGCCGCCGAAGAATACGGCGTACGCCACCCTCTCGCGGAGGCCGGGCTCTGCAAAGCCGAGGTCCGTGAGCTGTCACGACACTACGGACTGACAACCGCCGAGAAGCCCGCTTCACCATGCCTGTCTTCTCGCTTCCCCTACGGGGTACGTATCGATCAAGAACGTCTTCGTCAGGTCGCGGATTCAGAGGATTTCATCAGGGGCCTGGGTGTTCGGGAACTGAGAGTGCGCCACCTCGGAGACTCGGCGCGCGTGGAGGTCGCTAAGGCCGATCTCGGCAGGCTGGCAAGACCGGAAACACGCCAGCTGATCGTGGATGCGCTTACCGGCTACGGCTTCCGCAGCGTGGAGATCTCCCAAACTCCGTTGAGATCGGGAAGTCTCAACGATGCTCTAGCGCTTCGCGGGCAAGAACCAACCTAGCCAGTTCCAGATCTTCCGGCGTCGTCACCTTCACATTCGGGCCGGAGGTCTCGACGACATCCACGGCCTGGCCGGCCGACTCCACCAGCGCGGTATCGTCAGCGGCTTGCTGCTGCATGGCTTTGGCCGTGTGGTGGGCCTTGAAAATCACGTCGTAACGGAAGACCTGCGGCGTCTGAACCAACCAGAGCCTTGCTCGATCCACCGCTCTGGTTTCACCGGTCTCGAGGTCCTCCCTGATGCTGTCGACCGGCCGCATGGCCGCAGTAGCCGCCCCGCGAGCCCGCGCCGCCTCGATCACGTCGCGGATCGTTTCCTTCGAAACCAGGGGCCGAGCTGCATCGTGGATACATACGAGATCAGGGTCGGACTGCAACCCTTCCAAGCCTAGACGCACCGAGGCCTGGCGCGTGTCACCGCCGGCGACCACCGAGACCTCTCCGATACGGAAATCCAGGTCGGCAAGAGCGTCGTTGAAATCCGGAATGGCGCCGGTGGGAACAACCACCAGAGTTTCGACGAGGCCCGGAAGGGCCGCGAAACGCGACAGGGTGCGTCTTACCATCGGCACACCCTCAATATCGACGAGGGCCTTGGGCCGCTCCGAGCCGAGCCTCTTACCGGATCCCGCCGCGGGTACGATCAAAGCGAGTCGCAAACTAGAACCTCCGGCGGCTCAGCAAAAAAAAGGGCCGGGCGGGCCCGACCCTCTCGACAAAGACATCACCAAGCTAATGACCGAAGATGGTCTTCAGCTCTTCCATGATCTTCTCTTCGGAATGAGCCTTGGCTATAGCCAGCTCTTTGACGAGAAGATTGCGCGCAGTGTCCAGCATCTTGCGCTCTCCGAAGGAGAGCTCCTTGTCGCCCTTGAGCATGAACAAGTCGCGCAGCACGGCCGCTATCTCCAGCACGGAACCGGTCTTTATCTTCTCGGTGTACTCTCTGTAACGCCGATTCCAGGTAGCCTGGTCGAGCTTCACGCGCTTCTCGCGCAGCACGCGATAGACTTTGCCGACCATGTCGCGACCGATCACGGGCCTCAGGCCTACCGACTCAGCCTTCTGAGTGGGGATCATGATCCGCATGTCGGTGTCGAGAATCCTGAGCGTATAGAACTTCGACTCGACGCCCGAGACCTTGCGAGCCTGTACGGTCTCGATGATGCCCACGCCGTGAGCTGGATAGACAACCTTCTGGCCAATTTTGAATGCCGACAAACGGACCTCCTGATGATATAGCGGGGAGTCCGCCTAGATTAACTGAAAGTTATCCGTACGTCAATATATTGGCGTTAAGCTGGTGCGCACCCGCTAGCTCGAGGTCTCCAGCGCTCCGACGACCCCCGACACACGAGCCTCGCCCAAACGGTCGAGAACCGAGGCTATCTCCCGGGAAATCCGGGCAGGCGCCGCCGGATCGTAGAGGTTGGCGGTCCCGACCTGTACCGCGCACGCGCCGGCCATCAGATACTCGACGGCATCACTACCGGAGACGATCCCTCCTCCCCCCACGACGGGAATGTCCACAGCGCGGCTTGCTTCGTACACCATCAGCAAGCCGATGGGCTTTATCGCCGGGCCCGAAAGACCTCCGGTGATGTTGGAAAGGACCGGACGGCGGCGCTCCACGTCGATCGCCATACCTCGCACGGTATTGATCACGCAAAGAGCGTCCGCACCTTCGCCGGCGGCAACGGTCGCCGGTTCGGTAATGTCTGTCACGCTCGGGGACAACTTCACCCACAGCGGCAGTTTGGTTCGAGCCCGCGCAGGCCCCACGATGGCCTTGACGGCAGCGGGGTCGCACGCGAAGATCCGGCCCCACTCCTTCTTGTTGGGACAGGCCAGGTTCAGCTCGATCGCATCGATGAGATCGCCGGCGGGATCGAGCCTCTCAACTACCTCGCTGAACTCTTCGGGAGTGTTCCCCCAACAGTTCACGATGATACGCGGCCCGAGCTTGGCGAGCTCGGGGAGCTTGTCGTTGAGAAACGCCTCGACGCCAACGTTCTGCAGACCGATGGCATTGAGCATCCCCGCGGGCGTTTCGACCATCCGCGTAGCCGGCAGCCCGTCACAGGGTTGAACCGAGATGCCCTTCACCGAAACTCCACCTACCCCGGGCCAGTCGACGAGACCGTCGAACTCGGTCCCATAGCCGTAGGTGCCGGAAGCCGCGATTACGGGCGTCGCAAGTGAAAGAGTCCCGACCTGAGTTACTAGGTCGGCCACCCGCTCAGGCTCCCTGCTTGAGCACGACAACCTCGAGAAGTTTGTCGTAGTAGCGGTGGCGGAATCCGCCGAGCGGACCGTTCAGCTGTATGTCCGTCTTGAAGTCGGCGGGAAACGCCGAGGAGATGCCGCACACCGCGCGCAATCTCGGGTCGACCACGCTGCCGCTTATCGTGACGGCTTCCCCGTTGACCTCGACACCGATGTCGTAGTCGGGCATTTCGTCGCCGATGCCCATCTCGTCCTTTGCCGAGGAGGGCGGCACGAGCCGGGCCAATTCGAAGCGAATCACGTAACCGCGGTCGTATTCCTGGACGTCGTAGACCTCACCGTAGCGACGCTCACGCTCGCGCTTTTCTTCGAATTCACCCGCGTAGAACCCTTCTACCGGGACCCATCCGCTCGATGTCTTTCCCGCCAAGCTTCGCGCGACGGGAGCCACGAGTGGCGAGAGCGGAGCACCGTAGAAAGCCGGTCCGAGCTTGGCCTCGGCTATGGGAACGCCCTTGAAGAGGCTCTCGCGCAACCGCATCATGGTTTCGACGAACGCGACCGTTACTCCGATAAAGATCCAACCCTTGTCGGCCTCGGTAAAAGGCTGCAGCCCCGAAGCCAGACCGACGCCGTATGCGAGTATCGGGTACAGCAGGAAGTTCAGAAACACGTTCAAGCCGGTCGCGCCTTGATTCGAGAAGTAGCGCGTATCACCGAGAGCCCGCTCTATGTCTCGCTTGGTGCCGTCGCCCAACGCGCCGAGGACCGGCGACGCGAGCATCAGCGCCAGGCCCGCGCTGCGTGACGAGACGGTAGCAACGGGCTCCGATACGTGCTCGAAGGCCTCGTCGAACCCCATCTCCATTTCGCCGGGAAAGGCCGTTGTCGGATCGCCCTGCTCCAAGGCGAGAGATTTCGTAGCCAAGGTCCTCTCCACCCGCGCCGGGCCCGCGGCGGACGCAGGAGCTGCCGGTGCAGCAGGGGCGGCCGGTGCCGCCGGTGCTGACGGAGCCGATGCCTGGGCAGGTGCGGCGTCGGCCGCCGGGGCCTCTGAACTCGCTTCGGCTCCGCCGCCTCCTTTGAAACGCGAGGGAAAGTCCGAACCGAACTCTTTGTCCGGATGGATCTCCTTCGCCCTCTGCAAGAGGGCTTCCTCGGTCTCCGGGCGGTCGGGGTCGGGGATACAGCAATCGACCGGACACACGGCCGCGCACGCTTCCTGGTCGAAGAAGCCCACGCATTCCGTGCACTTCTCCGGAACTATGTAGAAGTAGTCAGCCGATATCGCGGCGTGTTTGGCGCCTTCGTAATCGTACTCGACGCCCCCTTGGTAGATCGCGGTGTTCGGGCACTCCGGCTCGCAAGCGCCGCAGTTGATGCATTCATCCGTGATGACGGTGGCCATCGGAGCTACTCTCCCCCTTCTTCGGGCTTCAGGTGATGGTCGGAACTGTCAGGGATATCGGTCAGTTAACGCAGTGACATACCCGCAACGCGCTCAAAATCCAACCCTTGGCGGGTCCCGGACCGGCTCAGTCGAGGATGACCGTGTGGTGGATGCCGCTCTCCTCTTCCTGAGCCTCGAGCTCGCGAAGAACGTGCTCGACGCGGCCCTTGAACTCCTCGGTCACCGACTTGGCTTCCTCGCGATCGCGGACGACATACGGGGTTATCAGGGCGATGAGCTCGGTGCGGCGTAGATTCTCGTCATCCCGGCGGAACAACTGACCGAAGACCGGGATGTCCATCAGATAGGGAACCCCCGCCCGCGAGCTTCGCTTGTTCTCCTGGATGATACCGCCGATGACTATGGTCTCGCCGCTCTGCACTACGACGGTGGTCTCGGTCTCTCGCGTGGTGAAGGTCGGTGACGTAATGCCCTCGATCTGTACGGTATCGTCGCCGATCTCACTCACCTCTTGAGCGATGCGCATGTTGACGAGGCCTTCTGAGTTAACCTGCGGCAGCACCCGTACGATGATTCCCGTGTCACGATACTGGACGTTCTGAAGGATGCGTGTGCTGCCTTCGGTCTGCACGTCCGAGTCCGTTTGCTGTGTGATGATCGGGACCTCGTTGCCGATGAGGATACTGGCCTCTTGGTTGTCGGCCGTGAGGATATGAGGCCGTGAAAGAAGTTTCACGCGGCTTTGTGTCGCCAGCGCCGTGAGGACGGCTTCGTAGACGGCCTTGCCGTCACGGAAATGAGTGAAGGTGCCGATGATACCGCCGGTGGTCCCGCCGGCACTTCCGGTCAGGCGAATCTCTTCACCGAACAGATCGAAGAACGTACCGCCCGTGTCGCCGGTGGCGGCCGCGACGCTCGGGTCGGCGGAGTTCAGCGCCTGCTCGGAACCGAACTCACGGTCGTTGCTCAGGGTGATCTCGGCCAGAAGAACCTCTACTAGGACTTGGCGCGGCACGATGTCGAGCTGGCGTATGACCTCGAGAACGACGGCCCTGTCCCGCGGAGTGGCAAGGATCACGAGGGTGTTGGTGATCTCGTCTGCAACGATGCTGACCTCTTGTTCGAACAGCGAGCCCGGAGTCCCTACCAAAGCTCCGCCGCCGGCCCGGCTCCTCGAAGCGAGCCCTCCCGTCGTGGAGCGTGTGCTCCTACCCTGGCGGCCGCTGCGAGATTGAGTCCCGCGGTCCTGCCCGCGCGCGCTTCCCAGACCGCCGCTGCCGCCGCCATCCCTGCTCCTGCTGCTGCCGAGCCCGCCCCCGAGGCCGAGACCCGCTTCAGCGGCAGCCCCGGAGGTGCCGCGACCGCCCGTCCCCACTCGTGCG
>JANQEO010000453.1 GCA_028278325.1 Candidatus Binatia bacterium
GCCTTCGAGGGCGACAGCCACGTCGAGTGGTTCGAGGGCAACTACCAGGACTACGAGAAGGACCGCAAGAAGCGCCTCGGCGCGGACGCCGAGCAGCCGCATCGCATCAAGCACCGCGACGACCGCCACGACGCGCGGTGGCTGGCTCACCTCTTGTCGTTGGGGATCCTGCCCACGGGCTACATCTACGACAAAGGCGAGCGACCGTTGCGGGACCTGCTGCGTCGTCGGGCGTTTCTGGTGCGCAAGCGCACCTCGCAGCTTCTCGCCTTGCGGTGCGTGTACGAGCGCGAGACCGGGCAGCGGGTGACGTCCTACGAGCTCGGGCGCTGGAACCGGCGACAGATCGAGGCCCTGATCGAGGACGAGCGGGTGGCGCTGAATTTGAGCACCCTGCTCTGTGTCTTCCGGGTCCTCACAGAGCAGATCCGACGGATCGAGCAACGAGTCCTGGCCGAGGCGAAGCTGCGCGACGAGTTTCAGCTCCTGCAGACGGTGGGAGGCATTGGTCGGATCCTCGCCCTGACGATCATGTACGAGGTCGGCGACATCGGACGTTTCTCGCGGGTTGGACGCTTCTGCTCGTACAGTCGCTGTGTCGACAGCCGCCACACCAGCGACGGCAAGAAGAAAGGCACCGGCAACAAGCGCAACGGCAACCCCTATCTCTCCTGGGCCTTCAGCGAGGCGGCGCACTTTGCTCGGCGCTACGAGCCGCGAGCCGGGCGCTACTGGGACCGCAAAGCCGCTCGGGCTCATCGGCGGGTCGCCGACCGAGCTCTGGCCAACAAGCTCGCCCGAGCTTGCTACTACATCCTGCGCGACCAGGTGCCGTTCGACGCCAAGAAAGCCTTCGGCTGATTCTGCCGGCCGTCGCGAGATCCCGTACCTGTGCTGGTAAAACCGACCCGCCTGGGTGGACCGCGACGGCCGGCTGGTCTTTCGATCGACGAAGCGCCTGCGCCGTGAGCCCAACAGGTGCTGGCACCGCTGGGGGTAGCCCGACATCTGAACTCTCCTTGTGGACACGGCGTGGTGAGCCGGACGCTTCTCTGGGGCGCCAACCGGCGCCAGGGGCACGGGCCGCGAATCCCAGGCGGCTCGAACGCCTTGACCCCGATGTGTGGCTGGAGCGGACTCGATCCGCAACCCTCTGCAACGAGATCGCCGACGCGCTACGAAGATCGCTAGGCCACAATAAAGCTCCCTTCCAACGAACAAACCTGCCCCCGGCAGGGTGGGGGCCAATCTACCCGTTTGACGGGAGCCTTCTAATGTGTGGCACAGGTAGTCATACTCGTCCCCTAGAGTGGTCAGTAGGATTCGGTGGATGCTGGTGAGACGGACCGAGGTCACTCTTTCCCCGTTGAGGTTGCTCGGTAGATACCCAGTTTCGTCCGACTCAAGGTGGCCGGCAGGGACGCAGGAGAATGCCGTCGGGAAGGTTTCATTAAGCACGTGAGTTCCTCAGAGTCTCAATCTGTTGCTTCTCGCGCAGACCGCTGAAGGGCGGTGAACCGTACGGAGTGGGAAGCTGATCTAGAAGGAGTATCCGGAGGAGGTTCGCGCACAAAGCACAGGTCTCTTCCAGGACCACGTCCTGGCTTGGTGATGCTGGTAGGGGTGCCAGCCGGTGCGCGATCTGCGGACGGCATGGACGCTACTAACGCGTTGAAGACAGGTGCGTTGGAGGCGTAGTGCGGATAACAGAAAATTATCGATGGTTGTCCCGAAACAGTACCAGGAGGGGGTGCTTGAGGGGGAGACCTAGGCCCCGTCGTCGAGCTGGCTAGGAGCTCACAGACCTGCAATCTGGATGCGCACGGAGGTCCTGCGACAACGGCCGCAGCTCTGAGCTTATGGATTCAGGCCCGGATCGATCTCGGCCGTGAACTCGCAGCCTTGCTGTACCTCAAAACCGTTGCGCAGAACGATCTCGTCTCCGGCCCGAAAGGTCACCGCTCCGGGAAGACTCA
>JANQEO010000133.1 GCA_028278325.1 Candidatus Binatia bacterium
GTTGCTCCACGACGACCGGGCGCTGGCGGCGGGCTACGGCATCGAGGCGGCCACCGAGGAGAGCCCGCAGGCGCCGGCGCTGTTCCTCGTCGACCGGCAGCAGGAGATCTTGTGGATGGCCAACCCGGTCCCCTCCGTCGAGGACGGCCTCGAGGAGATCGCCAAGCTCTCCCGCGGGCTGCCCAAGTCGACGGTCAACTACCCGCGGCGCGCGACGAATTTCCTCGTGGACTGGTGGGTCCACCGGAAGGCCTCGCGGGCGTAGGCGCGAGACGCAGGTCGCGGCGGCCTTGGAGAGAGGTTCCAACGAAAAGGGTGGAACCTCTCCGGGGCCGGCAGGCACCACAGGACCTCACGCAGGCCTCAGGCCCCGTAGCCCGAAACACGCGATGTACCGACCGCCCTTGCCACTGACCACCGAGCGCCTGTTGCTTCGAGAGTGGGTCGAGGAAGACCAGGAGGCGATCCAACGTCTTTTCGACCACGAGGATGTGAAGGCGTTCGTCGGTTCGCCGTGGAAACGACCTGATCCGGACGAGGACTGGTCCGTTACCTTCGCTCGGACACGCAAGCAAGGCAACGATGGGCTGGCAGTTTGTGAGCGCGACTCCGGCAGTGTCGTTGGGGTCGCAGCACTCCTTGCGTACCCCTTCTACAAGGATGAGTCACGCGACTACGAACTTAGCGTCGGGATCGCGTGTGAGGCTCGCCGGAGAGGCTTCGCCGTAGAAGCCTCGCGGGCCTTGATCTGCCACGCTCTGAACTCAGAGCAAGTAGATGCCGTTGTTGGCAGAGTCGCGCGGTCAAACGAAGTGAGCCTTCGTTTCGTCGCCCAGCTCGGGATGGCAGAAACGGACCCCGTCCAGAACATGGATGGAGGTACAGATCGCTTCTTCGAGCTTCGCGCCTCCCAGGGAGCCGTGCCTGCGCAGGTCGACGAGACCGAGAAGTATCGACATCAGCTCCTGCGTGAGGACGTCCATGCTCTTCGCCAGGAATACCTCCGAGAACGAGAACTCATGGTGCAAGCGGAGCATGCCTCGATCCAGGGATTCGACAAGGCGATGCTCACTCTCTCTGGCGCTGCACTCGCCTTTTCGCTCAGCCTGACTCAGTTCTTGGGCAACGGCCCGCACAACCTGGGGCTGCTCCAATGGTCGTGGCTGCTTTTCGCCCTGGCAGTAGTGTCGACCGTGGGGTCCCTCTTCGCAAGCCATCTCGCTTTCCAGCATGAGCGGAGACGTGTCGATCGAGAGTTTGTGGCCCGCCGGCGCGCGGTGCTGGCTGAGTATGGTAGGAAAGCTCCGCCCGCCGACGAAGATGGCGAGGAGGCCGAGCGAAACCGGGCAGCCTCGATCACCAAGTGGGCCAACAGAGCTTCGGTGATCTTCTTCCTCGTTGGCATGCTACTGTTGATCCTGTTCAGCAGCTGCACCGTCGCAGCGAAGGAGCACCGAATGCCGGACGAGAAGCCGCGCAGTGAGAGCGCAAGCCAGGCAGGGCGGTCGAGCGACTTGCCGACGGCCGACCGGACCTTCGTCCCCGACACTGACTATGGACGGCGTGCCGCAACGCCTCCTGAGAGTTCCGTTGCCCCGTTGATCATCCCGCCACCAGGGAGTGAAGCGCCTTCAGGCGGGGATCCTGGCGGCTCACAGGATGGGTCCTCGGGTGGAGCCTCTGGTGGGTCTTCGGGCGAAGCCGCTGGCGGGGACAACCAGGGCTAGCTTTCCGAGTTCCATACAGATGTCCGACGAGAAGAACAGCAAGCCCGCCAATGAGCAGCCAGCTCAGGAACGAGGGGGCCGGTCGAGCGGGGGACGGGCGACGTTCCGGACCGGGGGTGCTGCGCCTCCGGCAAGTTCAGTGGCTCCAGTGGTCATCCCACCGCCGGGCAGCGAGCCGGCCTCCAGTGGCAGCTCTGAAGGACCCTCCGGCAACGACGCCGGCGGATCCTCGAGCGACAGCTCGGGCGGCGGCGACAAGGCGTAGCGTCCGTCAATCGAGACGCGATGACCGGGAAGAAGGGCTCGCTGCGCGAGATCTTCCCCGGCACGCTGACGCACACGTTCGGACTTGTTGCTGAAGGCATCTGGGACATCGAGAAGGTCGGGCCGCAGTTTGGTGCTAGCGCTCTAACTGCTATCGAAGAAGCGGTGCGTCAGTTCGCGAGCGCCCTCGATGCCCGGGGCCTAGCAGGTGAAGGTGTAGGGAGCTTCGAACGCGTGGATCGGTGCTTTGCCCAGGTGAGGCAGTTCTTCGACGAAGCTGGCCAGGGCCGCGTGACGGACCACGACGCTGAAGCCGTGCTCCGGCAAGCACAAGACGAGGTGGATCGGCTTAGGGAGATCGCAGATGCGATGGACGAGGAGTCGTCTGCCTAGGGCGCCGGCCGGGTTGTACCGCTTCAGATCCTGAAGCCCGCTCGACTCGAAGAGCGCCGCTTCCCTCCGCTTGAGCCGCCCCGAGAGAGGTTCCCCGAGAGAGGTTCCACCCTTTTCGTGGCCACCTGGCCCCGGGCCCCCTAGTACCCGTGCGAGTTCCTGAGCTGCCTCACAGCCTTCCTCGCTCGCG
>JANQEO010000150.1 GCA_028278325.1 Candidatus Binatia bacterium
CCGCAGCCGATGCAGAGGTCCTTGGAGTGAAGCACCACGCCTTCCTCGGTCGTGTAGATGCAATCGACCGGACAGACCGCGATACAGGGCGCGTCCGAACAATGCATGCAGGCAACCGAGATCGAGCGTTCGCCGGGCTCGCCATCGTTGATGGTGACGACCCGGCGGCGGTTGATGCCCCAGGGGACCTCGTGCTCGTTCTTGCACGCCACGACGCAAGCGTTGCACTCGATGCAGCGCTCCGCGTCACAGAGGAATTTCATTCGTGCCATAGCTCAGGTCCTCCTTACGCGGGCTCGATGCGACACAGGCTACACTTGGATTCCTGCATCTGGGTCACCGAGTCATAGCCGTAGGTCATCGCCGTGTTGCAGGCCTCGCCCAGAACATAGGGGTCGGCCCCCGACGGGTATTTCGATCGCCGATCCTCGCCCTGCATGTGCCCGGCGAAGTGGAATGGCATGAAAGCCACGCCGCGACCAACCCGCTCGGTCACCATGGCCATAACCTTGACCTTGGAGCCCTCGGGGCTGTGCACCCAGGCCATCTCGCCGTCCCTGATGTTCGCCTGATTGGCGTCAAAGGGATTGATCTCGACGAACATGTCCTGCTGCAACTCGGCCAGCCAGGGATTGGATCGGCTTTCGTCGCCGCCGCCCTCGTATTCCACGAGCCGACCGGAAGTCAGAATAATCGGGAAGTCGCCCGAGAAGTCGTTCTTCTGGATCGATTCGTAGAGGGTCGGCAGGCGATAGGCCTGCTTATCCGCATAGGTCGGATAATCCTCCACCAGATCGCGCCGCGAGGTGTAGAGCGGCTCGCGGTGGATCGGCACCGGATCCGGGAAGTTCCACACGACGGTCCGCGCCTTGGCATTGCCGAAGGGCGCACAGCCATGCTGGATCGCGACCCGCTGGATGCCGCCCGAAAGGTCGGTCTTCCAGTTGGTCTTGTCCCCGGCCACGGCCTCGATGGCGGCCCGCTCGTCGTCGGTCAGGTCGCCGTCCCAGCCAAGCTGCTTGAGCATGGCCATGGTGAACTCGGGATAGCCGTCCTGGATTTCCGAGCCCGCGGGATAGCTGCCTTCGGCTAGCAGGTTGTCGCCGTCCTTCTCCACGCCGAAACGGGCGCGGAAACAGAGACCGCCTTCGGCCACCGGCTTCGAGGTGTCGTAGAGGATCGGGGTACCGGGGTGCCCCATCTCCGCGGTGCCCCAGCACGGCCACGGCAAGCCGTAGTATTCGCCGTCGGCAGGTCCACCCACCGCTTGGAGGGTGGTCTTGTCGAAGGTGTGCTGGTTCTCCATGTGCATCCGCATACGCTCCGGCGACTGGCCGGTGTAGCCGATGGTCCACATACCCTTGTTGAACTCGCGGGTGATGTCCTCGATCACCGGCTCGGTCCCGTTGACGGGGATGTGCTTGAACATCTCGTCGGCGAAGCCGAATTTCTGCGCGAGCAGGTATATGATCTCGTGATCGGTCTTCGCTTCGAACAGCGGATCGAAGACCTTCTCACGCCACTGCAGGGAGCGGTTCGAGGCGGTCACGGAACCATAGGTCTCGAACTGGGTGGCCGCCGGCAGCAGATAGGCCCCGTCCGTGCGGTCGTGCATGGACGCGGTCGCCGTCGGGTAAGGATCGATCACGACCAGGAGGTCGAGCTTCTCCATCGCCGCCTTCTGTTCGACACCGCGGGTCTGCGAGTTCGGCGCATGGCCCCAGAGGACCATGGCCTTCAGGTTGTCGGGCTGGTCGATGTTGTCCTTGGCTTCGAGGACGCCGTCGATCCAGCGGGACACCGGAATGCCCTTCGACTCCATGAGCTCCTGACTGGCGAAGCGGCCCTTCAGGTACTCGTAGTCGACATCCCAGACCCGTGCCCAGTGCTTCCACGAGCCGGTCTTGAGGCCGTAGTAGCCGGGCAGGCTGTGCGACAGCACGCACATGTCCGTCGCGCCCTGAACGTTGTCATGGCCGCGATAGATGTTGGCGCCGCCGCCCGAGGTGCCGATCACGCCGAGCGCCAGGCCGAGTGCGCAGTACGCCCGGGTGTTGTTGTTCCCGTTCGTATGCTGCGTGCCGCCCATGCACCAGATGATGGTGAAGGGCCGGTTGTTGGCGAGCGTGCGCGCGACGCGCTTGAGC
>JANQEO010000159.1 GCA_028278325.1 Candidatus Binatia bacterium
TTCCGGGCAAGACGATGGCCAACATCGCCGTTGTCGAGCGGGATTATCCCAATCTCTACAAGCGGTTCACCGCGCTTGGCCCGCTGATGGAAAAGGTCGGCAATGGCGGCAAGGGCATCACCTGGAACACCGAGACCGAAGTCGGTCACCTGCGCGACCTGAACGGCGCCGTCACTGAAGACGGCCCGACCAAGGGGATGGCGCGGATCGAGTCGGACATCGACGCGACCGAGGTCGTGTTGATGCTCGCGCCGGAAACCAATGGCGAGGTCGCGGTCAAGGCGTGGGAGGCGCTGTCGGAGCATACCGGCCGCGAACACGCCCATCTGGCGCTGACCAAGGAAGACGAGAAAATCCGCTTCCGCGACATTGCCGCCCAGCCGCGCAAGATCATCTCGTCGCCGACCTGGTCGGGGCTTGAGTCCGAGAAGGTCTGCTACAACGCCGGCTACACCAACGTCCACGAGTTGATCCCGTGGCGGACGCTGACCGGTCGTCAGCAACTGTATCAGGATCACAAGTGGATGCGCGCCTTCGGCGAGGAGCTGTGCACCTGGAAGCCTCCGGTCGACCTGAAGACGGTCGAACGCATCCAGGGACGGGTGCCCAACGGCCAGAAGGAGGTCGTTCTCAACTTCATCACCCCGCACCAGAAATGGGGCATCCACTCGACCTATTCCGACAACCTCCTGATGCTGACGCTCAACCGCGGCGGACCGGTTGTCTGGCTTTCCGAGGCCGACGCCAAGGCTGCGGAGATCGTCGATAATGACTGGGTCGAGGTCTACAACACCAACGGCGCGCTGACGGCACGCGCGGTCGTCTCCCAGCGGGTCAATCAGGGCATGATCCTGATGTACCACGCCCAGGAGAAGATCGTGAACACGCCGGGTTCGGAGATCACCGGCCAGCGCGGCGGCATCCACAACTCCGTCACGCGAGCGACGCTCAAGCCGACCCACATGATCGGGGGCTATGCCCAGCAATCCTACGGTTTCAACTACTACGGAACCGTCGGCTCGAACCGGGACGAGTTCGTAATCGTCCGCAAGATGACCAAGGTCGACTGGCTCGAAGGGCCATACACCGCAGCTCACAAGGAGGCCGCGGAATGACGATACGTGCGCAAGTCGCGATGGTGCTGAACCTCGACAAGTGCATCGGGTGTCACACCTGCTCCGTCAC
>JANQEO010000161.1 GCA_028278325.1 Candidatus Binatia bacterium
TGTCAGGTCCGACCTAGAAGAAACAGTGTCCAATACGCATGTGGCCCGGAAGATCTGTCTGGAGCAGGGGTCTCGGACCATCGAGGACACGCTTCTACAGACGCCCTTCCTGGTCCCACGCGCGAACGCGGGATCGACCGACGATCCGGCTCTGCTGACTGTCACAAAGTTACCTCCCGATCTTCTTGAAGACCTCTCGTCCCGTTCCGCCGAGACGATCCTGAAACGTCTGGTCGACGGAACGTATTCCTCAGACGGCGAAGCAGAAGAACTCTCATGAGACTGAAGTCTCTGAAACTCAGACACTTTCGTTGCTTCAGGGCGCAGTCACTGGATCTCTCCGCAGACTTTACTGTTATCTACGGGCGGAACGGATCGGGAAAGACAGCACTTTTTGATGCAATTGAGCTGGCGCTCATGGGCTCTATCGGTCGCTTTCAAGAAAGGAGACGAGACCTTGGTTTCTTGACCAGTGTCTATACTGACGAGTCCTTCGAGATCACGGTCGCATTCTCTGATTCGGCCAACAACTGGATCGCGGTGAAGCCAGACGGGGTAAACAGTTCCCGTCTGAGCCTCTCCACGAGCGGTGGCTGGGCCCATCATCGAGAGTTCCTCTACGATTTCCTGATGAAGCCTGAGTTCGCGCCCGGACGACGACAGGTGAACGTGGTAGCTGAACTATTCAGGGCCTCTACACTACTCTCTCAGGAATCAATCCGAGATTTCATAGACGGCGACGCAGATCTGCGAATGAGAGTGCTTTCCCATGTAGCAGGATCAGCCTACCTGGAGCGATGCCTCGAGAAGGCCCGGCAGGTGGTTGACGAAGCTGCACGATCTGGCCCACCCGTTCGTGATCAGATGACGGAGGCCGCGGCGCAACTTGAAGAACTCGAGAAAGAGCTGGCCGCGCGACGAGGGGAACTCGTCACAGTGACAGAGGCCCTTCCGGCATCGCCTCCCTCCCTTGCTGACTTGGAGAAGGCTGTTCTTGATGCAGGGCTGTCGCTTCCAGACGAGGTAGATGCCGGTTCCAGCAAAGGAGAGGTTCTGGTAGCGGCAGTGCGAGCGGTGTGCCGAGAGAGAGAAGAGCAACTTGGCAAGAGAGCAACCGGTGTAGCAAGGCTCCTTGAAAGACTCCCTGCAGAGCGACGACTGAAGAAAGAATCCGCGAAGCTCACCGAGCGTACAGTCCGTGCGGAGCACGAGCGGGGCGACCTCGCGGCTCAGCTCTTAGAATCCGAAGAGAAGATACGCGGGACGGAAGCTGAGACCGATCGGATCACCAACCTGTTGACGCAGACCACTGCTCAAGGTAGCTCGTTCGATCTCGCTCGGCGGCTACGCGGGAAGCGGCTGGCCGAGGAGACAGGCAAGCTCGCGCTTGCCAGCAAACAGAAGGAAGTTGCTACTCGGGTTGAAAAGGCCCAAGCCGCCCTTCAGGAACGACAGGCGACAGCATCTTCCAACGAGAGCCTGCTAGCAGAGACGGAAGAGCGCCTGGCGGAATCAAAGAAGCGAATCGGCCTCCTTGATCTACTTGGCCCAGCTCTAGAAGAGCGCCAGGAGAAATTGGAGCGCATTACTCATTTCCGGAACCAAATAGAGACGACGACCCGGGAGGAGCACCAGGCGCGAGCAGAGGTCACCCGCCTGCAGGGAGAGAAGGGACGACTCGAGTCCGAGATCGCTGCTCTTCAGGCACGCCATGACAACGAAAGCCAAAGCGTGGAGCGCTGGCAGGATCTCGCCGCAAGACTCGCGGAGTTCACGTCAGGCGCGACCTGCCCTCTCTGCGGTGCGTCCCACGGAAGTGCAGACAGCTTGCAACAAGCAATCGGTCAGCAGTTAGCATCGCTTCCAGGGACCCTTCGGAATCTCACGACACAACTCCACGAGGCTCGCGCTCGTCACGACGAACTCGCAGCAAGAGTAACCAGCTCGGCCGCTGTGGCAAGTGAGAAGGCAAAGACTGTTGAGCACCTGGCTGCCAAACAGGCACTTTTTGCTAAGCGCGTCGAAGAGATCGAGGACCTCGCTGAGGGTGAACAAACCTTGGAGCCAGGAGCCATCCAAGACCTACGAGTGTCGGTAAGGCGGGATGTCAAGGTTCTGGCGGAGAAGGCTAGCAAGCTAAGACAGTCCGGAGCGACTGCTCGGGAGGCCCTTGTGCGCGCTGAGACCGAAGTCGCGCAGGCCAGTGACGGTCTTCGCGATATTCGCGCTCAGCTGGAGAATGCGGACGCTTCTCTTGCATCGATCGATCGCGAGATTGCCGAATCTGGCCTGTCGGACTTGGTCGAGCTGCCAGACGAAGAACTGATCGCCAAAGCGACCCGCTCGCAGCAAGAAACTGCGCAGCTCGCCCAGCGCAAGGCCGACCTGGAGACCACCATAAAGACTGCAAACGTAGAGCGCGACGCTCTTCGATCGAAGGTTCATCAACTCGCCGCCGTGCTTGAAAGCAATTCACAACGGCAGGCGGAGATCGCTAGCTCAGTGGAGCAGATTCTGATCGACGCGAGGAAGCTGGGATTCGGTGGGGTTCCGTCCGAGAACAAGCTTAAAGGTACGAGGGATGCGCTACGAGCAGAACTCCATCACGTCAACACCGCCGCAGATACGGTCGAGCAGTACTGGAACGAATACCGTCGTTCAGTCCTCGACGAGGAAGCAGCAGGACTTAGCGCGCAGGAAGAAAAGTGTCGTGGAGACATCGCGGAGATCGAAGGCCGCCTACATAATCTAGCCCGGGCAGAAGCGACAGCGAACGATTGGGTGGAGCGTCTCGAGAGTTCCGTAAGACATGCGGTCACGGGACGGCTTAGCCAACACAGGAAACAGATCCTCGAGTTGTTTCAGTCGATGGTGCCAGATCCGTTTCTCATAGACGGCCTCGTGATGCAGGAAGAATCCGGTGGAATCCAACTTGGAATCCAGTACAGAGACCAGCTGCGAGAAGCCGGGGAGCCCCGCTTCTACCTCAGCAGCGCCCAAGCGAACATCCTTGCGCTGGCTATCTTCCTCTCCTTTTCCTCTGGGCCCAACTGGTCGAATCTCGGGACCCTTCTCCTAGATGATCCGGTCCAACACATGGACGACCTAGATGCGCTCGCTTTTGTGGACTGTCTGCGCGGCATAGGGCTAGGGAGGTTCGGCGCTAGTAAGCAGGTGGTAGTAACGACTTGTGACCGGAACCTGTACCTGATCTTGCTCCGCAAGCTCGGACTGCTAGAGAGGGAGGGCAAGAGCCTAACAGGTGTCACCCTCAAGGAGGCGGGCAGTGATGGTCCGCGACTCCGCTATGATGTGGGTGGATCATCGGGTAAGACGTACCTGCCTAGAGCGGTCTAGCTGCCGCAGCTACAGTCGCTGTTGGCGCCTCCACGAGACGACACGGCGCAAGCTGTACCAGTACGCAGAAGGAGCATCAGCTCGGGGTGTTCGTACAGAGACCTCTTTGACGTCTTGAGAGGGGCTTGCTAAGAGGTAAGCAGATCGAGGTTGCCCACGAGGCCGGGAGCGTCTTGAGCCACATTCTCCAGGGCGGTGCTAGCTCGGTCTCCGATCTCGTGCACTTAGAAGGCAACTCGCTCGACCGGCTCGCTACCAGGAAGATCCTAGACGTGCTCGTGCGGCACGGAATCGTCTACGTCGTTGTGGACTAGCTAGCCCCGCACTGAAGAACGCACCTCCAACGGCCAGGGGATCCTCAGAAGGGCTCGGAGATCGAGTTAGCTACCGCCACGAACAGGCCACACGAAGTGGCTCTCGGACTTCTGGTCGATGCCGTTGCCCCCGAATCCCATGCTCTGCTGCCAGGCGAAGGTCGGGACCGACTCGGTCGTGGATGACCAGTACCGCGACGCTGCCGGAATAGCTACAAACGGGTGCCCCGCGGGAAGCGGCGGAGATTGCTGACTGTAGTCGATGAGACTGCCGAACTCCTTGATGTTCGGCAGACGCCAGTCGGTGAACGTCATTGCGGCGTAGTCGGTACACGCGATCGCCGTGCTGTTGAACGATGTCACCCAATCCAAGGCCGCCTGCCAGTTCATCGAACCGGCCGGGCAGTTCGCGTCCCTTAGCCAGATCAACCCGGTCAAGTTATCTGTGACGGTCCCGTCGCCGTTGTCCGTGAACCGCGGCGTCGGCCAGGCCACCCCGGCTTGGAGCTCGCCGTCTTCACCGGTGCCGACACACGCCCGGGGGTTGCCACTGCCGTCCCAACACGCAGTCTGCCCGGTGTCGGGGACGGGTGCAGGGAAGCTCGAGGCGGCCGTTGACTGAACGGTGCCGTCAGGGAACTGAATTCCTCCGTCATTGAGGACCAGCGACGGTGGCTGTGCCAGGGCTGCAGCGCCGACAAGGATGGTGCCGGCGAGTGCAAGAGTGGGTCGGACTCTCATGGATACCTCCTTTGCGCGAGGGTGGGATTGCCGAGCCGGGCGGTCTCCCCTGAGGGCTACGGCTTCTTGTACTTGATTGTGGTGATGTCGTCGCTGCGACGTCCGCCTGCGCCGGTCGCCCCTGTGACGAGGATGGCGCCCTTGCTGTCGAACGCGACGGCGAAGGCCGTGTCCGTGTTGCGGTTCCTGCCGTCGTGCGTCTGCGCAAGGAGTTCGTCCCCGTCGGGTGAGTAGACGACTGTGACGTAGTCACCACCGACCCCGTGACCACCGGTAGTCGCAATGTTGTCGTCCTTGTCGACGGCGAGATCGAAGGCGAGCTCGCTCCGTCGGTCAAAGGTCCGAACCCACTCCTTTCTGCCGTTGCTGCGGTACTTGACCGTCATAAAGTCGAAGTGGAAGCCGGCATGCGTCGCTCCTGTCACGATCACGGCGCCTGTGGAGTCGATGCCGATGGCGAAACCTCCGTCGCCGCTCTTGCTCGGTCCATCGAGCCGCCGGCTCCAGATCACCCGTCCGGTCCTCCGGTCGTACTTGAGCGTCAGGAAGTCGCTGTCGCCCCGCTTTCGGGGGCTATCCCCGGTGACGTAGACGTTGCCGTCTTGATCGACGGCGATCGCATTGGCATCGTCGTTGCCTGCCCCACCACGGCGCTTCGTCCAGAGGCGCCGGCCGTTTCGGTCGTAGGCGACGGTTGCGTAGTCGAGGTTCTGGTCGTTCCGCGGACTGTCTCCCGTGACGAAGACCTCGCCGTAGTGATTGACGGCGATGGCACGCGGCTCATCGCCTCGCCGCACACCGGAGAAACCAGCGTAGCGCCCCACCCACAGCACCTCGCCGGCGCTCGAGAGCTTGGCTGTCGCGAAGTCGTAGCCGGAGTTGCGTTCTGGCTTGGCGCCGGAGCGCCCTGCGACGTGAACTGCGCCATCAGGCCCGGTAGCGACAGCAAACGCTGAGGAGTTGTGCCAGCCACCAAGCGCCTCGCCGGAGAGGATCTTCTTCCAGCGGAGCGTCCCGTCAGAGGAGAACTTGACGATGAGGAAGTTCTGCGCCCGGCGAAGGCCGCCGGTGTGGCCAACAGCGTAGACGTTGTCGTTCGCGTCAACGGCTATCGCGTAGCAGGTGTCGTGGTTGTTCGGGATGCCGTTGACCCGACGCAGCCACGCACGCTTACCCCTCGGCCCGTACTTCAGGACAACGCACTCGTTGCCGCTGTGCCCGTAACCGGTCACGTAGACGCTGTTGTCACTGCCGACAGCGATGTCGTTGCCGTGATCGCCACTTCTGTTCGCGGGCCCGTCGTAGTGCCTGATCCAGGCCACGGAGTCGTTCAAGCCGTTTGGCAGCAGCTTGCGCTTCGCGCGCGGCCGGCCGATGTGCTCGCTGTTCTGATCCAGCCCTGGCGACGGAGGCGTCGTCCAAACTTCGCCAGGCCCAAGTTGAGCGTACGGAAGGTCAATCGACCGGAGCTCGTGCGACCCAGCACCAGCCGGCGTAGCGCTGAGCAAGAGAGCGACGGTGACTGTTGAGGCCTGCATGTGGCTTCTCCCGTTGTTGATCGGGACGCAACTCAGCTCGATTACTCCGTCTTAGTGTACATCATGTTGGTGTACCCGGGAATGGTGTGCAGCAATGAGCCATGGCCACTCGCCATCCCGAGCGCTATCGAGAGCTGCTGGCTCGGCTACGGCTAGCCCGTGCTGAGGCCGGGCTCACCCAGGTTGCCGCTGCGCGGGCGCTCGGTGCCACGCAGCAGTTCCTCTCAAGGGTCGAGCTTGGTGAGCGCCGGATTGACCCCGCAGAGCTGGAGACGTTCGCCAGGGTGTACGGCAAGGACATCCTGTTCTTCTTCGAAAGGGGCGACAAGGAGGCGTGAGGCCCGTGGAGTCACACCTCGCCTCGACCCGGTAACCTCAGAGGTGACTATGGCCGCCCTGACCGACGTGGTTGTCTTGGACTCCAACGCCCTTACGGACTTGGTGGAGAGTCTACGGCCCGACTACGATCCCTCCCAGGACGACCCTGTTCTAGCTGCAAACCGAGTCGCCGCAACGCGACTCTACCTGTACATTAGGGGCGGTCTCCGGCTGCTTCCTACCGCCTGCCGCGAGTACAGGCAGATCCGAGATTCCGAGAGACTACGAGCGCATGACTTCACGGCCCTGGTCGGGGTCCCGGAGGTACAGGCGCACGATCTCGGCGACGTAACCGACAGAACCGAGACTCTCGGCCAGCACCACTCCGGACGAGACGACTGTCGGGCACTTGCGGAGGCTGAGGCGTTCGGGGCCGATGTCCTGCTAACCCGGGACAAGGCGCTGTGTCGGAGGCTTCAAGACAAGACGACGGTGACGCTAGCCTCCCCGCGTAAGTATTGGGCTGCTCTTGGCGTGCCGAGAGGCACGCCACCCGAACGCCACTTCGTCGACGAAGGACAGCGGCTCTACGGTTGGTGGGATTGGTAGCACGTCCAGGGAGTTGTCGTTGGTGGCCACAGCGCCTCGTCAAGGTCTCACGGCCTTCCCCTGACCGTTCATAGCCGCTCGCATCGCTTCTGCGCGGTCGTCCGCCGCGCGCTTGAGGGCGTTAGGGGCGAAATGCGCGTAAACCTCGGTGGCGCGGCGGGAGCGGTGGCCGACGTTCCTACCAGCGATCTCCAGAGCAACACCCCGGGAGACATCCCAGCTGACAATGTTGTGGCGCAGGTCGTGGAGGCGGAGAGCGCCGAGACCAGCGAGGTTGTCGAGGCCCGCGTTCTTACGGATCCGTTCCCAGGGTCTCTTGACGGTCGTGAGATGGTTCTGGAGATCTCGCCCGGCGAAGACGTAGGGGCAGCCAGCGATCCGCGGCAGGGCCTGCAGAATGGCGATCGCCTCGGCCGGGAGCTGTCGGTACTCTTCTTCGGCTGTCTTCGTTCGTAGCAGCTTGGCACTACCGTTCACTAGGTCGAGGTGCGCCCACTCTAAGCCCAGCACCTCACCGATTCGCCATCCCGTCCAGAAAGCGACACGGATGGCGGAGCAGGCCAACGCAGTATCGTGGCCCTGCTCTTCCTCGTCGATGGCCTCCACGAGTCGTCGCATTTGGTCGGAGTCGAGCATGACCTCCTTCTTGGCACCGCGACGTTGCTCCGGGTAGCGCTCGATGTGCAATGCCGGGTTGGAGTGTTGCGGGCGCCAGCCCCAATGCTCGGCTTGGTCGAAGGCGTGCTGGAGCAGCGAGAGGGTCCGATTGGCGACATAGGGCGTGGCGCGCATCGACGTATGGAGCCTCTCGAGGTCAGCGGGCAGAACCTCGCTCACGCGCTTGTCACCGAGCACTGGCAGGACGTGACAGCGGAAGAGGCCGTCGTAGTAGCTGATAGTGGAGGAGCGCGGCGGGCGTTTTTTGCCGGGGAGGTACTCCGTGAGAAAGCGCTTGGCCAGGGCCCAGACGGCCGGCGTCTCGCGTGGCTTCCGGTCACGTGCCGGATCACCACCGGCCTTCACTGCTAGAAGGTGGTCGGCGGCGAGCTTCCGTGCCTGGCCGGGTGTGAGCTCGCCATGTCTGCCGAGCGTAATCCGCTTTGGCGTCGCTTTCCGGCCGAGACCCGGGACGCGGTATTGGAAGACGTAGATCTTGCGACCGTTGGGCGTGACCTTCAAGCCGAAACCGGTGACGTCGGTGTCCCATAGGAAGAACCGGCGGGCAGTTGGCTGGGCAGCATCGACGGCGCGCTTCGTGATTCGCTTCTGCATGACGTCTCCCAGACGTGACTACCGACTTCGCTGATGCCAGGTGTGAGGGCCAACCACGAATCAAACGGTCGGCGCGAAGCCGTAGCGGCAATCACCCGGCAATCACGAGTTCGCAAATCGTGACAAACCCGGACGACCGTGTCAAGCGAAAAGAGCTGAGAAATAAGGACTTCTCAAGACGCTGCAAACTCAGTCGAGCCTTTGTCCTGTGAATGGCATTCAAGAGGTCGTCGGTTCGATCCCGATCGGCTCCACCAGTTAAGTTCAATATTCTTCCTGTAGCTCGCGCGCTAGGCACTCCGCCGCTGTCTCGCCAGGCTCGATCCCCCCCCGGGAATTCCCACGCGCCGGCAAGGTGGCCATGCCGTCGACGTGCGAGTAGCACTTTGCCGTTCCGCCTGATGATCCCGGCGGTAACCCGAACCGGGTCGGGTATTCGTCGTCATGGCTCTTGGCGGCGGTCGAACCTATTCCCCGTACTCCTCTCGGCTCTCCGCCACCATACTGTCCGTCTCCACTTCCATCCGACTCCTGAAGAACCTTTCCGTATCCCGATCCTGGAAGTAGACGTAACACCCCTTCATCCCCCGTGACAGCAACACCCGGTAGGTGTTCTTGATCAGATCCGTGAAGTTATTCGCCCGCCGCACGATGGGATCCCCCGACTCGCTCTTGTATCCGACCCATTGCTGGCGCTCGAACTCGTACCGCAGGTCCCGCCCGAAGATCACCCCGACGTAGTCGAACTCGAACCCCTGCGCTGTGTACACGCACCCGATCTGGTCGAGCCCGCCTGGCTCATGCGCCCACAGATGCGCTTTCGGGATCCCCTTCGCCAGCCGCGTCGCATCATGCCGCGCATTCCACGGCCGCTCAAACTCCCCGATCCGGACGTCAGGCTCAAGCGACCCGTTTGCCCGCGCCTTCTTCGACCACTCCCAGCAGAAGCCCGCGGTGAGCCGGGCGCTGTGGCCGCGGTCGGCCGCCTCGCGGATGGCCGCCTCTAGCGAGAACGGATCCGGGAAGATCCGAAAGTCGAATCCCTCAGTTCCCTCCCAGAGGATACTCGCCGTGCGCTCGAGGCCTAAGGTGTTGTTGATCCAGTTTACGAAGGCCTCCGAGCCCGCGCAGCGGAACTGTACGTCGAGCTTGTAGCCGAGGATCTCGCAACCGAGCTTCTCGGCCTCCTCGCGGATGTAGCCGGACGAGCCGATTTCCCCCGGGCGAACGACTTGGAGGTCGTCCACGAAGAAAACAACGACTTTGGCGGCCTCGAGGAGCTCAACGATCTGAGGGATGTTGGTGCGCTCTGCCTTGGGCGTGAAGCGGCTGTGGCTGTTGATGCGGATGCGGTGGGATTCGTCGCAGATGAGCACATCGACCGCGTTGCACTCGGCGCCCTGGTAGCTGTTGAAGTACTTGAACTGGATGCCGCCACGCGGGCCGATGATCTTGCGCAGGGTCTCCGTGAAGGCCTTGGAGCCGGTGGCGTACTGGGCATTGTAGCCCTCGAGAAGGAGGTCCGCCATGAGGTTGAGGGCGATCACGGACTTGCCGGTGCCCGGGCCGCCACGGACGAGGACAACGGTGGTGCGGCGTTCGTGGAAACCGCCGCGCACGCGGGCGAGGACCTTGTCGTAGACGACGAGCTGTTCGTCGATAAGGACGAAATCGCGGTTGCCCTTGATGACGCCGCCGACGTGGTCCATGAGCTTCTTGCTGGGACGGTAGCGGCTTTCCTCGACTCGGCCGAGGATGTGCAGGCCATCACCTCCTTCGAGCCGGCCCTTCAAGAAGCGGCTCATGTCGTCGAAGTGGTCGGCCGTGAAGACGGGAGCAGCGGTCAGTGCGGTGTCGAACTTCTCGCCGAAGAGGGGGTCGGAGGTCTCCGTGTGGTGGTTGTGGAGGTAGGCACAGGCGGAGAGGGAGACCGGGTCGGGCTCCTCGTAGAAGGCCGGGTGGGTGTCGGCGAGGTACATCCGGTAACGGTCCGCTTGGACGGAGGGATGGAGGACCTCACGCTCGGCGCCGCCGAGCCAGGTGATGACCTCGTTCTCGCCCTCGGCGTCCTCGCACCCGTCCCACTGCTTGAGCTCGACGATGACGGCGGCGGGCGAGCCGGCGGCGTCGTGGCCGGCAACCAAGCAGTCAAGACGCCGGGAGGTCTGCGGCAGCTGGTACTCGAGGAGGACGCCGTGGTCAATGAGCCCCGAATGCTCGACCATGCTCCCCATCGCCCGGAGCGAGTTCTGCCAAGCGCGGACTTCGCTCTTGGGCGCCGGGTAGCGGAAGTGGTGGAAAAAGGCCTCCTGGAGCTTGCCGGCGATCTGGTTGCGGACCGTGTCCTGGATGAACTGGGCCGAGCTGCCGGCGTAGAGGCGCACGGGCTAGGGACCTAGAGGTCGCGGTACTTGGTGGCGCGGCCGCGGGCTTTCTCGACGGGGTACTTCTCAGCGTTGGCGGCGATCTTGTCGAGGGCGGCTTGCTCGAGGTCGATGTCGAGCTTGTCGGCGAGGCGGATGAGGTAGATGAGGACGTCGGCGAGTTCCTCGGTGGCGTGGGCGATCTGGTCGGCGTGGTCGGGAAGTGCGCGGGATTCCTCCTCGGTGAGCCATTGGAAAAGCTCGAGGAGTTCACCGGCCTCCGCGGCGAGGGCCATGGCCAGGTTCTTTGGGCTGTGGAACTGGTCCCAGTCGCGGTCGCCGGCGAAGGAGCGGAGGCGCTGCCTGAGGTGCTCGAGATCCATGCTGCGTCCGGTGGCGGTCATTCTAGCGCGGCAGGCCACGCTGCTAGCATGCGGGCAGTTCCTTGAGATGAGAGCCTATGTCGCCCTGACCGACTCGGAGTGGTTCCGGTTCCTGAGCGCCCGTCCGGAGCTGGACGAGGTCAATTTCTGGCAGCCGAGTGGGAGCTCGCAGTTCCGTGCCCTTCAGCCCGGCGAGCCCCACCTCTTCAAGCTGCATGCGCCTCGGAACTTCATCGTGGGAGGTGGCTTCTTCGCTCACTTCTCCCTGTTGCCGCACCGGATGGCCTGGGAGTACTTCGGCGAGAAGAACGGCGCGGCGACGCTGCAGGAGATGGAGCAGCGGATTGGCAAGTACCGGCGCGTCGAGAGCAGCCGGCTCGAGGATTACACGATCGGTTGCGTGATGTTGACGAGTCCGTTCTTCCTCGACGAGGCGGATTGGATCCCGGTGCCGGCGGACTGGTCGCCCAACATCGTGCGCGGCAAGGGGTACGATCTCAGGGAGTCGCCGGGGCGCGAGCTGTGGGAGGCGGTCTTGCTGAGGCTTCGAGCACGGCCGGTGGCCGCGGATGAGGCGGCGGAGCCAGAGCCCGTCTACGGTGACCCGGTCCTCATGCACCCGCGGCTCGGCCAGGGGTCCTTCCGCTCGGTGGTGATGGACACGTATGAGCGGCACTGCGCGGTGACCGGCGAGAGGGCCTGGCCGGCGCTCGACGCAGCGCACATCCGGCCGGTCTCCGAGGGAGGCCAGCACCGGATCGACAACGGCTTGCTCCTTCGGTCCGATATCCATCGGCTCTACGATGCCGGCTATGTGACCGTGGTGCCAGATGCTCGTTTCCTGGTGAGTCGCCGGCTCAAGGAGGACTTCGACAACGGCGAGCCCTATTACCCGCTGGACGGGCAGAAGATCTGGCTGCCGCCCCGGGCGGAGGAGCGGCCGGACAGCGAGACTCTCGAGTGGCACGCGGATACCAAGTTTCGCAGGTAGCGAGAAGCCTGCGCCACCAAACTCACCGGGAGATCAAAGATCCGTCCCCACGCGCAGCTGGTCGAGGTAGCTAGCGTAGCTGAACACCCGATCGCGCTTCCGGCCCGTCGTCTCTGTCAGCACCCTCGCGTCGACCAGATGTCCGATTGCCTTCGTAGCGGTCGGTTTCGTCGTCCGGAGCAGCTTCGTCACACCGCGGACCGTGACGATTGGGTGCTGCGGGAGTAGCTCGAAGAGTCGAGCAGCCATGATGGAGCTGGACGCCGTCGCCAGGACACGCGCCCGATCCTCCGTCACCCGACTGAAGAGTTCGCGCGCGGCCGCAACCGCCTCGGAGGCGATCGTCGCGACACCTTCCAGGAAGAACCGCGTCCAGCCCTCCCAATCGCCGTCTGTCCTGACGGCACCAAGGCGTCGGTAGTACTCGGCCTGGTGCTGTCGTAGAAAGAGACTGAGGTAGAGCAGAGGCTCCGACAGGAGCTGCCAGTGCTCGAGGAGAAGAGCTACGAGTAGACGTCCGATCCTGCCGTTGCCATCCAGGTACGGGTGAATCGTCTCGAACTGCACGTGGACGAGGCC
>JANQEO010000230.1 GCA_028278325.1 Candidatus Binatia bacterium
CCACGGGGTTCCGCGGGCGCATCGCGACGACCTCGCACACCGCGGCCGACACGGAGGCGCTCCTCGGCGCCGGCGCCGACATCGTCCTGGAGCCCTACCAGGACGCCGCCGACCGTGCGGCGGAGATCCTGTGCGGCGCGCCGGAGGAAGAGCGAATCGAGATCCCGCCGCTTCAGGCCGAGGAAAGGCAGGCGTCGTGAGAGGCGGCCGCGACGTTGCAGAGCCGAAGCCGGACATCGAGCCGATGGCCGACGGCGATCGCAGCCGCGCCTCTCACGCCATATCACCGCAGGAGACGCTTCACCTGCTGCCGTCGAGCGTCACCATCAAGTCGCACTACAACGTCGGTGATCTGCCCGCCGACAGCTACTCCTTCGACCACGCCTTCCTGGCCGCCACGGCGACGCGCATCGTCAACGAGGTCCGCGGCATCAACCGTGTGGTCTACGACGTGACCTCGAAGGCGCCGGGCACGATCGAGTGGGAATAGGGGGCTGGCCGCTGCTCTGAATACTAAGCGGCAAAGGCCATTGGAAGCCAAGAGGGTCTTGGACGGGATGTTCGGAGGTCGAGACCTAGCTATTGAGGGCATCGTCGGTATTATCGCGACTCTGAGACGGCCGAGCCGGCCGAGCCCACTCTTCGCCGTAGCTTCCGTTCGTTCAGTAAGAAGTTAGGATGTTGTCTCCAGAAATTGACTGAACGCAAACCATGTTCAAATCGAGTGCCACGAGAGACCAGTTGTCTGAGTTCATCAAGGAGATGCCAGACCTCGACTTTGCCCGCTTTCTTTACTGTCAGGAGATGGCGGGCGCGTTTCTCGCGGTCGGCAAGTTCGAGGACATGCTCGTCACTGCAATGCACATGTGTGACAAGGTCAAGCTCGAGAAAGTGATAGGATCGGATAAGAGCTACTGGGAGCAATCCCTGAGCAAGAAGGCTCTCTTGCAGGGTTCCACACTCGGCTCGTTGATCAAGATACTTGAGCGGCGTGGCGTTCGGCAGCAGGACATCAACTACCTCAAATGGGTGAAGGGGAAGCGGGACTACTTTGTCCATCGCCTCTTCCACGACGGAGCTTGGCCAGGTGAACTGAATGAGGAAGGCTGTCGTTTTATGACCCGGCGACTCCTTGCCATACAGCTTTGGCTGGCGCGGGCAGAGCGCAAGATCTGGCGCATGTTTGAGCGGGCTGGGTTTGTTGAACTCGACAGTTTGGGCGACGGTAGCTTTCTGGCAGTCAATGTGGGTATCTATGAATTGTCTGAGTTAGGAGAGAGTCAAGCTGCCGACGGTGATTCTTGACACGCATTCTATGGGAAGCTTGAGAGCAGGCAGGAATGAACTGAATTGGTGGTTTGCCTCAGCCGGCATTTGGGTTCTCTGCGAAACCGAACAAATCGCAGGTGCTTCTAAACGTACCTTGGCCACGGTCGGAGTTCAGGTGTATCCGTTAGGCGCCCTATGCCTCAGAGAGATTACTACTTGCACAGAGTGAGGTGCTGTGGAAAGGGAATAGGCCAAATCCATCCCCTAGCAAACGGGCTCGCGGATCTGGAGAGGACAACCTCTCTGCCATTGGGAGGCGTGTTCCCAACTTCAACTGCTCGAGTCAGAGTTGTGTGGCCGCCTATCGTGGGTGGAATGCCTACTCGGTCCGGCGCACGAAGCGGGCCCTGCTCTTCTCATGGAGCGCCAGGAAGCAGTCGCGCATCGCGGTGACCATGCCGCCTGGGAGGAAGCCCAGGGCGACGCTCTCGGGACCGCGGCCCGGCGAGAAGCGCAGGGCCGGTCCTTGACGCCTTCCTCACGCCCCCGATCGTGTTCGTCGGCCCAGAGATAGGCATAGCGAATGACGAGGCCGGGCTTTGGGGTCGGA
>JANQEO010000281.1 GCA_028278325.1 Candidatus Binatia bacterium
CGTCCTCGCTGCCGCCGTCGGCGTTGCCCGTCTTATCCGGGAGCATCGTGGAGAGTATGGTGCCCTCTTGCAGTGTGACTGCCTGGTCTGTCGGGTTGATTACTGGTATCTCCGCAGCTCCTTCTTCCCCGGTGACGACTGCCGTGTGGGGAATGTACCAGCTGTCATTGCTGTTGGCGCAGACGATGCCCTTTGTTCCGACCTCCGCTTCCATGGACCCGATGATGGCCACTGTGTTCACGAAGGTGACTGAGTTGGGCTCGAGCCGGGTGCTGTCTGGAGCCGCTATCGCAGCTACGGCCCATTCCGTTGGCCGGTGTCCGTCCTTGAAGTACACCGCGTCCTCAGCTCCGTCGATGACGATGCCCTCGTCCTTGACGGTGTCGTACCCGATGATGACGTCGTTCTTCAGCTGGCCGCGGACCACTAGCGTTGGCCTGTGCACCGTGCGCCCCATGAAGGAGAAAGGGATGAGCCGGTAGGATGCGATGCTGATCAACTGACCAGTTACGCCGGAGATTGTGAGGTTGGGCGGGATGGGCAGCCTCGGGAGGTCGTTGCTGTCGCCGCTGCCGTGGAGTACTTCGTCGAGGGTGTGGGCGGTCATCAGCGTGACCGAGGCCCCGCTGTCCACCAGTGCTGCTGACTGTGACCTCCCCGCGATGATGACGTCGATGATAGGGCGGTTCGTGTTTAGTGCTGCCGTGCCGACCTCGGCAACGACGGCCACTGTCTCGCCGTTCTGGGCCGCGTTGGTGCCATCTTTGCTGTCGACGGGGATGTAGTACTGGCTGCGCCATTCCCCGCTTATCTTGGGTTCCGAGGCTGTGGGGGGCGTGGCCGCCTTGTCTGGGCCACGCCCTATCAGTTTGGGAACTGGGCGTCCTTGGGCTCTCCCGTGGGCCTCGGCTGGTAGTTCATGGGCTTCAGCTTCCCGATCTGGTCGTCCGAGAGTTTGCACTCCCGAGTGACGTGCTTGCCCCATTGGCGGCACTTCCCGCAGTAGTACCACCTCGTCCTCTCTGCTATGGGCGGAAGTGGGGACCTCTTGGACCTGTACCTGTCGTTGCCCGTCTTGGGCCTCGCGCCCGCGTTGATGGCGGCCACCTTTGCTGCCAACTCCTCCATGGTCTTCGGTTCGGTGGCCACCGTTGTAGCAGCGACGTCCGCTTCCACTGCGGCTGCCGTGCCTCGGTTCTTCCTCATGGCCAGGCTCCTCTCGTGCTCCTGCATGATCATCACGATCTTCGCGAGCTCCATGCCTTCGTCCGCCAGTTCCGTGGAGCGGATGAGCTTGGCCTCCTCCAGGAGGGCCGGACGGACTCCTGCGAAGAAGGCGTTCTTCTGGAAGATGTCGACTCCCTCGTAGAGTCCTTCCCTGCGATCGGCGCTCTCGTAGCGTGCCGCGTTCTTGGCCATGATGGAGTTTGTTTGGGCGACGAACATGCGATCCAGCCGGTCGGCATAGTCTCCCACTCTCTCGTTTGGGCGCTGCTTGGCGTGGGTGAGGATCTCGAAGGCCGCGACGCCCTTGAGTTCCTCCGAGTAGCGTTGCTCGATGAGCGGCTTG
>JANQEO010000174.1 GCA_028278325.1 Candidatus Binatia bacterium
CCGCGGCGTGAATTCGAGCGGGAACGAGGTCGTGGTTCGGGGACTCGTTCCGGGGCGCTACGAGGTAAGCATGTCCCCCGTGATGCGAACGGGAGCAGGACACAAGACCGAGACGATCGAGATCAAGGGCACCGAAGACGCGCACCTGACGTTCGACGCGCGGTGACGGGTACACGCCCTGAGCAGTTCGACGAACGTCGGGGTCCATGATGCTCCGAAGCGCGACCGTGAAGGCGGTGAACCTCACCGGCTACCTCGTGGAACTGAGCGACTCGTAGGTGTACCGGAGTCCACACTTCCGACTCGGCGGGCAACTCGCTTCATCGTCCCACAGAAGCTTTGTCTTCTTCTGGTCGGACGCCACGCATTCAACGATCAGCCGATCAGCCATCGAGCCGTCGACTTCCACGAGACGCACAACAAGCTCAACGAGCGAATCTTCAGTGCGGTACTCGTCATCGCCACGATGCTCTGGTCGACCCGGCCGGTCGACCCGCTCACTGGAATCCCCACCGTTGCCATGCGGGTGGTCCGACGCGGATAGTCTTACTCCGATGCGCTCCACGCCTGTTGAATCAAACATGGATCGCTCCGGGCTCAGAAGCCCTGCCGCCGAGAGTCTAGCTGACACCGTCCCGTTCTCGCGATACAGAGTCAGACCTCTCGTCGCGGACAATCGCGCTTCGCAAAACAACCTCGCGCAGTGTCCAGCGAGATCATACACAAGCGATCGGACATTCCGGCGTCCGCTTTCTGAGCATGAGCAGCCTGTAGCCGCACACTGCGCGCGTCAGGTACGTCCACCCCTTCCCTGAGAGTCCTGGTGGCCCTACACCGGGGCAGCGTTTGACGCGACGTCTCCTCGAATTGTCTCCGCAACGGGCCGCACGCAAGGGTCGCATTACACCGAACCTCGGACCTTCGCACTGGTTCACCGGAGGTTCACCGCTGGTTCACCGATTCGGGCACCCCGGCGCAGACTTGGCCCTCCCGACACTTGCGCTGAGACGCCCCAGGATCGGCCGCAATCCACGGCGACCCCGACCACGTCACTGGCGTCGTCTCGCGACAAATCCGACGACAACGCCGGTAACGCGACGTGTGGCCAGCGCATTGCTGCACACTTGTCATCAGACACTGCAAACACGTTGGAGTTGAGCGACCAATTGGATACAATCTGAACGCGGGTTCACATTCTAAGCCAACTCCAAGCGCCCGACTTCGGGCAACCCTCCGAGACCAACCCAAGCTGCCCGCACTCGGAGAAGGTCCATGATTGAGAGGCTCCTTGCGCTCGAGCACGTCAACACCGACCGCCTCTTCTGCAATCCCGCAAACCCACGCCTGAACGACGACGCGGTTCCCCACGTCGCGGCGTCCCTGCGCCGCTTCGGCTGGCGGCAACCGATCGTGGCGAAGCCCTCAGGAGAGGTGATCGCCGGGAACACACGCCTCAAGGCCGCGCAGTCGCTGAAGATGACGTCGGCACCCGTGGTCTGGTTCGACGGCGACGACATTGAGGCCACGGCCTACGCCATCGCCGACTCCCCCGCCATCGGCACCGGGCGCAGTCAGCCCCCGCTCCCTGAGGAACGCTACCTGTCGTTCCAGACGCCCCGTGGTAGAACCGGACCTGGCTTGGGAGCGGGCAGCCAGTCCAAGGAGACGAGAGATGACAGGCCCGGCTCGATACCTGTGTGACCTGCTGATGCTCGTAGCCTGCTGCGGCTGCTGCTCATCAGTCAACCCTGATCACCAGCCAGCGATCGCCCTCCTCAACTCTCCACGACAGGCCCGCGCAGAAACTCTGGTGTTCGGTGGTGGACACCACGCCGTGCTCCTGAACCTCGGTTTCGAGCTGCCAGGGGGAACCGAGCGGACATCGTGGTACCACGAGTACAGCGTATGGCTTCGCGATGGGACTCTTCGCGAGAAGACCGACGAGGAGCTGAAGAAGGAGCTTGGGACGTTGATGTTGGCGGAGGGAGACACTGGGCTACGGTCGGGCTACCCGGCGGGGACCTGGCTCATCCCACTTGGAGCGGTCACGGACGGAACGTTCAACGTGTTCCTGCTGCCAACCGCAAGAAGTCAGAGCATAGTACTGGAGTGCGGACTCGTGTCGGCTGGTCGACTGCTCGTCTCAAGGGGCGGGCAGCGTGCTCAATGGCACGTAGATGGGCCTGCGCTGAAGGCCGAGACTCAGCGAGCGCTAAACGAGCGGTAAGGCGGGGTGGATCTGCCGACCAGTCGCGTTGCCAGAGCGCCCTCTACCGGACGGGGTCGACCATCGTGTCGGCGGCCCGCGACTCGAGGACCTCCATGAACTGGCTCTCAGTGGTCAGATCCGCTGCCTTCACGTTCATGGGCATCCATATTGTAATCAGGGCATATCGGCGGTTCGCCGCTTCACATAGCCGCGACGCGACCACGCTCAGCCGCCGGACGTCGCCGTCGTTCGCATCGGCCGGCACGATGAAGCCCGCCCCCGTTGGGTCGCGTTCCTGCCACCTGCTCGGGTCGCGCGTCTGCGCGACTCGCACGAACCACTCCACGATCTCCTCCTCGGTGACGGGACGCGCCGTGAGGTCATCGAACCCGCGTCTGGTCGCAAGGAGAAATCTGCCCTCATCCGTGCAACAAACGAACGCGAAGGGCGCTGAGCCTTGTGAAGCGCCCTTCGCGGGCAGAGTGAACGCCTCCCCCTCCTTTTGCTCCCTGGGGGCAGTGCAAGCGGCCAGCGACAGCAGGACGAACGCCAACGAAACGCGTGCGAGCCAGCCGTGCGTCATCTGCCTGCCTCCCTAAGCCGACTCTCAACGACCTCAGCCATGCTCCAAACTTCGGAGCGTATGTCTGAGCGTGAGGTGGATTTCGTTGACCTGTGCGGGGCGCAGAGCAGCGTCAGCTCGAGCTCGTCGAGGAGGTTCCGGGTTTCGTGGAATGCGCTCTGCATGAAGGCCTGGTTCGCTCGAAGGTACATGTCCCGAACCTTGGCCCCGAACTCGGACGTGCTCGGCTGGCCCTCGTCTGGACCAAACCAAATCGGGGGCCTACACAGGATGGCGTGAGACTCGGCCCCGCCCTCTCGAACGACGTGGCCTCCATCCCCTTGCCACTCATCCCATGGACTCGATTCCCTCCCCTTGACGTACCGTCCCCTGGCAATCACTCGTCCGTTGCTGTCGTAGCGCGCGCACAACCCGTCCAGTCTGCCGGCGCGCCAGTTCGATCGCTCTATGAGGGTGCCGGCATCGGACCAGGCCAGCCACTCGCCGTCGCGTGCACCACTCTTGAACGTCCCGTGAGTTCGGCGGACACCGTTGGGGAACCACAACGTCGCAGTCCCGTTGAGGACACCGGCCTGCACGCCTGCCTCAAGCACCAGAGTCCCGTGCTGCCACGCCGTGAGCCGTGCTGGGTACTCGCCCTGGCCACGTTGCACCTCCAGGCACAGGCGCCCCTCCTTGTCGAACCACACGCGACGCGACCGGGGCTCGACAGCGGCGGGGCTGGGCGCATGGTCGCGGAATCGAGCTGACGGCACGGACGTGTATTCACGCGCCCCCTTTGCTTTGCTTGTTGCTACTGCCGCGGCCCGGCGCGCGGGTGGGCGTGATGCTGCCCCAAGAGCGGGGTCGTTGACCAAGAGGGAACCACCAGCGACGACTGCGGTGACAGCGCAGATCGAGAACGCAAGTCCTGCTGTGCCTGCGCGGGCCATGACTCGCCGATCCTACACCGGTGGCACCTGGGCAACGATGGCGATCGGGCGGGGCCTCGTCACGGCAGACGGGCCGTGGCCCGTAGCCGCCACTACCGCTGGCTCCCCAAGACACACGTCGCCTGAGACGTGGCCGTATCCCTCCACCAGGTGTGGCCGGCTGCAGCGAGCCGCACCCGCCCTGCAGGGAGACCGGTCACGCGAAACGAGCCATCCGTCTCGACAGAAACCCGCCAGCGCCAGGGGGGTGTCTCCAGTGACACCCCCAACTTGGGAATCCGTGGCCGGTTTCCGTCTGAGTCCAGAACAGTGACGTGTAGCGTGCGGCCACGATCGAGCACGATGCGTGTCAGCTCGTTTGCGCCCTCGAGAGGGCGTCGATCGAGGACTGTGGGCGCGAAGCCCGGAGCCCGCGCGCTGACACGCCCACGTAGATTAACGAACGGTCCTGCGGTGAAGCCGCCTTTGCCCGCGACTCGATGCCACTTTCCGTTGGTTTCGATCATCAGCTCGGCCCCGGGAACAGGAGCGCCGTCGGCGTCGACGACCACGGCCTTCCAGTGGATCAGGGGCTGATCGACAGTCCAAACGACTTCGCGGTGTTCCTCGACAACGAGCGACAGGCTTGGCTCTGCCGCGAGGACTGTGCTCGTCGCGTCGAGCAGGGCCAGGGAAAACGGGACATGCGGCCGAAGGCCCGTGAGACTGAGCTGGCCGGACGCAGGAACCGTGAGCCAAAGATCGTCGCCACTCCGCATGTAGGGCCGCTGCAATAGCCCCGGACCTCGCTCTCGCGCGTTGGGCTCGCCGCCACCCGCGACCCTGTCCCGAGAGGACGGAAACAGTGCCTCCTTGCACGTCAGGCGCACCCTTAGCCCTTCCGGAGAGCCGCCGCCCTCGGCGCGTACTCGGACGAGCAGTGCATTGCTCGGATGGAGTGTGACCGTCAACGGCCGGGAAACGGATGCCGGCAAGGAGACGACCTCGGTCCAGAACCCGATGGCCATCACCCTGATATGTGCTTCCCGCACTCCGAGACGCGCCAATACCGTCGAGCCGGTCTCGTCCGTCGGCTCCGATCTGGCTCTGCTTCCACCGGCGAAGACGAGCGCTCCGCGAATCGGCCGACCGGCGGGATCCCGGACGAAAACGGATAGGTCCGGGCGACACGGTTCCAGCGCCAGGTCTCCGAGGTCCCTGTCGCGCTCCAGCGAACCTTCGACGTCGACGCTCGCTCCGGGCTGGCCTTCGGGTCCGCTGACGGACACTCGGAACAGATCGATGGGCTGGCTCGGAAACGCGAGGCGGAACCGTCCCGCCTCGTCGCACACGAATCCCGTGATGGAATGTGATCCCTTCGTCGCAATCGCTTCCGCGCTGTAGATGGCCCTAGGTACGGGCTGTCCACTCTCCGCCCACACGACACGACCGCTCACGATCGGCCGCTTGTCGACGATGAGATCGAGCGCCCGGTCGGGGCGCTTCAGGTCGATCGTTCCACCCGCGAGCAGATAGGTGTGGTCGGAATCCGCAACCACCCATCCGAGTGGAAGGCGCAGAGAGCCGTACCACGACGGATCGAGCCCGGTGAACCGGAACGCGCCATCTTCGGAGGTGGTCGAGAACCTGTCCCAGTTGGCGCCGGCTTCGAGGCCCAGGGCGGAGACGGCCGTGGGTGGGAGTCCCGATGCTGCATCCAGCGCCACCGCGGTCCGCAGGGTGAGGTTGACTTCAGCCACGGGCGCTAGGTCTCGAGTCCGGACCCGGCCCGCCACTTCGGCGGTGGCCGGCAACCGAACACGAAACTCACCCGGAGCCAGCTGCTGGTGGTGGACCCGGGGTGAGTTCCACACGACGGCGATGTCCGCAGCGGTGCGGATGGGGCTCATCTCCATGGATCCCTCCTCGTTCGTGGTGCCCGTCGCCAGAACCCGCTCTCCTGTGAAGACGACGACCCGGGCATCCGGGGCTGCGCGCCCCTCGGCATCGATGATCACCAGGTGGACGGGGTGCGCCGTAGCTTCGGAGTCAGGTTCCGGCGAGAACGGTTCCGTGGGCACCACCCTGTCGGACTCCCTCGATTCGGCCGAGCCGTTGAAGGCAGACTCGGTTGAACCGTTCGGCGACACAGACGACTTCTCCTGCTCGGCACCGTCACCCAGCGCAAGGGAACCGAAGACCACTGCAAGTACGACGATTCCCAAGACTGCCAACGTCTTCATGACCACGACTCCTGATGCGACCAGGGTGCCTGCGGCCGCCGCTGCGGCGTGCACGTCACGGGTGCCCAACCAAGCAAGGAGGGCGGGCCTCCAACCGCGGCCGCGGTCACGGGCCGACAGCTCGGCTCGCATCCTTGCCAGTGCTCGCTGCAGGCGGCGTTGGACAGTGGCGACAGGGATGCCCAGCCGCTTCGCGATCTCTCGTGGAGGCCGGTTCTCGTAGAACCGCTGCAGCACCACCGACAGGTAGGGCTCGTCGAGGCTGAGCACTGCTTGCATCACGGCGCGCAGTAGCTCTCGACGCTCCGCGATCGAGGCGGTATCGGGCACTGCCTCGCCGCGCGTGGCCCGCCTCTCCCTGCGTTGTCGGCCCGCATCCCGCGCCGACTTCTTCCACGCCAACGTCCGCGCGACCCGCGCCAGCCAACCGCGTAGTGACGCCCGCCGGGACGGCGGGCTCTCTATCGCCCGAGCCCAGGTCTCCTGGCCCAGCTCCAGTGCACCGTCAGGATCAGCGACTAGCCGATGACACAGCGCTCGGACGAAGTGCCCATGCTCCATCAACTCCTCGATGCCGACCTGGTCGCGCGGTACTTGCATGTCCTGCCCCACCATGACAATCCACCTGGGGCCGGATCATGAACAAGAAAAAGTCATGCGAACGCTGCCCGGCAGGATCCGGTGCGCGTCCTCCGCCCTCAAGGCATGCGACCGATCGTCACATGCCGGATCTCCTCGGGCATGTGTGCGCGGTTGCTCTCCCACCACTGAAGCCACCACTCACCGTCGTGCTTCTCGCTGTAGGACACGCCCGTCAACTTCCCCAGGCCGAAGTACCCAACGTCGTAGATCGTCTTCGAGCTGGGATCGCTGACGATTGCGGAGATCATCTCGGGGATCGCTCGCGCGTCGCCCATCATCCCGAGTGCCGACGCTGCACTCGACCGTACGATCGAGTTCGTCTTCATCAGCTCGGTGAGACGGTCACGCGCCCAGGGAACATCCTCTCGTCCCAGTGTGTAGCAGGCCGCGGTGAGAGTCCCCGTATCCGAGCTAGTGAGGAGCGGCGCCACGTGGGTCTGGAGCCAGCTCGAGTCCGGTGTCATGCGCGATACCCAGTCGAGCGCGGCCTTCTGAGTCGAAGCGTCACCCATTGACAGGGCCTTCTCCAGGATCGCCCCTGCACCTGCCTTCATGACAAGATCCTTGACGTCGGTCTCGGTACCGCGTCCCCTGTTGATTGCGACTTGGAGCATTCCCCGGTGATCCTCGAGAGCGGCGTCCAACTCGTCCAGGGGGACGTCTCGCAGCTTCGCCACGAAGCCCCGAGTCCCCTCTTCGACCACGTCCGCCAGTGGGCGACCCTTGTTGGCAGCCGCCCACTGCAGGTAGGCCTCGTGGTCCTCGGCAAAGTCGACGAAGGCGATCCCCTGCAGGTAGCTATACGCCCTCTGCCGCACGCTGAGATCGGAATCTGTCGCCGCGAGATCGAGGAAGTCCAGGGTCTTCGGATTCCCGCCGAAAACGAGCGGCTTGAGGCCCTGCTGTCTGTGCGTGACAGAAAGGTCTCCCCAGATCTCGGTCAGGATCCGCAGAGCTTCCTCCGGGGGCAGCGCCGCCAGCAGCTTCCCGATCGCGAGGCCATGGCGCCAGTCACCGGAGTCTTCATGGAACCGCGCGAGCCAGGCCGCCGGGTCGCGGTCGAACTGAGGCTGACCACCCGGCGCGTCACCGGCCGACGTCGCTTCAACCCGAGGGGACTGGAATCGATCCGTGGGGATGCCGTCGCCGCGCGCGGGCCGACGCGTGGGAGTGCCCTTGCGCTCGATCGCGACCCTGCGCTCCAGGCGCTCGACAGATGCCCGAAGGCTCTCGAGCTCCTCCTCGGTGGTCCGACCCAGCTCGACGGTCAAACAGATGTCGAGGCCAACCAGGGCAACCAGAAGAAGCGAGAGACCGACGTAGACAGCCTTGGCGGACATCGGACGCCTCCTTGTCCAGTGACTCGCCCTCACGTCGCATTGTAGCCGTCGCCTCGCTGCGACGCCCCTCTCACTCGATCAGACGGAGCATCAACGGGCGTTCTTCCCGGCTGCAGGCGGAAGGGCTCGAGCGGGTTACCTCCTGGGAACCCCAAGGGTGCACGTTCGCGCTTGTTGCTGGTCCGGCGACGGGCCGTAGAGGTCTTCTTTGCCATGGTTCATCCTCACGTCGCCCGCCCCGGCAGCGCCTCTCTGAAATCAGGACGGCATCAGCTCAGGAATTGGCCGACAAACCCCAGCTCGGGGGGAGAAAGAGACCCACGCCGGGAGTACGCCCAGGGCGGGCCGCATCGGAGGGTGGCGTTGACTTGTTCTCTACCGCCCACCCCTCCTGTCGGGGGTGTCTCGTTGAAGCCAGCACGTGGCTATCGTCTCCAGGAGGCACGCCCGGAGGCCGCGAACTGTCTCAATTGACATTGAATTGGCCCGCCGCTACTGTCGCCGCTATTCGTGTTTCGTCATGCGTGCCTGTCCGGAGTCCGCTATCCACGGACTCGACTGCCGCCGAGGGATCGAGACATGTCCGAGCCGGTCCAGTTATCCGCACTTCCGTCCGTTGCTTTCGAGCGGATTCACAAAGCCGCGATGCGAATGGACGCCGCCGTTGCCGAAGCGCTGCTCGCGTCCCTCCGCGCGGAGTTGGTTGAGATCGAGTCTGCGGTTGCGTTGGTTCCCCAGGTCATCGCTGGAGATCGGCGTGCCGAGAGTTCGTTCCGTGGGCTCCTCGAGTATGCCGCAGGCACCGACCCAGCGTCCGAGAGCGAAGCACCCGACTCCGAGACGGATTCTCAGACGCGGCGACTTCCCCCCGAAAGGACCGCGGCGTTTGCGGGCGCCGACGCATTTGTCGATCTCTCCGTCGCGGCAGCGATGATAGCAAGCGACGAGGCCGACTGGGAAACGCTGAGCGCCCAACTGCTCGCCATGAGTGACAACGCGGAGTGGTTCGAAGAACTAGCAGCGGCCGCCGCGGACTCCGAGTTGGCTGAGTTTCAAGCGCTCGCAACGCTTTTCATGCGGGACCGTGCTACGTCCTCATCGTAGATCCATGCGCTACACAAGAGTGAAGGCAGCCGATGCCCTAGCGTACGCTAGCAACAAGGCACAGTGATGTCGGCGAAGAAAAGAACAACCAAGAAGGCCAAGAACACCAAGAGAAAGACAGCCAAGGGCCCCGCTCGCAAGAGCAGGCCCACGAAGAAGCCAGCCCGACGCCCCACCCGTACCGGCCCGAGAGGTCGCAAACCGCGCCCGGGACGCCCCCCTCGTCGACGCCCGCCGCGCCATCCCCGCCGGGCCGACCGCCGTCTGTGCCTGAGGCGCATCCTTGGTCTCGCCAATCGCTTCGCCCAGTGGGCTCGCGATCACAAACCCGCTGAACCGGTCACCCACGCGGATGGCATCACCTCCGTGAGCTCCGGGCAGATCTGCACGGGACAGACCATAGTGATTAGCGGCAACGGTTTCGGCGCAACGCCTCCCGCGCACATCTCTCTCTTGCTTCCGTCTGAGGATGGCTGCCGTGAGGTCGACGTCCCTTCCTCCACATGGTCCGACACCGAGATCCGCGTCGTTGCTCCCGACTGGGCCCGCGCCGGTTGCATAGGGTTTCTCGACAAGGACGCCCAAGAGCGACACAACTCTTACCGCAGAGGACTGCGCGCTCGCTCCGACGCTATGGCCAAGACGCTGAGCAACTGCGGGGTCAGGCGGTCCGTGTCGATGCGTCCGCGGCGCGATCGGACGCCGTGTCCACCGTGCACTGGCTCGAACTATCTCCGTGTAGGAGTTCCCGTCATCCGGCGCTTCCTACTCAATCACCGCGCCGTAGCGCTCGCGCTGCCGACTGAGAACCTCACTCTCACCTGGGAAGTTGACAACGCTGACACGATTCGGATTCGCCGGGTCGGAGCTGCGGGGCCCGCGGTCGACGTCACAAACCCTGCGGGTACGAGTCTGAACCTGGGATCGTCCGGCGCGACCGGCCTAGCCGAACACCGCTACCGTCTAGCAGCCACGAACGCGTGTGGTTCAGTCGAGGCCGACGTGGTCGTCAAGGTCGCCGTTGAGCCTAGAATCAGGATCACAGGCTTCGAGGTCACACAGGGTATCCAGCACTTCGGTCGGACAGGCAAGACTGACAACTCCGTAGACTGTGCCGTAGGAAAAAGCACTGTCCTACGCCTGTATGCCGAGACCGACATCGCGGGTTTCAACAATGATCAGATCCCGGGAGCGGTCGGGGAACTCCATATGATGCCCGCGGGTCGCGGTTATTGGGACCCCTACATCCCGGCCTCCAACAATCCTGTTGTCGTCCGGGCCCCGGGCAACATCGACCGCGCCGACGAGAGCCATACGTTCAATTTCATGATTCCGGCCTCCAGAGTCACCGGGGAGCTTCGGTTCGCTTTTCGCGTTTCAGTTCCCGACTTTGGTGGCCGCTCGGGAGCGTTCGGCCGCGACGTGGGGGACTCGAAGTCCTTTATCAACATAAAGACCCTCGATGTCGTGTGCGTTCGCTACACATGGAACGGAAGCACGCCCTCCTTGGCCGATGTCCGCGGTGAGGTCCTCTCAATCAGGCCGTTGATGCCGGTCAGTGACGTACGATTCTGGATCCCCCAGCCGGAGGATGAGGTCGTCACTACGCCGCACAACCTGGGTACGGACGACGGGCTCTTCGACGCATTCGACGACCTGGAGGATCTCGCCGACGAATACGAGGACAATGGCGAGTACTGGGTTGCCATGAGCGCCGGTTTCAATCGCGGCGTTGGCTGGGACCGTCGCCAGATCTGCTACGTTGGCAACCGTATCAAGACGAGCCACGAGCTCGGACACGCCCACAAGCTCAACCACGTGGACATCGGCGGCGCCGCAGATCCCTACGACGACCACGATGACGGCGCCAAGGTCCTCGATATTCCGTTCGACTCGTCAGCGATGGATGTGCCCGCAGATCCCAACGCCGGGACCGGAATCAACGACTTGATGGGCTATGGCAACCCGCGCTGGAGCTCCTCCATCACCTGGGGCCGCATATTCGCAAAGCGGCAATGAGGAGGAACCCGTGACACATACCATCCGATACTACCGCTTCGCAGGCCGGCTCTACCGCGACCGGTCCTTCCGTTGGCGCCCCGGCTACGTCACGGAGTCGCCATCCGGGTATCACGACCCGGTCCTCGACAGCGACTTCGCCGTGCGGCTTCTCGACGGAAACGGCAAGGTACTAATCACACACCAGATAGAAGTGATCTTCGGGAACCGTCATGACGACCCGGCCACCTCCCACATCAGGGAGAAGGTCCCCTGGCAAGACAAGACCAGCACCCTCGAATTGCTCGAGGGAGACCGGGTATTGTTCCGCGCCGACCGACCGAGCCCTCCGCCCCAGGTTTCTCTCGACGTCGATGCCGCGGCCGCGGCGCGCGCTCGGAACGACGACAAATTGGAACTCCAGTGGACTGCAGACACTCCTGACAATCGGCAATTGACCTATTACCTTGCGTACTCGTGCGACGGCGGAACCACCTTCAAGCCCCTCGGCTCGCGCCGCGTGAAAGCCAGCGCGACGATCCGCGCGGGCAATCTCTCCGGCGGTGAGGCTTGTTGCTTTCGACTGCGAGCAACTGATGGCCTGAACACGGTTGACGTCCTTTCGTCCTCCTTCTCCCGCCCTTGGATCGGCCCTTCCGCGGAGATCCGACTGCCAGAGCCCGGCGATGAACTACCGCCCGGAGGGCGTATCCTGGTGCGCGGCCACGGAATCAGTCCGCAGGAGAAGCTTGATTCGGAGACCAGCTACTTGTGGTTGTTTGACGGAGACGTGGTTTCCCGTCAACCCGAATTCTCCTTCGACCTTCCACAGGCCACCGGCGACTTCACGCTCGAGCTCGTCGTCGAGGACAGCAGAGGCGACAAATCGCGCGCCACTCGTCAGATCGTGTTGCGGAAGCCGCGACTGCACGTCGATCGGCAGCAGTAGGTGGATGAGACTGCGCTTCGCGCGCTCTGATCTAATCGGGACTCGAAAGCGGGCACTCCAGCTGCCGGGTGCGACACTTACGATTGGTCGCGCTTTCTTCGTACGGGAAGCAGCTCAAGCTTGACCGGCTACAGCGGCGCCGCGCCAACCCGGCCCCGATTAAGTCCGAGAACTCGAAATCAAGGGCGGGGCGGCGGCGCTTGCCTTTGTCTCCACAGAGAGCCGGAAACATCCCGGCCACCGCCGCCCCGGAAACTGGTGTCCGAACGAACCGCGGAACGAGCAAACGGTTTGGGCGTTCTGACGGCGCTTATGGATGGGCTGGACGGTCGCGTGGGGCACATCGGCGAGATGACACCGCCGAGGCAGCAAACCAGAAGCGCGTATGAGAGGACACCGCACACACCGACTGCGCCCTGGGCGAGCGAACAAGAAGGAGCAACCCACCCGGCACAACTCATCTCAGACGAACCGGGGGGCCGCTACCGACACTTTGGAGTAAGTAGTCAAGTGTACCCCGGAAGCAAGACGAAGGCGAACAAACGGAGAGAGACCATCAGATCAAACAGG
>JANQEO010000352.1 GCA_028278325.1 Candidatus Binatia bacterium
CGAATTCTTCGAAGGCCTATCTGAACCCCACTGTCCCCAGGGTCCCGTTTGGATGCCGATCACCCCGAAAACGGGGTCCTTATTGCATGCCGATTCACAACCGTGGTGGTCCAGTCGTGTTCGGGGCCTAGCAGTTGAATCGTGTGCCAAATATGCCAAGCTGGACAATCTATTGCGGCGCGACCGGGTCGGACCGGGGCCTCCGGAGTCCAGTTCCTAATCAAGGGGTCGCAGGTTCGAGTCCTGCCGGGCGCGCCATATACCGCAACCTACTGAAATTGTTGTATTTAAACTCTCTCAGCCCCGGCGCGCGGCGGCGATGCACGGGCAGGCAGCTTCCTCATGGTTGACATTTTGGTTTCATGAGAGTATATGTGTGAAACTCAAACGTCAACCGGTGGCCGATGATGGAAACCAAGATCGTACCGTTCCCAATGACGGCAGCGGCGAAGCCGCGTCTTGCCCAGTTCGTTCGCATTGGCGAAGCACACAAGAAGCTTGCCGATTTGCACGCGTCCGGCCGCCTACCCGCTGACAGAGTCGTAGTTGACGCGTCGAGACTGCGCCATCAGCGGGAGTTGATTGAGGCCCTTCAAGACGACGGAGCAGAGATCGTACTTGATACCGAGGTCGCCGAACTCGCAGCGCCAAGCAAGGTGGGCGGGCATTCTAGACACGCGCCTTGGGCAAGCGCGGGCGATGGCGGGCTCGTTGGCCCGGAGCAATTCGAGGCAGACGCGGCGTCGGACGTGATCGGACAGATCGCCCGCTTTGCCGTCTCATCTCGCATTGATACGGTCTTGGCGCCCACGCACTATTTAGGAGACCCTTCGGTTACTGACTGGTCGGTTGTAGACGCTCGGGCTTGCGCTCTCCTGAGGGAGGCGCTCGACAGGGAGGGCGGCCAACATATCGCCATCGACTACCCGATCATTGCACCACACACGCAGTTGAACAGTGATGCCTTCAGGGGCGGGCTGATGAGGATGATCGTCGACCTCCCCGTGGAAAATGTTTGGGTGCGAGCATCGGGCCTCGGATCTGACGCGGGTCCCCTAACAATGAAACGCTACCTCTCAGCGATGGCTGGTCTGCACAACATGGGGAAGCCGGTCATCGCCGATCAACTCGGCGGCCTTCCTGGGCTCGTCGCAATGGCGTTCGGAGCGGCATCGGGAGTCGCCCAAGGTATTGGCGAGCGAGAGAGGTTCGACGCGCGAGCTTGGTACCAGCCTCCGCCGCCGCGCAATGAGGACGGATTCGGCAGAGCAGTCCGGATAGGAATTCCCGGATTGGGGAAGTCGGCAACAATAAAGGAGTTGGAGCTACTCGTTAGCGCGAGAGGGGGTCGAAAACTGGTCGCCTGTGGCGATCGCAGATGCTGCCCGCACGGCCTTAAGGACATGATAGATGACCCGCGTCGCCACGCGGCGTATCAGGCCTTTTCGAGTGTCCGGGCTTTGGAGGATGTTCCCCACTTGAGCAGAGAGCGTTACCTGCTCAATGGACCAATCGCTGAGGCGGACAGACTGGCGCGGGGGATCAAGCAATTGAAACCTTCTGAGTCCGAAGCGGCGCTGCACGAAATCGACTTGTCGAAACTGATGAAGCGCTTCCACGATCACAGCCGGAAGGTGGAGAAGCTGCGAACTACGCTAGAAAGGATTCACGAAAACAGGAGCGACGAGACTCCAAGAGCGCGCCCCGTCGCGCCTAGGCGAAGCAACAGCCAAGAAGAGGGAGAAAATCGAAAATGAGTGGTGCCCAGGGAGTGGTGCCCCGTTACCTCGGAGAACTGCAGGAGGTCGGCGGTCTAAAAGGCACTGACATCGCAAACATCACAGATGTGTCGAAGGCCACCGTAACTCGCTGGAAGCAGGGGTCAATAAAGCCCCATACGCGCACGCAGTTTGTGCTTTCAGACTTGCATTACGTAGTTGGTCGTCTCGGCGAATACTACAGCCCCGAAGAGATTCGGGCTTGGCTCTACGCGCGTCATCCACAGCTGGACGGCGAACGTGCAATCGACCTGATCTGTCAGAACCGATCTGAGGAAGTGCTAGGTGTACTAGAGCGACTTGATGCCGAAGCGTATGTCTAACAATGGTCCGTCCCAGAACTGTCCGCGACAACGATCTCATCGATGCACTAGAAGCAGCCGCGTCCGAATCGTTCGATGGGTCGGTATGGCGGGTTGTGCGAGAGGGCAAAGACCCCTGCCTGTGCCGTAGTGCTGGCGGTCGCTGGGATGATCGCACGTTCGACGTCCTATACACCTCTGCCGAGCGCGACGGAGCGATTGCAGAGATGCACTTCCATCTGTCTCGCGGCCAACCCATCATGCCGTCAAGGGTTCGTTACAAGGTATTCGAGCTCTCTGTTTCCCTCTCCAAAATGCTCAAAATCCCTACCCTCGATGATCTCGCGCAGCTTGGATTTGACGTGACCACATTCGGCCAGCTCTCGTATGACGAACGAGGACAAGAGTATCCACGTACGCAAGACATCGCGGAGACGGCACACTTCCTCGAGTTCGACGGGATGCTTGTCCCCAGCGCACGGTGGAACTGTACCAACATAGTGGTGTTCTGTGACGACCTACCCGCGCGCTCCCTGGACGTAGTCAAAGATCACGGTTTGATCGACTGGGCAGCGTGGAAACGAAAGCAGTCAGCGTAATTCCTGAACTACCCCTCGGGCTCGAAGGGGCTGACCGACCGCCCACGGCAGATGGCGCACAGCCGGTTGTGCGCGCCCTCGCTCTTGAACCTCCGCCCGCAACGCAGGCAGGCGCGCGTCGTCGTCCGGCGGTGGAGGACCGAGGTGGGACGCGTGGGCCGCGTGGACCGCGCGGACCTCGCGCTCATGGCTGCTGGCCCTCCGCGAGCATCTCGGCGACAAGCTCCTCGTGCATCTCGCCGAGCGCGTCGACGGTCTCAGCGTCGCCGTCCAGGACCATGCCCGCCCGCCGCCACGCCTCGTGCTGCGCGAGCACGCGCTCGACACGCTGGAGCTGGTGGCGCCGCTGGACGGCGCGGACGGCGGCGATGTGCGCGCAGTGCCGCTCGTGGCGGTGCCCGAGGAAGGTCATGTCTCCACTCCTGTCATCTGCCTGAACCTGGCCACGCTGGGGCTGGCCGCCGGGGGCTCCGCCCCGCCCCTGGGCGGCGCGTCGAACCGCCTCATGTACTCGTCGCGCCGCCGGCCCAACTCCCCCGCCACGTAGGCGGAGGGATCGGGGACGCTCTCGGGCCAGCCACTGGGCACGCCCTTGAAGCCGTCGGCCGCCCGCGTGACCACCAGGGAGCTGTCCTGGCGGACCCACGCCTGGGCGCGGAGCATCTCGACCAGGACCTTGTCGTCGCCGAGCATCGAGA
>JANQEO010000366.1 GCA_028278325.1 Candidatus Binatia bacterium
TGGAGAAGCGCCTGCGCCTTCGCAGACCACGGCATCAGCTCCGTATCGAGGCACACCCAGTCCGTCTCGAACTTCTCCCAGAAGCCCGTGGACGTGAGCACATCCCGGACGCGCGCGAGAAACTCGCGCTCCCAGGAGGCGTCGTTGAAGAAGCGGCGGCCGGTCCGGGTGTAGACGATACCGATCCCGTCGCGCACCTTGTTCTCTTTCGCGGCCAGCGCGCGCAACTTGCCGTCGTCCAGTACGCGCTGGAAAGCGCCCGTGTTGATGACGTTCACACTGACCGCATCGTCGACCTTCACAGGCCATTTGCGCTCGAAAGCATGCGTATGGCCGTAGATGAAGAGCTCCATCTTGCCCTTCTTGCTGGAGAGTTCCTTTACGTGGTCGCCGGTGATGTGCTCACGGCTGAAGACCGAGGCCACGGCGGCCCCCAGTGTCTCGTCCTCGCAGTTGGGCTCGAATTCATACACCGCAAGCTGGTCACACAGCGTCTTCACCTCGGAGTCCGAAAGCGTCTTGGCCTGCGCGTCCAGCGCTCTACGAAGGTCGCCCCACTCGCTGTCGTCCGCGCCTTCCTTCAGCGCCACCGCGAACGGATCCGCGGGATCCAAACTGCCCAGGTAGAGCTTGTATCCAAGATCCCGCCCCTTCTGCAGGTTCCAGATAGGCTTGCCCTCTTCGTCCTTGCCGAGGGTCTGGATCTTCTGGCGAACCGAAGTATCGAGAAGGTTGAAGCGAATGAACCTGGCTACATCCGCGATGGTACCCAGCTTCCCCCGGTCTTCCATCTTGTACCGCACGCCAGCCGAGTTCGGCGTCAGATTGTCGATCAGGGGCATCTTCTCTTCCTCGGCATTGAAGAGACCCTGGACGAACTGCTCGCCCCACGGCCGCTCGATGTACTCCACTCCTTGGATGTTGTAGACGATCTTCGGCCACTTACGGTACGCATTGGTATCGGCACCGATCTGGTGGCCGTGCTCGACCACGACCTTGCCGGATTCACTCTCCCAGAAGCCGTCGGTCGACCGCTTCACACAGGCCACATCGGGCGGTGAGAATCGGCTGCGGATCTCCTTCCAGAGCTTGCCCACCACGATGATCGAGTCGTGGTTGCCTGGTAGGAAATAGACGCAGTTGCCCTTCTTCTTCGCGAATTCGTTCAGGCTCGCGAGCTCGGCCTTGTGCGCGTCGAGAGACGTCTTCAGGATCGCCATCATCTCGTCGACCGTACAGCCGTGGTCCGCGTCGGGACCCTTGCACACGCCGGGAGCCCGCGGCTGCCAAAGCTCCAGCACGTCTCCTGCGAGTACCAGGTCGGTGTCGGGTAATCGCTTCGCGACGTCCTTCAGGAAGCCGTCCCAGGCCACTGGCCAGCGGAAGTCCTCGGTGGGATCCCACTGCCCATTGGCCTTTCCGACGCCCATGTGGAGATCGCTCACAACGACGAAATTCCGAGCCCAGGCATCTGGCGCCCGCGCCACTAGAAAGACGGCCAGCACGCCGAGCTTGAGTGCAAATCCGGAACGTCTCATGGATTCTCCTCCACGCACAGTGTTTGCGCGTGGTCCCCAGCCAGGATCAGCTCCAGGTCCATTCCACCGTAGTCTCGAGGTCGTGTCGCAGTCTTGAGCCGCTGCCGGGCCTTGATTGCCGCCGCGTCGAACAGCTGCACCAACGTCGCGGGGTTCCCCGCCGCCCGGGCCTCCTGAACGGCTTCCGCGAAGCCGATCGAGAAGGCCCGCCCGTACGTCGCCCGCAGCGAGAACGGAGATAGGATCAGCGAGTCCACGCCAAACGTGGATAGGCGGCGTGTCAGGACCATTTCTCGCTCTCGGGCGGCCGCAACGTCACAACTCAAGAGCACACCGATGCTGCCATCCGCGAACTTGTGGTTCAGCTCGCCGATCAGCAGACGATCTGCGTTCTCCCGGTGCCAGACGGCGCCCGTCGAGTGATGCGAGAGCAGGACCAGGCCCTCCGGCGATTCCTGGGGAGGGCGGCCGAAGAAATTCCGGAGGGCGTCGATGGTGGCATCAACCGGGTGCAGCCACCCCGCGTCCGCCTGGATCTCTGTCGGGAGGTCGCTGCCTCCTAGACCCGTGGGAATGGCGTAGGACCAATTCTCGACACAGGGCGGCCTCTTCGGTCCGTAGCTCTCGCCGTGGGGCAGCGGATGCACGACGTGAAGCCTGCCCTTGAACTGCGCGTCCTTCCCCTTCGCCGTGATCAGCCGGAGCGGCACGAAGAGCTCGTTCTTCCCCTTCTCCAGAGCACGGATCAGGACCGTGGGTGTGGGCCCGGCATCGACTCGTTTCCGTAGCGCGTCGAGAGCGTCCTTCGCTTTCTTGGTCTGGTCGCTCCGCTTGCCCGAGAAGATGACCTTGGAAAGCTCGAGGCCCGCCGCGCTGTAGTCCAGTGGCTTGTCCGAGGTCAAACCGGTGCGCACGGTGTCGACGGATCTCTCGAGGAGCTCCTTGTCGCCCAGGTAGGCCGCGAGGGACGACGCCATCTCCCAGGACCAGTGGTTCCCGGCTTTGTCCACAAGGAGCGCCGCCGCACGGATGTCGTTGCCCACTGATTCTTCGATCACTTGGAGCCCCAGGTCGGCTGGAGGCCCTCCAGACAGTGCCAGGATACGTGTGAGTCCCGACTCGAAGGAGGACTCGCCCGTGAAGCAATCGCCCGTCGGCGCACCGCCGTCCACGACTTCCACTCGCTGCACGAGGTGGTCCAGTGGACGCACACCGTCGCTGGCCGTCACGAAGATGACGACCGCGCCGCAGCCCTTCGCCAGAGCATGGACCTCGGTGACTATGCTTCCCGCCGCGAGGGCCGCGGTCAGATCGGAGGGCACGGCTGGCGCCTTCGGCGACGCCGGCGGCTGGCTGAGCTTCGTCAGATCGAAGTCGAGAATCCGCGCTGGCGCTTGGTCGATCCGCAAGTTCGGACCGAGAGCGGCCACGTGCAACATCACCCGAAGGATTGTTGCGCTCGAACCACACTGGCAACACATTTGACCTGGGTGTGCATCAGAACCCGATATCCTGCTCGACCCAGAGCAGCGAGAGTACCGCGTTGTAAGAGGGCATCGCGATCGAATGCTCCTTGATCATTGATTCGCGGTCGAACCGACCCGGTGCCAGCCACGACACTGTATCGACGCTCATGGGAGCGTCTGCTATCGCGCGGCCCCGGAAGAAGTCGGCTGCGATCGTGTAGCCGTCGAGCGGGCCGAGCTCGACGAAGAAGCCAAGCTCTCGAAAGTCCTTCGACGGCGCGAACCACTTCACGTGGCCGTCCTTGGAGTAGACGATCGCGCACACGTCATTGCACGTTCTCATGTAGGCCAAGGCCGCAGCGGTAAGCGAAACATCGAACTCGTCGCCAAGCTTCTTCGCGACGTTCATGCTCGGCTTGATGCCCTTGACTAAGGGAAGGGCCATCGAATCGGGAACCAGCAGGTGCGAAGCGAACTCGTTGGCGTCAGCCTCGCGCCGCATCGCAGATTCGTACTTCGTTCCGAAGCGACGGTTGATGTCTTCTTCCAAGCAAACGGAAAGCTGCGACTCGCCTCGATGCATCTCGAAGTGGCCGATTTCGTGGGCGATCGCATAGCGTCGACGATGTCGATTCTCGATGCGTGACGAGACGGTGATGATGCCGCGGCTTCCGCGAACTGCGAGGCGTGCTTCGGCGCCGCCAAGAGGTCCTTCTCGCACGAGAATCCCTCGCGCCCAGGCGAGGTCCGCGAGCTGCCGCAGGTCTTCGGCGCTACCGATGCCGAGATCGGCAATGAGGCTTGCAGCACTAGCTCGAGGCACCGTCATTAGTTCAGGCTTCCTCGTCTCGTCCCGTGTCTTCGAGAAACTCCAGCTCGGTGAGCAGGTCTTCGAGGTCTTCGTCCGTTGCTTCGTCGAGGTTCCGGAAGTGCGCTTGCACGCGACTCGATTCCCCAAGATCTGGTGCACGGGAGATGATCGCGTTGATCTGGTCCAGGACCTCGGACCGGCCCCTTCGTTCTCGCTGCAGTGAGCGCTCTCGCAGCCGCTGCTCTGCTTCGGCTCGCTCAGCAGCCGCGCGACGGCGCCAGTTGTAGGGCGAGCTCGCATAGGCTTCGCCAGCAACTCGAGCCATCTGGGCACCGATCGCCGCAGGGTCGTAGCCTGCTGACCGGAGTTCTTCGTCGACTGCATCCATTTGATCGGCGTCTTCCTCGTTCTCAAGAAGAGTTGCGAGGGCGTCGATCAAATCCTGGTCTGTTTCGGGCTTAGGCTTTCCGTTCGCCATTACGTTACCTGCTGCTTCGCACGCTGACGCAATCGCCTCATGCGGCTGTAGATCTCCTGGACGGGCACTTGGAGATGTTCCGCCAGGTATCTCGGTTTCGGCTCGCACCCCTCCATGATCGCCTCGAGCACAGCTTGCAGGTCGGGCTCGCCCTCCACCGCCGCAAACAGCGCCCCCACGCGCGTACTAGCGGAGACCCAAGTCTCGGCTTCCTCGACAACTTCTTCTGCACCCGGCTCCCGGAAGTCCGGATCGATCTCGGATGCGTGGGACTCCTGGGTCGCTTGCAGCTCCGGATCATCCGGGGATCTGGACTCGACCCTGCGGGCCTTCGCCTTCCACAGATGGTCGAGCTCGCTCTCGACGATCCGTTTGAGTGTGGGCACGAGCTCTCCGCGCTCCGGGTCCCAGGTGCGTTCGCCAGCGAAGACCTTCGTGATGACGTCCTGAACGATGTCCTCGGGGGCCCTTCCCAGGCCGAGTGATGCCAGCTTTGTCCCCTCCCTCCAGGCACGCAGGTGCGAGCGCCGGATGACGTGCGCGACGAGCACGCGACCGATCGCGTCCCAGTCCTGACGGCGGAGCTTCTCGAGGACGTCTGCGCTCAATCGGTCAGAGGCTCCACGGGCTGATCTACCGGCGATCCGGCGAATCTCGCGAAAAAAGTCGGGTGGGGGCGCGAAAAACTCCGGGTCGCGGGTAGTAGAGGTGACGGCTCGAGTGTGCGCGCCGAGGTCCGGACGCACAAGACCCCGATCCAGAAGGGGATTTCGAGCCCGAAGACCGAAGTGAAGGGCGGCGCGGCCGCCGGGGGTGAGAGACAGATGACCGATTTCGACATTCAGACACCACGCGGGCAACTCGCGTGGCTCCTCAGCGAGGTGACCACGGCGCTGCAGATCACGCCGACCCAGTACGACCTCGCGGTCCAGCGCTACGAGACGGTTGGGGGGTGGATCGACCGCTGCCTCGAAGATCGCGCGGTGACGATCTACCCGCAGGGGTCCATGGCGCTCCAGACGACCGTGAAACCGCGAGGGAACGAAGAGTACGACCTCGACTTGGTATTGGAGATTCAGGCGCTCGGCCTGACCGATCCGATGATCCTCTACTCGCTCGTCCACGATGCGCTCGCATCGCACGGCACGTATCGAAAGATCCTCGAACCGAAGAAGCGCTGCCTGCGCCTGAACTACGCCGGCGAGTTCCACATGGACATCCTCCCGGCTGTTCCGGACGTGGCCGCGGTGGAGCCGGGCGCGATCCTGGTACCGGACCGCCAGCTACGAGCTTGGTCTGCCAGCAACCCGAGAGGCTTCCGACGGTGGTTCGAAGACCAGTGCGCCGAAGCTGCGATCCTGCAGAAGCGGGCCCAGGCAGAGCCACTGCCTCCCAACGACGACGCCCAGCGGAAGGCGCTCCTCCAGCAGGTCGTCCAGCTCGTCAAGCGAAACCGCGATGAGTGGTTCGCTGGCCACGAAGACGCGCCGAGGTCCGTCGTGCTCACCACCCTGGCGGGCCACGCCTATCATGGCGAGTCCGACCTGTTCGGAGCTCTGCTGGCGGTGCTCAGTCGCATCGTCGCATGGTCCGACGTACCGCCGGGTCGCGTGCTCGAGGTCCAGAACCCGACCAACCCACGTGAGCTGTTCTCGGAGTCCTGGGCGGCGAAGCCTCAGTCTTTCGATGCCTTCCGGCAGTGGGTCCGCGTCCTCAGGGACCGGGTCGCGCGCCTGCCCGAGCTTCACGGAGCCACCCTCGATGCAGAACTCGACGACCTCTTCGGCGAGCGCATCATGAACATCGCACGCGTCAAGTTCGGCGAGCGACTGCAGGCGGCTCGCGAAGCGAAGCGGCTTCGCTTCTCGGGTGGATCGCTAACGACGGCCGCCTCGGGTGCAACGATCCGGCCGAACAGGTTCTACGGTGGCACCGAAAAGTAGGACCAGGCGGTCCATCACCCTGGCGATGCAGCTCCAGGACCTTCGTGCGCACGGGTTCGAGGGCGAGATCCGGAAGGGAAGGCTCGTCTGCCGGGGCTCGGTCAAGCCGACCGCGCTGAGCGAGCCCCGCCGTGTCCGAATCGAGTACTCGTTGAAACAGCTACCCAAGGTGTTCGTGGAGGATCCCCCGCTGCATCGACGGGACGACCAAGCGGGGATTCCACATACGTATCCGGGGCCTCGCCCGTGCCTATTCTGGCCGGTTGCTCGCGAGTGGGAGGCCAGCGACCGGATCTCGAGAACGATCGTACCGTGGCTGCTCGAGTGGCTCGTCTTCTACGATGTCTGGCTGCGGACCGGCGAATGGTTGGGCGGCGGCATTCCGCATGCCCCGTGCGACGGGAAGGCCGATTAGGTGCGGAGAATCCTCTCGATCGATGGAGGCGGCATCAAGGGCGCGTTTCCGGCTGCGTTCCTCGCCGAGGTGGAGGGACAGGTCGGCGCGCCGATCGGACGCCACTTCGACCTGATCGCCGGCACATCGACCGGTGGCATCATCGCGCTCGGCCTGGGGCTCGGCATGACGGCCGCGGAAGTGCTTGGCTTCTACGAGGACGCGGGGCCCCGCATCTTCGCGGGTGGTCGGCGGCGGCTCGGCCTTCGCTGGCTCGCGAAGACGAAGCACGATCCGGCAGCCCTGAGGGAAGCCCTCGAGGACGCGCTCGGCAGCAAGACGTTGGCGATGAGCGTGTCGCGTCTCGTGATTCCCTCGGTGAACTCAGAGACGGGTGACATCTACCTTTACAAGACGCCCCATCATCCTCGGATTCGCTTCGATGGTGACCGCCTTGCCATTGACGTCGCGCTCGCGACCGCGGCCGCGCCGACCTACCTCCCTGCTCACTGGCCCGTGACCGGCCCTCTACTGATCGACGGCGGCGTCTGGGCGAACAACCCGGTGGCTGTTGCCGTCACCGAGGCGGTCGGTGTGCTGGACTGGGCTCGCGACGAGATCGAGGTCCTGAGCATCGGCTGCACCAGCAGCCCCCTGGAACCGGGGATGGCCCGGCGGAGGGGCTTCACCGGTCTGGTCGGGTGGGCCCCCGACATCGCCACCACCATGATGAAGGCGCAGTCGGAGGGTGCGCTCGGGATGGCGAAGAACCTGGCCGGGGCAAAGTCGGTCTTCCGCTACAACCCCGAGGTCGCTCCCGGCCGCTACAGCCTCGACGACGCTCGCTCGTTGAGGTCGCTCGTTGGGCTGGGGCATCAGACCGCCCGTCACGCGCTCGGTGAGATCCAACACCTCTTTGCCCAGCCGGCCGAACCGTTCGTCGCGTCCGCCCGGTCTGGTGCGAACGAGGGCTCGCCCTAACGGGCGAGCAGCGCGAGAGGATTACGCGCCTCGTCAGCGGAAGTGCCTCAGAGGTGCCTCAAGCGCAAAATCCGTCCCGCAAGTATTTGATTTTGTTGATAAAATGGTGGAGGCGGCGGGAATCGAACCCGCGTCCGCATGGCGTCCAGCCGGCGCGTCTACGTGCGTAGCTTCCGTGCGATCTCGGGCCGCCCCGTCACGGAAGCGGGAGAAGGCGACCCCAGCTCGACGTGACTCTCGTCCCCGGATCCGGCCGAGCAGCGCTCGGGGACCAGTCACCTGATGACGCCCGCGACCCGCTAGG
>JANQEO010000371.1 GCA_028278325.1 Candidatus Binatia bacterium
CACCATCGCGACGTCCCTCGAGGACGACGTCGACTACGCGGCGCTCCCGGACGACGTGCCGGAGCGGCTCGGCTTCCTCGTCAAGGACTGTCTCCGTCGCGACCCGAACGAGCGACCGAATTCGGCGATGGAGCTCGTCCGTCGCATCGACGAGATCCGCTCGCAGCGCATCGTCAAGAGCGCGGCGCCGGGGGCGACCGATTCGAGCCTGCCGGCGACGGACCTGCCGCTCTTCGGACGCGAGGCGCTCGTCGACGAGGCGAAGCGACGCCTGCTCGCCGAGCGATCCGTCACGCTGACCGGGCTCGCCGGTGCGGGCAAGAGCGCGGTGGCCCTCGAGCTCGCGCAGCAGCTTCGCTACGAGTTCGACGACGGCGCTCACTGGATTCGAATCTCCGAGGTCTCTCAGCCCGAGCTGCTACCGCACGCGGTGCTCGAAGGATCGGGCGAATCCGCGCGCGTCGGAAGCCTGGATGAGCTCGTGCCGGTCTTCGCGGAGAAGCAGGTGCTCCTCGTCCTCGACGGCTGCGACCGACACGCGGACGCTTGCGGCAGCCTCGTTCGCGCGTTGCGAGACGGGTGCGACGGCGTGAGCCTCCTCGTTGCAAACCGCGAGTCACTGGGCGTTGCAGACGAAGTCGTGGTGCCGGTGCCGCCGTTGCCGGTTCCGCCGGCGGCTGCGCCGATCGCGCAAACGATGAAGGAACCCGCCGTCGAGCTCTTCACGGCCGTCGTCGCGCGCACTCACCCCGAGTTGCAGCAGGACGAACGGCTGTCCGAAGCCGCACTCCGAATCTGCCGCTCGGTGGGGGGGCTCCCGCTCGCCATCGAGCTCGCCGCGGCGGGCTTCGATCCAAGTGTCCCCGTCGACGCCCACGCCGGGTCCGCCGACGACTCACCCCAGGCTTCGTTGACACGCGAGCTGGACCATCTCCACGACTCGATTCCGGAGACTCGGCAGCGCATCCTGCGACGACTCTCGGTTTTCTCCGGCAGCTGGACACTGAACGCCGTGGAGGCGGTCTGCGTCGACGAGGCGGACGATGCGTCGTCGGTTCCGGAGCTGCTGCAGCTCCTCAACGAGCGCGGGCTCGTCGACGTCTTTCAGCCCCAGGGGAGAGACCCCTCGGTGCGATTCAGCTTTCTCGAGCCGATGCGGGAGTTCGCGGAGGCGAAGCTCGAAGCCGCCGGGGAAACGGAGATGCTTCGTGAGAGGCACCTCCGCTACTACGCCGCCATGGCGCGCGAATCCCGGCCGATTCTCTTCTCCGGCAACTTCGGCCCCTGGCTCGACCGATGGGAGCTGGAGCTCGGCAACATCAGCACCGCGCTGCGTTGCGAGCACGGGCCGGAGCTGACCGGCGAGCAGCTCGCCCTCGCATCGGGTACCGCCGTCTTCTGGACCTTGAGGTCGCTCTTCGGGGAAGGCCTCGCACACTTCGAACCACTGCTGGAGCGAGCACGAGATCTCCCCCCGAGCTTGGACCGGGCGACCGCCACCATGGCCGTCGGGATGATCTACCGGCTCAAGGAACGGTTCGAAGATGCCATCCGATTCCTGGAGCGGGCTCGGGATGAGTTCAGCGCGGTCGATGACTTCCCCGGCGCATTCGATGCAGGGATCAACCTCGCGAACATTCACTCTCTCCTCGGCGACCGCGTTGCCGCGGAGTCCTTCGGCGTGCAAGCGCTTCGAGAATCGCGAGAGAGGGGCGAAGCCCAGTGCGAGGCTCACGCGTGGCAGATGCTGGCGAACTTCGATTCCCGGACCGACAACGACGAGCGCTGCCTCGAGCGCGCGGAGAACGCCCGTTCAGCCTATGCCGCCATCGGTGACCGGCGTGGCGTCGGAGCGTCTCTCTCGATGATCGCGCAAACCCATCTCATGAAGGGCGAGCTCGAACTGGCTCGGGAGCACTGCTCGGTGGCCATCGAGATCTTTCGAGATCTCGGCTTGCAGTCGAGCCTGTCGTTTGCCCTCAACAATCTGGGCTGTATCGAAAGACCTCTGAGTAACTTCGATGCCGCCCACGTTGCCCTGGAAGAGTCGTTGAAGATCGGCAGGGAGATCGGTTCCGCCGGTAACGTCGCCTATGCCCAATCCACTCGCGGCCAGGTGTGGTCCGACCAGGGCAACGAAGAGGAAGCTCAGAAGTGCCTCGACGAGTGCATCCGGCTCGCGCGCGAGATGAAGAGCGACGTGCTGAGCCCGTCGCTCTACGTGCTGGGCCGGTCACTGTGGCGGTCGAACCGGCTCGACGAAGCCGAGGAGGCGCTTCGGGAAGCGGTCGAGACGTGTCTCACGTTCGCATGTTATCGCAAGCTCGACATGATGCTCATCACGTGGGGGTGCGTGAGGCGGGACCGGGGGGACATGGAGGCGGCGGCGTTCTGTGCGGGCGCGGTGGGGGCGCAGCGCGTGCGGAAGGTGGCGCTGGTCGAGCCTCTCGTGCACGAAGAGTATGAGCAGTTGGTTCGGGATGTCGGGGCTGCGGGGCTCGTAGGCGTGATGTGTGAGGTTCAGGAGCAGTATGAAAGTCTCGATGCCCCGGAGCGGGTGCGACGCGTGCTGATCCATTGCGGCGGGCGTAGCGGCGCAGGATAGAGCCCGGCGAAACCAGGGTCTTCCTCCAACATCGATTCGCCTCGTTGGCGCGTCCGACTCCTCACGTCGTCTGACGTCAGACCGGAAACACAAAGTTCTTCCCGACTATCACTTGGAGAATCTCCGGGAAAAGTCGGCGAGATTTTCGATTCATACAAGAAACAGAGTTACCGGTTCAGAGAAGTGAGTACGTCTCACGTCGCGGAACAACTCGTTGTTTCCGCACGGAGGCTATTGTTGCGAGAGGAGTCGCTATGCGGCGTAGGTTTGACTGCTTCTGTGTCGTGCTGTGTCTCTTGATACCCACAGTTGCTTCTGCTGAAGACCTGTTCCGACTGTACTTCGATTCCGTTCCCGCCGTGTCCCCAGGGGAAGAATTCGTCGTAACGCTACGATTGGACAACGGGATCTACCCCGCCACCGGTTCGAGCACGGAGGGTCACTACTCCGTGAGTGCTTTTGCGTTCGGTATCGCGCTCCCGGACGGGATCTCGTTCGAGCAGATCTCGTTGGAAGGCACGGTGCTCGAGACCGTGCTTGGAGATGCGGACCCATTCTTCGGAGCCGTACAAGAAGTGTCCGGTGGCATCACGGTAGCGGTGGTTCTGAGCGACGACCTTCAAATGATGGTCCCTGAGGGCCTGTTCCAGCCCCTGCTGAAGCTCGTTCTGTCAGTGCCGGACGACGCGGAAACGGGTTCCGTCGCTCTCCACGTAGCGGGCGGTCTGGGTACTCCGAAAACAGATATGCTGCTCGCAACGCCACGCGGGAACTTGCGTCCCCACGTGCGTTCGCGGGACGTCTCGATTCAATCCAACGGGGCGCCGGTCTCCTCCCTGCCCACTTCACCGCAAATGCCGACTCCGACGGATGCTGAGCTCGTCGTCGACTGGTTCACGTCTGCCGAAGGCGCGGAAAGTGGGGGATCGTCCGCCGCAAGCGGCCCCGGTGGCACCGGTTTGTGTGAGTTCGACGTCGGGCTGGGTGGAAGCCCCGAAGACGTGTTTCCCACCTATGATGTCGTCTCGGTCTCTGAAGACCCGATGACGAACGCGCTGCAAGACGCAATCGATGACTATCTCGCCGGCGGCCTGGGAGTCCCGGACGACCAAATCATTGCCGTCGAAGCCGGCACTTTCGATCCCATCACGATCGATACCGATCTACTGCGCGGAGATCTGATCATCTACTCCGTCGTGGGCCCCGGGCCGGGTCCCAAGAAGACCACCATTGACAGGCAAACCGCCGCCGCGTTCAGGTGCGTCACGATCACGGGGTCTACACCCCCTGCCGCCGGCCGACTCTTCTTCGGGTGGTCGGAGCTCGATGACTTCCAGACGGTTTCGCCTTTCGAAGCCGGAGCACCCAACGGCGCAGCAAATGCTCGGGGCTGGCGCGGATTCGAGCTGGTGAATGGTTTTACCGTCCCTGCGGGCTTCGATGGGGGAGGCATCCTCATCGATTCGGTCGCTCCCAGCGTGCAGATCAGGGGGTGCCACATCCATGACTGTTATGCGCCGACGGGCGGCGGCATCGCCGTCATTGACTCGGATGATGTTCAGATCGTTCTGAACGACATCTCCAGTAACACCGCAAACAGCAGCGGGAACGGAATCCACCACAGCGACGGCGGGGATGGAAACACGATCATCGGCAGGAACTTCATCCATGACAACGTTGCTCAGGTGGCGCTATCGGGACCCATTTTCACGACGAGGCCCGTCGGCGGCGGGATCTACGCCGAGCGCGGGGACATAGAGATCTGCAGCAACCAGATTTACAGCAACGAAGCACGGCGTGGCTGCGGCGTGTACTATGGCTTCGAAGGCTTCACGAACGGAACCGACGATGTCGTCTATCTCGAGGACAACGATATCTTCTCCAATTTCGCGGAGAACGAGGTGACTCCGACCGTAGATGTGGGGTTTCTGGGAGGGGGCGTCTACATTGGACTCACCGGCAGCAATTTTCCGCCGGTGTTCATCGATCGTCCCGACAACAATACGCGACGCTTCGGAATGCTTCGGAACCGGATTCACGACAACAGCATTGACACGCCGATCGACCCCGGGCCACCTCCTACCGAGCTCGGGGGAGGGGTCTTCATCGAGGTGGAGTTGGGCGTGCCCGGCATAGACCCCGTCGGAAGCAGTTTCTTCATCGGCAACACTATTTCCGACAACGTGTCCGTGAATTCTCCGGCGGGCGTATATCTGGGGGCCTGGACGGACATACCGAACGGCGCGGGCCCACTGGTGTTCTTCAATAACATCATCGCTCGCAACATAGACACCGCAGGCTCGGGAACTGGACTTTACATTCCGTTCGGCCCGGTGCCGCAGATAGACTATCTCGAGTGGTTTGCGCGCAACAACATTGTCGCCGCGAACGTACCTGCCGGTGATGAGATCTTCGCGGAGTGTGATCCTGCCGGCGGCCCCGTCGCGCTAACGCCGTTCGAGTTCTCGCACATCCAAGACGAGAACCCGGCCGGATGCGCAGGTGCCGTTCCTGAGGTCAATCTGTTCGGAACGACGCCGCTCAACAACGACACGACCGACCCGGACCTCTCGAACAACATGCAGGATCCCGACGGCGTGCACATCTCGGAAATCTCGACATGTCGGGATAGCGGTCAAGATCCCGTCGGCTTCTTCGATCCGACGCTCCCGCCCTTTGACCGGGAGTTCGATCAAGAACGACGAGTCTATGACATCATTGATCGTGGAGCTGACGAGAAGATCGAGTTCCGTCGAGGAGATGCAGACAACGATGGGAACACGCACGGCCTCATCGATGGTCTTTACATCCTCAACTTTCAGTTCACAATGGGTCGTCAGCCGCCGTGTATGGATGCTGCCGACACCGATGGCGACGATGTCGTCAATGGACTCACGGATGGCCTGTATCTCTTGAATTGGTACTTCGCCGGCGGTCCGCAACCTCCGGCCCCCGGGCCGTTCGAATGCGGGCCGGACGATACGTCCTTCGACTTGTTGACGTGTAGGGAAGTGATATGCCCCGGTCCATGAGGCAGCAACTACGCGCCGGCCTCTGGGTCGTGCTCGCTTTTCTCTGGCAGGTCGAGGCTCTGGACGTTGGTGCCCAGGAACCTCAGGACGGCTTTCCGGTCCCATTCTCGAGCACGACGACCGGCTTGGGACACGCGCACGTTGGTGACGTCGATGGGGATTCTCTTCCGGAAATCGTCGTTGGAACGCATGGACTCGGGATGTACGTCTACCGCGGCGATGGGACGATCCTACCTGGGTGGCCATACTCCATAGGAGGTGGCATTACCGCTCCGCCCGTCGTAGGGGACATCGACGGGGACGGCATCAAAGAAGTCGTTTTCACACAGTACGTCGCACCCGTGCCCACGATCCATGCCGTTTCGGCAACGGGTGAACCGAAGCCGGGTTGGCCCGTCACGGCGCAAGGCGCCGGACCGCTCCATCATCTCGCGCTGGGGGATCTCGACGGAGATGGGGCCTTGGAGGTGCTGACGCTGAAGAAAGTCGTGCAAACGCTCGTCTATGCATGGACGGGGTCAGGAGACCCGGCTCCCGGTTGGCCCGTTGCAGTTCCTGACTATGTCAGTGCCGCCGGGCTCGCTGTCGGCGACATCGACTTCGACGGATCCAGTGAGGTCGTCATTCCGACATGGGGTCCCGTGTACGTCTACAACAGCGATGGAACCATACGAGCCGGATGGCCGGTTTCCGTGGGCGGCATCCTGGGCGCGCCGGTCGTCGCGGATCTCGATGGTGACTTCTCCTGTGAGATCATTGGGGGGTTCGAGAATTCGGTGTTCGTACTGAACAGCGAAGGGTCCCTCGAAGCGCAGTACTCGGTTGCGGGGCTCAATTCTCTGATTTCATGCGCGGACCTAGACGGTGACGGTGACCTGGAGATCGTCGCTCCAGCGCAACAACTCTGGATCCTCGGAAATGGACCGCCGATTTCCACCGACATTGCGGAATACACGACTTTCAAGGGCGCAACGATTGGCGATGTCGATGGTGATGGAAGCCAAGAGATCGCAGCTTGGTCTTTGAACTTCCAGGGTTCACCGGAACCGGCTCTCCACCTCTTCAATGCGGACCTGGAGGACCTCGCCGGATGGCCACTCACCGGAGGCTTCAATTCGCTCTATTGGTACACGGCGATGGGAGACTTGGACGCCGATAACGACATCGAGATCGTCTACGCCAACGACACCGAGCTCGTTGCGTGGGACGTTCCCAACACCATTGGCGGCCCGGCTCGAGTGGAGTGGGCTACGAGAGGGCACGACATTACGCACTCCCGCTTCTTCCACCAAGGTGCAATCCCCGTGCCTCACTACTTGCGAGGAGATGCAAGCAGGGACGCGGTGTTGGACATAGCAGACCCGGTGATGTTGCTGATGGTTCTGTTCATGAACGAGGAGACCGACTGTTTCGCGCAGCTGGATTTCGATGCAGACGCGAGCGTCACTACGCTCGATGCCATCGGTCTCTTGCTGTACCTGTTCCTGGATAGCCCTCCGCCGACGCAAGAGCCGTATCCAGTCTGCGGACCGGCGCCTGAAGATGATCAGTTGCCGTGCAATGTGGCGAGCTGTCCCTAGAAGGCCGGCCGGAAAGTCACAATCACTGTCGAATCCGGCGCGTATTGGTGTTATTCGAGAGCTGTGAAGGGGAACACATGCTCGGTCGCCAGTCGCCACAGGGGGAGCTCTTCCGATCCGACAACCTGTTTGCGGATTACGTCGGTCGCGATTCGTTCTACGGATTTCTCAGCGAGCATCGCCATGAGTTGTTCCG
>JANQEO010000376.1 GCA_028278325.1 Candidatus Binatia bacterium
CGATAAGCTGCGCGCCTGCAGGCTGGATGGTGGAAAGCCCCATGCCCACGGCGACGCCGACTGGCAGCACGAACCTCAGGCTGCCGGAAAATCCGCTCATCACCCTCTCCACTGTAGCTTATGAACACACTTCGAATCTACTACCGCGGTTCGGACGCGCATGCAAGCCCATTCTGGGCATTCTGGGCTGTTGTGCCCTGAAAGACCGCCGCTGCCGGCCTGATCTCTGCTTCTACCATTGCCGGCGATTTGACAGGCAGCGGCCCACTCCTGCCATCAGTCTCTCCGTGGCCGTACTCGTCGCACTCATCAAGCTCTGCAAGAAATGATGTCAAAACCTAGTCGACATAGTATGATTTGTACTTCGAGTAGTGGCCGTCGATCCCGTAGTATGCATAGAGAGCTTGCTTGTCGACATCGACACGCGTAATCACCACCCCGGCAAGTTTATGCTCGGCAAACGCGAATTCTTTTCTTGCGTCGCGGACCTGTTCCAGAGACGTCTTACCCCAGCGAACCAACAGCAGGATCGCGTCGACCAGCCTCGCGATCCTCTTAGAATCGGACATTCCAAGCGCCGGTGGGCAATCGATGATGATGGTATCGTATGAAGAACGCAGTAGACTTATCAGAGCCTCCATGCGCTTCGAACGCAGCAAGCGGTGGGCGCTAAAGCCTTCGCGTTTGAAAGAAAGCACGTCGACTTGACTCTTTGGGTCTCGCTTGATCTCCGGAAGGTTGCCATCGCACCCGGTCAGATCGAGGTTACCATTCTCGTTCGCATTCGTGTCTTCTAGGCCGATTAGTTCGCGAGTCACTGAAGCCTTGTGAAGGTCGAGGTCGAGCAGGACAACGCGGTCCCCTTGCTGGGCAATTACCGTGGCCAGGCCGGCCGCCAGCGTAGTCTTGCCCTCGTCTGGAACCGAGGATGTGATTTGGATCACATGAGGACGAGAACCGTCTGCCGTCGCTTCTAGCGCCGCGTCGACGACCATCAAGGCCTGGGCATAGGCGGACGAAGGCCGGTCGAGGACGTACTCGTGTGGGCGACACCCCTTGAGCGTGGCGGGCTTCAGCTCCGGGACCAGGCTCAGGCACGAGAGGCCAAGCTGGGTTTCGAGCTGCTTGCCGCTGCGGACCGCACGATCGGCCCGCTCTAGGAACAGGGCCAGCAGCATGCCGGCAACGCTCGAGAAGGTGAAGCCGACCAGCCCAAAGAGCATCGGTGAGGCTGAGCTCGGCGCGGTCGGCGGCACCGCGCTGGCGATCACCCGCACGTCCGGCTCGATCATCTCGGTACGTTCCTCGGTCACTTTGTAGCGCTCAAGAAAGCTCTGATAGAGCTGTCGTGTTGCGAGCGCCTGGCGCTCGAGCTCGCGCAGTCGGACGGCTGCTTGCCGGTTCTCGACAGAGAGGTTCTTCGCCTTGTCGAGCTCGTTTTCGAACAATTGGATCTGCCGCCCGAGGATAGCCGCCTCGTCTTCGAGCGCCTGAACAATCCGGTCAACCTCGACCGCCATCCGCCGGCGCGCGTTGGCCATGTCGGCACTAAGCGCGGCCATCTGTGGGTGGTTATCGCCATAGGTTGAGGCTAGCTCGGCGCGCGCGCTGGCGAGCTCTGCGTCTTGCCTCCACAGCTCCAGATAGAGGGGCGAAGCGACAACCTCAGGGATGCCCTCGAGGGTCTCCTCCTGGGCGCGGAGCTCGTCGATCATCCGCAGCCGTGCCTGGCGCTGGGCGAGTTCGGCCCGCGCCTGGATCAGTTGGCTATTGTAGTTCGAGAGTTCTTGATCGGAGAGACTGCCCCGGTCGAGTTCGATCAGCCCATGCTCGGCGCGGTAGCGTTCAACTGCCTCTTCGGCCGCACGGACTTCTTCCTGCAACGCATCGAGCCGCGAGTCCAACCAGGCAGACCCCTTGCTGACCGCAGCACGCTCACGCTCCAATTGGTCCTCGACATAGATTTCGGCGGAGCGATTGGCGACGGCGGCCGCCTTCTCTGGGTCCGCCGATGTGAAGCGGATGCCAATAACGTACGAGCGGCCCTCCTGGGTGACCTTCAGGCGGCCCTGAAACCCTTCGATAGCCAGCCTCTTCCGCGGGCCGGAGGCGGCTTCGTTCGACATCTCCGACGCCGGGCGCTCTTCGGCGAGCCCGGTTGCGATCAGCCAGTCGGGCGGCAGGAAGGTCGCGAGGCCACGCCAGGGCTCATCTACCGTGAATCTCACCGCGAGCCAACTACCACTGACCCGATCAGAACCTTGCGCCGCCACATCAGTGCCAGCAGCTCTTGGAGGGAAATTGCCCCTGGAAACCCATGCACGTTGCCGTTATCGGTCTGATGCATCGCCATACCTACCTGGTTCTCATCACTCGGAGCGCAAGCCGATTCCTAACCGTACGTTTCGGTACCTTCGTTTTGGTTTCTGCAACATGGATAGCTCCTGAATGGGCTGATGGGAAGAGCGACTCTGCCGCGAGAGGAGCCTGAGGGGCATCGCCCAGGGTTCCATGAGCGGATGCCGTCGCGTGGACCCGATGTGGCCCGCTCGAATGCCCTTGCCGGCGCGTCCGCGCTGACCTGGGCACTGGTCGTGGTGTTGGCCTGGGCGCCGCTGCCGCTCGGCAGCAACCGCCCGTGGTCCTGGTCGCTGCTCGCAGTGCTCGTGGGCGCGCTATTGCTTCTTGTTGCGATCTCACCGGCGCGTCGGCTGGTCATGGTACGCGTGCCGGCTGCAATATGGCTTGCCGCCGCGCTAATTACGTCGGTATTCGTGTGGATCTTCGCCCAGGCCGTCCTAGGAACGTCGGCACCACTTGCCCACCCGATCTGGGGCGAGCTAACGTCCCGCGGCTTCCCGAGTTCGCCCGGCGTTTCGCTCGATCCCGAGTTGACGTGGGAGGCTCTGCTCAGGGTCGGCACGACAGTTGGCGTATTCGTGCTCGCGCTAGAATTGGCGCAGGACCCGCGTAGTGCCCGCCGGCTCAGCCTGGCGTTCGTGTTCATTGCCGCTGTGTACGCGCTCTACGGGCTACTCCGCCTAGCGTTCGGCTGGGACATCCTGCTTTGGGAGGTGAACCGCTATACTGGCTACGCGACCTCGACCTTCGTCAATCGCAATCACTTCGCCACCTACGTCAATCTCGCCGTGGTGGTCGCGGTCTCGACGCTGGTCAGTCCGCTCTTTCGGACCGATAGGATCTCTTGGCGACAGACTGGCCTTGGCTTGGTCAAGCACGCATTCGAGAAGAACGGGCTGCTCCTCGCGGCTTTGATCGCCCTGGTATTCGCCTCGCTGCTGTCGGGTTCACGCGGTGGATTCATCAGCGTGAGCCTGGCATTAATCTTCCTTACGGCGGCGGCGCTGCTCAAAGGCCGACCCGCTGGCCTCCGTGTTGTTGCGGTGATCACGCTGGTCGCGATCATCAGTCTCGTCTTCATCGAGTTTGCGGGTCATAAGATCCTCCAACGCTTCGCAGTGCTGTCGAATCAGACCGATGTTGATGGCGCTGGTCGCTTTGCCGTCTGGGATGTAGCGCTGCGAGCACTGTATGAGAGGCCGTTCCTTGGTCACGGGTACGGCGGCTTCGAGAGCATCTTCACGCTCCACCGCGACGAGCGCTTCTCAGTGGTCTACGACTTCGCGCACAACACGCTTCTCGAAGACGCGGTCGGTCTCGGCGTGCTTGCGGCCGCTTTTTGGTATATTGCCATCCTAACTCTGTTCATCCATTGCATCCGTGGCTTCGCGATCCGTCGCCGACATCAGGTCTACCCGCTCGCGGCCGCTTCTGCGACGGTCCTGGTTGGGGTGCATGCCCTGGTGGACTTCAGCATTCAGATCCCGGCGATCGCGCTCAGCTATGCCGCGCTCCTCGGCATCGGCTGCGCCCAGGCGCAACCTAGCACTCCGGCAGCACCCGAGGCGCTCGACCGACAAGATCCAATCCCTCGGGCTGCCCGCGAAAGTTCATGACGTCGTTGGCGTGACCCGCTCCCCCGAGAAGCAGTCGACCCGTGCAGACGGTCCCATGCCGAGATGGCGTCAGCTGGGTGATTTCAATCGCGCTCCGTCATGCCGGGCAGAGCGGTTCGCTCCGGGTTGCTCCCGCTTGGGCGACGGGCGAGGTTGGGTTGCGTGAGGGAAAGCGGCCCCCGAGGGCTCGAAAACGGTCCGAAACGGGCCTATCCGCGGGCACCGCTGGTTCCGAAGCCTGCGCCCAAAGGCGTAGGTCTCGAGGTACCAGCGGAGCTGGTCGAGGTCGGCCGGCGCGAGCGGCAGGCGGAGGGCGAACGGCTGGCCTTCGTCGGGCGTGTGCCAGCAGGCTTCTGGCTTCCCATCGACGCGCTCGACCACCAGCCGGGCTTCGAACGGCGCCGGTCGGGCAGGCGGTGTCCGGGCAGCCGGCCGGCCGCTGTGGCCCTCGATCGCCCGGAGCAGGGCGGCGAGGCCCGTCTCGTAGTCGTCGGTGAAATTGGCGCGCGCCTTGTCACGCAGCAACGGCGGGACGTCGCAGGGCTCGATCAGCGCCGGGATGATCCGCACACCCCGGCCCTCGGCCTCGCGGCCGATCTGGCTCTGCCACTCCTTCTCGACCCAGCCCGAGCCGACCGCGTGCTTGGAGAGGCAGACGACCACGACGTCCGCCCCCTCCAGGCCCTCCTGG
>JANQEO010000390.1 GCA_028278325.1 Candidatus Binatia bacterium
ATGGAAGGGCCATCGCTCAACGGATAAAAGGTACGCCGGGGATAACAGGCTTATCTCCCCCAAGAGTTCACATCGACGGGGAGGTTTGGCACCTCGATGTCGGCTCGTCATATCCTGGGGCTGGAGCAGGTCCCAAGGGTTCGGCTGTTCGCCGATTAAAATGGCACGCGAGCTGGGTTCAGAACGTCGTGAGACAGTTCGGTCCCTATCCTCTGTGGGCGCAGGATACTTGAGGGGAGCTGTCCTTAGTACGAGAGGACCGGGATGGACGCACCTCTAGTGTTCCGGTTGTCGCGCCAGCGGCATTGCCGGGTAGCTACGTGCGGAAGGGATAACCGCTGAAAGCATATAAGCGGGAAGCCCACCCCAAGATTAGGTATCCCCGGGACTTCGGTCCCCTGAAGACCCCTTGTAGACTACGAGGTTGATAGGCTGGATGTGGAAGCGCAGTAATGCGTGGAGCTAACCAGTACTAATAGGTCGTGAGGCTTAATCATCGCTATTGTTGAATGACCTCGGTTGCGATGTGAGCGCTGCATTCTCAGTTGCCCGAATGATGGTTGTCTGACTGCAATCACGGTTTCCGGTGGCCATGGCGGAGGGGATCCACCCGTTCCCATCCCGAACACGGAAGTTAAGCCCTCCAGCGCCGATGGTACTGCACTTTGCGTGTGGGAGAGTAGGACGCTGCCGGATTTTCTTTGAAGCCCGGGTCGATTGACGGCCCGGGCTTTCTTTTTGCGCTCACCGGGTAAGAATAGTGGGTACCGGGCCGACGACCGCCGCCTCGCCGCTCGGGAAATCGCGAGGTCGCAATTGAAGATTCTGATCTGGCACTTCCGCTCGGCGCCCTCCGCACGGGCGGGCGTGAGCGCAACGGCCGACCCCCAGGATTCTGCCGGTACCGACGGCGTTTCTCTCGAGATGATGAAGCGCCGTTGGATGTTGGAATCCATGGGCCACGAAGTCGCGATCAGCTCGGCATATGACTGGTCTGACTATCCGATCCCCGAGCTCGAGTTCGACAGCGATGCCGTCAGATCGATGATGCGGAACCTGTTCGGCGCGAGTATCGTCGACTACGACGGCGAGGAAGCTCTCCTCGAAGTATTCAACGCCGACAAGGAGAGCCTCCTTCGTAGCTTTCTGTCGGTCTTGGGCGCGTTCGAGCCCGACGTGATCTTTGTCCACAATATCCTGTGCCTACCTATCCATCCGGCCGCAACTGCAGCGTTGGCGGCCGCCTTGGAAAAGGTGCCCACGCCTTGCGTGGCGATCCATCACGACATCCTCAGTGAAGGGGCCTACAAGTTTACCCCCACGTGCGACCTGGCCACGTCGCTTCTCGATTCGTTCTTTCCACCGCGTCTCGAGAACATCATGCACTGGACCATCAACACTCGTAACCAGACTGCGCTCCGCCAGCGGGGAGTGGAGGCCGAGGTCATCCACGACACGATCGAGTTCGAGAACCTCCTCGGTGACGAGGAGCGAGTTCGTGTTCGCGGACTACTGCGCGAGAGATTCGAGATCAGCAGCGATGACGTGGTGTTGATGGTCGGCGCTCGGATCGTTCCCAATAAACAGATCGAGCTGGCCTGCCCACTCATGAGAGCGCTGGAGGAGCGCAGGGAGCGACTGGAAGGCAAGGAACTCCCTTCCGGGGAGGTCTTCACGGCGCAGTCCCGCTTCGTACTGGCGTTGGCCGGCCGCCCCGAGCGCGCTTTTGAAGACTACCGTAAGAGCCTCGAAGGGCTGTTCGACGACGCGGGCATTGCGTGGGTGTATGCAGGCGACGCCGTCGGGCCGGTTCGTGACGAATCTGGGTCAGTCTACGCCTTGTTCCCTGACGTCTATTCGATGGCCGACTTTGTCGTATATCCCACCGGTTGGGAGGGTTTCGGCAACCAGCTGATCGAGGCCTTTGCCGCGGGGTTGCCGACAGTCGTGTTCGAATACCCGGTGTATAAAGAAGATATCGGGCCCAAGGGGTTCGAGACGATTTCCCTGGGCAGCAGCTTGCTCGCGGGCTCTGACGAGAAGGGGCTCGTTGGTCTTCCCGATGACAGGGTGACGGCGGCGGCCGAGGATGTTCTCGCCGTGTTGGGTGATACGGCCGAGTATGCGCGAATAGCCCGGCACAACGCAGAGCTGGGATCCTTGCATTTCGGGCCCGCGGTTCTCGAAGCGCATCTTTCCAAATGTCTGGCCTGGGCCGGATCGCTTGGCGGGGGGTGATGCCATGAAGACGATCGAGAACTCGAGACCGTGGCGCGACCGGCAACTGTCCTTGCCAGGGCGGGGCCGGATCGCCATCCGCGAGTCGTGCCGGCATCCCGGCGCGCCGACCCTCGTCCTGCTCCATGGACTTGCGGCGACCGGCCGCTTGAATTGGTTTACCGCGTTGCCGGCTCTGGTCGAGCGTTTCAACGTCATCGTCGTCGATCATCGTGGTCACGGCCGGGGCATCCGAACCAATCACTTCCGCCTGGCGGATTGTGCCGATGATGCGATCGCGGTCGCCGACAAGCTCGGGATCGAAAGGCTGTTCGCCGTCGGTTACTCGATGGGAGGCCCCATAGCCAAGCTGTGCTGGAGTAGGCACCCCGACCGGGTCGACGGCCTGGTGCTTTGTGCGACAGCCCGACATTTCGTCCGACCCGAGGCGCGAGGCGTCACGAGCGCCGTCTTTCCGGGGATGGTGGTTACGGCGAGGCTGATGCCGAACCTGTTCCGTGAACGGATGATCGGAGGAATGCTCGACGGTATCACCGACGGCCGTAAGCGGGCTCAGGTGCGTCGCGAACTGGCGCATACGGACCCCGCAACGGTGATGCAAGCGACGCGTGCGGTCATCAGGTTTTCTTCCCACGACTGGGTAAGCAAGATCGACATTCCCACAGCGGTGCTGGTCATGACCCGCGACGGGCTCGTCCCACCGAAGCGGCAGTACAAGCTGGCTGCCGCGATCCGCGGCGCCAAGGTGTTCGAGGTGGAGGGCGATCATTTCGCTTGCGTGCGATCGGTCAGCCGCTTCGTTCCGGCCTTGCTCGGCGCGTGCGACTATGTGAGCGCCGAAGCCGCAGCCCGCAAGGAAGCGCTCCCATTACGCGCCGCGCGGTGATACTGGTGACCTTTGAAGGTCACCATGGATCACCACATACGCTCTGCCAGCAAGGACGACGCTCCCTTCATCGCCTGGGTCATGCAGACGGCCGCCCGTTCTCACCTCGAGGTCGGCGTCTGGGATCTCGCATTTCCCGGTGAGGATGCCGGCCGCCTGGAAGCGCTGGCGGCTCTGGCCTCGACCGAGCAGGAGCATCTGTGTCACTGGAAGCGTTTCCGGCTGTTGGAGATCGACGGCCGGCCCGCGGCCGGATTGTCAGGTTACGAAAACGCTGCTCACGGCATGGCGACCCTGGGGCCGGCCATGATGGAAGCTTGCTCTTCGCTAGGCTACAGCCAGGAGGAGATCGAGACGGTCGCTTCCAGTATCGCGCCCTTCGCGTCGACTCAGTATCCGAGCCCGGATGGAATCTGGATCGTCGAGTGGGTGGCAACCAAGCCGGAGTACCGCGGACGGGGACTCATCCATCACCTCCTCATGGACATCCTCGAGATCGGCAGGCATGAGGGTTTCACCAGGGCGCAGATCGGGTATCTGCTGGGCAACACGCCGGCGAGGGGTGCGTATACCAAGGCGGGTTTCGAGTGGATCGACGAGTGGTGTCATCCCGACTTCGAGGCGGCCTTCGGCACCGAAGGCGCGGCCAGGATGCAGCGCGACGTCTGACGCCGGGCCGAAGTTGCCACGCGCCCTGTCAGGCTAGGGAGCGGCGCCGCAGGTATTCACTGTAGCGCACTAAATGGGCGAGGGCTGCTACGGCCCTGTGGCCGGAGGGATAGCAGAACTTGCCTGACTCGGCGACCGCCAGCGGCGCCGAATTGCCGTACCCGCGATCCGTATATACGAGCTCCGTTGCGACAAGTACGGGCTTGGAGTGGCGTGCAGCGGCTTCGGCTGCGGCCAGTCCGTAGCGGCGATCCTGGGTCTCGTGGAAGTCGGCCATGCGGTCGAGGCCGTGGCCGGGATAGAAGGGGCCGCTCTTGAACATGTTGGCCTGTGCGGCTTGTATGCCGATGCCCAGATATATGACTGCGTCGACGTCCGGGTGAGCGGCTACCAGATCCAACACCTCGGGTATCGTGTCACGGGTTTCTCCTCCCGCCAGGTCTACGGGGTTCCCGCGGCTCCAGCGAGCCGGCACCATCTTGTCGATGGTGCCGCGTAGGTCGTCGGGTAGGGCGACCACTTCGAGGCCGGCCTTGGCGCAAGCATCCGCGGTCAGCACGCCCCAACCCCCCGCCGCAGTGAGGATGAGAGTGCGACGCCCGCGTGGAAGTGCTTGGGTTGCGAAAGTTGCAGCCACCTCGAAGGCTTCCTCCACATTGTTTGCACGCGCGATTCCTGCCTGGCGGCAGACACCCTCGAAGATTCCGTCGTCGGATGCCATTGCGCCGGTGTGGCTCGAAGCGGCGCTCTTGCCCTGGTCAGTGGCTCCGCCCCTGAGCATGACCAACGGTTTTACGGCGCTATGGCTCTTTGCGACGTCCAGGAAGCGGCGACCGTCCTCTACGCTTTCCATGTATGCGAGCGTTACCGAGGTTTCGTCGTCGGCGGCGAAGTACTCGAGGTAGTCGGCCAGCGCCAGCTGCGCGGAGTTCCCGCATGAGACGGCCTTGGAGAAACCCACTCCCGTCAGGAGGCCGTAGTTCATGAAACTCGATCCGATGTTGCCGCTCTGACTGACCATCGAAATGGGTCCGGGAGGAGGGTTGGGCGCGACGATCTGGGCGCACATGGAAACCGGTGTCGAGATGAGGCCCTGCCCATTGGGGCCGGCCAGGGCTATGCCGAGCTCATCCGCCAAGTCGACGAGTTCGCGCTGCAGCCGTTCACCGTCTTCGCCTGCCTCGCCGTACCCGGCTGAGGCGATGAACGCCGCCCTTACGCCTACCGCCGCGCATTGGCGAAGCAGGTCGGCGTTGAGCTTGGCAGGCGTGCAAGCAAACAGCAGGTCGGCTTTGCCGGCCGGAATGTCGCCGATGCTCGTGTAGGTGCGACGTCCGAAGCTCTCGGCTCCGTCGCGGCTCATAGGGAAAACCTCCCCTTGGTAGCCGTGGCGTAGAAGGTTGTGAAGAGCCACGGTGCCGAACTTGCCTGGATGCTGGGAAACGCCGGTGACGATTATGCCCCTTGGATAGAAGAGAGGGCGTAGCCGCTCGAGAGGCGCACTCACGGCGACGTCTCCCGGATCTCTACCAGGGCGTCGACGACAATCGGCTGCCCCTCGCAGACTATCAGTGGATTTATATCGATCGATGCCACGTCGCTGCGGCTCGCCCCGATTTCGCCGAGGCCGCGCAGGATTGCGACCAGCGCCCCGTGGTCTATTGCCGGCTCACCACGAAACGGGCCTAGTAAGTCCGAGGTGCCGAGTGAGTCGACCAGCTCCTCGGCATCGGTGGCATCGAGGGGAGCGACGGCGAAGCTCACGTCTTTCACAGCCTCGGCGAGGATGCCGCCGAGGCCGAACATCACGCAGGGGCCGAACTGAGGGTCTCTGAGGAGGCCGGCGATGAGCTCGCGATTTCCCCTTGCCATGGGCTCGACGAGCACTGCCGCGCTTTCCTCCCCGGCCCGCCGGGCCGCGAACAGTTCGTCAGCAGCCATAGATACTGCTTCGGCGGTGTTCAAGCCGAGCCGTACCAGTCCGCGCTCGGTCTTGTGTGCGATGCCCTGACCGCACAGTTTTGCTGCAACCGGATATCCGAGCTGGTCGGCGGCGGCGACCGCTTCGTCCAGGGAGGAAGCGAGGCGCTGGTCGGGGACGGAGATCCCGTACTCGGCGAGTAGCCGTTTCGATTCGTACTCGGACAGGGTGTGGGTGGACGCGTTCAAGACAACCCGGCAGCGGCGTTTTCGACTGCCGCCGTTACGGGGGCGGCAGCCTTTCGCCTATAGTCCGGTCGGCCTGCTAACGGAATCGTCGCTGTCGATTACGAGAAGACGGGGCTCAGAACTCGTTGCAGCCGGGCGGTGACGGCCTGGAACACCGGTCGGTCCAGGTCGTGCTTGCGCAGCACCGCGCACGCTCCCATGGTCTCGGCCACGTGGGCGAGGTCCGGGTCGTCCATGCCGGTGAGAACGATGATCTTCGGCTTGTCGCTTTCGCCGATCCCGGAGAGTTCCTCCAGGACAGTAAGGCCGTCCATCTCCGGCATGACCATGTCGAGGATCATTGTATCCGGCCGCGTGGTCGCCATGAGTTCCAAGGCTTCTTTGCCGTCGCCCGCGCACACGACATCATAACCCGCTTCCTTGAGTTCGAAGTCCAAGGCCGCGCGGTAACGGGTGTCATCCTCTACGACCAGGATCTTGGCCCCGGGCTGTGAGATCCTGGATAGCGTGACCGCTAGCAGGTTGGCCCCGTCGTTGCGCAGTACATCAACGAAGCCGCGTCCCGGGCAGTATGTGAGAACGCGCCCGACTCCTTGAGACTGGAGTTGCTCGATGGCGTCGTTGGTCAATCTTGCGGCGAAATCGGGAGATGCGATCAGCACGTCGGGCTTCCATCCTTCGACAACATCCGCAAGGGCCTCGACGTGAGCACAGGTCCTGAACTCGAACTCGTTACTGGAGGCGATATCTTCGATTCGCTCGGCGGTCGCCGCGTCGTCGAGCATCAAGAGCACGCGTATGGCGGCGGTGTTGCTCTCGGAAGCGCTGGTGGGCCCTGAGTTCTGCGTCATCGTCGCCGGCGGGGTCGTGGGGAGCGTAAACAAGAAGGAGGTCCCCGCGCCCAGCTCGCTCTCCACCCAGATGTGACCTCCGTGACGCTCGACGATTTCTCGCGAGATCGAGAGGCCAAGGCCGGTGCTGGCCTTTTTCTTCTTGGCCTGCGGCCCCTTGGCTTGGTAGAAGCGGTCGAAGACCTTGGGTACGTCTTCGGGCGGGATGCCTTCTCCGGTGTCCTTCACGGCCATCACGATCCGCTCGCCGTCCAGGTCGGCCGATACGGTCACACGGCCACCGGCGGGCGTATGTTTGATCGAGTTGCTCAAGAGGTTGGTAAGCACCTGGACGAGGCGGTCATGGTCGGCCAGCAGTGTCGGGCATGAGGCCGAGATTTCGGTGGTCAGTTCGACCTGAGTCTCATTGGCCAGCGACGAGACACCGCTTGTCGCTTGTTCGGCTATCTCGGCGAGGTCGACGTCGCTGTCAGTCCAATCGACACAGCCGGCCTCGATTTTCGCGAGATCCAAGAAGTCGTTGATAAGACGCGTGAGGCGATTGCCTTCGGTCATGATCGTGGGCCCGAAACGCTCGACTACGTCCGGCTTCGTCTGGTGGTGCTTCTGAATGATCTTGGCTGCAGACACTATGGCTGCCAACGGCGTCCGCAGTTCATGGGCTACCGTCGACAAGAAGGTGGTCTTGAGTTGGTCGAGTTCGTGAAGCCTGGCGTTGCCGATTTCAAGCTCGGCGGCGCGCCGCTCGAGATCGATCTCGCTTGCTGCCAATTTTTCGTTGGCGCCGGAGAGCTCGCACTGGGCCTCGCGAAGCCTTCCGATCATGGACTGCTCTTGGTGGTAGGTGTTGACGTAATCGAGTATGAGGCCGCCGAAAGGTACGGAGTAGGCGACGATCTTGAGGAAGTGGCCGACCATGAAGCCGTTGTCGTAAAGAGCCACGGACCCGAAGGCCATATAGAACTGCGTTGCGACCTCGGGGATGGTGCTGACGATCAGCGAGTGAGAGAACAAGCTCGGTGCGGCATTGTGAAACCGTGTGTAGACGAACCCGCCGGCAAACAAGAACAGGATCAAGGGGCCGACATCGTAGGGGCGCGAAATCAGAGCCTCCGGATACATCACGCGGGGGAGGGACGGGGCGCTCGTGCAAGCGGTTATGACGAGGTATGCGATCCCGGCCATGCCTGCGCTGGCCGCCAAAACGGCCCGGCGGTTGTGTCGGAAGCTGAGATCCGGCTTCGCGAGTACGAAGCCTATGCATGCAACCATGAGTACTGCGCGGAAGAGCCTCGACATGGCCCACGTGAAGGGAATCAGGTTCTCGTTGGCGGCTGTAGCCTCCAGTAGGCGGTCGGCGGCCAAAATGTGAAAAGCGTCCATCAGGCCGGAGCACAGCAGGGCCATGCCGATGACCGGCGTCGCTACGTCTCTCTTGATCTGGAAATGAACGAAGGCGAGCAGTGCGGCGCAAAGTGCAATGGCGACGGCCGTCCACTCGAGCAGGGTGTGAGAAAAGGCACCCGAAAGGCGTGCGAACTCTTTGTCACCGACGGCAGATCCTGTCAGCTGCGATACCTCGACGGTGCCGTACTGAACACCGAAGTCGAAGCCCAGAAGATTGAGCCCCAACGGGAGTGCACAGATGCCGATGACGGCCAGTGTGAATATTCTGGGAAGTCGGTTGGTGTTCGCGTCCATCAAGTGTTCTCGGTCCTTCCTAGGATGAACGTACGGTCACGTGCCGCTTGTGCCGCTGGCCGGTTGCCCCCTGAATCAGAGCGTATGGGTGTCCGCACGTAGGATTCCCCATCTGAAATTGTACAGCTTGAGGTGTGCGGCGGCCGGTTTTTCTGCGTCCGGGCGATGCCGTCGGACACCTTAGACAGTCAGACAGTCGCGGAAACCGCGTCGGACCGTTCGGAAGTTTGCCGCAAGAATACGTTATGGCTAAACTTCTCTGCTATTCCTGCTCTCTACTGAAGCAAACGCCATGGTGACCTGGAAAGCACGACTTGCCGACAAGATCCCCGCCGACCTGGGGCGCGAGATCGACATCTTCGAGACCGAGATCGAGCTCAAGCGTCAGGGGAAGATGGATGACAAGCTCTTCGCAGAAACCAGGTTACGACGGGGAGTCTACGGTCAGCGCTACGACAACGGTCAACGTCACGACGGTGTCTCGTCCAAGTCCCTCGACTTTCCATCCAACGGGCTGACGAAGGGCCCTGAGACGGTCTGGGATGCGCCCGGCATGCAGCGGATCAAGATCCCCTTCGGCGGCCTCAATCCCGAGCAGATGGTTACCCTTGCCGATCTCGCTGAAGAGTACTCGGACGGGGTCTGCCATGTCACGACCCGTCAGGACATACAGCTTCACTACGTGCATCTCGAGGACACGCCGTCGATCATGCGGCGCCTCGCCGCCGTCGGGATTACCACGCGCGAAGCCTGCGGCAATTCGGTTCGCAACGTGACGGCGTGCCCCTTGTCGGGGGTCTGCCGTGACGAAACCTTCGACGTGACGCCCTATGCGAGCGCCACCGCGAAGTTCTTGTTGGGCCACCCGGACGCGCAGGACTTCGGCCGCAAGTTCAAGGTCGCTTTCTCGGGTTGCGCGCAACACGCATGCGGTTTGGTCAAGATGCACGACCTGGGCTTTATCGCGGTGGAGCGCGAGACCGACGGCGTCAAGCAGAGGGGCTTCGATGTGTATGTCGGCGGTGGGTTGGGGGCGGTCCCGCACTCGGCCAAACTCTTTGCCGAGGCCATGCCGGAAGAAGAGATACTGGCGACCGCGCAGGCGATTGCGCGCGTATTCGCACGCCTCGGCGAGAAGAAGAACCGTGCTCGCGCCCGCCTCAAATTCCTGGTTGCCAAGCTCGGATTGGACGAGTTCAAGCGGCTCGTCGAAGAAGAGCGCAAGGTCATGCCCGCGGACGACGGGTGGTCGGCGTATTTGCCGGACGCTCGTTCTTGGGAGGAGGAGCCGCATCGCCCGGCCGGTTCTGCCGACGATGGCGGCGGGTCTTCCGAATACCGGCAGTGGTGCGCCTCCAACGTGTACCGCCAGCGCCAGCAAGGCTACGCGACGGTCACCGTTCGTCTGCCTCTGGGTGATCTGACGTCCTGGCAGATGCGACGTCTGGCCGAGATCGTACAGCGTTACGTGGGAGACAGCGTCCGGTTGACGGTCGAGCAGAATATCGTGCTCCGCTGGGTCAGCGAGGCGGACCTGGGCTCTCTGTATGGCGAACTTGATTCCATAGGGCTGTCATTGCCGGGCGCCGGGAGCATCGTGGACGTCACGGCCTGCCCGGGTACGGATACTTGCAAGCTGGGAATCGCGTCTTCAAGGGGGCTGTCGGCGGAACTCTCGGAGAGGCTCGCCCTGGACGGGGCGCAGCGTGACGAGGCCGTCGACGGGCTGCGTATAAAGATAAGCGGCTGCTTCAACTCTTGCGGTCAGCATCATCTCGCCGACATCGGCTTCTACGGAGTCAGTCGCAAGGTCGGTGGCACGACGGTCGCTCACTTTCAGATCGTGCTGGGAGGCAAGTGGACGGAGAACGCCGGCGCGCACGGACTTCCCATCGGCGCCGTGCCGTCCAAGCGGATCCCCGAGGTGGTGAGCCGCCTGACCGATAGGTACGTGTCGGAACGCAACAGCGGGGAAACGCTGCAAGACTACACGTCACGAATAGGCAAGAAGGCTCTCAAGGAGATGTTGGCGGACCTGATGGTCGTGCCGACCTACGATGAGGATCCGACTTACTACTCGGACTGGCGCGATCCTCGAGTGTTCACGATCGGAGACATGGGTGTCGGCGAATGCGCCGGCGAGGTTGTCGATCTCGTCGACTTCGACATGGCCGCTGCCGAGCGCGAAGCATTCGAGGCGCAGATTCTGCTCGACGAGGGAGAATACGAGAAGGCCGATCACATGGCCTACGCGGCGATGATCGAAGCGGCGCGAGCGCTGGTCAAGACCCAGTTCTTGGATGTTCCCAAAGATCCCGACTCGGTTGTGGATGAGTTCAAGCGGCGTTTCTATGATACCGAGTTGTTCCACGACAAATACGCCGGCGGCAAGTTTGCCAACTATTTGTTCAGGAGGCACGAGGACGGTGATCGTGCATTCTCCGCCGAGAGCGCTCACCACTTGATCGAAGAGACCAACCTCTTCATCGAAGCCGCTCACGCCTGCCACGGCAGGCTGGCGGAGCAACAGGCGGCACAGCCTTCGGATCCCGCGTAGGTGGCTACCTCTCTCGACGTTCAGAAAGTCGGGGTCAAGTTCTTGCTTGCCGACCCTGCCAATTACGATCTGCTTTCGCTGATCCCGGTCTTCCACAGGTGGATACAGACCAAGGCCCTGGACGGGCTTTTGATCGACGTGGCGGACTACAGCCATCTTGAGCAGGGCCCCGGCATCATGCTCATCACTCACGAGGGTGACTTCAGCTTTGACTTGGCCGGAGGACGAGCGGGCATGATGTACCGTCGCAAGCAGCCGCTGGATGGCAGTCTGGGTGAACGGCTCGTCGAGATATGTAGAATCTGCTTGGGCGCATGCGCGCTCCTGGAGGCCGACAGCGAGGCGGGTAGCTTGGTTTTCAGGTCCGACACCCTGACCTTGACGGCCTACGACAGGCTTCTTGCGCCCAACGAAGAGTCCACGCGTACCGAACTCGAGTCGGTGCTGGCTACCCTTGCCGGCGCCCTGTTCGGGGAGGGGCCTCATGTCGTCGAGGTCGAGCGTCCCTCGTCGGAGCCGTTCAGCGTGAGGGTGTCGGCAGGGAATGCCCGCGGATCCGAAGGGATCTCCGGTCTCTTGTCGCGTCTCGAGCGCTAGTCGTTTCCTGCCCGCCCTGTAGGGGGTCGTTTCGTAACGTTACACCTCCCCCGTTTGTACATTCTTGTCCGATTTTGATGGGCAGTGTGCGGCGACGCCGTTACTCTTCAGTCCTTCGAGATCGAGCAAACCCAAGTCTTACCTGACCTCCGGCGGTTCCGGACTCCTACTCCCGATATGGCACGAGCGTTGCTGAGAGCCCGTGTACGTTGACCAAGAGTCATACACTTAACAGGAGATAGGGAATGATAAGCAAAATCGCAGCTAACAAGAGCCAGCGTGGTTTTACCCTCGTTGAGCTCGCTATCGTTATCGTGATCATCGGCGTGCTCGCCTCTTTCGGCGTGCCCCGTTTCCGTGATGCAGTCGAGAGGTCCAAGGCCGGTGAGGCGTTCAGCTACCTCGCTTCCGTTCGTGCCGCTCAAGAGCGCTATCACGCTCGTGAGGCCACGTACGCGACGGATCTGACGACGCTCGACATCGCCATGCCGACTCCGAAGTACTTCACCGTTGGCACGGTTGCCGCGGGCAGCACCTCGGATATCGAGAACTCGTGGACGCTGACGCTGACCCGTTCGGGCGCATCTGCCGGTTACGGCGAGTACACGGTCACCTTCACCGAGCAAGGCTACGACGCTGCCAACAGCGACATAGTCGCGGAGATCAGTCCGCTCGGTGGCGGATCCGCCGGTACCTGATCACCAAGATTGATCCGGGGGGACCTCGTGTCCCCCTGGATCAAAACCTCGCTGGGAGGCTCTCGGATGATGTCTGTGACGGAGTCTGCTGGAGGCCGGTCTTGGCGAGATTGTTTTCTCAGCCCTGTCGCCAAGGCGGCGGGGTTCGGTCGTTCTGGCGACGAGGGTTACACGATCCTCGAAGTGCAGATAACGGTCCTCGTCCTGCTCGTGGCCCTCGGTGGCGTGATGGCTCAGTCCATAGCGCACCGCAGGCACCTGGGATGGGTCGAGGACTACGGCAAGGCCCAGGGCATTGTCGACGGGGACCGGGGCCGGGCCGTCCTGGTAGTGTCGGAATCCGACGCAAACGCGATGGTGCCCGCATGTAAGCTCGAGCTCGTAGGGCTGGATAAGACGAGCACTTTCTTAGAGGCAGAGGTGGACGTGTGGCGCAACGACCTGACCCCCTGAGTGCTGTCGGCAGCAGGTCGATCTTTTCCGGCCAGCGCGGCACGACCCTGGTCGAGCTCGTTGTCGCTTCGTCCTTGGTCGCCCTCGTGGGCGTGTTCATAGCCTATGCCTCGAGCGGCACGAGCCGCGATTTACATCAGGTGAAGGGTGCCGGGTTGGCCATTTCCGAGGCCCAGGCCGCGCGCTTCCGCCTTCTCGGTGACAGTAAGGCGGCTTCCTCGCTTACCTGCACGAGCGACACCACCTACAACCTCACGCTGGGAGAGATGCCCCAGATAACACTGGTCGAATATCGCCTGAGCGATAGAAAGCTCATCCGCTGGGATTCTGCCACGAGCAACGAGATCGTCGTGGCAACACGTGTGGGCGGCCTCGAATGCCACGATGACGGACAGGGTGAGATCAGCGTGAATCTTCGGTTCGGGGATGCCGAACCGGCATTCCGGCTCCACATGACGGCGACCGAGGTGGGGATCTGAGAGATGGAGCCCGTGGCCAGCAAGAGCGAGCGGCGGCTCTCGGCCTCACTGCACCGCCACCAGGCCGGCTATCTGCTCGTGGCGGTGCAGGTCTTCATCGCGGCCTCTTTCGTGGCTGCAGCGTCCGTATACCAGGGCCTTCACCACACTTTGCAACTCGAACGCAGCGGTACCCAGGTGACGTCATCGGAGTCCGGCTTCGAACATGCGCTCGGTGTGGGATTGGCACGCCTGCTGACCGGGCAGCCACCGGAGGGGGACTACGTTTGTCGTCTGCGCCTTCTCGATGACGGCAGCGGCGAGCCTGCGAACTTCGATCTTCACTACACGAGCACTTCGGCGGGTTCTTGGCGGGTGCGGGCTGCGGCCGGCGCCGGGGATACGCAGGAGTGTCCCTATTTCTTCAGCACTAGCTGTCCGGTGCAAGGGTCATGAAGAGCGCGGCGCTGAAAAAGCTTTCCGCCGTGCAGCTCAAGAGGGCTGTAGGCATCTATCGTGACGATGACAAGGTTACGATACTCAAAGCCGCGAAGACGCCGCTCGGTGCTGTCGAGCTCGACAAGAGGAGCGTCGATCTCGACAGCGATCCTGAGCAGGCATCGATCGCGATGCGCGATCTCATCAAGGAGGCCATCTCCGAGAAGAAGCCGCCTACTGTAGTCATCGGTCTCCGCGCCAGCGCGGTGACTTTCATGTCCGAGCAGCACGAGGAGCCGGATCACGCCGGCAGCTTGGCGGCCGGTGAACAACAGCATGCGCCGGCTGCGGAGCCCGGAGTGCTGATCGATCAGTTGGCCATCTCCGCCGCGAAGACCAAGTACCTGCTGACCGGCAAGGTTCGCAAGGAAGAAGTGTCGAGCACGCTGGCATACACGGACGAGGATGATCCGTCACCGCGCTATGAGCCGGTGCCTTGGGCGGCCTGGCGAGCTTCGATCTATCATGCCCCGCTCAGGCCCAAGCGCGGGACCCATCTTCGATTCATCTTGGGCAAGCGTCATGGCCTCGCCATACTCGGCAACGAGCGTTGGCCTTTGGCCTGGCAGTTGTTGTCGTATGAGCCCCAGGACAAGGGCGAGTCGATCATCCAGGCCAATCAGCTCCTGAGCCTGTATGCCAAGCGACGTCTGGCAATCCCACAGGTGGATGAGGTTTCGGCCCAGGGTGACACGAAGCTTCCAGAAGGGTGGGGCATCGTCGAGGACACCATCGGCCGGGCAGTGACCCAACTGGAAGGGCCTGACTACGGCGCCGAGCTCATTGCCTTCGGTCTTGCCCTGGGCGGCTTGGAGGCGGACGCCGACTGTCTGGATCTGGCTCGGAGTCTACAGAAGCCCAAGACTCTTCTCGCGATGATGCCTTGGGGGCAGGCTGTGTTCGTAGCGTCGTTGTTCGCAGTGATGGCCGGTGTTCTCTGGACTCATTCGAAGAAGCTCGAGCGCCATTTGCAGGCGACCGCGGAAGCGAACTCGGCGGTCGTGTGGTCGGGTGGGATCGACATCAAGAAGCTCAAACTCGAGCACGCTGCTTTGACGCGAGAGGTCAGCCCGCTGGAGAAATTCATGAGGCGCGACATCTTGCTCAGCGAGGCGGTTGCCTCACTCGTGTCCGAGATGCCGGGCAAGATTTGGCTCGAGAGCATCCACGCGTCCGACCAGATCTGGGAGCGCTCCCCCAACAAGAGCTTGGGCGAGAAGTACCTGATCGTGCGCTGCGGAGCCTCCTTGACGACGAGCAGGAGTGTGCCTGCCGAGATCGAGGAGCTGGTGCACAACGTCAGTCAATCCGAGTACTTCCAGGACAACCTGCCGGTGGTCAAGCTGGCCGATATCAACTGGAAGCGTGAGGGGGCGGCAGCCGGATACTCGTTGTTCACCGTTGTATCGATGCCGGGCAAGAAGAGCTGACCATGGCGATGATCGACACAAGCATTCCTCCCGAGTGGAAAGAGCAGTGGCAGCGGATCCTCGAGCAGCTACACGATCCGCTCAAGCTGCAGGTGACGACGCTCGCGATAGTGGCTGCCGCCGGACTCGGGCTGGTCTACAAGCCGATGAGTGATCACATCACCTCGCTCCGAGCCGAACTCAAAGCATCCCAGAGCCGCTTGGCGCTGGTACGCAAGATCGAAGCGATGAGGACGACGAAGAAACTCCTCGTAGCGGACCTGCCGCCTAAGGGAGATGCAAACTTCTGGACCGAGTACATGCTCGAGGGAGTTCGTGAGGCCGGTGTCAAGCTGCGAAACTTCGAGGCGAGACCGAAGTCGAAGCTGCGCGTGGGACACTACACCGGGCTCGAACTCAAGATGGAGGTCGAAGGCGACTACGCGCAAATCCACAGCTTGATCTCCTGGGTCGAGCACAACGAATGGTTCATGCGGATCTTGGAAGTCCGGTTCGAGAAGAAACCTCTGTGGATCTACGCCAAGCTCAACATCGCACTGCTGGCTCAGAAGGATTCCTCGAAATGAACCTGACCCCGACACAAATGGTGATCATAGGGGCCTGCCTTCTGGTCGGCTACCTCACATGGTCGGCGGTGCAGGGTCAGAACACTCTCGTGGACGAGAGCATACCGCGCGTAATGCGACCGGCGAGCAAGGGTGACGTCGTGATACCCGTGGTCAAGGGACGAGGTCGCGACCCCTTTCTCAAGATGAGTGAAATGGGCCGGTACGATACAGGCCCGGAGCTGCCCACGGACGAAACCGGCTCGGGGCCGCTGCGGTTGACCGGCGTGATCGCCGCCGGGCGTGACAAGATAGCTTACGTGAACGGCAAGCGTCTGCGCGAGGGAGACCAGTACCGCGGCTACGAGGTTCAGAGCATCGAGTTGGATCGTATCTCCCTTGCCAGCGGTGATGAACAGCTCAACCTGTGGCTCGACTCGTTGTCGGGTGCTGCCAAAGAAGGTGAGGCCACGACGCCGGCCCCGGTCCGTAAGGGAAAGGGTCGCATCGAGATCATCCATAGGGCGGCTGACGCTGCCGGCCCGGATGCGGATCCCGCCGATGGTGAGCACGAAGGGCAACCGCAAGTCGAGGAGGCCGAGGGGCCGCAGTAGGGCGCCCCGGTAGTTGGATATGGCTGCTGAAGCTGCACTCAGTTCGAATCGCCACCTGCTCCTGGACCTCTTGATCGTGGAAGGGAAGGTCGACGAGAAGAACCTCGACCCTCTCTATCAACTCCAGGCCAAGGAAGGCGTCACCATCGAGCAGGGTCTGGTCAGCCTACGGATGGTGACCGATCAGGAGATCGCCGAGGCTTACGCCCGTTGTCTACATGTCGATCTGATCGAGCTCGACGAGGAAGATGATCTGCCGCCTCCGGAAACGATCGAGTTACTGCCTGAGAAATTCATCCGCGACTCGCGGGTAATCCCTCTGCGCGAGGAGGGTGGCTCTCTGCACGTCGCGGTGGTCGACCCGTCCGACCTCGGCGTGCTTCATCAGATCCAGCTCCACTCCGGGCTGACGCCAGTGATTCACGTTGCCCCTCTCGTGCACGTCGAGCGGGTGCTCAATCAGATCTTCGGCACACGTGACCTGGTCAGCGAGATCGCTCTTGAGGTGCCCACGGAAGAGGACGGCCTAGACGCCGACCTCGAGGACGAGATCCTTGACCTGGATCGACCGATCCTCGACACGCAAGACACCCAGGTCATCCGAATGGTCAACCACATCCTGCGCCAGGCCATCGAGCAGGGTACGAGTGACATACACATCGAGCCACGGGCAGATGACATGGCCGTGCGCTATCGCATCGACGGCGTGTTGCAGAGCAGACCGTCGCCGCCCAAGTCGATGTTTCTGCCGCTGCTGTCGCGCCTGAAAGTCATCTCGAAGATGGATATCGCCGAGAAGCGTCTACCCCAGGACGGCGGCTGCTCGGTTCGCTTCAAGGGATCTCAGATCGATGTCCGTGTGTCGACGGTGCCTACCATTTACGGGCAAAAGATGGTGCTCCGAATCCTCAATAAGGATGCCCTGCCCCTCGATCTGGAAGCGCTCGGCTTCGACGCGGTTCAGCGCGCATCGTTTGCAGCAGCCGCCAAGTCGCCCCACGGGCTGATCTTCGTTACGGGTCCGACAGGAAGCGGAAAGAGCACCACGCTCTACGCCACGCTGAGCCTCCTAAACGAGCCCGGCAAGAATCTGGTCACCGTCGAGGACCCGGTCGAATATAAGCTCTCGGGTATAAACCAGGTCCAGACCCAGGCGCACATAGGTTTGACCTTCGCGAGTACGCTTCGCTCTTTCCTGCGTCAAGATCCCGACGTCATCATGGTCGGCGAGGTGCGTGATCAAGAAACCGCCGAGATCTGCCTGCGTGCTGCTCTGACCGGCCATATGGTGGTATCGACTCTCCACACCAACAGCGCACTGGGCGCGGTGGAGAGATTGGTCGACATGGGGATCGAGCCGTTCATGCTCGCCACCACCATGCGTCTGGTGGAAGCTCAGCGTCTTGTTCGCAGGCTTTGCAAGGAATGCAAGGAGCCCGAGCTGCCCGACGCGGAGACAGCGGAGAAATACAACCTCGACCCCAACAAGGAGATATACCGCCCGCGTGGCTGCGAAGCGTGCAATAACGTCGGCTACAAGGGGCGTGTCGGCATCTTCGAGGTCATCCAGATAACGCCCGAGTTGGCGGCCGGAATCCAGACGCGGGCCCCGCTGCCGGAGCTCTACGAAGCGGCCGTGCGCGGTGGGATGGACACTCTGCTTCTCAATGGTCTGGGCAAGGTCCGCGAAGGGCTGACGAGCCTGGAAGAAATCGTGAAGTCGACCATGGAAGGCGAGGAGTAGCGTGGCAGTAGCTTCTGCATCCGCGCCTCGTCTCGCCGGCCTTCCGAACGTCCGGATCAAGA
>JANQEO010000400.1 GCA_028278325.1 Candidatus Binatia bacterium
GGGAGAACGTGTTGGGGGTGGTTGATTTGCGCTTTCGACACGGTGTTTGAGTAAAGATTGACCGAATCTCGCTGGGCCGTCTACCAGGTCTAGAATATCTGTTGTAGACATTCCAAAGAGCGGTGACAATGCGCTGATCCACTGGTCTTCTGTACTAGCTGACAGTCGGCATATCTCCGATCGTCACTTCGGAGCGAGTTATTGAAGAAGCGCGTTTTCATTAGTCACTCATCCAACGACAAGGCCGCCGTCGACACTCTCGCTGCGGCACTCCGTGAGCGCGGCATCGAACCCTGGTACGACAATTGGGAGATCGGGCCGAGCGACGACATCGTCATTAGCATCAATGCGGGGTTGGACGAGGCTGACTGCGGGATCATCGTCTTCTCGGAGCATGCTCGCGACAGCCGCTGGGTGGAAGCTGAGGTCAGCTACCTCACCTATGCCCGCGTCCAGGAGGGAAAGGCATTGATCCCGGTGACTGTCGGCGAGGACGCGTGGGTGCCGCCACTTCTGCGACCGCTCGCCCGGCGCCGCATAGAAGAAGCTGATGCAATCGCCGACGCCGTCCTCGGTCGTTCGGGGCGACCCCAACCCGCGGCTCCGCCGGAGCAAGGACACCTTCACCGTGTTCTCATCTCTCTTGGCCGAAACGAAGAATCGGGGGTGGAGATCGAGGTACGGATCGGTGAGGAGGTGCACGGAACGAATTCCTACGACGCGCTGCCGGCTTCGCTGCAACGGGCTCAGGCTCGGTTTCTGAAGGGTTTCCGCGCTGGACCTCTCCGAAGCCCCACCACCGCGGAGCGAGCGGCAATGGAAGCCAGTATGTTGACGCTCGGCCGTGAGCTTGGCGCCTTGTGTCTTCCGGGATGCGCGGGAGACGCATTGGCGGACATCATCTCCGGCTGCGGTGTTGGGACGTTGATCGAGGTTTGCTTCGAAGCGGAAGGCCCGGAGCTGCTTGGACTTCCCTTCGAGGCGTTACGCCTCCCGGATGATCGTCTGCTCGCGATACTCCCTCCGGTCGTTGTGCTGCGCCGGCCCCGAAGAATCGCCGGGAGCGAAGGGCAGCCGCTGGCGGGGCCGCTCAAGATTCTTGTTGCGGTGGCGGCACCAGACGAGGGTCTGAGTTCTGGACAAGGTGGCCTCGATCAAGAGCGCGAGCTGCAGAACATCCTCGACGCTATCGAGAAAGCCGACCGGCAGGGAAACGCAGAGGTTCGAATCCTCGAGGTGGGCCATCCCTCATTGATAGGCGACGCTGTCGAAGCTGATGCCTATCACGTGCTACATGTCTCCTGTCACGGTAGCCCGGGATCTCTTCAGTTGGAAGACGAGGAAGGGCGAGCAGTTTCCACGACGCCGGAGGAATTGCTTCAGCCAATCAAAGAGAGAGAGAGGCCGTTACCTCTCGTACTCCTTAGCGCATGCCACGGTGCGGTACAAGATGGCCAGACTGCGAGCTTCGCGGAGGCGTTGTTACGCGCCGGGGTTCCCAGTGTGCTGGCGATGCAGACCTCAGTGAGCGATTACTACGCCACGCTACTGGCTCGTAGCTTCTACGAGCACCTTGCCAACCGAGAGATTCTGCTCCCTAGCCGTGCTCTCGCCCAGGCACGTAAGGAGTTGGAGCGCGAGCGTCGCCAGAAGACCCAATCAGACGCACCACTCTTCGAAACCCAGCCCGAGTTCGCAACGGCGACACTCTTCGTCGCGGGTAGCGAGAAACAACTCGCAGACTTCGCGCTCGAGCGAAAGCCGCTGGCCGTAAGACCCGTCCACCAGGCTCCGGGGCCGGTACCGCAGCTCCGCATCGACGATCTCATCGGGCGTCGCAAGGTTCTCCGCGAGACGCTGCGCACATTGCGTGATACTTCGCATCAGAAGGCGGGCGTCGTTCTCACCGGCATCGGCGGTGTGGGCAAGAGCGCGGTCGCAGGTCGGGCCATGCAACGGCTGATCGAGGACCGATACGTGGTACCGGCTCACGCTGGCCGTTTCGACGTCGGGCGCATCTCACTCGCGATGGGCATAGCACTTGTCGAATCAAACCGCAAGTCGGCCCGAGAGCGAGGCGAGCGTCTCATGCGCGCCGACCTCGACGACAAGCTGCGCCTTGAACTCATTGCCCAGGCTTTGAGCGCGGAGCACGTCGTGCTTGTGCTCGATGACTTCGAACAGAACCTGGAAGCAGGGGGCGGAGCGTTTCACGATCCCGATGCTCTCGACGCGCTGCTGCACATCGCGCGTTCCGCGAGACGCGGCCGGCTGTTGATTACATGCCGGTACCCGATCCCAAACGCGGAGGGCTACTTTCACCGTATTGCCATCGGCCCGCTTAGCCCCGCTGAGAGCCGAAAGCTGCTGCTCCGCTTGCCAGCGCTCCACAGAATCGAGCCGGATCAGCTGGGGCCCGTACTTCGAGTGATCGCTGGCCACCCACGCGTGATGGAGTTTCTCGACGGTCTCCTGCGCGGTGGTGAGGGACGGCTAACTCATGTTACGCAGAAACTCCAGAACCTCGCCAGGGAGCATGACATCGACCCTGCAGCTACTACCGGGCAACTCGAAGAGGGCCTGCAAGCAGCCTTGTCGTTGGGCGCGCGCGATGTCTTCCTCGAAGAGCTTGTCGAGATTGCACGTGGCGAGGCCATCGAAGGAGCATTGCTGCAAGCAGCTACCTCAAGCCTGCCAGTAACTCCGGACGGTGTCGCGCGCATGCTGGCTCCAACGCCGAAAGAACCTGGCGATGTCGAAGCTGCGGTTCATGCGTTGAACCGTCTCGAACACCTATCCTTGATTCACTGCATGCTGGACGACGTGTTCATCGTGCATCGCTGGACGGCTGAAGGCCTAGCTCGGATCGACCCGACCGGACACGCGAATCGTTGTATCCGCGCCGGACGCTACCGCTGGTGGCGAGTTGAGAACGAGACTCACGATCTCGCAGACGGGATTGAAGCGGTTAGGAATTTTCTCGCCGGTGGAGACTACGACAAGGCAGTGGGCACTGGATCGGCCTGTATCGGTGCATTGCGTCGCTTCCAGAACTCGATGGGAATCGCGGCTCTCGCAGCCGAGATTCTCGAAACACTCCCAGAAGAGCACGCGAACTTCGCGTGGATCGCCGATCAGGAAGCTGGGGCTCAGGTCGCGTTGGGCGCCAGTGATAGCGCTATGCGACGATACCGGGAACTTCTAACTCGACATGAGCGATTGGTGCAGGCAGAGCCTGAACGAGCCGACTACCAGCGGGAGCTCTCCGTTTCATACAACAAGGTTGGCGACCTCAACTGGGCCCTTGGGCAGGGAGAGCAGGCACATGACTTCTATGTGAAGGCCCTTGTCATCGCTAAGCGACTCGCGGATGCAGAGCCCAATCGCACAGACTACCAACGCGACCTCTCCGTTTCCTACAACAAGGTCGGCGACGTATACTGGTCCCTCGGGCAGGGGGAGCAGGCACGAGATTCCTACATGGAGGCTCTGGCAATCCGGCAACGTCTCGCGCAGGCAGAGCCCGATCGCGCTGACTACCAGCGCGACCTCTCCGTCTCGCACAACAGGGTTGGCGACTTATACCGGGCTCTCGGACAAGGGGAGGAGGCTCGAGATTCACATTTGCAGGCCCTCGCCATCGCGGAGCGTCTCGTGCGTGCGGAACCTGATAGCTCCGATTACCAGCGCGACTTGTCTATCTCCCACAGCAAGGTCGGCGACCTGTACCGGGCCCTCGGGCAGGGGGAGCAGGCACGTGACTCGTACACGGCGGCGCTAGCCATCATTCAGCGTCTCGCAGAGGCGGAGCCCGATCGTGCCGACTACCAGCGGGAGCTTTCTGTCTCTTATGTCAAGATCGGGGACATCTACCGGGTGCTCGGACAGTTGGAGCAAGCACGAGATTCTCACTTGCAGGCACAGGCCATACGAGAACGGCTAACGCTGGCGGAGCCCGGCCGTGCTGACTACCAGGGCGACCTTGCCCTCTCGCACGAACGAATGGGCGACTTGTACGCCACTTTCGAACAGCCCGAGGCAGCGCGTGACTCCTACATGCAGGCTTTGGCCATCCGGGAGCGTCTGGCGCAGGCGGAGCCTGATCGCGCTGATCTCCAGCGAGAGCTCTCCGTCTCATACAATAGGGTCGGCGATCTGTACCGCGCGCTTGGCAACGAGGAGCGGGCACGTGAGTACTACATGAGGGACCTCGCCATCGCCGAGTGTCTGGCGCAGGCGGAGCCCGATCGTGCTGACTACCAGAGGGATCTTGCCGTCTCCTACAATCGACTCGCAATGATAGATGTCGAGGGAGACGAGGGTCATTTGCGTCAGGCGCTAGCGATTATGGTCTCACTAAGGGAAGCTGGAAAGTTGGATCCGGTCGACGAGCCATGGGTTCAACAACTCACCAAGACTCTCGACGAACGAAGCCGCTGAATTCCCTCTAGTGTTCGCGGAAACCGCAGGGGCTGCTAGCTGACGATAGGGCTTCTCCGCCCGCGGCGGCGTGATGCGCAGATCGATGGCGCTCTCCCGAGGCCCATGGGCCCGTGGGCAGAAGGTACAGTTGACGTCGAGATAAGAACGGACCTGCTCCTCGAGCTATGCGTTAGGGTGACATGGACCGGCGAGACGTGGCCAGTCTTTCCAGCCGTGACCGAAGAGGCCCTTCAGTGCGCGCGCTATGCGAGCGCTGCGCGTCGTCACTGGCCGCGGAGACCGTGCACGAACTCGGCAACTCGACGCGCCGCCCGATTCGCGCTCCGAGTGTCCCCCGCGAGAAACGTCTTCCCGACAACCGATAGCTCGTGCGAGCTACCGGTTATCGTGATCCGTTCCTTCCGTCCGGGAATCGAGTCGTAGAGCTTATCGCGTGTGCGCACGACCAACCCTCCGTCGAACTCCAGGTCGATCACGAGTATCGGAACGTGACTCACCGGCAGCTCCTCCGCGAAACTCTCGACATCGTAGTAGCGATCGCGGATCTCCCGGTACTTCTCCAACGGGAGCGAGTTCTGCGGGAGCTCCCGATCTTCTTGGAAACGATAGTGCCAGTGAGGTTCTCGTGTTCGCTCGAGGAGTCCTCCGCCGATCGTGACCCCGGCGACGGCGGTATCGTCCGCGGCGAGGAACCGCATCACATCTCCCGCGCCTTGCGAGTGGCCCATGACGATCAACGAGCCGACGTCGCTCCTGGCAAGCAACAGGTCGCGGGCGGCGAGGCCCGCGGGGAGGGGGTCCCACGCCGTGACGGGAGCATCGAGTGCGGGGCCGGGGCTCGCGCCGTAGCCGAGGTGGTCGAGGGCGAGAACGATGAAGCCTGCGTCGACGAGACCGCGTCGCAACGCTCGTCCCGTTACC
>JANQEO010000187.1 GCA_028278325.1 Candidatus Binatia bacterium
CTGGCCGCAAAATCGATGGGCTGGATGGCGTCCCAGTGTTCGCGCAATTGTCCGTTCTCAAGCCGGAAGGTGTCGGTCACGATGAAGCCCTTCCGCTCATTTCCGCGATGGACCGCCCTCAGCGTCGCGTGGCTGTGCAGAACCACGAAGTCGCCGCTGGCGATGACACGCTTGACGTCGAACGCGTACTCGGGAAAGCGCTTCGTGAGCGTCTTCACGTAGCCGACCAGACCGGAAATCTCTGCCGGAATGGCACGATTGTGCTGAAGGTAGGACTCTCCGCCATAGGTGCGTAGCGTGTAGTCGAAGTCGTGCTCATTCATCAGGTGCTGGAAGAAGTCGATCACGATGGCCGCATTCTCGGTTTCCTGTTCGGTCCAGTTCTCCTGCTTGAGGGCATCGAACGAGATCGTGGGCGGGGTCGTCCGGGCGGGAGACATAGTGTCGGTTCCTTCCTGCTCTAGTGGCGACGGGCGATCGGTCATCGCCGGCGTTCACCCGATCGCATAGCCATTTCTGATACTAAGTATCAAATACGTACCAGACGTCAATTACGCACCTTCGGAGAACCTGGTTTGGTCTAAGATACTTCGGCGATTCCAAGCTTGAATCCGGCCAAAGCGGTATGATAACGAAAGCAGGTATGTATTTCGCACCGAGGTACCATGCTCCCCGTCGGCGTTGAAAGCAAGTCCGAGGCGCAGAACTGTCCCATCCGTTCCGTGCTGGCGAACGTCACCGGCAAATGGCGCATCATCGTCATTCTCGCGTTGGAGGATGGCCCCAAACGTTTTGGCGAGATGAAGCGCTGCATCGGCGACATCACCCAACGTGTGTTGACGGAGAACCTCAGGGCCCTCCAGCGCGACGGCTACCTGACCCGAACCGTGGACGCAGGCCCGCCGGTCGCCGTGTCGTACGAACTGACCCCGCTCGGCCAGGAACTTGTGGCCATGATGAAACCGCTCGTCTACTGGTCCAACGACCACATGGACGGCGTGAGGGTCGCGCGGCTGGAGTACGATCGAGCGGAGCGGCGGTAGCGTACTGGTCGTCGCGCGGCACCGGCCTCGCTCTGAACCCGGGACACGTACGCACCGCCGTGTGACGGTCGTCACAGCGGCGGCCGGCATCCGCGGCTACGTTCGCAGAGAAGGAGGGTCGATCAACGATCCCAAGCGCCGCTCCCAACGAAAAGCGGCTTGTCGACCTGACCATCTCGCCGTCGTTCGGTCCCCCCGCCGGACGG
>JANQEO010000411.1 GCA_028278325.1 Candidatus Binatia bacterium
CAGACCGTAGCCCGCGGCGGCCATGAAGAGCACCCCGGCCAGCATGCGGCTGGTGTCATAGACCCAGAGCGTGGGCCCGAGTCCAAGGGCGCGGGCGAATTCTTCGAACCCGGCATCCTGCAGGATTGCAAACGAGTTACGGGAAAGGACCTCGATCACCACGACGACGATGAGCGGCACCATGAGCAGGGCGATAATCTGACCCGCCCGGTAATTGATGACGTCGATGACTGCCGTGATAGGACGTTGCCAGGCCGTCATATCCTCCGGGGTTTCACCGGGGGCCTCGGCACGTCGTTCCGCAATCAGTTCGTCGGCAACCTCGAGCTCATCGGGATCTACCTCGAGCTCCTCTGGGTTTGCCTCGTCTTTGGTCATACCCATTTCCCCCTCGTTTGCTTGCCCGTTCGGGCCCTCATTTTATAAAGGGCCAGGGCCCTTATGGGAACCTCGTCGCGAGACCTCGACGGGCCTCGCGACGAAGTCTTTTTTTACTTGAGTGTTTCTGCGTGCGCGCGACCCAGATTGGCGTTCGAGGTCTGTGCGCCGGCCCAGAACGGTATCACGGTGTCGGCGAAGTCCTTTTGAGACTGCCACACTTCCGCGAAGAACTCGTTTTCTGCCGCAGCGGCTTCGAGCGACTTTTTAGCGGCCGCCATGTACTCCGTGAAGTAATCCGCCGGCGTATCTTCGAGGATAACACCGTGGTTATCCGTCAGATCCTTCAGCGCCTTGCCATTCTCATAGATTCGGTAGGACATGGATTTCGACAGAGACGCGTTGGCCGCAACCTCCAGTGCTTTCTTCTCGAGATCGCTCAGCGAGTCGTAGAAATCGCGATTGACGTACATGTCCGCGTTCACGGTCACCTGGTGCAGGCCCTGCAGGTAGTAGTGCTTGAGCACTTTCTGGAAACCGAACACCGAGTCCGGCTTGGGGCAGCACCACTCGGCTGCGTCGATCGTGCCTTTCTCGAGCGCCGGCAGGATATCGCCGCCGCCCATGGCAACCGCCGGAACACCGACTTCAGCATAGGCGGCACCCACCATGCCCGGAGGTGCACGGAAGCGCATTTCACGGAATTCGTCCATCGAGTTGATCGGCTTCGGGAACCAGCCGAGTGCCTCGGGCCCCACGGGCTGCAGCATGAACCCCTTGACGTTCACACCCATTTCATCCCACAGGCGGTCATACAGCTCCTTGCCGCCGCCGTACTGGAACCAGCTCAGG
>JANQEO010000427.1 GCA_028278325.1 Candidatus Binatia bacterium
AAAGCCCGAGCAGGATGATCCAGTAGGCGGCGATGGCGCAGTAGAACAGCCAGGCCGTGATCTCCACCAGGCTCATGGTGAGCGCCAGGCCCGGCGGCAGGATGCGCGAGCCGAAGACGTAGATGCCGCCCGAGCGCGGCAAGGTGATGGTCCAGGTGATGAATCCGAAGGCGATCATGGCCATGCAGACGCCCGCGAGCAGGCAGGACCAGACGAGATCGCCGCCGGGATAGTAGGCAGGGCCGTAAAACAAGATGCTGGCGACGCCCAGTCCGACGCTGACGAGACCCAGATTGTAAATGAAGGTATCCGTTCCGCTGGCCGTTCGGATCAACCCCGAGGCTTTGCGCAGAAAGATCCTTTGCTCCCCTCCTGTTTGCGCCATTTTTCGTTTTCCCCTTTCCTGGTCTGGTGTCGGGCGAAATCGATGCCGGCCATTGACAGGCTCAGCCTTGCGTCAACTGGACGCTTGCGACTTCGCCGCCCTGAAGGGTCACCAACACGCCTTGCAGGATTCCCTCCGGATAAACGCTGCCGGGATTGACGCAAGTCGTCCTCCCGATCTTGATGTTGCCGCGGCCCTCGTGGATGTGGCCGTGGAGTCCCAACAAGGGCTGCTGCTCCTTGATGGTGTTCAAAAGCGCCTCGCAGCCCGCTTGCATCGAGACCGGATTGCCCATGTCGAACACGACCTGCAGGTTTTCATCGAGCTTGGGGCAGCGGTCGAGGATGGTGTTGTAGGGCGGCACGTGCACATTGAAGATGCAGCGCTCCATGTTCTGAACCTGGGGCACCAGCTCGGCGAAGCGAGCCTGGTATTCCTCCTCGCTGTATTCCCGCTCGGTGTCCCAGGGGGTTTTGGTCGAGCCGCCGCAGTGGAGAATCTCGTAGCCCGACAGCTCGGTCACCTCCATCTCGTGATAGCCGACGTGGGGCGCGCTGTTGAAGATCTCGTCGATCTCGAAGAAATCGTCGTTGCCGGGCGAGGTGAGGAAACGCACCTCCGTGCCCTTCAGCTTCTCGCCGGCGTAGTCGCACCATTCCCGGACCCGGTCGCAGACCAGCTTCTTGAACAGCTTGGCTTGCGCTTCCGGATCGTCCTTGAGGGTCTGGAATTCGCCCTCGGTCATGACGATCGGGTAGAAACCCTGGTTGTTCACCCGCTTGATGAACTCGTCGACCTCGTCCTTGCTGTTGAGCCTGATGTCGGTGCCCGACTGAAAGCCGAGGAAGCTGCCGTCGGCCTGCTCGGTGATCGGGATCACCGCCTTGCCTGTCGTGTCGCCGCCCATGATCAGGACGCTGGCGCCATAGAACTGGGCGCCGTTGATGAACTTCTTGAAGCAAACCGAGGAGCCGTGCAGATCCGAGGCGAAAAAGATCGTCAGCTTGTCGCCGCTTTTCTTGTTCTTCTTCCAGAACATGCTCGCCCCGATCTCCCGTCCCGCGGCTCAATAGCGGGTCAGATAGGTGTCGATCTCCCAGTCGGAGACGTGGTTGTGGTAGTCCCACCACTCGCCGTACTTGAGATCCGCGTAGGCCTGCCTTAGCTCCGGCCCCATGACCTGCTCGCTCAAGGGGTCGGCGGTGAAGTCGTCGATCGCCTCCAAGAGGGTGCGCGGCAGCTCGGCGACGCCCTGCTTGCGCAATTCGTCGTCGCTCAGCTCGTACATGTTGAGGTCGATGGGGTCGCCCGGGTCGATGTCCTGCTCGATCCCGTTGAGGCCCGCCCCCAGCATCATGGCCGCCGCCAGATAGGGGTTCATCGCCGGGTCGACCGCCCGGCATTCCCAGCGCGCGCTCGAGAGATAGGCGCCCTTGTTCGGATCGGCGT
>JANQEO010000194.1 GCA_028278325.1 Candidatus Binatia bacterium
CCGCCTCGTGGGCTGCGTGTAGCGCACGTGCGGCTTTCTCGAACGTCGCCACCAGGCGCATGACCTCAGAGCGGTCGACGCGCGTCGAGGTAGCCTGCGCGTCCGGGACGGTCTTGCTTTCCGAGGACGGGATGTCCTTGCTCCTGTCGTCATCGAAGAAGCTGAAGTCGCCCTCGGTGTCAGGATCGGCCTTCGCCTTCGCCAGGTGGTGCGCCAAGGTCTCACCCTCGACCACCTGCATGGCGATGTACGGCACACCGTTGGCCACGCCAGCGTCATGGACGCCGCAGATGCCCGGGTGATTCAGCTTGGACGCGACCTCGGCTTCTCGCCTGAAGCGAAGAACGGTCTCCTCGGAGCCGGGACCGAGTGCGGTGAGCACCTTGAGGGCGACAGACCGATGGAGTCGCGTGTCCTCGGCTTTGTACACGATGCCTTGTCCACCGCGACCCAACTCCTCCACGATCCGGTACGGGCCCAGGTCCGCTCCGTCACCCGGGACAGGGGCATCGCCCCTCTGCGAAGCTCCGTCCTGGAGCGCCATGAACTCCTGCGCGATTACGTCCTCGTGTTCGGGGAACTGGAGCAGGTAGTGGCTCAGGGGATGGGCTCGTCCGTCCTCGCGGTCCTTCCAGTACCTCTCCAGGAACGCGGCGAGCACGTCGTCAGGAGTCGGGCCCTTGGAGATCGGGTCGGTCATGATGCTCGGTACTACGCCTAGGTGGCGAGGCGTGGACAGGCTTCTTCAGGAAAAGCGTGTCGGAGGGGACAGGCGCGTCAGCAGCACCTATCCTGGCCGGAAATGAGTGAGAAGTCGGGCCTTTCCAGGGAAACGCAGGATCTGGTGCGTCGAGCGCGCTCCGGGGACCGCGAGGGGTTCACCCGGCTCTACGCACGGCTGGCGCCGGCCCTGCACGCCTGGATCGACCTGCGCTTGCCGATGACGATGCGATCCCGGGTCGGGCCGGAAGACCTGATGCACGAGGTGTGGTGGAAGGCCCTCGACGCCTTCGGGACCTACGACCCTGACCGGGCTCCGTTCCGCGCGTGGTTGTTCACGATCGCCAAGCGGGTGTTCATCAGCGCGGTGCGGCGCGAGGGAGCCGCGTCACAGGCTGGGCTCCCCGCTGGAGGTGGCTCGATGGTGACATCAGTTCCGGCATCGGTCACCGACGTGAGCCGCCGCGTCACGCGGGATCAGGTGCTCGCGGATGTGGTCACGGCCCTCCGGGAACTGGACAAGACCGATCAATCCGTCTTCGTCCATTGTGGGCTGGAGGGTCAGACTGCGAGCCAGGTCGCACCACTCGTCGGCCTCTCGCGCGATGCGGTTCTGAAACGCTGGCAGCGTCTTCGTGAGCGACTACGCAAGGAGGTGCCTGACGGGGAGCGACTCTTGGTCGATCTGGACTGACGCAGGTCGGAGGTTCGAGCCCTCCCGGGATCGCTTGTAGGTGTAGAGGACACCGTTGGTTGCGGCGATGCACTGCAGCTACGCTCAGCGGTTACCCGGAAACTCGCGGATTCCTTGCAGTCGATTTGTCCGCGTATGTCCGCCTATGTCCGGTTGCGGGGCGTGCCTACTGATTCCCCGCCGCCCGCTTGAACCGCCGCAGCGACGCCTCCAGGTCGGCCTTCAGTTGGGCGTCGGGCCGTTCCTGCTTCTCGACAAGTTTGAGCGCCTCTTCGCAGGTGCTGACGGCTTCCTCGTGCTCCTCGTTCGCATGCAGAGCGAGCGCAAGTGTGTTGAGCATCTTGGGGTCCTGCTCTTTGGTGAGTTCGACCGCATGCCTTGCGGCTGCGAGCGCCTCTGCAGGATCGGTAAGATCCGGCTCGCGTCGGCCGGCGTCCAGAACGCGTCTGGCGTAGTCATGCCATTTGGCGGCAGAGTTCGGGTGGACCTCAGCCCATCGTTTGTGCTCCGCCAGCAGCGCCTCAAGGTCGTGCTCCCTGGTGAGGAGATGGACGAGATTGCCATGGGCTGACGAATAGTCTGGCTTGATCCGGGCGGCCTCTTCGTAGGCCTTGATGGCTTCTTTGATCTGGCCGAGTCTCTGTAGTGCGACGCCCTTCTTGTTCCAGGCCGTGTGGTCGTTCGGGTGGAACTCGGGCGCCCGGTCGACCGAGCTCGGGAGGTTTCTCAGGAGTTCTCGAGCGGCTTTTATCGGATCAGGTGCCCATCGCTGGAGGCGAGCTTCTGCGTCGAGGCTGACGATGTCGCCGTTTGCGGCGAACGCCGCTGAAAGCAGCGAAGCGCTCGATTCGATCACTTTGATCAACTGCAGGTCCTGGGACCAGATCGCAACGCGGCCATCAGATGTCACTCCCAAGAGGCGGCCGTTGGGATCACTTGAGAGGTTCCGGACCGGTCCAAGCGCGGGAGAAGAAGATCGGGCGATGTCTCCGTTCCGAGTGACCACGATGCGACCGTCTTTGAGTGCGACCACGACACCTGTCTCGCAGTACAGCAGCGACCGAACGTCGCTCGTCGCACTCCATTCCGATGGACGTACTGGGTCCGTGACTCGCCACTCGACTATCCGCTGTCGGTTGGCGGCGGTGACGAGGGAGGCATCGTGGTTCACTGCCAAGCAGGTCACAGTTTTCTCAGACAAACGGGCGGGTGCGGAAAGGAAGTCGCTCTCGGTACCCGGGGCGAGTTCCGCGAGCAGACGCCAGCTGTTGGCTTCGTAGAGAGTGACTCTTCCGCCGGCCGCTATTGCTACCGTCCCTCCATCGCCCGACCACGCTACGGCGGCCGGTGTTTCCGATATCCCGAGAGCCTTGGGAGTGCCGACCCCCACGGTCCACACGGTGGTGCCCACAATGATGTGATCTCCGCGAGGAGACGTCGCCCACGCAGGGGGATGCTTTCCCATCCATGGGATCGCGAACCGCAAACGAACCGAGCAGGAGTCGGCATCCCATATCGTGAAGTACCGCTTTCGCGCCCAGAGATACGTCTGGTGAGCCGTGACGGATGCTTTCGTCACCTGGACTTCGCGCGAGGCGAAGAACAACTCGTGATCCGGACTCCTCAGTCGTGTTGGGCGGTAGCCGCCGAACAGTGTCCAAACCCGAATCGCGCCGAGATTGGATATGCCCAGCAACCGGCGTCCGTCCGGGAGGAAGCGCAGCACCTGGACATCCCTGGGAGGATCCCCGCCAGGAACGACGAGGTCGGTCAGCTCCGCGACCTTATCCCTAGTCGTGGTGTCCCAAACATGGACGACGCCAGTTCGGGTTCCAGCCGCAATGACATCACCGTCCATGCCAAACGCCACTGAAGAGATCACAGCTGCGTGCCGTGAAAGAACCGCGACCTCTTCTCCGTCGGTAGCGTTCCAGACCCGAACGGTTCCGTCGGCAGACCCTGCTGCAAGTCGAGCGCCGTCCGAGCTATATGCGACGTCATGGACCTTCGACCGGTGACCCTCAAGGACTCGTTGCCTGCGACCCGATCGAATGTCCCAGATACGTACCTTTCCGTCTGCGTTAGCGGTGGCGAGCTCTTGTGCCGTCGGTGAGAACGCGATCGCCGGTGCCTTTCGGTCATGGGCCAACTCCGCAACGATCTCACCGGTTCGAACATCCCATACGGTCGTGACGTCGCCCATGGCAGCCCCGAGAAGTCGGCCGTTCGCTGAGAACTCGAGGTCCTCCACGACGGTGTGGCCTCGCTCGGCGCCGAACCGCAGCTCCTTCAGTGCTTGTGAGGCCTCGGTGCTCCAGATTGTGACCGATGGGCCGTCCGCAACACGCTGTTCTGTAGTCGTCGCGATGAGGCGCGCGTCTGGAGAGACAGCCGCGACGAGGTAAGTCTCGCCGACTTTGCCGATCTCGTGCCCTGACAGCGGATTGACGATCGTGGTGTGCTTGGCGGTTGGGATGACGAGGCGACTTGCATCCGCCGAGAGATTGCAGCGAAAGAGCCGGGCGTTGGCAACGCGATAGCCTGTGGTGGGGATACACCGCGACAGCGTGCGATCGACAGCTGCCAAGGAAACCTCGCCTGGGCGTTCTGTTGCCGCGTCGAGAGCGAGGCGCAATGAACGAACCGGCGATTCGTCCAGGAGAGCTCGCGAGAGTTTCAAGCGGTGTTCTGAGTCGACCAGTGCCCGGGCTGAGATCTCCCGTTCACGTTCGGTGTCCAACCAGAGCGCGGTTGATGTGCCGAGGCCCGCCAATAACGCAATAAAGGTGGCTGTCACACTCACTGCGAGCGCCGGGTTTCGTTGCGCCCATCGCCGTAGTCGAGTCACACGGGATACCGGCGAAGCAACGATGGGTTCGTAGGCACTAACGCGATGAAGATCCTGGGCCAGGTCCAGAGCTGTTTGGTACCGGCGATCACGGTCTTTGTCCAACGCTGTCGCGACCACCGTTGCCAGATCGCGTGGGATCGCCGAGTTCAGTTGACGTGGCTCAGTCGGTGTCTTCGTGAGTATCTGCTGGTAAAGACCCTCTCGCGATGGAGCTTCGAAAGGACGTCTCAGAGTGACGCACTCATACAACATGACGCCGACGGACCACACATCAGTGCGTCGGTCAAGTCGGATTCTCTGGGACGTCAGCTGCTCAGGAGACATGTAGGCCGGAGTGCCGAATAGATCACCGGTTTGGGTCAGAGTCTGAAGGTCTGACTCCTCGTCCCGCGCGAGGCCAAAGTCCATCACCACAGCCTCGCCCTCGGGCGTGACCATGATGTTCCCTGGCTTGACGTCGCGGTGGATGACCCCAGTTTCATGAACGGCGTGCAGGGCGCGGGCGGCTTTCTCGACAAGGCGGACGGCGCGCATGATGTCCGACCGCTTCTGGGCTCCGCTCGACGGCGACTGCGGATCGGCGGCGGTATCCGGGTTGTCGGCGAACTCCACCTCATCCAGCTGGACGACGGTGCTCAAGTCGTCTTCCGTTGTGTGTTCCTCGCGCGTTCGAGCGATGCGCCTCGCGAGCGTCTCACCCTCCACATACCGCATCGCGATGTACGGCACCCCGCCGTCGATCTCTGCGTCGTAGACAGCGCATACACCGGGATGATCGGCCTTGGCCGCCGCCTGCGCTTCCCGCTTGAAGCGGAGCAGTAGCTCGTCAGCGCCGGGCCCAACACCCCGCAGTACCTTGACCGCGACGTTGCCGCCCGTGCGCGTGTTCGTCGCCTTGTAGACGACCCCTTGCGCCCCGCGCCCGAGTTCCTCCTCCAGGATGTAGGGGCCCAGGCGGTCAACGGTGGCCGGGTCCCTGCGGTCAGCTACCCGCGTTGTGGACTCAGCGTTGTGGGCTCGCCGCAGCCCGAGGAACTCTGTCGCCAGTCCCTCGGCATCGCCAGGGAACATCTCGATGTACTCGTCGAGAGACCTCTCGACGCCTGCGTCCCGGTCTTGCCAGTACCGATCCAGGAACGCCTCGACGGGCGACTTGTCGGGGGAGGACGACATCGTGGCGTAGATGATAGCCCAGAGGAGGGCTCAAGCGCCGCGTCGGCGAGACGCTGACGGGGTCAGCCGGTCGACGGCGCCGCGCAGGTCATCAGTCAGCGGGCCGGTAGGCGGTTACGGACGGCCGATTCGCTACGCGGTAGATCCAGTAACCAGCGATAGCGAGCAGAGTCGCGACGGTGACGACCGTAGTGCCAATCGGCCCGATAGCGCGGGTGATGGTGGAGATCAGTCCGGTGGAATCCGGGTCGGGCTCCCACGCAACCCAGAGCATCACCGCCGTGATGAATACCCAGATGCCAAGGTACAACACTGGCCCTCGGGAGACGTCGAAGAGCGACATCCGTTCAGTGCGTGCTTCGCCGAATCCC
>JANQEO010000436.1 GCA_028278325.1 Candidatus Binatia bacterium
CAGGGTCGGCGCCGCGATCTCCTTGTGGCGGTCGATCAGCATGGTGGTGTGGTTGGTGTTGAGCGCGCTGGCGTTGCGGATCAGGCTGATCTTGCCCTCCTCGTCGCTGTAGGGGGCGACGATGTTGCGGGCGAACGCGGGCGTGAGCCGCTCGGCGTTGTGGAGGCCGTCGGCCAGGCCCTCGGCGACGAAGGCGGCAACCTCGGCCGCCGGCTTGTCGCGCCAGTTGGGGTTGCCCAGGTCGATCATGTCGTCGATCGGCCAGGAGTCGTAGGCGACCACGTTGCTCAGCACCAGCCGCTGGACCCGCTCGGGGTGCTCGATGCCCAGAATGAGGGCCACCCCGCCGCCGGTGTCGTGGCCGACAATGGTCGCGCGCACGATGCCGAGCTCGTCGAGCCAGCGCAGGATCATCTCGGCCTGGGCCCGGAGCGAGCGGTCGAAGCGGTCGCGCCGGTCCGAGTAGCCGTGGCCGAGGAAGTCGGGCGCCAGCACGCGGGCATGCGGTTCCAGGAGTGGGATCACGTCGTGATAGAGATAGGACCAGGTCGGGATGCCGTGCAGCAGGACTACCGGGTCGCCCTCGCCGACGTCGGTGTAGGCGACCGTGAGCGGCAGATAGGAGAGCCCGTCCAGCGTCACCTTTTTCTGGCGGGCGACGAAGGCCTCGAAATCGTCGTGATCGGCGGTCATGTTCGCGTCCTCTAGAACTGCGCGGACTTCTCGGTCACCTCTTGGTACCAGATCCGCCGGGTGCCGATCTTGGCGCGCAGCTTCCACTTCATGGACTTGGGCGCCGCCTCGATGGCGTCGAGCAGGTCCTTGATGCGGCCGCGGATGGTGTCGCCTTCCGCCGCGGTTATCGACGGAAACTCCGCGATATAGTCCTCCACCCGCCGCAGGTTGGTCGTGAAGGTGTAATAGAAGCCCCAGTCGTGGGCCATCATGTCGCAGATGTAGCGCACGTCGATGTGCTTGTTGCCGTCGGCCGGCGAGCCCAAGGGATGCTCGAGCATGAGCACCAGAGTGTCCTTGAAGTCCTTCAGGTTGATCTCGACGATCTGCATCTTCTCGAGCAGCAGGTCGGTGGTGGAGATGGTCGGATAGTCGATGTCGAGCCGCCCCTCGAAGGGGATGCGGTGGCAGAAATAGAGCTCGTTGGCGAAGACGTCGACGTTCAGGTTGGTTTCGGGGTGCAGGTAGATGTGGCGCGACCCCTCCGAGGCCATGTAGACGCCCTCGTCCGGCTGATAGCCCTCGGACAGGAAGAACTCGCGGACCTCCTGGTTCTGGCTCTTGAGCCCGGCAAAGTCGACGTCGGTCAGGACGCGCGCCATGTCCTGAAAGAGATGCAGGTTGTTGGGGCACTGTAGGCGGTAGGCGATGGACCCCAGAATTCGAAGCTGAATGCCGCGCGCCTCCGCGTCCTTCACCAGACGCAGGGCCTCGTCGACGAACTCCAGGTTCAACTTGTCGGGCTTGTCTTCCATTCGGACGCTCTCCGATGGGTCTAGAAGGCCCCGGAACCTTGAAGGCTCCGGGGCCGTTAGAAAAGGGGTCTTCAATGGATACCGGGAACCGCTACTCGATCGGAATCTCCTTGAAAGCCAAGGTGACGTCGACGCCTTGCGATTTGCGGATCTGCTTCATGACGAAATAGAAGACCAGACCGATGACGAAGACGCCGCCGACGATCATGAGCTGCTGCGGGTCGTGGCCCGCGGCAATCGGATCGGACCAGAGAGTCCAGAAGTAGAACTGGGAGGCCGCGAAGCCGAGGGCGCAAGCCACGGTCATCATCGGCAGCCCGAGGATGTTCTTGGTCGCGATCGGCGACTTCTC
>JANQEO010000456.1 GCA_028278325.1 Candidatus Binatia bacterium
GCCTTCAACCGGCGGGAGCCGGGGCGTCAGCTATTGACGCGTCTTTCGCCGCGGCGCATGGCCGCGTCGTCGCGATCGGATTCCCGTTCCTCGATCGAGAACATCCGATAGATCATCTCGAGCACGATCGGAGCCTCGCGGCCCTTGAGCGAGTAACAGATCGTCTTGCCGTCTCGGCGGGTGTTGACGAGGTCGTCACGGCGAAGCAGCGCCAGATGCTGCGACAAGGCAGACTGTGTGAGGCCGACGACCTTCTCCAGCTCGTTGACGCACCGTTCGCCGTCCAACAATTCGGACAGAATCAGCAGACGATTCTCGTTTGCCAGCGCTTTGAGCAGCGTGGCAGCCCGCCTTGTATCGACAGCTTCTGGTTTCGGCCTTTTCACAGCGTGTTACGTGGATTCTCTCGGCCCGGTGCCATCCGGCAACAACTCAAATCGCAGGCGCGGTCGTTTCGCCCACACCTCCATTTTCCTCGCGAACTTCACATCTCCGGTCGACTTTGGCAAGTGCCTGCCGACCATCGGACCTTAGAGCATTTACAGGCAACGCCGCCCTTCAAACGCGATCCGATGACACAAGACAATCACGCCACCCAAGCCAACACCTGACATAAAAAACCGCGTGCGCTGAGCGCGATCGATTCAAGGAGAAGCAATCGCGCTCTAGAACGAGAAGACGCGACCGAGCGCGTAAAGACGCTGCGAGCTCTCCCGGACCTGGAATCGACTCTGGCTGGAATCGACTCTGGGTAGTGCCGTATCGGCCAAGACCATGCGGCCGCGCTCGCCCAAATCAAGAGGCGACCACAGCCTCCCGTCGCCGGGATCAGGTCAGGCCGGAACAGGCCAGCCTCGGATCAGGCCAAGCCCAGATACCGACCGAGCGCCCGGCTTGCACCGAAACCGAGACAGCCGTCGCCCGGATTCAAGTCAAGCTTGCAGAATCCCCGTCGCCCCGATCAGGACGACATGCCGCCGGGACCGCCGGGGCCGCCGGAGCCGGGGACACCCTTGACCGCGTCCATCACGGCCTTGGTAGCGGTCTCGCTAAGGTCCTTGGCCTGCTCGGTCATCGCCTGCATCTGCGACTGGATGAAATCGGTCTGCAGCTTGACGAGATCCTGAACGTCCTTCACCTGCACGAGCCGC
>JANQEO010000457.1 GCA_028278325.1 Candidatus Binatia bacterium
ATGACGGAGACCAGTCAGTCCAACCAGGGGATGAAACTCAAGCCGAGGTGGGGGAAGCCCTCGGAGTTCACGCAGACAGCGACGACGATTGAGACGGCACTCAGGGGCCTGCACTTCGGTGCCGGCTGGCGGGTGAAGCCCGACGAGGTTGTGGGGTATTCGATGCTCGACAAGGTGGCGGCCGCGGAGGTGACCGCTGACCGCTACGTGCTGACCGCCGCGCGCAAGTTCCTCGATGGGTTCTTTAGGCTGGTCAAAATCTACGAGGAGACTGGCGAGACTTGGCTGTGCGGCGGTTGTGGTGCTGCCGGGTACTTCGACCAGGCCGGCATCCCCTGCGACGCTTGTGGGGCAATCTCAGAGCAACCAGACAGGTCGGGAATCGACGTGCCTCCGGAGCTCGCCTATGGGCGTTTCTCGAGGGTCAATCCTGGCGCATCGCGTCGAGAGCTCGAGCGCACGTTGCTGGTGACCCGCGACCGAATCGTGGAGCTCGAAAAGGAGCTGGCGGAGCTCAGGCGGGGGGCGGCGTGAACTGGGTTTCGGAGACGAAGAGCGACTCGTTTGTGCGACTCGTCGACGAGTGCGGCTCAATTTGCTGGGTGCGGATGAGCGAAATACGCTCAGTCGAGAGCGATGGGCCCGGCGAGGACAACCCGCGCTGCGTGGTGATGACCAACGACAAAGCCCCCTATGTGCTGCAGATGAGCGCCGACAGGTTTATGGCGGAGTTGGCGGAGTTGACTGGCGGCAAGGCCAGCAAGTAGAGTCCACCCATGCTTCTGGCTGTCGACCAAGTCACTGTGGAGCTCACCAATGGAGCCGAGGACACCTACAACGGCAGTGAAGACCTCGAGGTGTTAGTGGGCTTCGATGGCGACTGGGTCACAGTCACGGAGACCCCCAAGGGGACCGAACCCATCACGCAGACGTACTACCGGGCGGCGCAAATCGCATCGGTCAGCACAACAAGCCCCTCGGCGTCCCTTGCCAACAAGCCCAACGGGAAGTAGTGTGGCGGCCCGGGGAGGCCGAGCATGTCCAACACAGCAGACGAGCTAAGAGCAGGGGAAGCGGCACACGAGGCCATTCGGATG
>JANQEO010000067.1 GCA_028278325.1 Candidatus Binatia bacterium
GAAGATCTTTAGACTCTCTTCGACTTCACCTGCCCGGAACCTGCATAGATACACCCCAGTTCCGGCATTCGCCCCTCCGTCCAGTTTGCCGTCCCACTCAGTCCAGTGCTCGCCCGGCACCATGACTCTCGAGACCAGCGTGCGAGCCAGCCGCCCGCCTGCATCATAGATCCGCACCGTCACCTCCGTCTCCGACGCTAGCCGCAATGTCTCACCACGGCTACGGGAAGCCTGGATCTCGGCGTGATTGGGGCCATTTGATACCGGTGGTTCCCGCCCAGGTGCCGGTAGCCGGTGGATTCAACCTTCGGAGCTAGCGTCGACGTGGGTCGAGGAGTTCATCTCCTTAAGAGAGACAAGCTCGCGCCATGCTCCGCTGTCCAATTGAGTTGTGAAGGGTCCGAACGCTGCGGTTCTACGGAGGGCTCAGCCCGGATCGCAGGTTGCGTAGTACCTGCCAGAAGAGATGGATGTAGGGGTACCCGCTGGCCATCCGAAAACGGACCCTCCGTACCGACACCGAGACGAGCGATCCGATCTTCAGCAGCTTCAGACGGATGGTCCCGCACTGGGCTCGCGCCAGCTCCGTCCCGCGAAGCCCCACCCGCCGGAGGTGGTGCATCAGCACGTAGGCGAAGCTCGAGAAGTAGAGCCGGAGCTGATTCGAGATCAGAGCCGAGGCGCTGGTTCGATCGGCGAAGAGATCCAACTGCTGTTCCTTGATCCGATTCTCCATGTCTCCACGAGCGCAGTAGAGGTTTTCGTAGAGGTCCCGAGGTGGCACCCTTTCGAGAGAGGTGACCACGAACCTCGGATTGGCGCCCTTGGCCAGATACTCCGCTTTCCCGACCACCCGCCGAACCCGGCTCCAGGAGGACCGCGTTCGATACCGGAAGTCCCCGAAGAACCGAGCGGGCCGTCCCGTTCGACCGAACCGCCGCCGGGCCCTTCTCATCCGGCCCGCAATCCTCCGGATGAGACGGGAGTTCTTGGCCAGCCCGAAGACGTAGTCGATCTCGTTCTCTTCACACCAGGCCATGATCTCCTCGCGCGCGAACCCGGAGTCGGCGCGCAAGACGATCTGCACCCGGGGCCAACGCTCCCAGATCTGGGTGAGCAGTGGAGCCAGCTCGTCCACCGTGTCGGCCGAGCCATCGATGTTCGATGGCCGCAGGCGCGCCCGCAGAAGATGCTCGCCGCAGAAGATGTAGAGCGGCAGGTAGCAGTAATGGCCATAGTAGCCGTGGAAGAAGCGGCCCTCTTGTCTCCCATGCAACGGGTCATCCGTCGCATCCAGATCCAGGATGATCTGACGGGGCGGATGGTCGTAGGACTCGAGAAAGAGGTCGACGAGCAGCCGATCGAGACTCTCCGCGTCGTAGCCGATCTTGTGGTACCGGGTCCCCTCGAGACACGCCGGGGTCTGCTCGAGCCGGTTCAGGGTGCTCTTGCCCGCCAGCGGGCAACCCCGATCTCGCTCTCGAACTCGGTCCTGACCCAGAGGATCCACCTTTCCAACCAAGGTGGCCAGGAGAGGATCGCGGCGAAGCTCCTCGTGATCGTTGAGATCCTCGTAACCGAGGGCCAGACCGTAGATCCGCTGGGCGACCAGGCTCGGAATGCTGTGCTCAGACCGTGCAGGATCGCGACCGTCGGTGAAGCAAGCGGCGATCCGGTCAATCATGCGGGTGTTCGAGTCGACCTCGCGGAGGAGAAGCCCTCCCGCATCCGTGGTGACCAGACCGGCGTCGAACTCGGCCTCGATTCGCCGGCGTCCAAGGCCTTGGAAATGGAGCTGATCCGCGGTACAGTCTGTTCGCATCGGGCGGGCCTCCTGATTCCCTAAAAGTGCTTAGACAACACCTTTTTAGCGAATCAGTCCGCCCGTTGCTATTCCTACTGGTGAGATTTTGCGGCTAGCCTCCTGGTACGAGGTGATTCCGACAAGAAGTCCTACGCTCGTCACCCGGGGCGGGTTGCGCCCGGGGCATCAGCGACCCCCGGCCACACCGCGGGACTATGCCGCATACCCAATGGGCACCCCTTAGCTCCTAGACCGCGGTCCCCGGGGGAACCGAAAACAGATCGGTCGACAAGTACTTCAACCCCGAATCGCACGCCAAGGTCGCCACAGTCCGACCGGCCCCCAGCCGCTCGGCCACCCGCAGGGCTGCGACGACATTGGCTCCCGTCGATGTCCCGGCAAAGAGCGCTTCCTCGCTCGCCAGGCGTCGTGTCATCGCTTTTGCCTCGATTGTCGACACTTGCTCGATGTCGTCTGCCAGATCCTTCCGCCACCTCGGGGGGACGAAGCCGGGACCGACGCCCTCGATTTTGTGTGCACCGGGTGCACCACCGGACAGGACAGCCGACTCAGAAGGCTCGACTGCAACGATTAGAACTGCAGGGTTCAGCGCACGCAGAACGTCAGACACACCGGTAATGCACTGGGCTGTCCCGACCGACTGGACGAAGGCATCCACTCGCCCGCCCGACTGCTCCCACAGCTCTTCCGCGGCGGGGGCGTACCCCCGAGCCGCGTCTGGGTTGTTGAACTGGTCGGCATAGAAGCTGCCCGCCTCCGCGCTGAGCTCCGCCGCCCTGGAGATCATCCTCTGGGTCAGCTCCTTTGTGGTCTTGCCCCCTTCGCT
>JANQEO010000070.1 GCA_028278325.1 Candidatus Binatia bacterium
TGGCAGAAGGTCGTGATGACGCTTCTCATGTTGCTGGGGAGGCTGGAGTTCTTCGCGTTGGTAGCGCTGCTCCAGCCCCAGTTCTGGAGGCGATGAGAATGCCGTGGCTCGGCCAGCCGACAGGCTCCGGCAGCCGGGGATGTACACGGTGCGTGACCCCCAGGACTACTCTAGAAGCGAAATCCCGCCCCCAGATGAGCGTGACCTATCGAGATCATTGCATTTCAATAGGATGTACCAGATCGGTGGCTGAGGCACAGTGACCGTCTGACCTGGCCAGGGCCTCTACCACGACGGCAGCCACATCGCTCATCTCCCCACTTCGCATCTGGACAGTCTTGACCTGGACCTGGCTCGTCGAGTAGATTCCCCTGGACCTGGCAGGGGATCCGAGAGGAGCTTCCTCCGATGCCCAGGCTCTCCGTTCGGTCTGCGGCTCGTCCCCACGCCCCTGTCGCCCTCGAACGACGCGAGCGACGCCCCTCGTCGCGAACGCTCGCTTCCGGCCTGCTGCTCGGCGTCATGGCCCTGTTCCTCGCGGACCGACCGGCCGGGGCCAACCTGATCCAGAACGGCAACTTCGATACGCCCGACGTCACCGGGAGCTTCGTCACCTTCAACGACGACGCGCCCCCCGCGGGCTTCGGCTGGACCATCGTGACGGACAATACGCCGAACGGCTCTGCGACCACGGGCAAGGTGGGCGTCGACGTGATCAACACGCTGTGGGTCGGCACCGGAGGCACCAGCAATCCCGATGGCATAGACCAGAGTCTCGACATCGACGGTGTCTCCAGCATCTCGCAGAGCTTTCCGACCCTGATCGGGGAGACCTACTTCCTCGAGCTGAGCTACTCCCACAACCGCTTCGCCTCGAGCGCGATGGGAACCGTCGTCCTGGAGGGGGCCACCGAGCTGTTGTCGGAGATCCTGGTCCACGACGTCGCGAACAACGCGGCCAACATGCAGTGGCTCGTCTTCGCCACGAGCTTCGTGGCGGACAGTACGAGCACGACCCTGGCGATCCAGGGCGACGCCAGCAACGGGATCTTCGGCTTCGTGGTAGACGACATCAGCGTCGTCCCCGAGCCGGCTACTGTGCTCCTCTTGGGTGGCGGACTGCTGGCCCTGGGCGTACTCAGGCAGCGGGCTCCGCGAGGCTAGGTCGAGGCTCGAGGAATCTCGTACGGAGAAGAGCAGATCGTTTCGCACTCCGACAGCGCCGGAGATTCTTCAGCGCGCGCTGCGTCGCACACGACTGGTGAGGCGGCTGACGCCTGGGTCTTCGATTCCGCCTGGGAGCAGCTCTCAGCGCTCGACGGCGTACAGTCGCCAGCGGTCGGGAACGCCCTTGAGCTCGTGAAAGCCGCGATCCTCGAAACGCAGCCCCGACCCAGCCACCAGATCCTTCACGGTGCTCGAGACCAGCACCTCGTTCGGGTCC
>JANQEO010000119.1 GCA_028278325.1 Candidatus Binatia bacterium
CAGCGACCCTGCGCCGGGATGCGGCCCATTCGATCGTTGCCGAGAGGCTGGTGACGAGACAGGCAGCTGCATGAACGAGCAAGCTTCTCGCAGGAGTCAACATCCGGCCTGGCAAGCACTAGATAAGTGTTACTGGGATGCCCAGCAGGTACTGCGCTCGTCGTTGTTCGGACGGGAATCGTCACCCCTGCTCTTGGGCTTATGCTGCTTGAAGTACGTCATGGATGTCGGCCGTGCTGCGGGCACTCTAGATCTTGGCGGATATCAGAGGTTCAACCTGTGTGATTGGGAAATTCCTGATCATGAAGCCTGGTGGCAGCTGCCGACGCGTCCGTCAACCGGTTTTGCTGATCACGTACACCAGGTCATTCGCCGCGTTGAGGAATCTAACACCACGTTGCAGGGGATCTTCTCCCGAGGCTTGCTTCAAGATCTAGGTGGCGTAAGCGACGAAGTGCTGCGGCACGTGATTTTCTTGCTGTCCGGAGTTCATCTCGGAGATCAGTTCTTAGATCAGTCAACGAGCTTCGCTGACTGGCTCGACTACCAGATCGCTGCGTCCTTTTATCTCGGCCCTGGCGTCTGGGGGCATGACGTGCCTCCGCCAATGGCGCGATTCATGGTGAAGCTTGCAGGCAAACAACCCTTCGATAGCGTAATGGATCCGGCGTGCGGCGTTGGGAATCTGTTAGTTGCTGCTGCCTTACCAGGGATTTCAACGAGAGTTACTAATCCGGATCTCACAATACTGGCCCAGGAGTCGGACTCACGTTCGTGGGCGCTAGCAAAGTTTCGATTGCTGGCCCATGGATTTGTCACTGCCAGGGTGGAGCAAGGCGATAGCTTGTCGCAGCCGCGGCTACTCAGCGAGGACAATCAACTGTTAAAGGCGGACCTCGTCGTGACGAGCCCACCCTTCGGCGGTTCGCTGGATATTGAGACCTTGCTCGAGAGGGATGTGTGGGGGCGGTTCATGGAAGCCAAGCCCGCGCGTAACGCTTCCGAGGCAGCGTTCGTTATGCACGCGCTGTCCTGCCTCACTTCAAAGGGAAAAGCGATTCTAATCGTGCCCTTTGGTTTATTGTTTAGGTCGTACGAACAAGTGCTGCGGGATTTCTTGGTCCGGACCGACACGCTCGAAGCAGTAATCCGTTTACCCGGCAGGCTTTGGCAGACAACGGCGCTATCGTGTGCATTGATCATTCTAAACAATGCGAAGCGTCGAGATAGAAAAGGCCACGTATTGTTCATCGACCCCAGTCTGGCGGGCGAGCGTCCAGTGACACCGTCATCGCCGGTCTTTCTTAACGATCAGATCATGATGAAGATACAGGCCATCTATGAGTCCAAAGATGGTATCGAGCGAGGCGTCTCAAAGATGGTCTCTAACGAGGAGATATTGGCTGCCGACGCTTCCTTGGATCCGGCTACGTACCTGGGAATTGGCCAGATGCACGCGTTCAAGGAGAAACCGGGAGTCATGCTAACTCAGGCCCGGGAGTTGGAAGCTGCGCGAGGCACTCGGATCGACGAAATGGATGAACTACTGAAGGATGAGTTCGATATCTGAGAGAAGGACAGTGTCAGTCGGCGGCAGGGAGGTCGCGGCTGAGTGACCAACGGGGAGAACAGAAAGAAGATGTTCGAACAGACCTTCAAAAGGATTGACGATGTTCTCTGGAAAGAGGCCGGCTGTGCGACAGAGCTGGATTACACTGAGCAGACCTCGTGGATGCTGTTCCTAAAGTACCTTGATGATCTCGAGCACGAGCGGGCCATGCAGGCGGAACTCGTCGGCAAGACCTATGAGTACATCATAGATACGCCGCACAGGTGGGTGAGTTGGGCTGCTCCGAAGAGAGCTGACGGCTCCTTCGACCATGACACCGCGCTGACGGGCGACGATCTGATCGAATATGTGAACGGTGAGCTGTTTCCTTACCTACAAGGATTCAAGCAGCGCGCAACCAGCCCCGACACCATCGAATACAAGATCGGCGAGATATTCGGAGAGATCAAGAATAGGTTTGAGAGTGGCTATAGCCTCCGTGATGCACTGGAACTGATCGATGGCCTGCGCTTTCGCTCCCAGAAGGAGAAGCACGAGCTGTCTCACCTCTACGAAGCCAAGATCAAGAACATGGGTAACGCAGGCCGCAACGGCGGTGAATACTACACGCCTCGTCCACTGATCCGCGCCATTATCGAAGTCATCAAGCCGAAGATTGGCGAGCGCATCTATGACGGTGCAGTGGGCTCAGCGGGGTTCCTGTGTGAAGCCTACGACTATCTCCGCCATGGCAGCGGCAATGGAAGTGATCTGACCACAAGCCAACTCAAGGCGCTCCAGACCAGCACCTTCTACGGCAAAGAGAAGAAGAGCCTTGCCTACGTGATCGCCATCATGAACATGATCTTGCATGGCATAGAAGCGCCGAACATTGTCCACACCAATACGCTCTCAGAGAACATTAGCGACGTTCAGGACAAGGATCGCTTCGACGTCATCCTCGCCAACCCGCCCTTCGGCGGGAAAGAGCGCAAGGAGGTCCAGCAGAACTTCCCAATCAAGACGGGTGAGACCGCATTCCTCTTTCTCCAGCACTTCATCAAGTATCTGAAAGCAGGGGGTCGGGCGGGGGTGGTCATCAAGAATACTTTTCTGTCGAACTTGGACGGTGCATCGCGGGCGCTTAGGCAAGAACTATTGGAGAGCTGCGATCTCCACACCATTCTCGATTGTCCGAGTGGGACGTTCCTGGGTGCCGGGGTGAAGACCGTGGTGCTTTTCTTCAAGAAAGGCGCATCAACAAGGCGGGTATGGTACTACCAACTCGATCCTGGGCGTAGTCTCGGCAAGACCAACGCACTTAGTGATGATGACTTGAAGGAGTTCATCCAACTCCAAGCCACGTTCGCCGACACAGACAAATCATGGTCGGTAGATATTTCCGATGTTGATAGAGGCACGTTCGATCTGTCCGTTAAGAACCTAAACAAAGAGGAAGAGCCTCCGTTACGTGATCCGGAAGACATCATCGCAGAGATGATCGCTCTTGATGCGGATAGCGCCGCGATCCTTGAAGGTATTCGGAGATTGTTATGAAGGAGGGCTGGCAACGATCGACTGTAGGTAACATCGCAACGGTTGGTGCTGGAAACTCTGCGCCTCAGAAGAAGGAGCTGTTTCAGGGCGGAGTTCATCCGTTCATCCGAACTTCAGATGTTGGGAAGATCAGAGTGGGTTGGATCGATGACTCAGCCGATCATCTGACCGATGAGGGTGTCAAAACACTTAGATGTTTTCCTAGGGGAACGATTCTGTTTCCGAAAAGTGGTGCGTCAACATTCCTCAACCATAGGGTAATACTTGCTCGTGACGCATACGTGTCAAGTCATTTGGCTACAATCAAAGCTGATGACACGCGAGCGCTGGATTCGTACCTGCTGCATTTTCTGACCACGGTTCGTGCACAAGACCTCATACAGGACCACAAGTACCCTTCTCTTAGGCGTAGCGACATTCAGGATATTGAGATCCCGGTTCCGCCGCTCACCGAACAAAAGCGCATCGTCGCAATCCTCGATGAAGCGTCCGAAGGTATCGAGCGTGCTGCTGCCAATGCAGAGAAGAATGTCGTTAACGCCCGTGAGCTGTTTGACAGCTACCTAAATGCGGTTTTCAGCCAGAAGGGAGAAGGCTGGGAAGAAAAAACACTAAGAGATGTGTCTACAGACTTTGGGCGAGGTAAATCGAAGCACCGCCCGAGGAATGACCCAAAACTGTATGGTGGACCATATCCATTTATCCAAACTGGTGATGTCCGAAACTGCGATCACATCATCCAGACAAGCTCTCAATCGTACAATGAGGTCGGGTTAGCACAGAGCAAGCTTTGGCCGGAAGGCACCATATGCATAACCATCGCCGCCAATATCGCGGAAACCGGGATCCTGGGCTTCAGTGCATGTTTTCCTGACAGCATCATTGGAATGGTAGTTGATGAGAAACAAACCTCGAATGAATTCGTCGAGTATCTTCTCCAATCGGTAAAGACCCGGATTAAGGCGAAGGGGAAGGGTAGTGCGCAGGACAACATTAACCTGGCGACATTCGAGAACGAACGGTTTCCGTTTCCGACGCTTGAACAACAAAAGGATATAGTTTCGAATCTAAACAAGCTATCGGATCACGCATTAAGGCTCCGATCCATCTACGAACATAAGCTTGCCGATCTTTCTGATGCGAAGCAGTCCATCCTGCAAAGAGCATTTTCGGGCAAACTCACGGCGCAGACGCATCAGGCACGGGGAGAGGCTCTTGCATGAATGAGGCCGAGACCCGTGCGGAGCTGATCGATCCGGCGCTCAAGGCCTCTGGCTGGGGCGTGGTCGAAGGCAGCCGGGTTCGCCGTGAGGTGATCACTCCTGGCCGGCTTCAGGGCGGTGGGCAACGGGCCAGGCAAGATATCGCCGATTACGTCCTCGTCTATCGTGACCAAAAGCTCGGCGTTATCGAAGCAAAGCGTCGCGGATTGCCGGATACAGAAGGAGTCGGCCAAGCCAAGAAGTACGCCGAGAAACTGGATGTCCGCTATGCCTACTCGACCAACGGCGACGGTCTTTATCAGGTTGACATGCAGACAGGCGAGGAGGGGTATATCACCCACTACCCGAGCCCGGACGAACTATGGATCCTGACCTTCTCAGAGGCTAACGAATGGCGCGATCGATTTTCTCATGTGCCCTTCGAGGATAAGGGTGGTCAGTGGCAGGCGCGCTATTACCAAGACATCGCCATCAAGAATACGCTCGAAGCTATCGCGGCTGGTAGTGATCGCATACTGCTTACGTTGGCGACCGGCACGGGCAAGACGGCCATCGCCTTCCAGGTCGCCTGGAAACTGTTCCACAGCCGCTGGAACCTGAGCAGGGAGCCCACCCGAAGGCCACGTATCTTGTTCCTGGCTGATCGCAACATTCTCGCCGATCAAGCCTACAACGCATTCTCCGCGTTTCCCGATGATGCCATGGTACGAATCGCGCCCGATGTTATTCGGAAACACGGACGGGTGCCGAAGAATGGCAGCGTTTTCTTTACGATTTTCCAGACCTTTATGACTGGTCGAGATGCCAACGGGAACCCCTTGCCCAGTTTCGGTGAATACCCGCCCGATTTCTTCGATCTTATTGTCATCGACGAGTGCCACAGAGGCGGAGCGAACGACGAGAGCAATTGGCGGGGCATCCTTGATTACTTCTCGCCCGCTGTGCAGCTTGGCTTGACGGCAACGCCTAAGCGCAAGGCCAACGCCGACACGTACGCCTACTTCGGAGAGCCGGTCTACGTCTACTCCCTCAGAGAGGGAATTAACGACGGGTTTCTTACGCCATTCAAGGTGAAGCAGATCGCGACAACGCTGGATGAATACGTCTATACGTCTGACGATCAGCTCATTGAAGGCGAGATCGAGGAAGGGCGCCGGTACGACGAAGACGATTTCAACCGTGTCATTGAGATCATGGCGCGTGAGAGGTACCGGGTAACGCTCTTTATGGAAACGATTGATCAGACCGAAAAGACCCTCGTCTTCTGCGCCACCCAAGACCATGCACTGGCCGTGCGTGACGTGGTCAATCAGATCAAAACGAGCAAGGAGCCCAACTATTGTGTTCGCGTCACCGCCAGAGATGGCGAACTTGGCGAGCAGCACTTGCGCACGTTCCAGGACAACGAAAAAACGATCCCGACGATCCTTACGACCTCGCAAAAGCTATCTACGGGTGTCGATGCACGGAACATCCGAAACATCGTGCTAATGCGTCCTGTCAATTCGATCATCGAGTTCAAACAGATCATTGGTCGCGGAACTCGGCTATTCGACGGCAAGGACTATTTTACGATCTACGATTTTGTGAAGGCGTATGAGCACTTCAGCGATCCGGAGTGGGATGGCGAACCGGCAGAGCCCCCAACCGGTGGCAGCGGTGGTGTCAGAAACGGCGGCGACGGCGATGGTGACGACAGTAGCGGTGACGATAACGGCGACAGACCGCAGCCGCGGCAGAAGATCAAGGTTAAGCTCGCGGACGGCAAGGAACGCACCATCGAGCATATGATGGCGACTACTTTTTGGAGCCCGGATGGCAAGCCTATGTCAGCGGCGGAGTTTATCCAGCGGCTTTTCGGAGAGCTGCCTGAACTATTCAAGGACGAGGACGAGCTACGGAAGCTATGGAGCCAGCCGGATACTCGCAAGGCATTGTTGGAGAGTCTGACGGAGAAGGGATACGGCGATGAGCAGTTGGGCGAAATCAGACGTATGATTGATGCGGAAAAAAGCGACTTGTTCGACGTTCTCGCGTATATAGCCTTCGCTCTTGCACCGATCACCCGAGCGGAACGCGTCGAGACGCGGCGGTCTCTTATCATGTCGCACTATGAAGAGAAGCTGCAACTGTTCCTGGAGTTCGTTCTTGCCCAGTATGTAAATGAAGGTGTTGGGGAGCTGGATCAAGCGAAGCTGCCCCAGTTGTTGGAGTTGAAATATAAGGCCGTTAGCGATGCAGCGGAAGAGCTGGGGGGGGTCTCCAAGATCAGAGATGCCTTCGTCGGATTTCAACGCCATCTCTACAGTGCGTGAGGTGTTGAAGCCAGTCTCCATCTTGTATGAAGACGCCCACCGTCGAGATTGCTGGGATCTGCAGGCGATCGACGGGATCCTGGATGCTGCAGGTGGCGCCGAATCTGACGGATCCAGACGGCAGCTGTCTGACCGAGGCGCGAGTTCTGATCCAACATCGTGATCCTTCGAATACGGAGGCCTTCAAGAGGACACTGAGGTTGGCAGTGGTTGAACCCCTCAAGCTCCCGGCGCGCAGCCCTAACCTGAACGCCTTCGCCGAATGGTTCGTTCGCCCGGTCAAGTCTTATTGAGCCACTTCAGATTCTGATCGTACCATCGCCAGATACGATCGTCCGGCCAGTCGATCTTCTTTAGGAGAAGTCGCTCTGTGAGTGTTCTGACACGAACAAGGTCCGCTGCCATGTCATGAATGTCGTCGTAGCTCGCGGCGTGAAAAAGACGGTTACGCATGACGTTGAGGTGGCGTAGACCTTGGTCGAAAGTCTTGTCAGGCCAAAGGTCCTTAGTTGGCGGTCCGAAACGATCGCAGGCTAATCGCACCTTGTCTGGAAACGAGTCTCTAAAGAACCCCGGAAGTCTGGAGATCATGACCCTTCGGGCGTGTTCATCAGCAACCATCTCTAGGGCATCGCGGAGCTTCTGGCCCAGTAGTTCCCGTTCTGGCCGAGCTAAGAGCGACCTGTTGTCCGATGGTACACAACTGTCAACCAGCGTTTCCATGGCAGCAAACGCCATGAAGAAAGCCGTCTCGACGGTTGCATCGTATGAAGCGCCGAGGAAGTGTATGGCACGCGCGAGCGCGTCGGCATCGGGGGTGTCTCGTAGTGCCCCAAGAAGCCGTTCTAACCCACCGTCAACGAGTGAACCGAAGTTGATCAACTCGTCTCGACGACTCTTGGCATCAACATGAGCAAGCTGGCACCGGAAAAACGGCAGTACCGCGGGGTGCTCATCCCGGCGCTCAAGATCGGGGAGATACCTGACTTCATAGCACCGAACCATTTGTCTGTAGGACAGGGTCAGTCCAAGACAGACGTGTCTGAGCACCTTCCAGAGCCGTTCGTTGAGCGCGTAGAGATGCGTCCCCGCGGGAAGAACGATATCACCACTGACCGCGGCTCGCCGAACTGAGTGAGTGACTTCATCGCCAAACTCTGAACTGGAGTAATGCTCGTATCTCTCTGCCACTTCCAGTTCGCCGAAGGGCGTGCTGAGCGTTATCTGTCTCTGGTCGTACCGTTTGACGCGAATATCGCCGGTGTAGCTCATCTCTCGGACGCCGGGATCGATAACTATCCCGCTGGGCTGCAGCTGAGCAGTGACATGAAACGTCCAATCCTCCGAGACAATCTCTTCGGTGATGTTTACCTGTATTGCAGACGCTCGGATTATTTCGCGGTGGCCCTCGCACCCGACGCCACTGATTCCACGGAGTTCCACCATTGGCGCCTTGGGGTTAGTGCCGTTGAGCCAAACGTAGTTGTAGGGGAGTGAGTGAAGCTGCTCGTAGCCTGAACGCCTCTCCTGCTCGTCCCCCAGCCAAGAGAGTTCGACGTTCAGTACCGTAGGGTCAAAACGATGATATTGAATGATCGCGGTGAAGTCCGGTGAGCCGTCCGATGGCGGCCCGAGACGACCACGGAAGCGAAGATCCTCCCGGACAGGGTCAGAAAGACCGTCAGGCCACATCAACGCTCATCCTGCTTCTATCTGAGTCGCCACGATAACTAAGGGCCGCCGACCGTCCTTCTTGGCAACTATTCGCGGAAATGGAAGCAATCGCTTCGCCGACCTTGAGTGAGATCCGGTGAAGGAAATCGTCACTGTTGACCACTACCTCCGTTCCTCCTCAGAGAGTTCGCACGCACGAGTGCCATGAGATCAGCTACGATCGAACGATTGTCAAGCGGCGTCTGCGTGAATTCGCTGACGGCACGAACCCGAGGCTTTGTCACAAGTTTGGGAGCTTCGGCGTAGTATGCCAAAACTCGGCCGGCCAGAAGTCCTGACAGATCCAATCGAGCCGAGAATCAGCTCGGTTGGGTTTTGGAACACTACGCCGTCTCGCCGACTCTTCGATGTCAGGATTCGCACGACAACCCGCGACCCCAGTCGGGTGGGCACGCTCCCATCGGCGTGGAGAGGGAGTTAGCGGTGAAGAGGCGCAGGATCTCTACGAACCGTGGCTCGATCGTCGCCTAGATTTCTGCCTTCTTCGCTGCTCAAGCCATGAACCGTAGCTTGGTAGGCCAAGATAAAGCTGCTGCGTCAGGTCAGATAAAGTTCTAAGGTTATCCAGACGGATACTTGCGTGGCTCGCTAGCTGTGCATGCCGTCCACCCTTCTGTTTCCACGCGTCTGTGACGGATTGGTCGGCGAAGACTTCCGTGCCAGTGAGGACGATAACGGGGGCTCGCGGTCGTCCATCGGGCAACGGGGTACGACCCCATAGGGCCAGCCTGGCAACTCGATTCTTCTCCGCCTCGGAGAGCGCATCCTTGAGAACGGCGAATACCAGGAATGATCCGGGTAGCTTTGAGGCGATTACTCTCAGCCTCGTCACATCCTCCCTATGAATTGCCTCTTCGGCAAAACTTTTTGCCTCGCCGATAGCAAAAACTGGCTCATCCCTGACGGAATCCAGCCACTCGCGACGGTACCAGAACGCAAAGTCCACCTCCGCCGGCTTTCCATCGAAGTCGAGGTTGAGATTCGTTGAATACGTTATCGCGTTGTCATTCATGCCCAGGTTCATCGCAAACGTTCGCAAGGCAAGGACCGTGGCGTAAGCACCACCGGCAAAGTTCGGAACGGTGTAAGGCCCAGCAAGTCTAAAGTGCCAGGGCGTGTTCCTAAACGGAAGACTGCCCTGGGGGAAGTCGTACTCCCGAAGGCACAAGCTGCACGAGACTCGGGTCGCCAGCCCGGAGAGGCCGTACCAGTTCTGCCTATCGCAGTTAGGGCAACGTAGTGAGATGCCGAGCCGCAGAGCTCCCGCGCGGACGAAGTCATCAAGGGTTACGGCGGGCAGTTCATGCCGGCTTGCACGACGGGCTAGCATGCGTCGCCATTCCTCAACCGGTGCTGTCCGATCCGGATATTCCTCGAGCGTTCTTCGGGCCGTTGTCCGAACGCTTTTCGACATCTTATCGAGAAGCTGGAGAGTCTCTGGGTTTGATAGTATGTGGGCTCTCCAAAAGCCGTCGACCGACGCCAGCAGCTGGTCCGAAATTCGTCCAGCGTCCGACGGAGTAGACTGTATCCCTTGGCGCTCAAGCCACCCACTGATCGCATCACGGCCGGTCTGGAACGTCAGGTACTCGCCGTGATCCTTCCAGTGCTGGAGGAGGACCAGGCCCTCCCGAGACGAGATGAGAGGTTGCGCACCAAGGCGGATGTGACTTCGGTGTGGATCATTAACGTGCGACGGGAGAACGAGTGCCAGTCCTTCCCGTTGTCCATAGTCACGAACCTCGAGCACATTCACCCAGCGGGCCTCGCTCCCGCCGAAGCGCTCCGCGAACTCCGGAGAGATGGACCTGAAGCGGACACTGTTTTTGTCATCGGATGCGACTGGCAGTTCCAGGTTGCTTCTCGTGGCGGAAACCAGCGCTCGCTTAGGCTGCACGGTGAAGTCGTCTTGATGGTCGTGCCAGATCGGATCGTACCAAGGCTTCAGCAACCACGAGCCCTTTGGGGCATCGGCCAGGACGCTCTCGCAAATCGATCTCGCTTTCTGTTCCGAGATCGAACGCGCGAACTCCATCGTCGTCCTGACCATTACGCCGTGCGGATTCCCAGGTAGTGGCCGAAAGTTCCTTTCCACAACCTCCTGAAGGAAGCTCGAAGTTTCAGGAATCCAATCCAGATTTATCGCAAGAACGTTCCTTTTGAATTGACGAACATTCCAGAAGTCGATCAGGTCGAGAGGGCTTGTCGGATCTACGACGAACAGGGTTGGGTCCGTCGACCACCAGTAGTCCGCGTTTAAGGAATACCTTGTGAAAGAAAGGGGAGAGCCATAACCGTTTCTTAGGACCTTGAACCAATCCTCCGCCGTTGGTCTAAGGGGGGTTGGTTCGAAGGCGTCGACGAACCCATCGACGATGTGCGATAGCTGCTCGTCGGCGGGAAAGCCACCGAACACGGCCTCCGTGAATGCTAGCTGTCTGCTTTGTCCAGCGAAGAGAGCGATTCGCTGTTCTTCTCTCGGGACGAAGCGGTACTGGCGCTTGTAGAGGTCCCGGTACAGCTCAAATACGTCTAGACCGAACAGGAACTCAGGTCTCCGGCCATCCTCCGTAGACACGAGATCGTCTAGCGGGACGATTCTACGCTCCAGTCTGTTAGTTTCCGAACGCGTGAGGCCAGCAATGGTAGCGAGCCCAGGGGATGCCTCCACATAGACATCCGGCTCAAAAAAGCGGATGTAACCCGAGCTGAGTTGTGCGCCGCTCATCCGGCCGACTGCAGCCTCTCTCCAGGCCCGCGGCACTCGGTGTGAAACAGGAATGATAGGATTGAACGATCCGCCCCAGAGGCAGCAGCAAAGCCGCATAATTCTGCGAACCGCCGCTAGGTCACCCGGACGCACGAGAAACCCAATCCGTGTTGGGCGGAGTCTCAGAGACGCATACAGGGTGGTCATGGAACCGTCACCGTCGCGATAGTGATCGCATAGTTCTCTTGTTTCACGTCATTTAGCATCACCGAGAAGCCCGGTCCTATCAAACGAGGTGGATACGGCAGCGTTATGTAGATACCGATCCTTCATGTCTAGATGCGCTTGGCGTCAAATCCGTTCGCCTTGATCACATCGGGGGCGGGCGTGCCGCTGGGCTAGGGCTGCTGAGCGTCGTCGGAAGGGATACTGCTGGGCACGGACTATTGTATGTCGAGAGGCCCGCTCTCGCCTCAACTGCCGACGGGCGAGTGGAGAAGTCTTCCTCGTGACCCGGATACGCGAAGCATCGAAGATTCCGTTGTTTTCGACTGGACTTCTCTGCAGAGAGGAGCGTACATGTCTCAGCGCCGCGGCACTAAGTTGCGGATGCGACTTCGCCCCAACGGCTCCGGCCTCGGGGCTTTGGCCCGTGGAAGCACCGCGATCGGCGCGGTGTCGTAGCCAGGGAGGCCAAGATGGCAAGGCAAACCAGGAAGTCGAAACGACCGACCCGGTCGAGCGGGTCCTCTAAATCCTGCAATGCAGCGGCAGGCAAGACCAAGAAGCAACTATGTATCGCGCTTCTGGAGCGCGCTGAGGGCACAACAGTTGCGGACCTGTCCAAAGCCACAGGTTGGCAGGCTCACAGCGTCCGAGGGTTCTTGGCTGGGACGGCGGCTAAGCTACCGGGAAAGAAGCTCGTAAGCCGGGCCGTAGACGGAAAGCCGCGAACTTATCAGCTCAACAAAGCAGCCGGGGCGGTAGGCGGACGTCCGTGACGCGAGCCGAGGTCGAGCGGGAGATCGCCAGTCTTGGTGATCTCCCGCGCTCGGACCTAATCAGACGCTGGAAGGCTCTTTACGATACTGACCCGCCAAGGGGGATTAGCCGAACGCTCTTGTCGCTCGCGGTAGCGTATCAGATCCAGGCTAGCCACTATGGCGGACTCGTGCCGCTTCTGCAGCGGCGCCTTGTCGATGCAGCCGAAGGCAAGCGTGTTACGATCCGCGTGGACCTAAGCGCCGGCACACGACTAGTACGCGAGTGGAACGGGGAGACTCACGTCGTTGACGTCGTCGACGGTGGATACCGCTGGAAAGACAAGACGTATCGGTCCCTGTCCGCCGTGGCTAGACAGATCACCGGCGCGAGATGGTCGGGGCCGCGGTTTTTCGGTCTTGACGAGAGGGGCGCCTCGTGATGGCCAAGCGTCTCCAATGCGCCGTCTACACCCGCAAGTCGACCGAGGAGGGGCTAGATCAAGAGTTCAACAGCCTGGCAGCCCAGCGCGAGGCTTGTCAGGCGTTCATTCGTAGCCAGCGCCACGAAGGCTGGCATCTTGTCACGAAGGCCTACGACGATGGGGGAATATCGGGGGCCACGATGAACCGTCCGGCCCTGCGACGTCTACTTGCTGACCTGCAGCACGGCAAGATCGATGTGGTCGTGGTCTACAAGGTGGATCGCCTTACACGCTCGCTGTCGGACTTTGCCCGCATGGTAGAGATCTTCGATACCCATCGAGCGTCCTTTGTCTCTATCACCCAACAATTCAACACCACGAGTTCAATGGGCCGGTTGACGCTCAACGTCCTGCTCTCGTTCGCCCAATTCGAACGCGAGGTTACTGCCGAGCGTATACGTGACAAGATCTCGGCTTCCAAGCGCAAGGGAATGTGGATGGGCGGCGTTGTGCCCCTTGGTTACGATGCCATCGACAAGCGTCTGGTCGTCAATGCCGAAGAGGCCAAGACGGTTCGAACAATCTTTGAACTCTATCGTGATCATGGCAACGTCGAGCGCGTTCGGTCTGAAGTGGACAGGATGGGTTTGCGAACCAAGCCTCGGCGAACGAATACGGGTTCACGAAGCGGTGGCGAACCTTTTACGCGTGGACATCTATACAAGCTTCTGTCTAACCCCGTCTACATTGGGCAGACGGTCCACAAGGGGGAGCGCTACGCTGCAATCCACGAAGCGATTGTGGATCGGGGGACCTGGGATTCGGTCCAAGGTCAGCTCGCCAGCAACGCCGTACGGAGACGCTCGGCGACGAATGCCGTCACGCCGAGTCTTCTCACGGGCCTGGTCTATGATCAGTCTGGTGTTCGGATGGGCCCGTCTTATACCAGCAAGGGTCAACGACGCTATCGGTACTACTGCTCCAGGTTAGCGAGGAAAGGACACACTCAACCCGCCGTGAGATTACGAGTGCCTGCCGAGGAGATCGAGAGGGTAACTCTCGACGCAATTTGTAGCTTGCTCACTGACCGACGGCGTCTAACCGATGCTTTACAGTCACTCCAGCTGACAGCCAGGCAGCTGAGGGCTGCGATCGGAGGCGCATCAGACCTGGCCAAGCAGCTCAATGCCTCGGCGGAGCCAGGCCGGCGGACGATGCTCCGGCAGCTAGTCGAGCGCCTTGAGGTCGGCGATGAGAAGATACGAATCCGCGTCCGCACTGATCCACTTATGGTCATGCTGGGCGACAGAATCGTTCACTTGGAGGAGATTCGGGACAATGGCGCTACCGAAGAAGTCGTCGCATTTGAGATCCCTTGGCGAGACGATCAGCGTGATCGCAACACTGCGCTGGTGCTTGAGGCTACGGCGAGGACCAACTCCCGTCGGGACACGAAGCTAATTTGGTCGGTAGCTCGAGGCTATTCGTCATTCCATCAGTTGCGTGGAGGAGGCGTTGGGTCGGTCGCCGAGCTGGCTCGCCGCTCAGGAGTGGACCGGGCAGAGTTGAGCCGATCGATTAGACTCGCTTTTCTGGCTCCCGACATCGTCGAGAAGATTCTCTCCGGTCGGCAGCCCGCCCAACTTACTGCGTCCCAATTGGTCAGACTCACGAGACTGCCACTGTCTTGGGCCGAGCAGCGAGAGCTCCTCGGATTCAGATAGCGCCCGCGTTTTCTCTCGTGGATCCGGTCCGAAAGTGTGGACACCCGTCTGCGAAACGGAGACGATCGGTGAACTGGGCGCAGATTGGCGGCGGTTGGGAGTCTCTAGCTGACTAACCTTGCCAACGCACGGTCGTAACTAGCGGAGGAGTCTAATACTTCCGTACGCGTGAAGTGTGGACGCCGGTTCGCCCTTGAGTGAATGGTGGAGCAGAGGGGATTCGAACCCCCGACCCCCACGTTGCGAACGTGGTGCTCTCCCAGCTGAGCTACTGCCCCTGACGGTCGGTCGAGAACCTTACCCTTTATAGTTGGGCTTGTTCTCCTTGGATTCCTGTTCGGACTTGCAGTTTATGCAAAGTGTCGTCACAGGGCGGGCCTTGAGGCGCCCGATCGAGATCATCTCGCCGCATTCTTCGCACTCTCCGAAGACCTTGTCGTCGATTCTCTGGATGGCCTCGTCGATCTTCTCGAGAAGCTTGCGCTCGCGGTCGCGGATACGCAGATCGCGGGTCGACTGGCTCTCCCAGGAGGCACGGTCGGCCGGATCGGCGAAGTGGTCCTCGTGCTCGGCCATCATCTCGTTGACCGTGCGCCCGGCTTCCTGAATCAACTCTTCCTTCTGGGTCTCCAGCAGCCGCCGGAACATCCCGAGTTGCTCGTCAGTGAAATATGCCAAGGTCCGCGTTCCTACTTGCCACCCAAATGGGCACGGCAAACGCGGAATGCTAGCATCGACCCCCAAGGCTGTAAAGGCGCAGCAGGTCAAGGCCGGCGGCCCGTTTCCGCCTTGTGGCCCAACGGTTTACGCTCCTTTATAAGGAATCCTTCATGAGAGCGGCTTACTTCGAAACCAACTCCGGAATAGCCGGTGATATGAGTGTCGCGGCTCTTCTCGACCTGGGGGCTGAGCGCGGACTTTCCCTCGACAGGTTGCAGGGCGCGCTCTCGTTCCTGGGTGTTCCGGGGTACCACCTCGAACTCGAAGACGTCGACATCAGTGGGGTGGAAGCCGTGCGTTTCCTGGTCAAGATCGACGAGCCGCCTACCCACGACCGCGACTGGTCGACGATCCGCAAGCTGATCGAAGACGCGGGCACACGGGGACTGTCCGAAGGCGCGGTCGCGCGGGCCATACGAATCTTCACGGCCCTGGCCGAAGCCGAAAGCCGTGCCCACAACGTCGACATAGAGCGCGTTCACTTTCACGAGGTCGGGGCCATCGATTCCATTGTCGACATCGTCGCCGCGGCGTGGTGCCTCGATGAACTCGGTGTCGAGGCTTGTTTCTGCGGCCCTCTGCCTTCGGGATCCGGATACGCCGACACCGAGCACGGCCGCCTTCCGGTGCCTACTCCGGCCACGGTCGAACTGCTCAGAGGCTTCGAGGTGGTAGCCGGCGACGGTGACGGGGAGCTGGTGACCCCGACGGGGGCCGCCATCCTCAACGCGATGGCGAAACCGTTGAAGCCCGCGATGACCCTGGAAGGCGTGGGATACGGAGCCGGCACGATGATCTTGCCTGACCGCCCCAACGTTCTTCGCGTGATGCTCGGTGAGGCCGACCCGGTAAACGACGACGAGGTCTACTGCATCGAAGCCGACATCGATGACGCTACACCGGAGAGCCTTTCCTTCGTGGCCGACAGGCTCAGGGACCAGAACGCTCGCGACGTGAGCCTTCTTCCCTTGCAGATGAAGAAGGGCCGGCTCGGGATGAGACTGTCGGTGCTCTGCGACCTGGGACACCTCGACAGCCTCGCCGAAACGATACTGTCCGAAACGTCGACCATCGGAGTGCGATACCGCTCGGCGCAGAGAACGGTCTTACCGAGACGTATCGAGACGGTCGATACCGACTATGGCGCGATCGACGTGAAGATAGTCACGCGTCCCAACGGACGCGAAACGGCCGAGCCCGAGTTCGACGATATCGCCCGTGCCGCGCGTGAACACGGTGTGTCGTTAAAGACTGCAAGAGAAGCCGCGCTCACGGCTCTACCCAAGAGCTAGCGGTTTCGAGTAACTAAGCCGCTTCGTCTTCCGGGGCGAAGGCGTCGATCTTGAGATGCTGCTCGGCCAACTCGCCGAGCCAGTCGTAGTTGTCCAGGCTATCGGGCTCTACGTAGGGGAATTCGCCTAGATCCGTATCGTCGGCGAAAGCCGCGATGGCCTCACGGTTGGTGTCGACGGTGGGATCGTCACCGTCGGCACTGGCCCGGTTTAGAATGTAGCCGCACACGTCGATGCCCTCGTCGTCGAGGGCGCGCAGGGTGAGAAGAGTGTGGTTTATGCAGCCCATTCTCGAGGCCGCCACGCACACCACCGGCACGTCGCATTCGTCGGCCAGCTCGGCGAAGGTAAACTCTTCGGCGATTGGTACCAGCAGTCCGCCGGCTCCCTCGACGAGGACGAAATCGTGGTGCTCGGTGAGCTCTTCGAAATCGTCGATGAGCTTTTCCGGGTCTATCTCGATATTGGCCGCACGTGCTGCGACTATCGGCGCGGCCGGCATCTCGAAGAGATAGCTGGACACGGTGGTAGGTGCCTGGCTGCTTCGGGAAGCCTCGAGCAATCGCTTGCAGTCTTCCCCTACGAGAGCCCCGTCGACGTTGCGGCAACCGGTTTCCACCGGCTTGTAGACCGCCACGCTGATATCGCGCCGGTGCAGCGCCGAGGCGATGGCGCACGACACCACCGTCTTGCCCACGGAAGTGTCGGTGCCCGTGATGAAGATCCCGCTTTCCATGATCGTCAGGTCAGCCGCTGGTCGCCGCGTCGATGGCTTCCCCCGTAGCCTTTACGGCCTCGCGGAGTAGCTCCGGTGGCATGTTCAGCGGTGGCATCAACACCATTGTATCGGCCAGGGGCCTGATGATCACGCCGCGCGCCCGAGCTTCGAGCACCGCGCGGTGGGCACGGCGTTCGTCGGCCGGAAATCTCGCGCCCGTGGCGGGGATGTCGAGGACGTCGAAACCCACCATCATGCCGACCTGACGGACGGGCCCTGCGTGGTTGAGCGGCACGATGTATTCCTCGAGCAGGTCTCGCAGCGTTTCGCTGCCCTCGGCAACGGAATCCAAGGTCCGTTCCTCTTCCATGACCTCGAGGTTGGCCAGCGCGGTCGCGCAACCGAGAGGATTGCCGCCGTATGTGTGGCCATGGAAGAGTGTCTTGTACTCTGAATAGTCGCCGGTGAACGCGTCGAAGATGCGCTCGGTAGCCAGCGTTGCGGCAACCGGTACGTAGCCGGCCGACAGGCCCTTGGCCAGGCACATGATGTCGGGGCTTATGCCGGCCTGCTCCACGGCGAACATGGTGCCGGTCCTGCCGAAGCCGGTGGCTACCTCGTCGCAGATGAGCAAGGTTCCGTGACGGTCGCAGAGTTCACGGACCCCGCGAACATAGGTAGGCGACTGAGGCCAGATCCCGGCGGCTCCCTGCACCAACGGTTCGATGATCACGGCCGCTATCGTATCCCCGGCGGCGGTGAGAGCGCGCGCGAGCGCTTCCAGCGCGGCCTCGCCGGCTGCGTTCAAGCTCTCTTCGTCGCACTTGCGAAACCCGTTTATCGGAGCGCACAGAAAGGGTGGATCGACCTTGGTGGCACGGAAGGTGATGGGTTCGTAGCCGGTGTGGAAAGGCTCGGAGAACCCGACGCTCACTGACCCCAGCGTATCGCCGTGATAGCCGTCGGTGAGGGAGATGAAGGTCTTGCGCTGCGGCTCCCCGGTCTGTCGCCAGTACTGAAAGGCCATGCGGATGGCGGCTTCCACCGCCGTCGACCCCGAGTCGCTGTAGAACACCCGCGTCAACGGTGCGGGGGTCATCTCGATCAGCTTTTCCGCCAAGCGGATGCCGGGCTCGTGGCTCAAGCCGAGCATGGTCGAATGGGAGACCCGGTCGAGTTGCTCCTTCATGGCTGCCACGATCTTCGGGTGACCGTGACCGTGAACGTTGCACCAGATCGAAGAGACGGCGTCGAGGTAGCGGTTGCCGTCACTGTCTATGAGATGGAAACCGTCGGCGCTTTCGATGACCAGAGGATCGTAGCTCAGCCATTCGGAGGTCTGGGTGAAGGGGTGCCAGAGAACGCGGCGGTCGGTGTCGACCAACTGCTCGGTGCGTTGACGTGTTTCCGGGTCCCGAGGCTCTGACGAGGTAAGTTGCGAAAGTTGCTGACTCGTTTTCATCGTTGTTTGTCTGCCGTGTCTTCTCGCTGCGAACGACCGCTGCCACCGTGTGCGGCAGCTGTCAGGCCTTCGGCAAGAGTATCGATCTGCTCTTCCGTATGCGTTGCCATCAAGCTGACGCGTAGACGTGACGTCCCTTCAGGCACGGTCGGCGGGCGGATGGCGGCAACGTAGATTCCTCGGTCGAGAAGTTTGCGCGCCACGGCAACTGCATCGTCGGCTTTGCCGATGACCACAGGCAAGATCTGGCTGTCGACATGCGAAACCTCTAGGCCGGCTGCACGCAGCCGCAGGCCGAGGGCACGCGACCTGGTAAGAAGCGACCGTGCTCGTTCGGGCTCGCGGCGGATGATCCCGATTGAAGCTCCTGCTGCTGCAGCCGCCGCCGGCGGAAGCCCCGTTGTGAATATAAAGGAGCGTGCGCGGTTGACGAGAGTGTCGATGAGGGTGCGTGACCCTGCGGCATAGGCGCCGAAACTCGCCAAGGCCTTGCCGAGGGTTCCGATTCTTACGTCGACCTTGTCTTCGATTCCCAACTCCGCGACCAGCCCCGCACCGCCGGGTCCGAACACGCCGGCGGCGTGGGCTTCGTCGACCATCAACCAGGCTCCGTGGTTGCGCGTGAGTCCCGCGATGTCTTGGAGCGGCGCCTTGTCGCCGTCCATTGAGAAGACCGACTCGGTTACGACCAACACCCGGCCCGCGCCGGCGTGCTTGGCCAACAGCTCGGCCAAGTGATCGGTGTCGTTGTGCCTGTAGATGTCGACGGCCGCGCGCGACAGCCGGCAGCCGTCGATGATGCTGGCGTGGTTCAGTTCGTCGCTGATCACGACGTCGCCGGCTCCGGTCAGCGCTCCGATTGTACCGATGTTGGCCTGATAGCCGGTGGAAAAGACCAGGGCGTTTTCGCAGCCTTTCCATTCAGCAATAGTTCGCTCCAGCCTTTGATGAGGGTGCATGTGGCCGGAGATCAACCGCGATGACACGGCGCTGGTGCCGTAGTCGCGCGTGGCCGCTACGGCGGCCTCTATGACCTCAGGGTGAGAGGCCAGGCCCAAATAGTTGTTGGAGCAAAACAGCAGGAACCTGCGTCCCTCGATGTCTACCTCGGAGTCCTGAACCGAATCTATGCGTCGCAGAACGCGGCGCAGGCCGAGGTCGTCTATACGCTCGAGATCGTGTGCCAGGGCTTCATCGAGACCGGGGCGGGCGTTTTCGAGGGGCTTGGCGGGAAGGCTCACTGGCCAGACTTACTAGGGGCGCCACCGGGGCTAGTCAACCGGGCGGCGCCGGTGAGGGTTTACTAGGGAAGCCTTGCGCAAGACGGCCAGAATCGCGTAGAAATCGGCCGCGGAGCCGCAAGGCAAACCGCGAGGGATAGTCACGGGTCACCTCCGGGAACCCGACCCGCACTACATTCCGCGCGGAATGTTGATAACTCCGAGCAAATAACGGCGGCGGCACAGCGCCGGGTTCGCGCGCGGCTTGCCCAGAGATTCCCCAATCCGCAGGCATAGATTCTTCAGGCTGCCGGTGCTTTACAACGGTCATGCCTGCCCGGGCCGCCAAGACCAAGACCCAGTTCGTCTGCCAGAGCTGCGGCCACGTCGAAGCGCGTTGGGTGGGGCGTTGTTCTTCCTGCGAGGCCTGGAACAGCTTCGTCGAGGAGGCTCAGACGGCTGGTCCGCGCGGGGCGGACACGGGTCCTGTGCAGGCGGCGCCGTTCGCTCTTGCCAGCGTCGACTCAGCGGAGGCCGAGCGCCGCACGGCCACGGGCGTAGGCGAACTCGACCGGGTTCTCGGTGGGGGGCTGGTCAGTGGCGGCGTCATACTGCTCGGCGGCGACCCCGGAATAGGCAAGTCGACCATCGCGCTGCAGATGCTCTCGGGCATTACTGCCGCCGGAGCGCATGCTCTCTACGTTTGCGGCGAAGAGTCACCGGCGCAGGTGCGCCGGCGCGCCGTTCGCCTGGGCGTCGACGCAGAGGGAATCCATGTGCTTGCCGCCGCCGACACCGACAGCATCCGCAAGGCCATCAAAGACCTCAATCCCGCCGTTGCCGTGATCGATTCCGTGCAGACCGTTTACAGTCGAGCCGTCGCGTCCGCGCCCGGCTCCGTGTCGCAGGTGCGCGAGGCCGGCGCCGAGTTGGTGACGGCGGCGCGCGAGCACGATGTCACTCTGGTTCTCATCGGCCACGTGACCAAAGAGGGGTTTCTCGCAGGTCCGCGGGTGCTCGAGCATCTGGTCGACACCGTCTTGTATTTCGAAGGCGATCAGAATCATGCCTATCGCGTGCTGCGGGCGATCAAGAACCGTTTCGGGCCGGCCAACGAGATAGGTGTCTTCGAGATGCTCGCCGACGGACTGGCCGAGGTCTCCAACCCTTCGGAGGTGTTCGTCGCCGGCCGCCGCGAGGCCGTTGCGGGCTCAGCCGTTACCTGTGCCATGGAAGGTAGCCGTCCGGTGATGGTAGAGATCCAAGCGCTGGTGACGCCCGGGAGTCCGGGATCTGCGCGCAGGACCACTCTCGGTGTCGATCACGGCCGTGTCGCGATGCTTGCCGCAGTGATGGAGAAGCGTCTCGGCTTGTCGATGATAAGCCACGACATTTTCGTCAATACGGCGGGCGGCGTGAAAATCTCGGATCCTGGAACCGATCTGGCCGTGATGGCGGCTTTGGCGTCGAGCTATCGTGATAGGGCCTTGCCGCCTTCGACAGCCTTGTTGGGGGAGATCGGTTTGACCGGTGAGGTACGCGCAGTCTCTCAGGTGCGCGCGCGGGCGAAAGAGTGCGCGCGTCTGGGGTTTACGCGCATCGTGTTACCGCGAGGATCGCTGGAGCAGGCTCCCAAGACGAAAGGCGTGGACCTCGCGGCAGTGGATTCGGTTTCTGAGGCCTGGGACCTGCTCAGCGCGGGATGACGGTCGCGAGCACGTCGTTGTTGTAGCTGATCTCGGCGGATTCCTTGAGGCCGCGGATGAAGTCTTCGTAGGACTTCTGACGTTTGGCCACGCGGACTCCGTCTATGGCCTCTTCTTTGCTGTCTTCGAAATCCGACCGTGGAGGCGTTTCCCTCTCTCTGAGAGCAAAAACGTAGGCATCCCCGCGGTGCAGGAAACTCCGCGGTAGCGCTTCGCCTTCCTTCTTTGCAGCGAACGCGAGCTCTTTGAGGCCGGCCACGTTGCCGAGCCCGGGTACGAACGGCCCGCCGCGGCCGAACTTCTCGGTGGTGTCGAGCTTACCTCCGCCGGCCTCGGCCAGAGATTCGAGGCTCTTTCCCGCCCGCATCTGTTCGAGGAGTTCGTCGGCTCTCGCACGTGCCGCTTCCGAAGCTTTCTCTTTGGTGAAGTCGCGTTCCACCTTTTCGCGTACGACTTCGAGTTCGGGGACGTGGGCGTCCCAGCGCTCGGCTACTTCCATTAAGTAGTACTCGCCGTCGATCTTTACCGAATCGCTGCTGTCGCCGACCTCGCCAAGTGCCAATGCCGCCCTCACGAAGGCGGCGGGCTTGTCGATCCCGGGTATCGGATCACCCTTGCTAAACAGGGGGGTAATCTCGGACTTCAATCCGCGGCTCTCGGCGATCTCGTCCAGGGACGCGCCTTCATATAGAGCGCTGCCGTCCTCGGCCGCCATCTCGAAGATGCTTTCCCCCAGAGTCTCGGAGCGTAGTTTGCCGGCTATGGTCTCGCGGACGTCCTCGAGTTCGTCGACGCCCGCCTCCTGGCGGTCGTAGGCCTGGATGATGTGGAAGCCGAAGCGCGTCTCGACGATGTCACTGGTGGCCCCGACGTCCAGCCCGAATGCCGCCTCTTCGAAAGGCTTGACCATCATGCCCCTCTTGAAGCTGCCGAGGTCGCCACCCTTGTCGGCGGAGGAATCCTCGGATTCTTCCTGGGCGACATCTTCGAACTTCTCACCCTTGTCGAGGCGAGCCTTCACGGCCTCTATGGCCTTGCGGGTCTCGGCCTTTGCATCGTCGTCGGCCGCCGGCGGGAACTTCTTGAGGATGTGCCGGGCGCTCACTGCTTCCTCGCGCGTGAACTCGTCCTCGAGGTTGAGGTGGTAGTACTCGAGGATCTGCTCCTCGGTCGGCTCCGCTTCCGCTTCGAGCTTGTCGGGAGAGTAGGCGATGTACTTGACGCTTACTCGCGGAGGTAACAGGTAGTTTTGTCCGTTGCGCTCGAAGTAAGCTTGCAGTTCCCCATCATCTATCTCGACTTCGTCTCGGAAGTCTTTGGCCTGAAGATGCAGGTACGATAGCGACACCTTTTCGTTGCGGCGCTTGAAGTCCTCGAAGGCCTCATCCTCGGTGACATGCACGCCGCGCTCGATGATCCCGCGGATCTGATCGATCAGTAGCTCGCTGCGGATGGATTCCTCGAACCCGGAAGGCGAATAACCCTGGCGCTGGAGGGCGGCGCGGTAGAGCGACGGTGAGAAGCTACCGTCGCGTTGGAAAGCATCCATCGTCTGGATCACGTGACGCACGGCTTCGTCGGGGATGGCCAACCCCAGCCTCGCCGCTTCATGCCGCAGGAGAGCCCCGTCGACGAGTTGGGCGAGTGTCGACGAGGGGATGTCGAGGGCCGCCAGCAGCTCCGGTGTCAGCCGGTCACCGTACTGGTTGCGAAAGAAGCTCTCGTTGCGGATCTGCGCGCGCTGAAACTGTCGCAGGGAGATCTCCTCGCCGTCGACGATCGCGACCGCCGATTGGGCAGTCCCGCGGATCTGCGTCCCGCCGCCGAGAAAGAAGATGAAGACGAGGGAGATTACGCCGAGCGCTACCTTTATAAACCACGACTTGGCGTTGCGCCGCATGAAGTCGAGCATGGTGTGATCGCCTCTCCCTTGGCTCCCCGGAGCGTCCGCCTCAGACGGCGGCGTCGATTGTCTCGACCAGCTTGGACTTGGCTACGGCCCCTACGACCTGTCCGGCTACTTGGCCGTCCTTGAACAGGATGAGGTTCGGGATGCTGCGCACGCCGTAGGCCGCTGCAGTGTTCTGATGGTCGTCGACGTTCATTTTCACGATCCGGGCACGTCCGTCGTATTCGCCCGAAAGTTCCTCGAGCACCGGAGCGATAGCTCGGCAGGGGCCGCACCAAGGCGCCCAGAAGTCTACGAGCACGGGCAGATCGGACTCCAGTACTTCGCTCTTGAAACTGTCGTCGGTGACGTCGTCAATGTTGGCCATTTCTCAGGTTCTCCTCCCGGTCGTTTGGATGTTGTTTTGCCCTTCGGTCCTCGTGACAACAGGATGACATGCCGGAGGTCGGATTCGAACCGACACGGAGTCGCCTCCACCGGATTTTGAGTCCGGCGTGTCTGCCAATTTCACCACTCCGGCCTGTTCAGTGTTGCCTCGCCACGTTGGGCCTATCGACCCTCCGGCGGCCTCAACAGTTTTTCTAGTTGGATCAGTGTCGGTTGAGTGTTCGGCGCCGCCTTGACCTTGTTGTCGATCTTGGCGATCGCGTCCGTGGCCACACGCTTGATGCCACCGTTGTCGGTAGAATCTCGCGCGGCAACGATTTCCGGCTTCGTCGACGGCTCGGCAATCTCTCCCAGTGTGTAGATCGCGACGGTCTTGAGCTTCTCGTCGTCCGTGTTCTTCATGAAGTTGACCACCGGCTTGGCCGTGGACGGATCGGCGATGCGGCCGAGGGCTACCAGGATCCGTTCCTTCGCCATGTGGTTCACATCGGCCAGAAAGAGATGCTGGACGAGCTGAGGGCTGGCCATGGGCGAGCCGATGGTGCCCAGGTAGTCGCAGGCCCTCAGCCTGACGCGTTCGTCTGCGTCGGCCATGGCCTCGAGCAGAGGTTCGACGCTCGCTTCGGTGCCGTCTTCGCCGAGGGACTCGACGGCTTCGAGCCTTACGGTGGGATCGGGGTCGGAAAGCCGTCTGTGCCATTCCTCGACGTTGGCACCTTTGGCCACGCGATCGTAACGGTCTCTTGCTCCGCCACGGTCGTTTCCGCTGTAGAGCTGTGCGTAAGCGTCGAACACGACACCGAATGTCGCGAGTGCTACTATTGCGGCGGTGAATTTCTTCCTCACGGATCCTGCCTCAGACTGCCAAGTTTCCCGCGAGGGCAGGCCGAGTGCAAGCGCACGTGGCCCTTTGGCCGGGGCTTTTCGGGGCCTTTTCGCGGCACTCGCGCTGTTGATTGCCGTCGGTTTCGCCCATGCCGACATCGACCCGGGCGACGTCGCCATCACGACGCCGGTATACGAGCCCTCCCCGGGCGCGTTCGCCCAGAACGAGAGGTGGACGCTGGCCTTCAAGTGGAGCGGCATTCCGGTCGGGGCCGTTTCGGTGGAGCTTCGCGGCGCAGGCACGCCCGGCAACCCCCAACTGGAGGTCTCGGTGGCCGGCAGCACCAATTCGGCCGTGGATCTGCTTTGGAAGTACCGGCTCGACGCTGAGGGTACGATAAACACGGCACCGTTCAGGCCCGTCCGTTTTACAGCCAAGGAGCAGGAGAACCGCAAGCACAAGCTCACCCGCATCAGCTTCGATGAGGACGGGCACGTCATGTCGATGCGCCAGAAGGGCGACCGAAAGAAGGAGTTCGATTTCGTCGCCCCCAACATGTTCGACATGCTGTCGTCGATATTCCTGGTTCTGAACCTCGACCATGAGGTGGGTGACGAATACTACGTCGACGTGCTGACCGGGACGTCGCGCTACCTGATTACCGTGGACGTCGAGGCGCGTGAGCAGCTGACCTTCAACGGGGAGGTCGTCGACTCCTTCCGCCTGGCCCTCGATAGTGAGGAGTTGACCGAAACCGAGATTGAAAAGGAGAGGAAGCATCGGGAATCGCGCTTGTGGGTATCGGCCGAGCGGCCCCGGCGCATGCTCAAGGCCAAAAGCGCTACCTTCGTGGGGTCGATATCGGGCTGGCTGGCCTCGGTCGAGCCTCTGAGCCCGGTCTCGGACGTCGCCGGAGTGGCGCCCGCTGACTAATATCTTCTATTAGCTGTCGGCGTGTTCTGCTCCCGTCTCCAGGGGGTGGCCGTGCCGCTCGGGACAACCTTGACATGCGGGGCGGCATTCCGTAACAGAAACCTCCAAACCTTCTTTCCCATTGCAGTACTAGTCCGATCTGGGGGTGGCATAGCCCGAAAATGAGTGACGCACATCACGAAGAACTGAGTTGGTGGCGGAAGTACGTCTTCTCCACCGATCACAAGGTCATTGGTATTCAGTACGGGGTAACCGCGCTGTTCTTCCTGCTCTTCGGGTTCTGCCTGATGATGCTGATGCGCTGGCAGTTGGCTTACCCCGGCCAGCCCATCCCTCTCATCGGCGGCCTGTTCGGCGAGGAGACGATGCCCGGCGGAGTCATGCTCCCCGAGTTCTACAACCAGCTCGGCGCGATGCACGGCACCATCATGGTTTTCCTCGGTGTGGTTCCACTGAGTGTGGGATGCTTCGGCAACTATGTGCTTCCCCTCCAGATCGGCGCGCCCGACATGGCCTTCCCCAAGCTCAATATGGCCAGCTACTGGTTGTTCCTCATCGGTGGGTTGATCATGCTCTTCAGCTTCACGGTTCCCGGAGGCGCCGCGAACTCGGGATGGACGTCCTACCCGCCGCTGTCCAACATCGCCACAGTCGGCCAGACCTATTGGCTGTTCGGCATGCTGTTCTTGATCCTGTCTTCTCTGCTCGGCGCCGTGAACTTCATCGTGACCGCCATTCATCTACGGGCCCCGGGCCTGTCGATGTTCAGGCTTCCGTTCTTCTGCTGGGCCCAGCTGGTCACGTCTTTCCTTCTGCTGCTCGCGTTCCCTCCGCTTCAGGCGGCCGCGACCTTGCAGTTCATGGACAGGGTGGCGTCCACCAGCTTCTTCATGCCGAGCGGCTTGATCGTCAGCGGCGAGCCGGTGGCCGACATAAGCGGGGGCGGCAATCCTTTGCTCTGGCAGCATTTGTTCTGGTTCCTGGCCCACCCCGAAGTCTACGTATTGATTCTGCCGGGCCTGGGCATCATCGGTGAGGTGATCGCCAATAACACCCGCAAGCCGTTGTGGGGCTACCGCTCGATGGTGTTCTCGATAATCTTCCTCGGCTTCATGTCCTTCATCGTTTGGGCGCACCACATGTTCATGACTGGCATGGGCACCGCGATGAGTGTGTTCTTCCAGACGACGACGATGATCATATCCATACCGTCGGTCATCCTGCTGACGGCATTGATCATCTCGTTGTGGGGCGGGGCGATTCGTTTCACGGTGCCGATGCTGTTCGCATTGGCATTCCTGCCGATGTTCGGCATCGGCGGTCTGACCGGACTGCCACTCGGCCTGGCAACGCCCGATATCTATCTCCACGACACCTACTACGTCATCGGGCACTTTCACTACGTAGTGGCACCGGGCACGATTTTCGCCCTGTTCGCGGGCCTTTACTACTGGTACCCGAAAGCAACGGGCCGAATGATGAACGAGACCCTGGGCAAGCTTCACTTCTGGGGCTCTTTCGTGTTCATGAACGGGGTCTTTCTGCCGATGTTCTTCCAGGGCATGGCCGGGGTCTCCCGCCGACTCTACGATCAGACGTTCTACTCTCACGGGGTCGGAGTGCAGGACCTTACAGTGTTGCAGTCTTACAGCGCCTGGGCTTTGGGGCTGGTGCAGGTGTTCTTCATCATCAACTTCGTCTGGAGCATCCGCGGCGGCAAGGAAGTCAAGAACGACAACCCGTGGGACGCCACGACGCTGGAGTGGGCCACGCCGACGCCGCCTCCCCACGGCAACTTCTTGGAAGCGCCGCAGGTCTATCGCGGCCCGTACGAATACAGCGTCCCCGGTGCTGCGGCCGGGTTCATCCCTCAGAATCAGGCGTAAGGATCGGCAATGGAAATTCCATACATAGAAGAAGTCCATCCCGACACCGGCGTCGTCAACAGCAAGCTCGGCGTCTGGTTGTTCCTGGCTTCGGAAGTCATGCTGTTCGGCGCGCTGTTCTCGACCTACATCATTTTGCGATTGGGTTCGGTGAGCTGGCCGGTCGGGGCCGACATCCTCAACGTGCCGTTGGCGACGCTCAACACCATGGTGCTGATTACCTCGAGCGTGACGATGGTCATGGCCTGGGCGGCGCTCAAGATGAACGAGCCCGGCAAGTCTCGTAACTACCTGATCGTGACGGTGCTATGTGCCGGCATCTTCCTCGTCGTCAAGTACTTCGAGTACACTGCGAAGTTCGAGCACGGCCTGTACCCCAGCACGAGCACCTTCCTTGCGATCTATTTCACGCTGACGGGGCTGCACGGACTGCACGTGATCGGCGGCATGGTGGTGATCGGATACCTGGCCGGGCCGGGTTTCAAGATCGTGGACAAACACCCCGAGCAGCTCGCGGGGCGGATCGAGGCGACGGGGTTGTATTGGCACTTCGTGGACCTCGTCTGGATATTCTTGTTCCCGGTGCTTTATCTTTTGTAGGGGGAGGCGATGTCGGATCACAGCGCGGAAGATATTTCCAAACACGTACGCGTCTACATGATGGTGTTCGCGTCCCTGGCGGTTCTCACCGTCGTGACGGTCGCGGTTTCCTACATTGAGCTTCCCACGGCCTACGCCATTGCCGTCGCTCTCGTGGTTGCGAGCGTGAAGGGGTCTCTGGTGGGTCTGTACTTCATGCACCTCATCTCGGAGCGCAACACCATATACTGGCTGCTGCTGCTCACGGTGGTGTTCTTCGTGGTGCTCATGTACATGCCCGCAACATGGTACACGACCGGCGTTACGGTGAAGCCGGTCTGGGATCACATCCCCGTCAGCGAGAGCCACGGCGGCGGTCACGGTCACGACGATCACCATGGCGACGAAGCGGGGGGCGCCCATCACTAGGGCCCGTCACGGTCGATGTCCCTGAAAGCCTTCCACATCTTTTTCATCGTAATGTCGGCACTGATGTGTTTCGGCATCGCGAGTTGGCGCCTGTCCTATTACATGCAGACAGGCGGTCTGGGGCCGATGGCGCAAGCCTCGGCGTCGGCGGTAGCGGGCCTGGTGCTCGTCGGCTACGGGCTACGCTTCCTCAGAAAGTACAAGGAGCTGGAGTACCTGTGAGAATAGGTTTGGCGAAAACTTCCTTGATGGCGCTAGCGCTGTGGGCCGTGCCCGCGACCAGCTTGGCCTGTACGGTCTGTTACGGTGATCCCAACTCGCCGATGGTCAAGGCCATGGGCCAGGGCATCCTCTTCCTGCTCGGTTGCATCGGATTCGTGCTTGCCGCCTTCGCATGCATGTTCACGTACTGGATTTTCCGCGTCCGTAGGGGGCGCATGCTCGCAGATGGAGTCAATGACTGATGGACATGGACAAGGTTGAATACGGCTGGTGGCTACCCGTTGATGTATCGACGCACGGGGCGCAGATCGACAACATCATCTCGGTGCTGCACTGGTTCATGCTCGTGCTCTTCATCGGTTGGGGAACCTTCTTCCTATATACGCTGATCAAGTTCCGCGCCCGCCCCGGCCACAATGCCGACTACAAGGGTGTCACGACGCACTTCTCGACTTACCTCGAGACTGCGGTCGCCGTGTTCGAGGTCATCGTTCTCGTGGGCTTGTCGATTCCCGTTTGGGCCGAGGTCAAGAGCGATCCTCCCACCCCGACCGAAGCCGACGTCGTCGTCAGGGTGGTGGGTGAGCAGTTCGCCTGGAACATTCACTATCCGGGGCCGGACGGCACCTTCGGAAAGACCGACGTCGCCCTGGTCGACCAGTCCAACCCTTTGGGTATCGACTGGAAGGACCCCGCGGCCGGTGACGACATCACCACGGTCAATCAGTTTCACTTCCCCGTCAACAAACAGGTGCTGGTGAATCTTACGTCCAAGGACGTGATTCACTCTTTCGCTCTCCCCAGCATGCGGGTAAAGCAGGACGCCATTCCGGGCATGACGGTGCCGGTGTGGTTCGAGGCCAAGGCCACCGGCCAGTTCGAGATCGCCTGCGCCCAGCTCTGCGGTCTCGGTCACTACCGGATGAAGGGCTTCTACAGCATCGATACCGAGGAAGAGTACGCGGCCTGGCTCAAAGAGCAGGCTGAATCCGCCTCGTTCGAGGACGACTACTACTAGGCCGGACCGGCCCCGGCAGCCGCGGCATCATGAACGCGGCTCTTCCCACCCGTCAGGGGGTCTGCGCAGCGGCTTGCGGTTTTCTTCCTTGACAAGCTGCGGGCCGGACCCCTAACTACTAGTGGATCACCATCGCCCCTGGCGCCTCAGAGTTGCGTCCGGCTTAGGAGTTCTATGAGATTCATCACTCTGCTCGCGACCATACTGTTGTACGTAACTTCGGCCCCGGCGCTCGCACAGCAATGTTCCGGAACCGGATCGCCGATCACGGGCGGGGGTGACGAGACCCAGGACTGTCACCTGCAGTTCTCCAGCGACCGCATGTATCTCAACTTCCCGATCTGCAAGCCCGACAAACCCAAACCCGGCAAGGAAGTGCGCTGCTTTGACGGCGATGCCGGCTGCGATCTCGACGGTGAGACCAACGGTGAGTGCGTGTTCGAGATAAACGCTTGCCTGTTCAACAACGAGCCGACTCTGCCGTCCTGCACTCCGGCTACGATCAACGCCGGCGGCATAGAAGTCGCCAAGGCCACCAAGGTGCCTGAACTCCTCTCGCTACAGAACGCGCTGGATGCCCTTCTGCCGGCCAGCAGCAACGCTTGCACCTCGTCTCAGGTTCTAACCGTCCCTCTCAAGGGCCCCAACAACAAGGGCGAATTCAAGCGCGGCAAGGGCAAGGTCAAGATCAAGACGAGCACGGCCGGCGGCGGGTTCGACAAAGACAAACTCAAGCTCGCCTGCGTTCCTCGCAACTGGCCTGCCGAGGGCTACAACCACTCCAACACGCGCAGCAACGACGAAGAGACCAAGATAACCGCGGCGAATGCCGCCACGCTGGAGCAGAAGTGGGAACGAGCCGTGACCGAGAACCCGTTGCCCGGTTTCGCCCTGACCTCGGGTGTGAGTTCGGCGATTACCGTCAATGAGAAGCTCGCGTTCGCAACTACTTGGGCGGGTAAGGTCATTGCCTTCAAGAAGAAGGACGGCAAGACCAAATGGGTGTACGATTCCCTGTCCGTCGGCACTTTGACCGACGACAAGGGCATCTTTCGAGGCATACAGACCTCGGCCAACCTGACGGCCGACGGCCGGCTTCTCGTAGGCGACCGCAACGCGACAGTTCATTGCCTCGACGCGAAGAGAGGCAAGCTGCTCTGGCAGGCGAGTATCGGGGATCCGTCCACCGCGTCAGACGCCGCCCACGTTTGGTCATCTCCTCAGATTGTCAACGGCCGCGTCTTTGTCGGACGTGGATCGCACGACGATGATCCTTGCACTCACGGCCGGGTATTCGCCTTCGACCTCAACGACGGCGCCATGCTGTGGGAGACCCCTACGATTCCTGACAAGGTCTGTATAGACGACACCTCGGTCGTGTGTACCGACGACAGCGATTGCGGTGTCGTGGCCCGCTGCCTCTCCGACGTTTGTGACAACGACTACGAAACCCCATGCACGATGGACGGCGACTGTCCTGCAGGCGGAACTTGTGTGATGACCTCGTTCTGTGAGCACGAGGAGGGCAAGTCATGCACCGTGGACAGCGATTGTGATGCCTGCATCCTTGCCAGGGGTGGTGCGGTGACGGGCACCATCGCCGTCGATTCCAGCGGCGATACCATCTATGCGGCGTCGGTGGGCTGTCTGAGCTTCCCCACCGTGCAGGACGCGGATTCCATCTACTCGATAGATGCTGCCACCGGAGCCAAGAACTGGACGTTCAACAGTTCGAGCATCGAGCAGTTCCAAGAAGGCATCGACTACCACGACTACGGCTTCCTGAATGGACCCAGCCTGGTCGAGGTCGATGACGGCCTTGGCGGGACGGCCGAGCTCGTAGTTGCAGGTGGCAAGGACGGCACCCTATATGCCCTCGACCGCGCGACCGGCGCGCTCGTGTGGTCGAACGAGGTGGTCCCGGCACCGCCGTTTGCTGCGTTCGGCTTGTTCAACGCCGGTATAGCCATCGACGATGGCAGGGTATTTGCCGCGTTGAGTGACTTTCCGGCTTGGCCGGCGGGCAACGACAACATGTACGCTTTCGATATCGAGGGTGTTCCCGACATCTTCAGCGGCGGCGGCGTTGCCTGGACTGACCCCATGGCCGACGGCTTTGCCCACGTGGGCGTAGGCAACGGGATCGTATACTCGGGTTCCGGCGCTTTCGCGGCCGTTCCCAGCGACCTCTACATGTACGAAGGCTCCAGCGGGACCCCTCTCGGCACCCTGACTATCCCCGGCTCGGTGACGGGCGGTCCCACGATCGTCAACGGTCAGGTCTATGTAGGCTACGGATTGGGCTTTGGGGATGCGGGCGTGATCGCCTTCGGGTTGCCGGAACTCCCGTAGGCCGCCCGGCTACCTGCCCGAGGACTCCGCCGGAGCCCGGCGCCTTTCGGGTAGCGACCGGAGTCCGCGTATGGAACACTGGTCGATAATCCAGCCGCGCAGGAGATCCCTCGATGACTCAATCGGCCTCGGCGACCAGGCCACCCGTCAATTGGCCTACTTCGATCTTTATCGTCGCGACGACGATCGGCGCGCTTCTGTGGCCTCTGTACGCCTACTTCTACGGCGTGACAGCCGGCGAGATCGTACTGGCGCTCGTATATTACTCCATCAGCGGGATGTCGATCACGGTGGGGTACCATCGCCTCGTCGCCCACCGCAGCTTTCAGTGCCGACCGTGGCTCAAGACCGTGCTTCTCGTTACGGGATCAGCGGCATGGCAGGGGTCGGCTCTGGAGTGGGCCGACGATCACGTCAGGCATCACGCCAACATCGATACGGAACTGGACCCCTACAACATCAAGAAAGGTTTCTTTCATGCCCACGTCGGCTGGCTGTTCACGAAGCGTGACATCGTCGTCGAAGAGTCCCCCGGCTTTCTGACCAGCGATCCGCTGATCATGTGGCAGCATCGCCACTACCTCCCCTTGGCGATCGTTACCAGTTTCGTCGTGCCCCTTGCGATCGCAGGCATCGGTGGGCTTTTCCTGGCGGGCGTCGTCAGGTTGGTGGCCGTTCACCACAGCACCTGGCTGATCAATTCCTGGGCGCACACCGGCAGCAACCGTCCCTACAATCCTTCGGTTTCGGCCGTCGACAACTGGTTCCTGGCCTTCTTCACCTTCGGAGAAGGCTACCACAACTACCACCACGCCTTCCCCGGCGACTATCGTAACGGCGTCGCCAAGTACGCTTGGGACCCCAGCAAGTGGACGATCTGGCTGCTGTCGCGCACCGGCGTCGTTTGGGGGCTGCGCCGTATCAGCCCGACCGTTCAGTGGAGCCGCAGGGTCGATACGCTGGTCACGGCCGAGGCTCGCACGGTTAGCTTCAAAGCGGTGATGGCCGCCCGTGCCGGATTGGAGGCGAGGATTCGCAGGACCGAAACCCGCATCCATCGCATGTCGGCGCGTATCAAGGATCTGCAACTGCCCTCGTCAGTGGAGCTTGCCGAGTTGCGCAGACGCGTCTCGGATGCAGTAGCCGACTGGAAGGCCAAGCGTGGGGACAAGGACCTGCTGCGGATCAAGCGGGCCCAGGAGCTGGTGGAGCACCTTGCGGCCTACCGCGAGCTCCTCGCGCGTGTCATCGACCACCAGAACCGGGTGGGGATGATTCCGGCCTGAGGCTGCGGCCCCCGCCCGCAGTAAGCAGAGAACCCGTAACGACCAAACAGGCCCCCGCCCAGCCCACAAGCGATACCGGCTCGGGCGGAGTAAGCTCCGGCCACAGCCTCGAGGCCACCGCCAACATGCCGAGGGTGCACAGAGGTGTCAGTGCCAGTACGGCACTCACCTTCGAGGCTTCCCAATGTGCCAGCGCTTCGGCGAAGGTGCCGTAAGCCGCCAGCGTGTTCACGGCGCAGAACGCGAGAACGGCCATCTGCAGACCGTTCAGCTCCAGCAGAGTTGCGGGGTCGGCCAGCGGCGAAAAGATGAGGGTGCAGCCGGCGTAGATCACCAGCATCACGCCGTTGCTCGTCAGCCAGCGTAACAGTTGTTTCTGTGCCAATCCGTAGACCGCCCACGTCACCGATGCGGCCAGCATGGCAGCGGTGCCCAGGCCGTAGGCGCCGGCGTCGGTTACGACGTTGATGAGTTGATCACGGGAAAAGATTCCCAATCCTACGATGAGTGTCAGGAGGCCGACCCACTGCAGGCGGGAGAAGCTTTCCCGGAAGATCCAGATGCTTCCCAAGGCCAGCAGCAGAGGGGCGAGTTGGATCACGACCTGAGCGTTTCCGGCGCTGGTCAGGTCCAGCCCCACCAAGTAACAGATGTAGTTGGCCGCCAGGAAAACGGTGGCCAGAGCCAGCAGCCGTCCCACTCCGTGTTCGGCCCCGCGCAACGACGGAAGCGTGCCGCGCAAGCGCAAGACCAGGGCCAATGCTGTCGCAGAGAACACGAACCGGTACCAGGTGATGGTGAAGGGATCCATAGCTTCGAGCACGATCTCCAAAGCTATGGGGAGAGTCCCCCACATCAGGGTCGTGGAGAGAGCCAGAGCGAAACCGAGGCGGCTGCGCCCGGAAGGTTGATGGACGGTCAGCTTTTCGGCCCGGTCATGAGTTCCGGCCGCACGGCATTGTCGAACTGCTCTGCCGTGCACAGGCCCATTTCCAGAGCCGTTTCTCTCAAGGTCTTGCCGTTGTGGTGTGCGGTCTTGGCAACCTTGGCCGCATTGTCGTAACCGATCACCGGGCTGAGTGCGGTGACCAGCATGAGCGAGCGTTCGAGGTTCTCGCGAATCCGCTCTTCGTTGGGCGTGATGCCTTCCACTGCGTGCTCGGTGAAAGACTCGGAGGCATCGGCGGTAAGGCGGATAGAGTTGAGACAGTTGAAGATCATCGAGGGTTTGAAGACATTGAGCTCGAAGTGCCCGTTCGAGCCGGCAACGTTGATGGCCACGTCGTTGCCGAGAATCTGCGCGGCCACCATGGTCATGGCCTCGCACTGGGTCGGGTTGACCTTGCCTGGCATGATCGAGCTGCCGGGCTCGTTCTCGGGCAGGGCGATCTCCCCGATGCCGCAACGCGGCCCCGATCCGAGCAGGCGGATGTCGTTGGCCACCTTCATCAGGCTGCATGCCAAGGTCTTCAGAGCGCCGCTGACCTCTACGATCGCGTCGTGAGCGGCCAGCGCTTCGAACTTGTTGGGAGCGGTGACGAAAGGATACCCGGTTATCCTCGCGATCTCCGCGGCCGTGTTCTCCGCGTAACTTGGGTGAGCGTTGAGCCCGGTTCCTACGGCGGTTCCGCCCAGGGCCAGAGGTAGCAGGCTCTTGGCCGCCGTTTCTATGCGCCGTATGCCCTCGCGTATCTGCGCTGCATAGCCCGAGAACTCCTGGCCCAAGGTTAGAGGCGTCGCGTCTTGCAGGTGAGTCCGGCCGATCTTGACGATGCTCGCGAACTCATCCGCCTTGGCCGCCAGGGCCTTCTCGAGGCCGCGCAGGGCCGGCAGCAGATGGGCGTCTATTCGCTCGTAAGCCGCCACGTGCATGGCGGTGGGGAAGGCGTCATTGGTCGACTGGCTTTTGTTGACGTCGTCGTTGGGGTGGACCGGCGTTTTGGAGCCGAGGGTGCCGCCGGCGAGCTCGATCGCACGGTTGGCGATGACCTCGTTGGCGTTCATGTTGGTCTGAGTGCCGGAGCCGGTTTGCCACACCACAAGCGGGAAATGATCGTCGAGCTTCCCTTCGATCACTTCATCGCAGGCCTTGAGGATCAGGTCGGCCTTCTCTTGCGCTAGGCTTCCGAGTTCGCAGTTCGTCGTCGCTGCGGCCCGCTTCACGATACCTAAAGCCCTGATGAACTCGCGCGGGAAACGCTCGCCGCCGATCTTGAAGTTGTGCAGGCTGCGGGCGGTCTGAGCCCCGTAGTAGCGGTCCGAGGGGACCTCGATCTCGCCCATGCTGTCTGATTCTTTACGTACGGACATTCGCGTCTCTCCTTGCGCTTCAGCAACACGACTAGCCCAAGCCGGTGCCGATGTGAATCGACGTCAGCCGGAGCCGCCCGGCACTAGGCCAGACCGTTGTGTCTCAGTAGTGCGTCGGGGGTGGCGTCACGGCCGCGGAAGCGGCGGAACACCTCGCCCGGATCCACGCCGCCTCCCGAGGCAAGGACGTTGTCACGGTAGTGTGCCCCGACCCGGGCTACGGCCTCACTGTCGTCGAGCCCCGCTTCCTCGAAAGCGGCGAAGGCGTCCGCGCTCAGCACCTCGGCCCACTTGTAGCCGTAATAGCCGGCAGCGTAGCCGCCCGCGAAGATGTGCGTGAAGCCGCAGAGAAACCTGTCCTCGTCCAGGATCTGCATCACGGTATTGTGCTCGGCGATGCGCCGCTGCACGTCAAAGACCGTCTCGCCGCCGCCGGGTTGATAGCGATTGTGCAGCTCGAGGTCGATTCGCGAGAAATACACTTGTCTTAAAAGGTTGCTGCCGGCCCTGTAGGTGCGTGCGGCGACGATCTTGTCGAAGAGTTCGTCGGGCAACGGTTTGCCGGTTTCGAAGTGTCCGCTCAGGCCCCTGAGCGTATCGCGGTGATAGCACCAGTTCTCCATGAACTGGCTGGGCAGTTCGACGGCATCCCACTCTATTCCCCGTATGCCCGAAGCCAGACCGCAATCGACCTTGGTCAGCATGTGCTGAAGCCCGTGGCCGAACTCGTGGAAGAGGATCTTGACCTCGGTGAAGTTCATGAGCGAGGGTCTGCCTTCTACCGGAGGCGCCTGGTTGCAGATCAGATAGGCAACGGGACAACGTGTCGGGCCGGACTCGTCGAGGGTCGGGCGCGCGCGTCCGGCGCATTCGTCCATCCACGCCCCTCCGCGCTTTTCCGCAGGTCGGCTGTAGGGGTCGAGGTAGAACGCGGCCAGCTGCTTGCCGCCCTCGTCGTGAACCTTGAAGTAGTGCACGTCTTCGTGCCATACGGGGACTTCACCGTCTGCAGCCTTGATACGCACCCCGAAGAGACGCTCGGTGAGCTCGAACAGCCCTTCGAGCACGCGCGGAAGGGGAAAGTAGGGGCGTAGCTCTTCGTCATTGAAGTCATAGCGGGACTCGCGCAGCCGCTCGGCCCAAAAGGGTATGTCCCACAGGGCTACGTCTCTGCCTTCCTCATCGGACTCCGCAATCGCCAGAGCCTTGACGTCGTCGAGGTCCCGCGAAGCTGCGTCGAAGGCCGCAGAGTGTAGACGAGTCAATAAAGACTCCACCGCTTCCACATCCGGGGCCATTTTCACCGCCAGGCTCATCTCGGCGTAGTTGCGATAGCCCAGTATGAGGGCCTGCTCGTGGCGCTTGGCGAGGATGTCATCGATCAGGCTGGTGTTGTCGGTATCTCCCTGGCTGGCGCGCGTGATGTAGGATTTGTACACCTTCTCCCTGAGATTCCGGCGCCGGCAGTGCTCCATGAAGGGTACGAAGCTGGGGGGATCGAGGGTGAAGCGCCACGGTCCGTCCTCCGCGCTCGCATTCTCGTGACCGGCGGCGCGCGCCGATACGACCGCGAGTTGGATGAGGCTGGGCGGGAGCCCCTCGATGTCATCGTGGTCGTCGAGGGTGAGGGAGAACTCCTTGATCGAGTCAAGAACGTTGTTGCTAAAGCGCGAGTAGAGTTCGGCAAGCTCGGCTTCCAAGCGGGTGAACCGTGACTTTGCTTCGCCTTCAAGGCCCACGCCGCTCAGGCGGGCGTCGCGGAGAAGGTTGTCGATGATGCGTCGTTGTCCCGCTTCGAGTGACTGCCATTCGCTACCCGCTTTGACGGCCTCGAGCTTTTCGTAGACCGCTCGGCTTTGGGCCAGACGCATGTTGAAGGCTACGACCTCGCCCAGCACGGTGTCGTAAGCTTCACGCAGCTCGGTGCTGTTCTTTACCCCCATGAGGTGGCCTACGGTTCCCCATGCGGTTGCCAATCGGTCGATCATGACCTCGATGGGGCGCACTGTTTCCTGCCAGCCGGTCTCGGGCGTCGCCTCCACGTCGTCGAGTTCCCGGGAGAGTTGTTCGAGGATGGTGCGGATGGCGGGAACGACGTGAGAGGGCTCGATGAGATTGAAGCGCGGAGGCAGCGGCTGATCCAGCAAAGGGTTGCCGCCGGGGTGTTCGGCGCCGGCTGTCATCTACTTCTTGCCCGGCTTCTCGAAAGCGCCGTGGCGGCCGGCACCCGCACTGAAACGCTTGGCGCCTTCGAGAGTCTCGCCGCTCGCTATCACTTCCATGCCGCGCTTGGTTTCGTTCTCGAGGGCCGCGTTCACCGACATGCCGGTCTGCTCGTATGCACTGAGTCGGTCCGAGCGCATGCACATCTGTGGGAAGGTGGCGACTTCGGCTGCCAGCTCTTCGCCCGCGGCCCTGGCCCGGCCTTCGGCCACCACTCGATCCACCAAGCCGATGGCTTTGGCTTCGTCGGCTTCCACGGGCCGCCCCGTCAAGATCATGTCCATCGCGCGCCCCATGCCGATGATTCGAGGTAGTCTCACGGTGCCGCCGTCGACCAAGGGGACTCCCCAGCGCCTGCAGAACACTCCGAGTTTGGCGCCTTCCTCGGCCACTCGCATGTCGCACCAGAGCGCCAACTCCAGCCCTCCCGCTACCGCGTAGCCGGCGATTGCCGCGATCACCGGCTTGGACAGCGTCATGCGCGTCGGCCCCATGGGCCCGTCGCCGGTTTCTCTTACGATGTTGCCTCCGCCCCCGGCGACGCCCTTCAGGTCAGCGCCCGCGCAGAAGTTGCCGCCGTCGCCGAAGAGCACGGCTACCAGACTGGATTCGTCGGCCTCGAACTCGTGAAAGGCGTCTGCGAGTTGGGCGGCGGTGTCTCTGTCGACGGCGTTTCGCCGCTCGGGTCGCGAAAGGATGACCGTGTAGACGGGGCCGTTCTTCTCGACGCTGACAGCCACCGGCTTTGTCCCGCTCAATCCTGGAGCACGCTGCGTGCGATGACTACCCGCTGGATCTCGCTGGTGCCTTCGTAGATCTCGGTGATCTTGGCATCACGGAAGTGCCGCTCCACAGGGTACTCGCGCGAATAGCCGTTGCCGCCGTGAACCTGCACGGCCTTGGTCGCAACCCAGTTGGCAGTCTCGGAAGCGAACACCTTGGCCATGGCTGCCTCGGTTCCGTAAGGGCGTCTGTGATCCTTGCGGTGTGCAGCGCGCAATGTCATCAAGCGGGCAGCGTCGATGCGCGTGGCCATGTCGGCAAGGTAGAACTGAATGGCTTGGAACTGAGAGATAGGGCCGCCGAATGCCGTCCTCTCTTTGGAGTACTCGCGCGCGGCTTCGTAAGCGGCGCGCGCTATGCCCACGGCTTGAGCGGCTATGCCGATGCGCCCACCGTCGAGAGTCGACATTGCCACCTTGAAGCCTCCGTTTTCCTCGCCGAGCACGTTGGCCGCCGGTACCTCGGCGTTTTCCAGGATGATCTGGCAGGTGGCCGAGCCGCAGATGCCCAGCTTGTCCTCGATGGCCCCGACCGAGTAGCCGGGAGTGCGGTGAGCGTCGACCAAGAAAGCCGTGATGCCCTTGACCCCTTTCTCGGGCTCGCTCATGGCGAAGATCAGCGCGGTGTCGGCGAAGGGGCCGTTGGTGATCCAGTTCTTGGTACCGTTGAGGATGTAGACGTCGCCCTTGCGCTCGGCTTTGGTCGCCTGGTTGGCCGCGTCAGAACCGGTGCCCGGCTCGGAAAGGCAAAAGCAGCCGAGCTTCTCGCCGCTGGCCAGAGGCTTCAGCCATTTGTCCTTTTGCTCGTCGGTTCCGAACTTGAGTATGGGATCGGATACCAGCGAGTTGTTCACGCTCATGACCACACCGGTCGTCGCGCAGGCCGCGCTGATTTCTTCGAGCGCCACGATGTAGCTGACGACGTCGCCGCCCGAGCCTCCCCATTCCTCGGGGATGAACATGCCCATGAAGCCGAGCTCGGCCATGTGCGGCAACAGCTCGACCGGAAAGTGGTGTTCTCGGTCGACCCGGGTTGCAAGAGGCTTGACCTCGTTCTGCGCGAAGCTTCGCGCCATGTCCCGGATCATCTTCTGGTGGTGATTGAGTTCGAAGTTCATCTTCTACTCCGCCTTCGACAACAGGCTTCGCGCTATTGCGCTTACTTGGATTTCATCGGTGCCGCCGTAGATCTGCAGCACTTTGGCATCGCGGCAAAGCTGCTCGACTTGGAACTCGGCCATGTAACCGTTGCCGCCGAAAAGCTGTACGGCTTCCAGGCAGACTTCCATGGCCGCTTGGGCGGCGTAAAGCTTGTAGGCCGAGGCTTCGGCCAGGCTGACCCTCTTGCCCCTGCTGGAGGCTTCGATCTGATGGAAGACCATGTTTTGTAGGTTCACACGCGCCACTTCCATCTTGGCGAGCTTGAGCTGAATCAACTGGTACTCGCCGATGGGCTTGCCGAAGGCGACACGCGTGCGTGCGTAGTCCACCGAGAGTTTCAAGCATTGCTCCACTATGCCGAGGGCCATGGCCGCCACGCCGGTGCGTTCGGTCGAGAAAGTTTCCTTGGCGCCGGAACGCGACTGTACCTTTTCGGTCTCTCCGAGAAGGCGGTCCTTTCCTGCGCGTACGTCTTCGAGGAACAGTTCTCCCGTCGGCGAGGAATGCAGTCCCATCTTGCGCATGGGCTTCGACTGGGTCAGTCCTTCCATCCCCGAGTCCAATACGAAGGTCAGTACCTGACGATCTTTCGCTTCGTTGCCTTCGTCGAGCTTGCAGATGAATACGATGGTGTCGGCATAGGGACCGTTGGTTATGAAGGTCTTGTTGCCGTTGAGGATGTAGTCGTCACCGTCTCTGCGCGCCGATGCCTTCATTGCGCCGAAAGCGTCCGATCCGGAATCGGGTTCGGTGATCGCCCATGCCCCCACCTTGTCGAGGGTCAGTAGATCCAGGGCCCAGCGCTTCTTTTGCGCCAGCGTGCCCTTGGACATGATGGCCGATGCCGTCAGCCCCACGCTGACTCCCATGGCCGTGACCATGCCCGGGCAGTAGCGGCACAGTTCGATGATGGGAATGAGCTGCATCGCGGCCGAATCGGTGTCGCCGCTTCCCGCGGCCCTCTCCTGTCTGGCAGTGTCGGCGCCGTTTCCTTCGCGGGCGATCTGGCGCTCGAATCGCTGCTTGGCCATCTCGTCGATGCCGAAGGTCTTGAACATCTTTCGCAACACGTCGTAGGGAGGAGTGTCGCCGTGCTCGAGCTCCTCCAGGTTGGGCACGATCTCGGCGTCGATGAAGCGCCGGATCGCATCGCGCATCATCTCCTGTTGCTCGTTCCATTCGATCATTACTGAGGCTCCTGCACTTTTCGGGGTAAGGCGGTCATCAGTCGAATACCGCCGCCGGAATGAAGGCGGCTAGTCTAGCGAGGGCGGCGCGCCGAACGAAACGAGCTTACCAGGCGGCCTCGGTAGGGCTCAGGCGGTCGAGTCGGAGGCGCTGGCGCTTGTCGGTAAGACGCCAAGCGCTGGCGAATACACCCAACAGCACGCCGATTCCCGTCGCACCGGCGATCAGGAACATGATCAGGATCTGGTACTTGATTGCTTGGGCCGGATCGATGCCCGCGAGAATCTGGCCCGTCATCATTCCTGGCAGGATGACGAGCCCGGACGCAGACATGGCGTTCACGATCGGTATCAGGCCGCTGCGCATCGATTGGCGCAAGTCGGCACCGAACGCTTCGAAGGCCGTAGCTCCGAGAGCCAGTCTCGCTTCGATCGCCGAACGGTCGCGCACCACCGACACATTTAGAGTATCGAGCGCTATGCTCAGCCCCGTCATCGTGTTCCCCAGCACCATCCCCAGAAGTGGTATGGCATAGCGCGGGTGGTACCAGGGGCTCGGCTGCACCTGCACGGTGAGGGCGATGATAGTGACAAGAGTGGCGGCGATCAGCATGCTCGAAGTGCCCAGGCCGTAGGCCCACCAACCGGCCAGGCGTCGGCTCTGGCGTGCGCGGATCTCACGGCCGGCAAACGCCACCATTGCGGCGGCCGCCAAAGCCGTCCACATCGGGGAGACAGTCGCGAACAGGTACTTCAGTACCAGACCGAGTAAGCTCAACTGCACGAGCATGCGTATCGCGGCCGTGATCAGCCGCTTCTCGATCCCGAGTCGCAGGCGGTATGAGAGCACGCCGTTGATCAGTACCAACAGCGAGGCCGTGAACAGGTCGAGCGTGGTGACGGGGATGAAGTTCATGATGCTTCGCTCGTCAGGCGGCCCTCCTCCAGACGCAGCCTCCTCGAAGCGACTCTTTTGGCTTGAGATTCATCGTGTGTCACCAGCAGTACGGAGGTGCCCTCGTCGACGGTGTCGGCGATCAGCCCTTCGACGACCAGGGTTGCCTCATGGTCTAGGGCCGAGGTCGGTTCGTCGAGAAGCATGACCCGGGGGCGAGCTTGCAGCAGCCTGACCAGTGCAAGACGCTGGCGCTCGCCCGTAGAGGTACGCGACAGCGGCCACTTCATGATGTCGTCGGGGAGTCCCAGGTGTGAGAGTGTTTCGACGGCGCCGGCATGGTCGGCGAAATGGGCGCCGACGATGTCTTCCCACCAGCCGGCATCGGTGGCCAGGTAACCCACCAGCCGGCGCCATTGTGGCCCGCTGAAACTTTCGCGCGATGCACCGTCGAGGCTTACCTGCGCATCGTTGGGGTCGAGGTCGGCGATGGCTCGCAACAGCACGGTCTTGCCGGCCCCCGAGCGCCCGACTATCGCAGTGACCGTGCCGCTCTTCAGCTCGAGGCCGACATCCACCAGTGCCAGGCGGTTCAGCCCGGTTACCTCCAGTCCCATCGCGGCACCAGTAGACCAGCGGAACACGGCGATTGCTACAGCGTGTTCGCACAGCGTCGGCCATGCAGATTGCAATTGCGCGCCTCGGATTTCTCGTCGCGTGCTCGGCCGGCTGGTTAGAATTGAAGGTTGGAGGCTGATCCAAACGTGCGAGTTCCCAGACTGACAGTTTTCGTCATGGCACTGGCGTTCGTGCTTCTGTGCTCAGGCCGGGCGGATGCCGAGATCAGCTTGGTCGGTGTCGTCGTCAACGCCGCGGAGCCGGAGCGTTCCATCGCCATCATCGACGGGCGCATGCTCAACCCGGGCGACATGGTCTCGGGGCTGAGACTGTCCGAGGTGAGGGTCGATTCGGTTCTGCTCGTGGACGACGGTACAGGGCAGGCCTACCGATTGAATCTGGCTCGCGACGAGGCCACGGCCAAGGAAACGGCTGCTGCCACTCAGAGCGGACCGACGCGCGCCGATGCCGGTCCTTCCTCGGCCGAACGCGCGGCGAGGGGAGCCATCGCAAACGACAGCCTATTGAAGAAGCTCAACCCGTTGAAGACTGTGTGGGCTGCCAATTCGACCATGGCCCAGGCATCGTTGAGGCAGATTCACAACGCCCAGGAGATGTACGCCATCCAGGATCCCGACCGCGACGGCAAGGATCACTACGCGCGCACCATACTCGAGCTCGCCGAGCACAAGCTGGTGCAGTCGGATCTGTCGGACGGAGAGAAGTTCGGCTACGCCTTCGAGCTGCGCGCCTGGGAAGACAAGTCCGGTCCTCACTACGAAGTGTTTGCCACTCCTACCGCGGGCGGCGACGAGCAACCCTACCTTTACATCAACGAAAATGGCGTGATTCGCGGCCAACTCTATGGACGCGCCGGTTACGACAGCCCTCCTTATGAGGGCGGCCTCTTCTAGAAATATCGCGTAAACAACCGGGCTTTGTGCCTTGTTTGGGCCTTTCACCCGCATGGGGCTGGACACCCGCCGTGCCGGGGGCGTATAAGTCAGGCCTTACGTAATCGGCGGTTTCGACAGCCGCCGCCTGCCCCCATCGAAGCCCGCTAAACCAACGGATGCGGCAGCGGCGGCAGACCACGGCCGAGAGCCGCTGGTCGGTGACCGCCGGGGAGGCATAGATGATCAAGGCTCGAATCTCAGTTCTCGCCGTCTCGGCGTTGCTGGTGGCCATCGGCCCGAACTACGCGACAGCAGCGGATCCGGCTATCGGCGAAAAGATCACTTACGCGAACGCCCAGCAGTACGAGTCTCTCATTCCTCCCGCGGTGATGAACATGCTCGAATACGGCATGACCATAGAGGTCGGCGAGTACAAGGCCTGCGAGTGGCCCGAGATCTTCAAGAAGGCCACCGAGCAGTACTCCTCCCAGGTGCAGCTTGCCGAAGACAAGTTGGGTTTGCGCAATTACGTGGCCGGCATGCCCTTCCCGACGATCGATGCCAATGACCCGGATGCCGCCTGGAAGATCATGTGGAACCACGAGCACAAGCCGGCTTACTCGGACGACGTGCGCACCGAGTGGGTGGTGGAAAACCAGGACTCCACCGGCTTCGTCGAAAAGATGATCTCCTCGGACGTGTGGCGACGTCTCAAATGGGAAGGGCGCATCAACCTCGACCCGATGCCTATCATCCCCCACACCCCGGAGCTGCGTTACACCGAACAGTGGGGGCCGATCAACACTCCGTTCGATCTGAAGGGAACGTCGTTCTTGCTTTACCGGTACGAAGCCGGCGAACGCGCCGACGATTCCTGGTTATATCTGCCGCAGCTCAGGCGTGTGCGTCGCTACTCGACCTCGGACCGCAGCGGCACCCTGTTCGGCGGCGACATCGACCAGGATTCGATCTGGGGATTCAACTCCAAGCCGGAATGGTGGGACTTCCGCCTGCTTGGCGCCAAGGAAATCCTCGTGCCCATGCACGCAGGCAAGTACGCCACCGAGGACGTTTGGTGCTCGGCCAAGGACAAGGCCAGCTGGGTGCCTTGCGTAAAGTGGGAGAAGCGCAAGGTCTGGTTGATCGACGGCCGTCCCGAGCGGTTGCCGGTTTACGCTTTCAGCAAGCGCCATCTTTGGATCGACCAGGAAGTCTACAACGTCACCACCTCGGAGATTTTCGACAAGCGTGGCGAGCTCTGGAAGGTCTGGCAGAACGTCTTCTGGTGCACCCACTCGGTTCGCGACGGGCGCAAGTATCCCGACGAGAGGCTCTTCACTCCGGCGGTAGCGATGATCGACTTCCAGTTGAGCCACTCTTCGAGGATCACCCCGCCCGGGCCGGTCAATCCTTTGCGTTATGACTGGATGTTCGAGACGGGGCAGAAGTCGCTGAACCAGCCCGAGTACTACACGGTCTCGAGCATCATCGCCGAAGGACGATAGGGCGCGGCTCCTTCGAGCGCACCGACTGCAGCGGCATCCGAAGCGTGGCCGTGCGGCCGTCTAGGGTGGGCGCGGGCAGTCAGGTGTCCGTTCGCCGGCGCCGCCGACTAGTGCAGGCCTGGCCGCACACGCATTCCCCGGGGAATGTGGATAGCGGCCGTGACCCGCGCCGCTCAGCCCGAGCCTTCGAAAAACCGTGTGAAATTGGGCTGACCGGTGGCGGCGGTGACGCCGCCGTCGATGGTCAGCATCGCACCGGTGATGTATGAGGCATCATCGGAGGCGAGGAAGGCTACGGCGCCCGCAATCTCCTCCGGCTGTCCCCGCCTGCCCATCGGGATCAGCTTCTCGTACTCCCCCTCGATACCGGGAAACGCCTGCACTACCGGTCCCAATAGGGCCGTGTCGATAGGTCCGGGGCATACGGCGTTTACACGAATACCTTCGCGGGCATGGTCTATGGCCAGGGTCCGGGTCAGGTTCACTACACCTCCCTTGGCGGCGTTGTAGGCCGCGAGGCCGTAGTCGCCATGAGTCCCCGAGATCGAGGCGGTGTTGATGATGGCGCCGCCTCCGCTGTTGCGAAGATGCGGTATGGTCGCCCGGCAACCGTAGAACACCGAGTCCAGGTCGACGGCGATCACCTGCCGCCAGGCTTCCGGATCCAGATCCGGGGCCTTTCCGTAGGTGCCGATGCCGGCGTTGTTGAAGACGATGTCCAGACGGCCGTAGGCATCGACGGCGGCCTGAGCCAAGCTCTCGAGCTGTTCGAGCTCTCTTACGTCGGTGGGTTGGCAGCGGCAACGCTCGGTTCCCAGCTCGTCTGCCAACTCAGACAGTCTGCCTTCGTTGATGTCGCCGAGCATGAGGCCGGCTCCTTCTGCGGCGAACCTTTGAGCGGTCGCCCGTCCGATCCCCGAGGCCGCACCCGTGATCAGTACGACCTTGCCCTCGAACCTACGCACGGTATCGCCCACGTTTGATCTCCCGCTTCCTGACGGCCTCGACGGTCAGCTTTGAGTGAGCGTTTCGCGGACCACGCTCGTGGGGTCCATCGCCGTCATGAAGCCGGAAACGATGTCCTCGGCGCGAGCCTTGATGACGCCGTTCAGTTCGGGATGGGTGAGAATGTAGAGGCGCCCCGTACGGATGGCATCGAGCACTTGGTCGGCCACGTTCTCGCTCGTCAGACCTTCGGAGAGCAACTGCCGGACCTGCTGGCTCATCGCGCCGAAGGGTTCCTCCAGGTCGGGCTCGTCGCGGGGCCCGCCGGGACGGTTGCGGCTGGAGTCGGCGATCTTGGTGTCGACCCAGCTAGGGCACAGCACGGATACCTTGATGTCGGATCCGATCATGGCCAGCTCGTGGTGGAGGCACTCGGACAGTGTCACGACGCCGTGCTTGCTGACGTTGTAGAGGCTGAAGAGCGGAGCCGAGGTCAGGCCGGCCATTGAGGCCGTGTTGACGACATGCCCCTCGCTCTCCTGCTCGAGCATCCGCGGGATGAAAGATCGAAGACCGTGGATGACGCCCCATAGATTGACTCCGAGCACCCACTGCCAGTCCTCCAGCGACTCCTCCCAGCAGAAGCCGCCCGCAGCCACTCCGGCGTTGTTGCACAGCACGTGCACGGCACCGAAGCGGGCATAGGAAGCCCGGGCCAGGGCCTCGACCTGGTCGGGTTTGGAGACGTCGGCGATGGTGGCGAGCACCTCGGTGCCCCCCGCGGTAAGCTCGGCCTCGGCGGCGTCGAGAGCCTGCTGCTCGACGTCGGCGATGACCACGTGCATGCCCTCGGCCGCAAAGCGCTTGGCCATGGCCAGCCCTATCCCGCTGGCGCCGCCGGTGACTACCGCAACTCTGCCTTTGAATTCTTCCATGGGTCCCTCCGACCCATGGGTATAGACATATTGGCCCCCTGGGGCCAGGGGTCATGCGTTGGGAAGGCGGCGCTTGGCCAAGGCACGCCCGAGGGCGTCGTCGACGACCTGCTCCAGGAATACTCCGGTTACGACGAGGCCGCCGACCAATGCTACCGCCCCGAACATCAAGGGTGCCTTCACCGTGGCGTTTACGACGTCGCTCAACATGTATCGAAAGGATCTGAAGTTCTGCATGGTGTCGTTCATCTCGCTTCTTCGTCTCATCTTACAACGCTGAGACGAATGCGTGTAGACGACATTCATGCATTCACGAGTTTTTAACCGCCGGGCGTCGGAAGATGTCTGTCCAGGAACGCACGCAGTCCGTCCACATAGCTCGAACCGCTCACGATGAAGCCGTCGTTGTGTCCGCCTTTCATCTCGAGGAAGTCCTTGGGGTCGGTGGCCAGCTCGTAGAGCTCGCGCCCGTGGGAAAACGGGATGATCTCGTCGTGGCGGCTGTGGGCGATCAGCAGAGGGGCTTTGATGTCCTTCATGAGGCTGCGGTTATCGTAGCTTGTGCGTACGAACAGGCCAGACGGTAGTAAGGGAAAGATGCTGGAAGCCATGTCGGGGACCGATGTGAAGGCCGATTCCAGGATCACAGCCGCACAATCGTGCTTGGCGGCCAGCCGGGCACCGACCGCCGCGCCCAGGGAGCGTCCGAACATTACCGTGCGCTCGGGAGTCACGCCGCGCGTGTCGGTCATATAGGTCCACGCCCCGTCTGCATCCGAATACGTGCCCTCCTCCGAAGGCGAGCCTTGGCTCTTTCCGTAGCCGCGGTAGTCGATGATGAACACGGTCAGTCCCAGGCGTCTGAAGATCGCGATGGACTCCAGGCGGTCACCGATGTTGCCGGCGTTGCCATGGAAGAACAGCAGCTCGCCGCGTGCATCGTCGGCTGGGATCCACCAGCCATGCAGGGCCGTGCCGTCGGCGGCTTCGAAAGCGACGTCTTCGTAGGCGAAGCCATAGGCCTCGGGGGTGACGGCGATGTCCTTGGTCGGGAAGAAGATCATGCTGTTTTCCAGGCTGGAGAACACGACAATCCCTCCAATAGCCACCAAAAGGCCTACGCGTGCCATTCGAACTGCTATCGCCACCGCCTGACCGGAGTCTTTATCACGTTAGGGCGCTGCAGGCAGCCTCGGCCGCGCCGGGCCCGTACGACGGAGGGCCGATTGCGCCTGCGAGGGATCGGAGCGGCTAATCCTGCTGGCTGGCCCTCGGTCAGCCTAGCCCCGAGTAGAAATGGGTATCTCTTCGGGGGTCTCGGGCAGCTCGTCGGGCATCTCGGCTATGCCCGCTCCATAAGCGTGGATCTTCGGGATGTCGGCATCGGCGGGGACCGCGCGCATCTTCTTGCGCTTCATGGCCGCCTCCAGGTAGGGAGCCAGTTCTTCCATCTTGCGCCGCTGCCGTTCGTCCTCTTTCTCCTTGAACTCGGGCATGACATCGCGCGCAAACAAGTCGAGTGATTCGCAGATGTGTTCGTGGCGGTTCTTGCCTCCCTGCTGGATGAAGATGACCTGGTCTACACCGATCTCCTGTATTTCCCGCAGGTGGCTGCGCAGTTCGTCGGGTGTGCCGATGCCGTGACCGGCGCCCGGCTCGGGGAGAGCATCGCGGGATTTCTCGAAGCTCTCCCATAGATCCGTGCGCCCGGGGGTATGGGAGCCGAAGATATAATGGTGGCCTAGGGCGTAGCCGAAGAAGCGGAACCCGTCGGCGCCCCGGCGCATGGCCTCCTCGGCATCCTGGTGGCAGGAAAAACCGGTGACCACGGCGATGTTGGGGTTGATCGAGTGGCCGATCGGCACGCACTCACGCTTGAGTGTCTCGTAATAGTCGTCGACCCAGTGGCGCGCTTCCTCCGGTCCGACGAAGGCGAAGGTCAAGGCGCCGAGGCCCAACTGTGCGGCCAGGTGTATGGTG
>JANQEO010000170.1 GCA_028278325.1 Candidatus Binatia bacterium
GCCCGCATCTGTTGCCAAGCCCCGGCCCGCCGCTAAGATGCCGGCGCCCGCTCGCGGAGCCCCTGTGGCGGAATTGGTAGACGCGGCAGACTCAAAATCTGTTGCCTTCACGGGCGTGCTGGTTCGAGTCCGGCCAGGGGCACCACCCATCGCCTTGGGCTAACGCGCCGAAGTGGCCTTCGGCTACGACAGCCGGGCGGTCAAAGCGATTGGCGATCTATCGTGGTCTGACCCAGTTTCTTTAACTCAGTTTCTTTAGCTTCTCAGTTTCTTTAACTTCTACACCCTCCAGGTCACTCCGTCGGCATTCGCAGTCGAATGCCAGTCTCATCCGCATGGCCGGGCTCGGCAAAGGCGTTGCAGCCCTCGAGGACGCGGCGGGTCTCTTCCAGGTCGCTCCAGGGAATGGCTGCCGCCCATCGTTGGGCGAACTCGAGAACACGCACGAGCGGTTCTGCTCTTTGGCTCTGTGAAAGAGCCTTCAAGGCTGCCAGGTAGTTGTTGCGATAGACGGTGGGGACGATGATCCGTTCCTCGCCGGCGGCCACCAGCTCAGCGTTCATCATGACACGCGCAATCCGGCCGTTGCCGTCGGCATAGGGATGAACCTCCGACACAATGAACATCATGAAGACCGCTCGCGCGAAAGGGGCGTCGAGGCTCCGGTAGAAGTCGAAGCCGCGGGCTAGCGTGCCCGGTACCAACTCAGGGGCGACGAAGACCGTCGATCCGGCCCTGTTGACTGCCGTCTTGAACTCGCCCGGTCGCATGTTGGGATGGGCGCTCAGAATCGTCGCATGCCGTTCGCTCATGAGACGGACGAAGCTCTGCTGGTCCTTGGGCACACGTTGCAGCGTCGCTGTATCCGAGACGATGCGCCAGGTACCCAGCACGTCGTGGGCGTCCTCGGGTCGATCGCGCGGGATCACGCCGCGAAAGACGATGTCGGCCGCTTCGGAGACCTCGAACTCGGTGCCTTCGATGAAGTTGGAGAAGTAGGCCTCGAAGAACGTGAGCGTCGCATGGGCCTCCGCATCCCTGTCAGGAGACAGGCGGGTCGAAGGGGGCCAGGCGTGTAGCTCGGCGTGGAGCAACTCGAAGAGGCGGATGCGATCCGGGTCGAAGGGGGTGTCCGCCCGCCGTGCCTTGCCGACTTCTGTGACCAGCTTCTCGGTCCGTGTTCCGAGTAGGCTGCCGATGAGCTTCTCTAGCTTCTCGAATTCGCTCTCTAGCCCTAGCTCGGGTGCAATCTCACGAGCACGATCACGAAGCCGGTTGAGAGCGTCTTGGCCCCCGCGCCTGACCATGGTCTCAAGGCGCTCTTCCAGTTCCTTGTGACTGAGGGTTCTCGCCACATGGCCCCCTCGGCTTCGGGACAGGACCATGTTTTCAAGAAAAGCCCTGGCCGGCGAAGAGAGGTAGAGCCCACCGACAAAGGGCTGATCGTCTCCTAGGGGAGGCGCTCCCTTGCGAGAGCGGATGGTGAGGCCGGGTAGCTCTATGTCGCGCTTGCGCTCGGCGATGACGAAGACCGATCCATCAGAGGCCGGTACATTCTCGATGGCGGTTCGATCGGCGATGAGCGCGCCGGGAAGGTAGTCGGCGACAATCTGCCAGAGATGCTCCCGGACGATTCGCTCAGGCGCGTCGGTCAGGTTTCGTGTATAGAGGCGCGTGCCGATCTTGCGGAGCTTGCCTTGCCGCACGGCACGCGAGACCATGACTGACGTCTTGGTGGTCGATAGGAACACCGCGGGTAGGTCATCGAGCAAGTTTTCGGCCATTAACATCACCTCCAACGGCATTCTAGCAAAGAATTGGGGTTTAAGGCCCAAAAAACGGAAATTTTTGGGGTTTAAGAGGGTTGGTGGATTGGGCTCAGGGAGTACCATCAAAGAGGGCCAAATCTACCCACTCACTTGCATACAGACACGGTCTATCAAATTTTTTTCTTTTAATTCAATATCTTAAGATGTGTCGCT
>JANQEO010000173.1 GCA_028278325.1 Candidatus Binatia bacterium
ACGTTCGCGGTAGGGACGCGGGTTACCCCGCGCCCCCCGCACAGATCCGTACGCGCGGGTTTCCCGCATACGGCTCCTACCTCGAGTGTTTGACGGCGAAGCGAATGTTGGGCCAGGGGTGAAGGATGCGCGGTTGTGGGAGCCAGTCGTCGGCCAGCCTTTGCATCCGTTCCCACGAGAAGCGGTCCTTCTGACTACGCCGTCTGAGCGTGCGCATCCAGAGGCGCCTGACGTGGTGGCGGAATGCGCCGAGAGCCGCGCTGTTGGTCGGCACGGCGTAGTAGGCGTTGTAGCCTCGGATGACTTGCGCCAGCCAGGCCCCCTGTGCGGGGATCGGCTGGTGCATGCGGCGTCGCAGTTCCTCCTTGACCTCCCTGAGCTTGCCTCGCCTGCGGTCACGCCGGGTCCTGCGTTTGAGGAGGAACTTGCCCTTGCGCGAGTGCCCGCAGATGAAGGTGAACCCCAGAAAGTCGAAGGTCTCCGGCTTCCCGAGCCGTCGTCGAGCCCGTCTGGCCGCAGCGAAGCGGCCGAACTCGATGAGGCGCGTCTTGTCCGGATGGATCGACAACGCAAACTCCGCCAACCGTGCGCGCATTGCCGCCTGGAAGCGCCGGGCATCGGCCTCGTGCTGGAAACCGATAACCAGATCATCGGCGTAGCGCACGATGATCATGTCGCCCGTGGCCTCGCTCCGTCGCCAGCGCTCGGCCCAGAGGTCGAACACGTAGTGGAGGTAGACGTTCGCGAGCAGCGGTGAGATCACCAAACCCTGCCCCGTCCCCGTCTCACTGGTCGTGACCACCCCATCTTCCAGGACACCCGCCTTCAGCCATTTCCGGATCAGGCGGATGATGCGCCGGTCGCCGATCCGGTGTTCCAGGAAACGGACCAGCCAATTCCGGCTGACCGAATCGAAGAACGACCGGATGTCGGCGTCCAGTATGAAGTTCACCTTCTTGGCCGTAATCGCGACCGACAGCGCATCCAGCGCATCGTGCGGGCCGCGTTTGGGCCGGAACCCGTACGAGAACCCGAGGAAGTCCTCCTCGTAGATCCCGTTCAACACCGCCACGGCCGCCTTCTGGACGATCTTGTCCTCCAGGGCGGCGACCGCGATCGGGCGCTGCTTCCCATCCGGCTTCGGGACGTATTGACGCCGGCAGGGCTGGGCTCGATACGCTCCCCGGTGGACCCGTGCACGCAGATCGGGGAGCCTCTGCTCCAGATCGGCCTCATAGTCCCGCCACGTCTGCCCGTCCACCCCGGCGGCCGCGTTTCGCTTCAGCGCGAAGAACGACTCCCGGAGCAGATCGACGTCGATCTGGTGGAGGAGCGCGGTGAACCTCTCCTTCTTCCTGTGCTTCGATGCTCTCCGTACGCGGTCGAGCGCCTGGGACACGCGTGCCCGGCCCTGTGTCCGGTGCGTGCTTTGCCGTCCCGTGTTCCTCTCGGTCCCCGTCCTTGGCTCCACCAACTCCGCAGCCGCCAAGGCGGTCTTGTTCGTCGGTTTCCCAGCTACTATGACGGAGTCAGACTTCTCACGCTCGTGCATCACCGGCTACGGCTCCTCGCCTTCCCGATGCGGACCAGAAACTGCGCACAGCACAGCGCCGCTGGCCAACCGTGAGATCTCCCAGTTCCCGCACAAGGAGCGTCCGCACATGCCAAAGGGTCTTCGACCACGCCGGGCCGGGCGGGCACTCGCGATGACGCCCACGTCCGTGTTGCCTTCCGCCTGTCACAGAGCGTCGGCACCCGGGACAGTAATTTTCGCGGCTCAATAGCCAGGCCTATGCGCTCCCCTGTCAACGCTTCACGCACGCCCTCTCGGCCGTATGCGCATGACTCGGGGCCAATGTGGCTCGCTGCGCCTTCATTGCAGTGGACTTGCACCACCTACTCCTTGCCAGTCTCCTGGCGCTTTCACGACAGTTCACCTAATCCCCTCTTCAGATTCGGCATTCTGCCTTTCGGGTTTGCGACACCTCACTCCTCCCGGAATGCCTTCTCGAGCTGGTCGGTGAGGGGCTTGAGCAAGTAGCTGAGTGCCGTGCGGCGGTCGGTCTGGATGAAGGCCTCGGCGGGCATGCCGGGGACCAGCGCCTTGCCGTCGAGGCGGTCCTGCTCGCCCGGGTCGAGCGCGATGCGCACCCTGTAGTACTCGATCTGGCGCTCGGGGTCG
>JANQEO010000210.1 GCA_028278325.1 Candidatus Binatia bacterium
CCTGCGGTCAGGCTGTCGACCAATGTCCCGTCGTCGCCCGTTGTGCCCGAGGCTGGGATGGCGCCCATAGTAGCGCCGAAGCGCACGGTAGCGCCGGCGATAGCCGCGCCGGATGTAGTCTCCGTCAACTGTACGTTAACGCCTATCTTCGACTCGCCGTCAGCGCGCACGCTGCGCGGGGAAAGCCTTAAGTCGAGAGAGACCCCCTTCAGATCGAGGTCGATAGTGTCAGCCAGAACGTCAGCTGATACTGCTATACGTTCGGTTAAGTCAGAACCCGAAGCGTCGGGATAATAGATCACACGAGCTTCGCCGTCCTCATCCGTGAAGGTCGAGGTCGATGAGATCTCGCCCACTGAGTCGAGCAGCGTAAACGTCACCCGTTCGCCCTCGACGAAGTTCTCAAGCGTATCCGTCAGCACAACCGCCACCATGGTGCTGTCGTCGCCGTCGGCAAGGATGGCGCTGCGACCCAGATCAAGATCCATGTAGCTGACGCGGTTGGCGAAAGCTACGTCAACGGAGTCCGTTAACCCGTCGCCGAAGGTGGCGCGCACTGTTGATATCGCCGCCTGCCTGGCAGACCTCAGGTCCGTCACCGCCTCGCCCGCGTCGTTAAGTTGAACCAGCGACGCTATCACGCCGGCTGAAGCCGCAAAGCGCACCGTGTCGCCTGTCACGGCTTGTCCCGATGTCGTCTCCGAAACGCGAGCCGTGATCTGCGAGACGGACTCGCCGTCGCCCGATATAAGCTCAGGGCTTGCGCTGATCGAGATCGTCACGCCCTTTAAAGCCAGCGTATCAACTGCGTCGTCAGGCAGCCTGGATGACGCCGTGATAATCATAATGCTGTCCGACTGAGAAGTCTCGCCCACAGCCGTGGCCGTGAAGTAACCGTCTTCGTCCGTGGTGCCCACGGAAGGCGTCACAGAACCGGGTCCCGTGTAAGCGATGTCCACTCTTTCGTCCGGCGACGCCCCGCCCCAGCGGTCGGTGATCTGTACCTTAATCTCGGAGGAAGAGCGGCCGTCGGCAAGGATCGCCGATGGCGACAGCTCGATAGTCGTGATCTCTGCGCGATCCACAAGCACGATGTAAGCCGTGTCAGCCAGCCCCACCCCGTAGCGCGCGCGGATAAGCGATGTTCCCGTGTCGCCGGGAGCGGTGTAAGTGGCTTCGGCTTCCCCGTCCAGTGAAAGATCTGCCGATCCCGTAATGGAGCCAAGATCTGTCGAGAAGAGCACTCTGCCACCCGTCACCGGAACGCCCGATGAGGTCTCTACCACGTGAGCAAGAATCGTCGCGGTCGACTCTTCATTGCCCGGCAGAGAGTCTTCGTCAGCGGTGACGGTTAAAGTCACGCCTCTAAGGTCTATCATTAATGTATCAGCCAGGTCGTCGCCCACAACTGAGGCGATGACCGTGATGGTCGTATCGTCTACGGCGGCTTCGCCGGTCAGCGTAAAGTCAGCCTCGCCGTTGGCGTCGGTGACTACTCTGTCGTCACTGAGTTCGCCGATGTCGGTCGTCAGGTCCACCCGCACGTCGCCCTGGTCCTCGCCAAGTCCGTCCGTGACGTGAACCGTGATGGTCGTTTCGTCAGACCCGTCGCCAAGAACCGAAGAAGGTTCTGCGGAAAGCTCAAGTTCTCCCAGCAAGGGAGCGAATATAATCTCGGTCGTGTCGCCGATGTTCGGTCCGAACTGCGCCGTGACCGTGGCTGTATCCGGGCTGTCGGACGAGGTCAGCTCGGCTTCAGCGAGTCCCTCGTCGTTGGTCTGCGCCAGCGCCGTTATAGAACCGCCGGTGGTCGCAAAGGAGATGCGCCTGCCCACTATGGGCGCTCCGTCAAGGGTTCCGAGTCTGGCGCGTACAGTCATACTTGAAGAACCATCCGCCAGCATGCGGTCGTCGGGAGTGGTCAGCCTGAGGACGGGAGCCAGCAGCTCAACGTCCCAGGAACCAACCGCGCCCTCGCAGTCGCCGTCGATGGTGGTCGTAACGTCCGTCGCACCTACATGGGATGTCAAGGTCGCTGAGGCTGTTCCGTCCGACAGAGTCTGCGCCGCAGCCGGATCGATAGATCCCGAAGGAGCCACCGAGAAGTCAACGTCATAGCCTTCGTCGACAGGGTTGCCCAGCGAGTCAGTCGCCAGCGCCAGCACTTCCGTCTCCTCAACGCCGTTGGCGTAAAGGGTGTCGGATACTGCCGCGATGCGCAGCAGATCAGGATCGCCGGAAGTTAATGTTAAACGCTCTGTCGAGTTCCTCTCGTCGTCGTCGATCAGGGCTGCTCTAATATTCAGCGTACCCAGGCGCGGATCGGCTGTAAACTGTATCTCAGCCAGTCCCGTGATATCCGATGTCGCTTCGCCCAGCTCGTGGCTCGAGACCACGCCAAGGCGTACCCCCGCCACGCTGAAGCGGTCGGTGTCGTCCCCCTCGCCGCCGATGATCTCGATGCGGTTGTTGCCGTCCTGAAGTTCGTCAACCGCCAGTTCCAGCGTGTAGTCGCCCCACAGCTCGGACTGAGGCATGTCGACGTTCAGCAACTCTCTATTAAGGTAAACACCCGTTTCGTCGTCAATGACGCCCCTAAGCTGCAGTGAAAGCTCAAGACCAGTAACTTCAGATGCGTCGTCGACGCGGAAGTTGTTCTCCCAGCGGGTGACCTCCGTGTATTCGTCTGCGTCCACCAGGGCGGTCAGCGCCCCTTCAACCGTGAAGACAACGTCGATGTCTTCGACTGCGTCGCCGTCTTCGTCATAAACCATCGCTTCAAGGTCGGTCTGCGAAGCGCCGTCAGCCGGCAGCGTCGCCGGATTAATCACAAGTTCAACGTCAAGGCTCGAAGGATCGGGTGTAAACGTCACCGTGTCGGAAGCGGTCAGAGTGTTGCCGTAAGTGGCTCTGACAACGGATTCCCCGGGCGTCACGCCTGCGGTCAGGCTGTCGACCAATGTCCCGTCGTCGCCCGTTGTGCCCGAGGCTGGGATGGCGCCCATAGTAGCGCCGAAGCGCACGGTAGCGCCGGCG
>JANQEO010000201.1 GCA_028278325.1 Candidatus Binatia bacterium
CGCGCGCCGTTCGCCGGTGCGGCCGATCCTTACGCTTCTTCAAGACCGAGCTCCACGCGGAGCTCTTCGACCGACCCTGGCGGCAGATCCTCACTCACGGCCCGAGCCAGAGCATCGAGAAGCCGGCGCGCGTTCCTGGGCGAGCGAAGAAGGTGGGCCGTCTCCATGAGGCTGGCCAACTCCTCGGCCGAGACAAGCGCCACGTCCTCGCCGCCGCGGCGGTGGATCAGCACAGGCTCGCGCGTCGAAGCCACCTGATCGCAAAGCGCGGCAAGGTTGGCACGGGCCTGGGTGTAGGTCGTGCTCCGAGTGCTCATGGCAGCGGATCTTAACATGTACAGCGTTCCTGTACATGTACTGACAGGACAAAGAGCACTCTGCACCTTTGAGACGCAATTCGGCGGGGCAAGACTGGCAATTCTCCACCAGGTCCCATCGAGCAAGCTGGCCGTAGAAGCCCCACAAACGCTAGGCTGGTGGCTCCCGACGAACGAGCCACGGGCACGAGAGACAGCAGTTTGCTTGTTCGGTCGCCCGCCCGACGTTAGGCTGCCCTGGACATCGACAAGGCGATCCACAGAGACGGAGCAGGCAGGCGCTCTTCGTCACCCAGCCGTCAGCCGCTCTGATCAGAACCGAAATGACCGACGATCACGATCGCGAGGACCGATTCGGCGCTCTCAGCGCCCCCGGGGCCATTCAGCCGGAGGGAATGCACTGGTCGATGTGGCTGGTCCACCTCTACCTTCGACCGAAGCAGTTCTTCGAGACCTTCGCACTGCGATCCGTGCCACCGTTGACTGTCCTCACCTCGTGGCTCTTCGGCATGGGCGGCGTCATCGACCGGATCGAGACCCGGGTGCTGTTGTCGCACCGGCAAGAGGAAGTCTACGCGGCGATCCGCTCGAGTTGGGGGATCTACTGGGCCGTTGTCGTTGTCCTCGGAGCGCTAGGCGGTGCATTCTTCTACGGCGTCGGCGGCTGGTGGTACAAGGTCCGTGTTCGCTGGAGCGGTGCCGCGGAGCCCGACATGCCCCTCGTCCGCCGGGTCTACATCTACTCGGCCCAGACCTGGGCGGTCCCAGCGCTGTTCTACGCGCTCTGGGAGACTCACAGGTTTGACTCGCCGGTGGCCGCGGCTCAGGCCACCGACATTGCCAGCCTTGTAGGCGCCTGGGCGGTGGTCCTGGCGGTGTACTGGTCGGTCTACGTCAGCTACCGGGGAGTGCGAACCGTCTTTCCCGTTCGACTCTGGCTCGCCCGACTATGGTTCGGAATCCTGCCGACCGTCGTCTACACGCTGGCGCTCGTCGGCGTCACAACTCTGTTCTTCCTCAGGAGCGAGCGTCCTGATATCCATAACCGGACCCAGATCGAGCGTCAGGCCTTTTCGCTCGAGTATCCCGCAAACTGGGAAGTGGACCTGCTCGCCGAAGACTACGACCCCGACCGCTCTTTCTCGATCGGACCAGTCTTCGCGGACGCTGCAATCCAGTTCTACTTCTATGAAGACACCATGGACTCCGAGGAGTGCGTCGACTGGACCGTAGGTAATCTCGAGGAACAGTTCGAGCTCGGGGAGCTCACCGAGCTGCTCGAATGGGGCCCGTTTCGGGGCTTTGGATACCAGGGGGACATGATCCTCGCGGAGGGCAAGTATCGCGTGCTCACATTCTGCGCCACCGACAACGAGCCGCCGTTCGAGATCCTGAAGGTCGTCGATGAGGGTGTTCTAGCTGGTCAACAACCCGGCTTCGACCTGATCCGGGACTCGCTGGCTCTCCGCGCTACCACTCCGGGCGCCGTGGAGTAGAGCCCACAGCACCGAAAAGGCCGAAGCGGCCCGTGGTCCAACTCGCGCTGTCCCTCGACGCGGTCAGAAGGAGACCAGCAGGCCGACCTGGATCTCGCTCAGCTCCAGGCTGGGAGAGGCGGTCACCGCCCAGTGGTAGTTGTAGGTCGCCTCGATGGCCATCGTCGGGCCGGCCGGCACGCGCAGTCCG
>JANQEO010000212.1 GCA_028278325.1 Candidatus Binatia bacterium
CCCTCCGTGGCGTTGGGGCAGCGCCGCCAGAGGTCCTCGGCCACCACCAGCCCGAGCATGGCATCGCCGAGGAACTCCAGACGTTCGTAATTCGGCATCCCCGCGCTGCTGTGGGTCAATGCCTCGACGAGCAGCGCGGGCTCGGCGAAGTCCGGCAGGTCGAGGGCATGCAGTAGGCGTCGCGGATCGCGGCTCACCGCGTCTCGGTCTCCAGCTCAAGCGCGTGGGCGAACCGCATCACTGCATCGACGTTGAAGAACAGATGCTCGCGGACCTCGTACTCGATGGAGACCGTATAAGCCTTGCGCTCCTTTGTAATCTTGAACAGCTTTGGGTCTACGTTGCGTACGTCGTTGATGTAGAGGATATTGGCCAAGGAGCTGCGAATGGCTCCGGTTCCCTTGGCAATCACATCCGGCTTCTCGGCGACGCTCTCCATCGCCGAGCGTACCTGCAGAAAGCTCATATACGACGGTCCCATCTTGAACAAGAGGACGCCGAAGAAGATGACCAAGCCGATGATCACCATGATGCCGAGGAAGCTCGCTCCGCGCTGGCCACCGGGACGTCCGACAGCCGGTAACAAAACAGGGTTACGCATGGTCGTGCCTGCGAGGTTGAGTTGTCGATCAGCGAATCATATCGCCGAGGCGACCGAATGCGATGGGCAATCCGTCACGCTCACCGTCCCAGTGCATCCAGATCATGAACGCCTTGCCGACCAGGTTTCGCTCAGGGACAAAGCCCCAACAGCGGCTGTCGTTGCTGTTGTCGCGATTGTCGCCCATGACGAAGTAGCTGTTCTCGGGCACCGTCACCGGCCCCCGCTTGAGGATGTTGCAGCCGATCGGGAAATCGCCGGCATTGGTGCGCACCAAGATCTCATGCTCGACACCGACGATGTCCTCCAGGGCCTTGCGCGCGCCGGTCATGCCGATGCCCGAACCCTCACCCGAATAGGTGCCGAGCGGGATCTGCCCGGCGGGCTCGCCGTTGATGTAGAGCTTCTTGTCGCGGTAGTAGATCTCGTCGCCAGGGACACCGACCACGCGCTTGATGTAGTCGGTACGCTCATCGGCGGGGAAACGAAACACCACGACATCGCCACGTTCGGGATCGGCGTTCTCCCAGAACTTGGTATGCAGCACCGGCAGTCGCAGCCCGTAGGAGAACTTGTTGACGAGGATGAAATCGCCATCGAGCAGCGTGGGCATCATGGAGCCGGAGGGGATGCGGAAGGGCTCGACGAGGAACGAGCGCAGCAACAGCACGATCAGGATCACCGGGAAGAACGAGCGGGCGTACTCGACCAGCACCGGCTCCTTGTAGGTCGCGGGCGCGGGCGCATCGTTGTCGGCACCGCCGGCGGC
>JANQEO010000221.1 GCA_028278325.1 Candidatus Binatia bacterium
GGGTGGTCATGACGACGGGGCCCTGGACCAAGGCCCTGGCGGCGCCCCTTGGCGTCGATCTGGCGCTCCATATCGAGCGGCACTTCATGGCGGTGCTGGACGCGCCGGGCAAGGCCAAGGAGATCCTGCCCTTCTGTTGGGTCGACGACACGCGCAGCCATTACGCCCGCCCCGAGGGCGAGAACACCATCCTGATCGGCACCTGGTCCGGCGGCGGCACCGGCATCCGCAGCGAGGAGAGCCACGCCGAACAGGCCGGCCACACCCTGCAGGTCGAGGTGGCGGGTCAGTTCGATGCCACGGTCTCGACCGAGGAGGCGATCTGGACCCTCGAGCACATGCTGCCACGCTGCCCGGCGCTGGCCGAGCTGGGCATCCGCCCCGGCTATGCCTGCATGTACGACATGAGCCCCGACGACCTGCCGGTGATCGACGAGATGCCGGGCGCCGAGGGGCTCTTCTTCGCTGCCGGCTCCAGCGGCCATGGCTTCAAGCTGGGCCCGGCGGTCGGCGAAAGCCTGGCCAAGTGGGCCCTGGGCGAGCGCTCTGAGCTGCTGGCGCCCTTCTCCCTCGCAAGGTTCGGGTGATTAGCCCAGTGCGCGGAGATTGCCAGCACACAAAGGCAGCGTCTTACGGACTCAGGCGGAATCGGAGACTTGCCATAAGGCCCGGCTCGTTATCGCCGAGAACGAGCGGAGCCCCGTGCAAATCGGCAACGGCCTGCACGAGGCTGAGACCCAAGCCGGTTCCGGGGGTCGACCGGCTCTTCTCAAGTCGATAGAGGCGCCTCACGACCTTGTCCCGCTCGTGGTCTGGGATGCCTGGCCCGTCGTCGCAGATTGACGCCTCGGCGACGTCGCCATTTCGCTCCAGGCGTACAACGATGCTCGAGCCGGATGGGCAGTGATGGATGGCGTTTTCAAGCAGATTGGCGAACATTTGAGTGAGAAGCTCTTGGTCGCCTGCCAGCTCGCAAGGCGCGTCCGTAAGCTGGTCGAGAATCTCTTGCCCGGCGTCGGCCGCAACCGGGCCATAGATTTCGACGATGTTGCTCAGCACGGCGTTGAGCGACACCCTGGAGAAGCGAGCGCGCCGCGTGCCGGACTCAATCTGAGCGATCCGCAGCAAGGCTTCGAAGGTTCCCACAATCTGATCGATCAGTTCGATCGCTTGGGCGTTCGCCGCGCGAAACTCCGACACGGAGTTTGCCTCCGCAAGGGCGACGTCCAGTCGCTGCCTAAGCCGCCCAATCGGAGTCTTGAGTTCATGGGCGATATCGGCAGAGACCTGACGCAAGCTTTCGACCAGCTCTTCCATGCGATCTAGCGTGGTGTTGATGCGCGCAGCCACCTGATCGAGATCGTCTTCCGCGCCGGCCAGGGCAACGCGTGTGTCGAGCTGGCCTTGTGCGTAGTCTTCAAGCGTCGCGCCGATCGATCTGATGCGTCTTTGGCTTTTGACGGCGAGCCATGCCGCGAGCGCGGCCGTAATCAGGATCGTCGCGACGACGCCGAACACGATCCCGCCGACAAGCGCTTCCCGGGCTTCCTCGACGCTATCGTCGCTAAGCCCGACCAACAGCATTTCTCCATCGGGCAGGCGCGACCAGCGGGAGAGGAAACGCTCGTCGAACTCGAACCTCTCTTCGGCCCCCAACTCGCTTGGCTCGATGAAGGACCAGCCCGAGAAGGTCGGATAGGGATCGATGTTGCCAGCTAGAAAATGGCCATCGTCACGGACCAGCAGGTAGATGCCGCCATCGATGCCCGGGGCTTTCGCCCGATCCGTGATCACCCGTTCCAACCCCTCGGCGCCGGTTGAGCGCGCCACCGTCAGAAAGGTGTCGTGTAGGCTCTGTGTGCGAACCCTCAGTCGCTCATAGAGCTCCGAGCGAATCTCGAAGTAGACCGCTATAAACACGAAAGTGACGGCCAGGGCCGAGAGCGTCGCAAACATCGCGGCCATGCGAACCGCGGAGCTGCGCCAAATCTCACGAGGGGTCATGAACGGTATACCCGACGCCGCGAACCGTGTGGATAAGCTCTGTTGCGAATGGCTTGTCGAGTTTGGTCCTTAAGCGCGAGATCAAGGTTTCGACGACGCTGGTCTTTGGATCGAAGTGGAAGTCCCAAACTTGCTCCAACAGCATCGTTCTCGTGACGACTCGTCCCTTGTTGCGGAGGAGCACTTCCAGAAGCTTGAACTCCCTGGGTTGGAGTTCGATTGTCTCTCCGGCGCGCGTCACCGAGCGTGCGAGCAGATCCATCCGCAGATCGCCGGCAACAAGGACAGTGTCTTCTTCCTTCAGTGGAGGGCGGCGGCCCAGAGCGTCGAGCCTGGCCATCAGCTCCGAGAAGGCAAAGGGCTTCACCAGGTAGTCGTCGCCACCGGCATTGAGACCTTCGACACGGTCATCGACGCCGCCGAGTGTCGTCAAAAACAAAATGGGAGTCGTGGTTCCGGCCCCCCTGAGGGTCTTCACGATTGACAGTCCATCGATGCCCGGAAGCATGCGATCGATCACGAGGACATCGTAGGGATCGGCACTGGCCATGAGGAGACCCTTTCGGCCATCGCCGATACAGTCCACGACATGTCCCCGCTCCACCAGGCCCCGGCGGATATAGTCCGCCGTCTCTTGGTCGTCTTCGATCACAAGCACCTTCATGGCCAAGTCCTTGGACCAGGGAATTGAAGCGAACCGGGTTCAAGGCGATCCACTCGCCCCGAACCCGGCCTGCCCGACCTGCCGAGCATTGTCTAGCTCAAGTCCCCGGCCATCAACCACCGGTCCGATCTAGTCGCGATCGTCATCCTCGATCTTGATGATCTCGCCGCTGGTCATGTCGATGAGAACCTCCTTCTCGACACCGCCCGGCGCGATGACCTCGACCTCGTAGTAGAAGAGGTTGTCGCCCTCCTCGTCCAGCTCTGCCTCGACGGCACGGCCGCCGACCTCTTTCTCGGCCAAGGAGATGGCGTCGCTGAGAGTGATGCCGGCCGCTTGGATCGCCGCCCACTCCTTCTCGTCGTTGCTGTCCGCCATGGCATTCGCGCCCATGCCGATGCCAAAGCCGGTGGCCAAGGCACCTACGGCAAGAAAGGCGGCGAGCTTCTGTTTCACGTCCATTGCGATTCTCCTGTTTGTTCGCTTTCAAGCGGGCCGTTTCTGCCCGCCGACAAGACATGGGATGCCAGTTTTTCTACAGCTATTCCAAAGCCTTACCATTTTGTAAGGTGCCGTGAATCGCCTTGCCCGCCCGCCGGACAAGCTGCTTTGTCGTCCCCGGCAGATAGGGCCGTTCCAGCACATTCGAAGGACGACACAGCAATGAGCTCGGATCACCAGCGCTACTCGATCGTGGCGCGAATTCTCCATTGGGCCATGGCACTGATGTTCCTGTTCATGTGGGCCTGCGGCTATGCCATGACGACGCTCGTGGCCGAGGACGGCCCGCTGGAGGAGTTTCTATTCGGCCTCCACATTTCGGTCGGGGTGACTTTGTTGGGCCTCCTGATCGCACGCCTTGCGGTGCGGATCTTGACCCCGCCACCGCCGCTTCCCGCGGCCCTAACCAGGTTTGAGAGACTGGGCTCCCGTCTCGCCCATGTCGGCCTTTACCTGCTGCCGGCCGTCGTCATCGCGATCGGCTGGGCGGAAACGGACTTCGGAGGGCATGGAGTCTCGTGGTTCGGGGTCGCCATGCCGAAGGTCTTGCCGACCCGGGACGAATTGTTCGGGATCGAGCTTGAAGACCTGCTCGCGGATCTGCACATGTGGCTCGCCTACAGCATGCTGATCTTGGCCGCCGTCCATGTGGCCGCGGTCGCAAAACACCGCTGGGTGGACAAGCGTGACGTTCTGCACCGCATGACTTTCGGCGGTGGATAGACCCGGCCTTCCGTGACGTCGGTGAAGCCCCGGTCGGCCTCGCCGCCGCGGGCGTAACCGTGGAACATAGGCGTCTACCGTTCCTGCAGATTTCGGCAAGCGTTCATTCGGTCTATGATCTGGGTTCAGCGGTCATGCCAAGAAGGATGATCGAGAATGAAAACCCTGCGTGCTTTCGCACTGGCGCTGGCCCTTCCCATGATCGGCGCGGCTGTCGACGGCAAGGTCGGCGCGGCGACAGCATCGGAAGCTGTCGCGTTCAGCAGTGCCTCTTCCACGATCGAGCCCTCACCTTTCAAAGTGAAGCAGGCGAAGAAGAAGGGAATCACGCTCGAGCCGGAGATATATCCCAGCATTCCGCTTGAGGGTTTCCTGCAGATGCCGGAAGGGCAAGGCCCCTTCCCGGCCGTGATCCTGATGCACGGATGCGCGGGGATAGAAACTTGGAACACCATGTGGAGCGAGCGTCTCGCCACTTGGGGATACGCGGTTCTCAGCGTGGATTCCTTCACGCCTCGTGGCCTGAGTTACATCTGCGATGGCAGCGATATCGGAACGGCATCGCCCTGGGGCAGAGCCTTGGATGCCTTCGGGGCACGCG
>JANQEO010000223.1 GCA_028278325.1 Candidatus Binatia bacterium
TGCTTCACCTGTTCGACATTCAATGCGACGTCGTACTCGAACTCCGTTGAGTACACACCGCTAGTTCGCGTCTGGAGGATCCCCGTCACGCGATCGAGCCCGTCGTAGAAGAGCGAGTCGACCTTCCCGTTTTCATCGGTCACCGACGTCGCGTTCGCATTGTCGTCGTATCCGAACTGCGTGTACACCGAGTCGTCGGCGAAGAGCGGGTTCAGGGCCTTCTCGAGACGGCCCGGAAGGTCGTACGTGAATTCGGCCGTACCCACCTCGGTGCCTCGGTTGCCCAGGTCTACGAAGTTGCTGTAGAGCCTCGACGCAGTCCGCCGGCTTCGTGAGTACTCATAGACGACGGCGTTCCGCACGAGGGCGGAGTCGGCAATGAAGCGGAGGTTGCCTTTGCCGTCGTCGCTGTAGCCGAAGTCCAGGCTGTAGTTGCCTGGGAAGTCGATTCTTGTGACTCGACCATCCAGGTCATACGTGAACGTCATCGTGGAATCGCCCCCGGCATAGGGCGGCTTGACTGTCTTTACACGACCGACTCCGTCGTAGGTGTAGATCGTGACCTGGCCGTTCGGGTCCTTGACGTGGTAGGGATTTCCGAACGCGTCGAAGCCTCCGTCGTCAAAGTCCGTCACCAGCACATCTGCGCCCTGGTCCGTCACATCGACGTATCGGGACGTCGAGATGCGATTGCCAGAACCGTCGTAGAAGTGCTTCGTGAAGCTCCTCGGGTTCGGGCCCTTCACGGTCTTCAGCCGACCGCCTGCATCGTACGTGTAGAACGTCTCGCTCGTCACCTGCTGCTGCACTCCGAACTCGTCCAGCGTATAGCCATACTCAATCCGGCCGTGCACGAGGTCGGTCATGTTCGCGTTGCGGTTGACGGGGTCCGTGGCCGCGTCGGCATCGAAGTCGAAGATCACACCAGCATCACCATCGATGTCGGTGATCGTCGAAGTCCGGGAGATCTCGATGGGTTGATTGAGCCGAGGGTGCCACTCGTACTCGACCAGGGTTTCATAGGGCTCCCCGACATCGTACTCATCGTCATCGTCAGTGTCGCTCCAGCCCTTGCGAACCACCTCGGGGCGGCCTTGGCTGTCGTAGGACTCATACGCCGTCTTGAATCCCCGGGGATTCTCCTTAACCGCGAACCGCTCGCCCTCAACTACCGCGTCGAGGTAGCCGAGATCGTACCCTGGTCCACCGGTGCCCGTTGCCGACACCATCTGGTAGTCGGAGTTGGTCACCGTAGCGAGGGTGTTGGTGCCATCGGTGATCGTGACCGTGGTGTCGCCCTCAGTCCCCGAATACGAGAGGGTCAGGGGTTGGTCGAGCGCGGGCTCATCGGCCCATATGACCTTGAAGAACTGATTGTCGTCGTAGTCCGTTGTCCACTCCCACGAACCCAGCTCGAGCTGATCTTCCTTGCCTTTGTTGCGGGTGACGGACGCGAGAAGCGCTGAGTGCTGGAGCGCGTCAGTGGCATACGCATAGTCCAGCGTGATGGTTCCGGTCCCCGTAGCGTGATTCGGGAGCGACACGCGCTTCAGATGCCGAATCAGGACCGCGGGGCGCTCCAGGGCCACCTCGTAGTCATACGAGACCGTGTCCCCGCCCCCGCTTACGCTCTCCACTAGCCCATCGAAGTCGCCCGAGGAATGATGGCTTACCACCAGGGAATCGACCCCGTTCGAGTACGTGACGTCGTTGGCAGTCGGCTGCCCGGAAGTGACCGTGATGGCCGGCTCCCCCGGCGGTGAGATAGCGACCAACTCATCAGAGGCGTCGAATTCAACCTGGGTCCCGTCTGGGGTTGTATACGTCACCGTCCCGGTCGGCGTTCCCGAGATCGCTCCGTTGCTGCGCTGGGAGGCCATCCAAGTCGCCCCGCCATCGAGGGACATGAAGACGGCGGGCGTCCGCATTGGACGCAAGACGATCAGCGCGTCAGCTTCCGTCTGTTCGCGGCGAAGCTGCCACTGCAGGCTGTGGCGCCACCTTGCGCCCATCGAAGTCTCGACGACCCCACTGTTTACACCCGGAGACGTCAGCTCACTTGAGTAGTGGCGCGTGAAGCGAAGACCGCGCCCGAGGTCAAGATCGGTCTCGGTACGGGACAAGGAGCCCCGGGTCAGATCAACCGGATCTCCTAGGAGGGCCTGTTTCTGCTGGCTGGCGTCACTGTCCTTGAGATCTTGGTGCGCCTCCGAATCCACTCCGCACATTTTCGGCGGATCGGCTTCCTCCTTGGGCTCATCCGACTCTGGGCAGTCGTTGAAGGCTACGCCGGTGTGCTCGACGCAGGAGAAGTCGTAGCCCGTGAGCTCGGTGACGCGGTCTTCGTCTGCGGGGCAACCGCCGCCGACGATTCCATCGCAGCGAAAAGCCCGGATGTGGTGGTACCACGTGGGCTCTCCCTCGCAAAGCGGGTGGTACAGAGGGTTCGGCTCGCTCCAATCGACGTAGCCGTAGCTCCCAATGCGTGCGTTGGCCGCGGAGCATTCGGCCGCGCTCGAAGGGTCCGCGGATAGGACGACAAGGCCCGCGGCAGCATAGATGAACAACGCGAATGCACGATCCATGGCAGTACTCCGAGCTGCGCGGTCTTGCGCAGACACCGTGCTACACGCATCTGCGAACCTCGTCAATCCGGAAACGCAGCAAACCGGAACCGAGTTTCCTTTGAGCCTTGTGAAGGCACTCCCCGCTTGACGCTCGATGCGATGCCGTGTTACCGGTGCCCGACGGAGGAACTGTCATGCGCGAGACCGTGCTTGTATTGACCCTGGGGCTATCAGTCGCATTCGCGCTCGCTTCGCGGGCGAACACCATCGCCGGGACGTGGAACCTCACCCTCACGGGTGCGGTTGCTTCAAAGTGTGTGGCGGAGATTCACAAGTCGGGGAGAAATGTCACGGGCGAGATCGTCTGCCGAGACGCCGGCCTCAAGCTTCCGATCTCGGGAGAGATCCAGGGCAACAGGATCGTCAACACCGCTACGACGAGCTCGGGATGGACCGCGACGATCAGCGCCGACGCGGGAAGCGGTACCTATATGAGCCCGATGGGGCCCGGCGCCTGGACCGCCCAGCGGGAGGAATAGCCACGACGGTGCGGAGTAGGTCGCCGCGACGGCAGCCTCACCAACTTTTCGCAGGAACTCGCCCGTTCCGCCGTCCAGTTCTGCCAGGCACCGGGGACGACATGCTACGCGCGAACGTCCACGTACACTGCGTACCCGACATTGGACGCGTGTCTCGAAAGTGGCGGTAGGCTGCCCAAGCAATGAACGACCGAGCGTTGGCCCGCGCCGGATGACTCTGCGCGATGGGGTCTAACGCCGTCGCCTGGGCTTCCTGGTGACCTTCTTTCGCACAGCCTTCTTTCGCACAGCCTTCTTTCGCGTGGCCTTCTTCCGAGCAGTCCGCTTCCTCTTCGCCTTCTTTCGCGTGGGCTTCTTCCGCGCCGCAGCCTTCTTTCGGGTGGCCTTCTGGGTCGCGGCATCGGCCGAGGGATGATCGCCGGACGCCAGCAGCGAGACGTTCAGCTCCCGCAGCACCGCCCCGATCGGGTTCACGATGGTGCGAGCCGGCTCGCCATCGCTGCTCTCGGACCCCGCGAAGAGGAGGCCGATGCAGCGGTTCTGCGAGTCGTAGACCAGCGATCCTGAGTCCCCGGGTGCCGAGAAGTCCTCCTCGGCGGGCGCCTGGGAGCAGATGATCTGGTCTATGAACGTCGCTTTCTTGAAGAGGTCGTACTTCACCTGCACGGTGGCGAACACCGCCTGCACGAAGCCCTGCGTGTGCTCCGTGGTCCGACCTGACTTGTGAACGAAGTCGCCAATGTCCGTATCGCCCAGGTTGCGCTTCTCCCTCGGCACCTCCGGACCGATGTCCCGCGTGTTCCAGATCACGTCCGCCGAGTTGACCGGCGTCGCGATCGCGCCATCCACCCGGTTCTCGGCGCCTTCGGCGAAGTCGATCTCGACGAACCGCGTCAGCATCGCGATCTGATCGTCGGGGTCGACGCCTCCATCCGCCGGGCCGGGCTGCAGAATCGTGTCCCCCGGGACAGCGTCGTTCGAGTTCGCCATGACGTGGTTGTTCGAGAGAATGACGACGTTGTTCGTCTCCCGATCGCGCACCAGGCCACCCAGGGTCCCGGCCGTGATGTCCACGTGGCCGATGCTGATCCCGCTCTGCGCCGGTCGGACCCGCTGGGTGAACTCCAGCGAGTTGAAGCGCGCCTCCTGGACGTCGGTGATGAAGTCCAGCACTCCGCCCGGAGCGCGGTCGTCGGGAATCCGCAGCGTCTTGGGAATCCGATTGACCAAGGGAAGTCGACGCAGCGAGAGCTTCTTGTTGACGTAAACCGTGACGGCCAAATCGCGGGTGAACTTGTTCTCTACGCGCTTGCGGCCGATCGCGTATCCGTTGATGCAGTCACAGCGCAGCAGCTGAAGAAACTGGTTCGCCCCTCGCAGGAGACGCTTGTAGTCGCGGAAGGTCGCCTTACTCATCGGTGTCCTCCTTCCGCGGCCCGCCGGGGTTCACTGTGCGTGGAAGGGACCGGTCCTCTCGACCTGGACGCGGTAACCCTCCAGCTCTTCGGGAAGACCCGCTAGCGCTTCGGTCACGTACACGAGAACGCAGATCTCCTCGGGATCGTCTCGCGTCGTTCCGGCGCCGACGCCGACGACGCCCTCAATCGCCATCAACGATCTGCGGTGCTTCTCGATGACATCCCGAAGATTGGGTCTCCCCATCTAGCGTTCACTCCCATGCGGGAACGCGGGTGTCGCGTCCAGCATACGCACGGCACCCAGTGCATTCCAAGAGAATTCCGACAGTGTCTCGGCATGAATGGCCATGTCAATCAGACTTGCGCTGCCACTTGTGATGGAAGTTACCGCGTCCCGCTTCCCGTGCAGGCCCCAGTGATGCAAGACCGCTTGCGGTTATCCACATGGCTCAGCCACGAGCTGGCGGTAGGGGAGCGGCTCGGCGCACAGGGCGCTGGTGAGGACGCGGTGGAAGAGCACGCAGTCGCGCCCGCGCTCGTTGAACCGGTAGGTGAACTCGTCGAGGTAGCGGGCCAGGTGCTTG
>JANQEO010000286.1 GCA_028278325.1 Candidatus Binatia bacterium
AGCGGCGATTTCTGGTCCCGCGACACCTACCACGCCACCTGGACCGCCCGCCGGGCCGAGGCCGACGCGTCGATCCTCCCGGACGCCTGGGAGGAGGTCGGCCTGACGAACGACACGGGCGATTTCGCGTTCTCCTTCCCCGACCTCGACGGCAACACCGTCACGCTCGACGACCCCCGGTTCGACGGCAAGGTCGTGCTGGTCAACATCTTCGGCACGTGGTGCCCCAACTGCAACGACGAGGCACCGCTGCTCGCCGAGTGGCATGAGCGGTACCGGGAGGACGGGCTGGAGATCGTCGGCCTGGCCTATGAGTTCACGGGCGACCCGGAGCGCGACCGGCGGCAGGTGCGGCGATTCGCGGAGCGCTACGGGATCGAGTACCCGCTGCTGCTGGCGGGGATCAGCGACAAGACCGCGGCGGGAGAAACGCTACCCGACCTCACGTCGGTGATCGCCTACCCGACGACGATCTTCATCGACCGCACGGGCAAGGTGCACTCTATTCACTCCGGCTTCTCCGGGCCGGGCACTGGTACGCATCACGCGCGATTAGTGAGTGACATGCGGCTTCGGATTGAGCGACTCCTTGCGAGGCGGCCAGAGTATGGTGATTGACCAGAAGACAGTCTTCGTACTCGGCGCCGGCTCCAGCAAGCCGCTCGGCTTTCCACTAGCACGCGAACTCAAAGAGAAGGTGCAGAGGAATCTGACGAATCCAAGGCGCCTCTCAGAGCTGGCAGAAGCCATCAGCCCGGGATCTCGACCGGGCCTATTTGAAGGCGCAGCCACGCGACTGGCGCAAGGCCTCCAACGCTCCGACTCGCCTTCCGTTGACGCCTTTCTGGAAACCCACGAGCAAGGCGAACGGTACCTGAATCTCTCCAAGGCTGCTATCGCTCAAGCGCTGCTGCCGTTCGAGGTACAAGATGACCTAATTGGCACCTCTGATTGGTACGGAGACTTCTTCGGACGGCTCCTGGCCGAGTCGGGCCTTGACGGGTTTGAAAGCAACGAAATAGCGTTCGTTACATTTAACTATGACCGTTCGTTAGAACAATACCTATACGAGACCCTTCTGCATGCCAGCGGATCGCTGGGGACCACGATCGCTTCAAAGATTCGTGAGATTCCAATCATGCACATGTACGGAAACCTCGGTCCGCTGCCGTGGCAGAGCACCACAGGGGCAGTCCGCTATGGGGTTGGAAGACCTGCACCGAAGGTCATCGCCCAGGCCGCGTCCAGTCTACAGCTCATCGGAGATCGGACACGACCTGGGCAGTTTGACCAGGCGCGCGAGCTTATCCAAGAGGCAGCGTTCGTCTTCTTCCTTGGTTTTGGCTACGACAGACAGAACCTGGATAGGCTGAAACCCGAGCGCCTATTCTCTACGGTGTTCCGAGGAACCGCATATGCGGAGCCACCGGGACGCCAGCTCGACATCCAGAGGACGTTTCAGGACACGTTCGATTCCCATCCGGTTCACTTTCTTGCTGGTTCTACAGCCATGCCCGCAGATCAAGTTTCGCGAACCGACTGTAAGACGTTTGTCGGTCAGCTCGCGCTAAGCGCTCTGGTCCGCTGACCATCACCTACGGCGCAAGTTGCTTTCACTCAGGTCAGATTTGCTCCCAAATGGCGACTGAGTCGGGCTGAGGCTTCACTGGCCGCTGGGGGAGCCTGCACCGCGCTCCCCAAATCAGGCTACGCGCTTGTCCGATATGACGCGCTTATCGGACAAGAATCGCGCAGGCGCTACACTCACTAGCCGGCCTTGACATTCTCGCTACGGATACCCCTCCTGGCGCAGGAAGGCTCCATGAAGCTGGAAACCAGCCCATGTTCTCGCTGAGGTCGAGGGCGACTCGCTGTTCCGGACGGTCTGGACGGCCGCTAGTTGTAGGGCTCGCGCTGGATCAGCGCCTGCCATGAGTTTCCGGTAGAAGGCAACAGTGAAGTCGGCTGCGATCTGGTCGTCGATGTCGGTCATATTCGTCACAACGGCCGGAACGCCCGCTGCCAAGAGCGCCGTAGCAAAGTTGCTCACTCCCTCGGAGACCGACCGATACCCACGCGACGTGCTGCACGCCGAAAGAACCACAAGCTCGGCTTGGTCAAAGGGCAGCGAGGCCAACTCGTAAAGAGCAAGCTGGCCGGAATCTCCAGAGCTGGGATCCGGTGTGAGAAAGAGACGGGACAGATGGGGAGATGCCGTGTTAGGGACCGCATGCCCTGCGAAATGAACAAGTTGGTAGTCAGCGGCTTGGGCGAGGAACGTCTCGCGAGTCGCAGTTGTTCCTAGCAGAACGACAGGGTTTTCAAGCAAAGAAGCGATGGTAGTGACTTCGCTTTGGACACCCCTCAGCGGCGGCAGGTCAAACAGCTCCATGTCAACCAAGGGTGCACCCACAACTAGGGACCGCGCCCAGGCCTCGGCAGACCTCGAGGTAAGAAGCTGCCGAGCCGACAGAAATACAGTGCTGCTCGGTGCGAACGCTATAGCGAAGTCACTAATCAGAAATGGGTTCCCCGAGACCCCTGGGAGAGCGGAGAACGGAAGGCGGTGTAGGGCATGGTCAGGTATGACGACGAGATAGGTTCCACGTCGCAAGATGGGAGCGACCGGCTGGATCAACAGCTCGGCCAATCGCTGCCCGGCCCGGTTTGGCAGACTCTGTCCCGCGAAAACGGCCTCGCGGAACTCCTCGACTAGGCCCTCCAACTCGCCTCGCGGCACGCTACTTTCTCGCAGATGAACTCGTTCACCCTGGGCGACCCAGATGACGACCCTGTCCGACAGGCTCCAGTACGCCAGCAAGGTAATGTCGCGCCCTAGCGAGGTCGGCATGCGGATTTGAGACACTGCAGCCGTTCGGCTGGAGTCGGCACTCCGCTTCGGCAGCAAGCTATCCAGAATGCTCCGGGCTCGACCCCTCTCTGCGTACATGAACGCTGCCCTGCCATCTCCACGCCGAACGGCCACGGCTATCGCTTCGTCGAAGACCGACCGTGCAAGGTCGAAATACTGGATGCGCTCTCCTGGGTCCGGAATGACCTGCCGCTGCCTCTCGAGTTCACTAATCGCACGCTCAAGATCAAGCGCGGCGAGCTCGGTCGAGGCGGAGGCGAAGTGCGCTCTAGCCCGCCCGACGTAGGCACCCACGAGAGCACGTTGATAGCCGCTGGTCTCGAAGGTCGCAATCACGGAGTCGAACCGCTTGATCGCCTGGTTAGGAGCTCTCTCCAAGAGAAGCTGTGCTTCAACGAGGTGGATGTCCGCTAGTAGCTGCCTACGAATCGAGGTCTCTCCGATCTGTTCAACCGATTCGAGGGATCGCCGCAGGTCTCTTAGGGCCAATGAGTGATCTCCGAGTTTCCGAAGAATGTCCGCACGCCGGCGAAGCGCCGTCGCTTCGAACAGGGGATCCTCCCGGGATTCAGCCAGCCTCACCAGCTCCTCTTGAATGAGCAGCGCAATTCGCGGAGCGTCAAAAGTCAGGGCGGTCAGCGAAGCAGCACTCAGGAGCGCGAGATGACGCGGCCCGTCCTGATGGTGGCGACCCCGAAGCGATCGGTGGGCGTGATGCCACGCCGCATTCTCGTTTCCAAGATCCCGGTAGGCCGCTCCGATCAGGCTTTCCGCTCGTTCCACTCCATCCCACGCTCGACTCTGCTCGAAGAGATTCCGAGCCTCTCTAGCTAGCACGATCGCCTCGGAGTAGCGCCCTCGAATAGCCGAGATAAGACCTTCCATATATGACGTGCGAGCTCGCAGAATCGGATAGCGTCCGCTCTGGGTCTGCTTGGTGATCCACCTCAGGAGATCGAGTGCCTGGCCGTAGTCGTCCCGAGCCTGCTGGTATTCGCTCGAAGCCAGATAGAAGCTCGCCCACAAAGCCAGAGCCTCACTATTCTGCCGCGCCGCCTCGACCGCCGCCCGGAAGCTCGTCGAGGCAGCCTCAAACCGGCCGTGCTCGTATGAGCGCAGCCCCTCTTTAAACGCAAGGTGTGCCGTGAGTAGCTGAGACACATCTTCTTCCCGCCGCCTGGCCGAAATCCGGTCGATCGACGAAGCGATGTCGAGAACAGAATGGTCGCGCGCTCGGCGGGCTAGCTCACGCCCAAGGGAGCGAACCCGGGCTAGTTCGAATCCCGCCTTCGGACGCCCGCCTGAGAACTCCTGTTCCGCCCAGTCGCCGAGGCCGTGAAGAGCCGTCTGCAAGATGACCTGACTAGATGGGTCGCGTCGGGTAACGGGCGTGTCCTGCAGGTACCCTCGTACTTCTTCTGCCCAGGGACCGGTCCAGTCGCGCTCGAGATAAGCTTCGAAGGCTCGTCGTGACTCGGCCACAAAAGTGGTCCGGCGGAGCGCTAGACCAAGGTTGAACCAGGCGGCGGGCAGTCCCGGGTCCTTCTCTGTGGCTCGCAACGCGGCGTTGGCGCTCCGATAGAGGTCTGCGCTCGATGCTTGGTCCAGCGCCCTTACGAGGTACACCGCCGCCAGGTCGCTCTGGATCTCGGCCGAGTCCGAGTCCATCCGGCTGAGGGTCTCAAAGGCCCGAACGACCTTGTCCAGCTGCTCGCTATCGGTGGCCCAGATCAGCTGACTGAGGCATGACGCATGTCGAGCGGCAGTCGAGGACTCCAATCTGGCCTGACGCCGCACCCTACCGGAGGCTCTGACTAGGCGCTTGAAGTCCTGGTGATCTGGGATAGGGAGCGCTGAGCACGCACGAGCGGGCGAGCCTGCGACAGAGCCGGACCGACATCGCTCATAGGCGGAATGGCCGGTCAGACGAGGTTCGAACAGACGCCTCTCGCCCAGGGCCTGAATCACTTCTCCATAGGCAGGGGTCGGGGCAAGCGGACGAGAACGGCGCGCCACCTCGACGGCAGTCCCAAGGAGAACGCCAACAACGAGGACCGCCGCCGAGGTCAACCGCCCAGCGGCGGGCAAATAGGCCGATCCCCGGGGTTAAGCAATCCAAAGCCCACCGGATACTCACAATCCGGCTGATCCGAATCGGTGCAGAAGCCCGCGACTCTTGGCAGCGGCAGGCGGCCAGGCGTTGAGATGCGGCCGAAGAGTACGTAGTGCGTAGCGGTCGCGGTACGTTCCGTCTTGTTAGGGGAATTCTGCACGACGATCTCGATCTCTGGATCCTCGATCTCAAGCCAAGTCTCCGATCCGATCCTGATCTCGATGCCTTTGACGATCTGTTCGCTCCGCTTCATCTCTACCCACATCACCTCGGCAGCCGCGCGGGGCGCCCGCGGGCCCGAGATCGTCGCTACCTGCCCGCTGTAGTGCACAAGGGAGCAGGTCCTGAAAGTCCCCTCTTCTATCCGCAAGCCGGCCAAGGCACTATCGCAGCTCGGCTGCATTGCCAGGCACTCTGGTCGCAGCGCATCGGCCCGGCCGGCGAGGTGCTGAGTGAATAGCAACCAGTAGGGGCGTGCCGCGTCCTCCTTGCTCACAGGACAGGTCAGGTTTGAAACCGGCCTGCAATGATCGCATACGAAGGGCTGGTCAGGGACCGGGTTCTCGCCAGCAGCGATCCACCGGAACGAGATTCTCTCGCGCGGGTTGATGTAGCGAGTCTTCCAATCCCCCCCCCTGGCTCGGGCAGCAATCAGCGGATGGTGGGCCTGGATCCCTGCCTCGTCTGGATTCCTGCCGTCGACGAAAAGCACGTCCAAGTACTTAGCGTGACCGTCATCGAACGCGGGCTGAAAGGCCAAGAGGCCTGCCATAAAGACCTTTGCAACGATCATAGTTCGTCCTCCGATCTACACTAGTCGCAACAAGATCCCCCGCGGCCTCTTCTCAGCGCCGCCACTTGTCTCGGCATCCCCACCGACGGCCAACTGCGGCCACAGCAGAACGATGAACGAGTAGTACACAACCCTCGAAGTCCACATCTTGCTCGGCTCATTCTGAGGTCGCCTTTCGGCTGTTCCTGTAGACGGACAGATTCGGCGAGTTTCGCAGGCATGCGGTCTCCTGTCAGAAGACGGAGTAGGGAGGCCCGATATGTCGCCCTTCTGGGACCTGCTCTTTGAGGCGTGTCTGGCGGGTTCCTGTCCTGAGTCGAGAACTCACTTGGGAAAGCAAGGGAAAGATCCAGCCTCGCCCCTACTGATAGAACCCAGCGATCGTCCTGGCCGACGCCCCCGGCGCCTTGACCTTCACCTGGATGTCGCGCCACTGGTCCCCATCGCCGCTCTGGGCGTAGTAGCCCAGCACGTACTGGCTGCGGAGCTCTTCGTCGATCGACTGGTAGATCGCCGACAGGTCGTCGTTCACCCGCGCTAGGAACACCCGGCCGCCGACCTCTCGGGTCAGCTCCTCGAGGCGGCCCAGGAAACTGCGTATCACCAGGCTCTTGCCGCGCGTGCGGTAGATCTCGTCGTTGGCGACGATGAAGTAGATCGGCACGCCGACGCGGCGGGCGAAC
>JANQEO010000219.1 GCA_028278325.1 Candidatus Binatia bacterium
CTGACGCTCGAGCTGCCGGCCATCGCGGACCAGATCGAGCTCGCGACCTCGACCCTGAACGCGGTCGAGCGGCAGACCGAGCAGCTCGAGCAGGCCATGACGCGGGCGCGGCAGCGCCTCGACATCGGCGGGATCACGCAGGCGATCGGACGCCTGTTCGTAGACGAACGGCGCAACCTGCCGCGTTTTTCGGATTATCGCGCCGACGTGCGCGAACGCCGCAAGTCGCTGGCCAGCATCGGCCTGGCACAGGTTCAGGTCGAGGAACAGCGCCGTGAGCTGACGCCGATCGAAGACGGCCTCGAGTCGGTCATGGCCGCGGTCCGGGATGACGTCGCCGACCCCGATGAGCTCAACGTCCTGCGAGGCGAGGCAAGCGAATTGCTCAGAGCGCGGCGCGACCTGCTCACACAGGCATCGGGTTCCTATCGAACCTACGTGCGGATGCTCGGCGACCTCGACGTCGCGCAGCGCCGGCTGCTCGAATCGGCAGAGGACTACAGGGAGTTTCTCGACCAGAACCTGATCTGGATACCGAATACGTCCCCGATCGGCCCGTCGAGCTTCGCCAATCTCCCGAACGCAGTAGCCTGGCTGCTGTCGCCCGGCGCCTGGCTGGATGCGGCCGGGACCTTCTCTTCGGCCATCATGGGCAACGTGCTGGAGACGAGCATTGCGCTGCTGCTGCTGTTGGCGGCATTGCTTGCGCAACCCGCGCTGAAGCGCTGGTTCCGGAAGCTGAGCGCCAGGTTGGGGAAACTGTCCACCGACAGCATCTTCGTCACCTTGGGTTCTCTCGCCATCGTGTCGGTGCAGGCGTTGCCCGTTCCTCTGGCACTCGCGATCGCCGGCTGGGAGTTGCAGCGCAGCCCGGTGCCGACGGACTTCGCCGAGTCGGCGGCCCTGGCCTTCATGACGACGGCGCCGTTTCTTTACAACGTGCTCCTCATCCGGATCCTGTCCGCGCCGAACGGCGTTCTCGGCACGCATTTCAACTGGCGCGACGACAACCTGAAATCGATCAGGCGTCAGCTCGACAAGGTGATCGTGATCGGCGTACCGCTCGTCTTCGTCGGGGTGATGTCGCTCACGACCAGCGAACAGGCGTACCGCGAGAGCCTGGGGCGTTTCGCCTTCGTCATGCTCATGCTCCTGTTCGCAGCGGTGTCCTGGCCGCTCGGGCATCCGAACAAGAGCGTCGGCTCGACCTACTACAGCCGGCGTCCCAATAGCTGGCTGAGTCGCCTGAAGTGGCTGTGGTTTTCCCTGGACGTCGGCATACCGGTCGGCCTGGCCGCCCTCGCGCTGATCGGCTACCTGTACACGGCGGCGATACTGGTTGACAGGTTTGTCGAGACGCTCTGGTTGCTGCTCGGTCTGATCCTTGCCAGCCTCGTCATCCGGCGTTGGCTGGCCCTGGAGCGACGCAAGATCGAGTGGAAAATGGCGCTCGAACGCCGCGAGGCCAAGCGTGCCGAAAAGGAAGCGCAGAAACAGGGGGACGCGGAGACGGAGCCCGATGGCGGGCAGGCGCCGCTGCGCAGCACGCCGCTGGACCTCGATTCGGTCGGCCAGCAGACGGGGAAGCTCCTGCGAGCGGGTATGTTCGTCGTCGGCGTCATCGGTGCATGGGGTATCTGGGCGGACGTGCTGCCTGCCCTGAACGTGCTCGACGAGATCAGCCTGTGGTCCCAGACGATTACGGTCGACGGGCAGGAGACGATCGCGCCGGTCTCGCTCGCCGACGCGCTGCTCGCGCTGGTCATCGGCATCGCGACCTTCATCGCGTCGAAGAACCTGCCGGGACTCATGGAAATCGTCGTGCTGCGGCGCCTCGAACTCCAGCCCGGCGGCCGCTACACGATCAACACGCTGCTTCGCTACATCGTGATTACGGTCGGCGTCGTTTCGATCCTCAGCATCATCGGCTGGAACTGGTCGCGCATTCAGTGGCTGGTGGCCGCGCTGTCGGTCGGCCTCGGCTTCGGCCTGCAGGAAATCGTCGCGAACTTCGTGTCAGGGCTGATCATCCTGTTCGAACGCCCGGTGCGCGTGGGGGATACCGTGACGGTTGGACAGCTGAGCGGCACGGTGTCCAAGGTTCGCATCCGGGCAACGACGATCACGGACTGGGACCGCAAGGAGATCATCGTACCGAACAAATCGTTCATCACCGAACAGGTCGTGAACTGGACCTTGTCGGACCCGATCACGCGCGTGGTGATCGAGGTGGGCGTCGCCTACGGCTCGGACGTCAAGCTGACGCATCGGGTCATCGAAGAATCGCTCCGGGCCAATCCCCTGATACTGGACGAACCGGAGCCGCGGGCGTACTTCATGGGCTTCGGCGACAGCTCGCTCAACTTCAAGCTCTACATGTTTTCGCGAGAGCTCGGTGACCGATTCCCGATCATGCACTCGGTGCACAACGATGTGCTGGACGCACTGCGCAAACACGACATCGAGATTCCGTTTCCGCAGCGGGACCTCCACGTACGTTCGATCAGCGACGACGCGAAGGGCTGGGACCCGGGTCCGCCGGCGCCCGCGTCTCCGGCGTGAAAATGGGGCCAGATAATGGGGCCAGGTTTATTTTTGGCGCTGCCAAAAATAAACTTGGCCCCATTATCTGGCCCCATTTTCACGTAGAAGCGGAGCTGGCTTTGTCGCCAAATTGAGACAGGATACCGGCTGTAGATTCCTGGCGATTCGCTATACTCCGGCGCGTCAGCAATTTCAATTCGTTTGGGCCAATGAATCATCGACTTTGCAGGCTGCCGGCGCTCTGCGCCTGCGCCGCCGTCATCCTGTCCGGCTGCGGCGGCAACCCGCCGCGGCAAGACGTCCGCCAGGTGCAGCAGAAACCGGCCGGCGATTTCTTCGTGGGCACGCAGCCCGTGTATGCGCGACTCGTCAACGAGCGCGGCGGTAGCTGGATCTTCACCGACGTTCTGGCGTCCGACGCGGCGCTCGAATCCGGTTTTCTGGTGCGCCTCAACGACCTCACGCCGGCCTTCGACACGCGCGTCGCGGAGTGCATGCCGCAGGTCTACCCTGACGCCCACCGCTGCAGCACGATGCACCCGTTTCGCAACAAGCACGCGGGCGTGATCGACAAGATCATCAGCGGCAGCATCGCCGTCGGCACGGCCGGCAAGGTCAGCGACATCTCCCAGTCCTATGAGACCCGTTTCGACGCCGCCGCCTTCAACCGCGCCGTTGACGAAGCGCTGGTCAACACGGGCCTGAAAAGCGATCGCCGACGCCTTATCGAACTGCTGGAGAGCTACGAGGCCCGCTACGCAGACGCGCATAGCGAGCTTTCCACGTCGGCCGAGCAGGTAGCCGCACTGCGCGGCGACGCCGACAGTCTGTTGATCGACGTCCGTCCCAGTGTCGAGGGGCTCACGCAGTACTACGAGGGCGACCTCGACTTCCGCGAGCTGCTCACCGTCGAGACGGCGGAGGGGGCAGACGCGACCAAGGTCAGATTGCAGCGTGACACGGTGCTGCCCTGCAAGGTCCGCGAATGCCTGCCCAGGGCCGAGGCCGCCACGGCCCGACTACAGCAGCAGGTACGCGAGCAGCAGACCCGGCTAGCCGCCGTGCTTCGGCCGGCCAGCGCCAGCTACAAAGTCAGCTGCGAGCAGACGATCCTGAACGGCTATCTGCTCAGCGCGGAGTGTCCGGACGAAATCAGCGTCTCGGGCCCGGGGCCGGTCGTCGTCCCGATCAGGGTCACTATCCTGTCGCGCGACTTCGACGATCTGTACCCGCCCTTCGAGCTCTCGGACGAGCAGCTGCGTGTCGAAGTCAACGAATCGACGATTCGATTCGCCAACACGACCAGCGAATACCTGACCCTGACCGCGCAAACCCTGTACTACAACTCCCAGGTCAACACCACGGCGCGGCTGATCGACATCCCGCCGGGCATCACCGTCACGCGTGACATCCGCGAATTCGTTTCCCAGCCGGTGGACATCGAGTCGACCTACCGGCAGATGACTCCGGACAAGGCGCTGGGCGCGGAATTCCAGTTCGGCCTGGCCGTGCGTTACCGGGTCGCCTCGCAGGGCGAGGAGCACACCCTGCACGACAGGCGCACCTTCAACGTCGGCTGCGTCATCAGCAATCGCATCCAGCCGGGTTCCTGCCGTTCGGAATCACTGGCGGACACGAATGCCCCGTCCTTACGACAAGGACCGGCCGAGCGCAGGGTCGTCGGGCCTATGTAAAGGCCGACTTCAGGAACTTCGAATCGGAAGACTGGAGCGGGTGATGGGAATCGAACCCACGTCATCAGCTTGGGAAGCTGAGGTTCTACCATTGAACTACACCCGCCTGTGTAGTTCCTGAAGATTCTACAGTCTCCAACGGTCTCAAATCGAGCTTGCCACGGTAGAGGCACGGCGCCCGCCACCATTCACTAAACTAGGCACTGGTCTCTCCGACGAAATATAACGCGGACACGCAGCCCAATCTCTCCTGAGTCCACTGACATCGTCGAGCCGGGCCGACGACGACACGTGCGTGGGCCCCTGCAAGCAGCATATCCACTCGAAATCGAACGCTATGGCCCCATATCCCTGTTTCGATTTTGTGAGCGAGACTTCCATGAACGCCGTATCAGTCGAGTGGGTGCTGGACGAGCATAGCCACGAGACCCAGGGCAATGGGTCCGACAGCCGCGATACCGGCTTGCTCGATGCATACTCGGCCGCGGTGGTGGAGGCGTTCGATACCGTCGGCCCGGCTGTTGTCCGGGTGGAGCCCCTTTCGTCGAAAAAGCGCCAGCAGCGAAACGGCGTGGGTTCGGGCGCCATCCTGTCTCCTGACGGTCTGGTCGTCACCAACTCTCACGTGGTGCAGGGTGCCGAATCGGTGGCGCTCAGCCTCTCGGATGGTCGTCGGTTAGATGCATCGGTGCTGGGCGACGATCCACACACCGACATCGCCCTGTTGCGCGCCGCGGATTCCAGCACGCTGCCATGGGCGCCGCTCGGTGATTCCAAGTCGCTGCGGCAGGGCCAGATCGCGATCGCTATTGGCAATCCACTCGGTTTCGAATCGACGGTGACCGCAGGCATCGTCTCGGCGTTGGGTCGCTCGCTGCGCTCGCAGTCGGGACGTCTGATCGACGACATCATTCAGACCGACGCAGCGCTCAATCCCGGCAACTCCGGTGGCCCGCTGGTGGACGCCCGCGGACAAATCATAGGCGTCAACACCGCGATCATTCCCGGCGCCCAGAACCTCTGCTTCGCGGTTGCCAGTAACACGGCGAAACTCGTGATCAGCGAGATTATTCGTCACGGCCGCGTGCGGCACGCCTACCTCGGTGTCGCTGTGCAAAAGGTGCCGGTACCGAAGCGTTGGGGACACCAGGCGGGTATTCACCAGGACCACGCGGTGCTGGTCGCCAGTGTCGAATCGGGTAGCCCCGCCGCCACCGCCGGCGTCCGCGAAGGCGACGTCATTGTTGCGATTGAGGCATCGGCAGTGACCGGCGTGGACGACCTGCTTCGGCTAATCAACGCCGAGCGCATCGGCGAACCCACTGAAGTCCACCTGGTCTCTCGCGGAAAGCGCCAGACTCGCATCATCAGGCCTACGGAACGCGGCGCCGGATAACTCGTCGAAATCGGTGTTCAGACACCACTCCGCCACAAGGAAGTCGCAATGCCGATTCCCGCAGAATACGCGCGCGCCTCAGACCAGTTCTACGACTTTCTAGTCGACGCGCGGGACGCGGCGGATCTGGGCTCTACTCATCAAGCCTATACGATGGTGCAAGGCGTGCTGCAAGTGTTCCGCCGTCGGCTGGACACGAGTCAAGCGATCCGGTTTTCCTCGGTTTTGCCGCCACTCCTCAAGGCTCTGTTCGTGTCAGACTGGGACTTGAGCTCGCCGAGAAAAGCGTTTGGAAGTGCGGCCGAAATGACCAGAGAAGTCCGGTCACTCAGAACTGCTCATAATTTTTCTCCGGATACGGCAATCGTGGATGTGGCTCGAGTCCTGAAGAAGTACATAGATCAAGAGGCGTTTTCTCGGGTTCTATCCGAGCTACCTGACGGGGCGGCAGAATTCTGGCAATCGTAGTGCCCAATCGGCCGCTACTGGGCAAAACCCGCCAGTGACGTGGCACGAGATCAGATGACGGCTTCTGAACTAGAGGCGCCGTTCGACTTACGCAATACAGACGGAGATACCGATACATGATCACATCGAACCTAAGAATGAATCAGCTAACGGAGTCCGCTTTTGCTTGGTATCAAACGTATCTTGATACCATCGATTCGCGTGATATTGAGACGTATGCCGATTTCTTGGCAGACGACATATCTGTTCAGTTCAACAACGACGATCCTGTTTCAGGAAAGGACTCGGTAGTCGCTATGCTTGGGCAGTACTGGCAGAGCTTCGCCGGATTACAACATGATCTCACGAATATCTATGGCACAGATCAGAACTTCGTTCTGGAGGCTCTGAATCATTATGAGCGACACGACGGAAAGAACGTGACTACTCGTGCAGTCGCCTTTACAGACCTCAACGAAAACGGCGAGGTTTCATCTGTTCGAGTCTACGCGGATGCGACTCCGATTTTCGCGCCGTAGGGAGATCCTCCAAGATCTGCAGCGATCGAAAGCAGCCTCCTGCAGCCGACCAGAGTTAGCCCTCTGAAGGACTACGTCTCGCACCAAGCAATCGCACCCAGCCGGTTTCATGCCGATCGGAATCACCGGCGGTCACCAACGCCCTGTCCTCCCGAAAAGGACCGGCCGAGCGCAGCGTAGTCGGGCCCATGTGGGGACCTTCTTCAAGAAGCTCGGAATCAGGGGATTGGAGCGGGCGATGGGAATCGAACCCACACCATCAGCTTGGAAAGCCGAGGTTCTGCTTTCAAACTACATAGGTAAATCAGTGAGTTAGCTCCACTTCACAGCTCGGTGAGTCTAAGCGTAAGAGTAATTCGGTTCCAAGCGATTCTGCGGTAGTTGGAGAAGGTTCCAAGCGCAACACAACAGAACAGGCTCTTGCATCGCCTGCTCTGCGTATACTGTCGCGTTAGTATCCACCAGCTAAGCCTTGAAGAAGCCAAGTATGAAAACCCAAGTAACCCTGATTCTGGCAATCTGCGCAGTCGGGTGTTCCGAGCTCTCGGATCAACACCAATCAGTCGATCAATCCCGCCTTTTGAATTCCGATCAAACGCCGGAAGAGTGGCTCAGCTATGGACTGAATTACGCCGAGACCAGACATAGTCCTCTTAATCAGATCAATAGATCAACAGTTGAGAGTCTGGGACTGGCCTGGAGCATCAATCTCGGAACGAGACGCGGACTCGAGGCGACGCCACTGGTTGTAAACGGGGTTATGTACTTCACTGGCACATGGAGCCAGGTCTACGCCGTCGATGTGAGAAAAGGCGAGATCCTGTGGACCTACGATCCAGAGGTTCCCAGAGAGTGGGGAGAGAAAGTCTGTTGCGATGTCGTCAATCGCGGTGTCGCAGTCTATGAAGACAAAGTCTACGTCGGTTCCCTGGATGGCCGATTGATCGCCTTAAATGCCGAGAATGGACAAAAGGCGTGGGAAGTCCTGACGGTGGATCAGAGCAAACCCTATTCGATCACCGGGGCTCCGAGAGTTGTCAAAGGAAACGTCATCATAGGCAATGGGGGAGCAGACCTGGGCGTAAGGGGATATCTCACTGCCTACGACGCGTCGACCGGTGAGCTGGACTGGAGATTCTACTCTGTCCCGGGCAATCCGAATGAGCCCTTTGAATCCGAAGCCATGAAGATCGCTGCCGATACATGGACTGGGGAATGGTGGAAATACGGGGGCGGCGGTACCCCATGGGATGCCATGGCCTACGATCCGGAGTTGGACTTGCTTTACGTCGGGATCGGCAACGGCGCGCCCTGGAACAGAGACCTGAGAAGCCCGGACGGCGGCGACAACCTGTACCTGTCGTCCATTGTCGCTCTGAATCCGGATGACGGCACTTTGCAGTGGCACTATCAAACCACCCCGGGCGACACCTGGGACTATACCGCCACGCAGCACATCATTCTTGCAGATCTGAGCATAGACGGATCTGACAGAAAGGTCTTGATGCAAGCGCCGAAGAATGGCTTCTTCTACGTTTTGGACAGGACCGACGGAGATTTGATCTCCGCGCAACCCTACGTCTATACGAATTGGGCGAAACAGATTGACCTCGAGACCGGACGACCGATTGAAACCGAATTTGCGCGATATCCCGAAGCGAATGTGCAGATTGCCCCATCGCCAGTGGGAGGACATAACTGGCACCCGATGGCTTTCAATTCCAAAACCGGATTGGTCTACATCCCGGTTCGCGAATCGAATATGTTCTATGGGCAACCGGCAGACTGGCGGTTTGCGGATGACTCGAGAAGCTGGAATACCGGAACCGATGTCGACCCGGAAAAGGAAACCATCGATGATCCGCTGGCTGGAGAAACATCCGGGAAACTGATCGCCTGGAACCCGGTTACGCAGAAAGAGGAATGGAGTGTCTGGCAGGAATCTCCCTGGAATGCCGGAGTCTTGACGACGGATGATCTCGTCTTTCAGGGGAACGCTGAAGGCGAATTCAGCGCCTATGACGCAGTAACCGGCGAACGAGTCTGGTCCTTTCCGCTCGAAACCGGAATCGTTGCCTCCCCCATCACCTATGAGCTCGATGGCATCCAGTATGTCTCTGTTCTCGTTGGCTGGGGTGGCGTCATGGGACTCTACTCCAAATATACAGATCAGATTAACCCTGGCGCTTTATACACGTTTGCGCTCGGTGCAAAGGGCGACAAGCCGGAATTTCCTTCCCTCGAAGTAAGTTCGTTGGTCGATCTGGATTACGATGCCGATCCTGAAAGGATTGCAAACGGAGGAAAGCTCTTTCAGAGGTACTGCGACCAATGCCACGGGGGCGGCGTGATTCCCGACCTGCTCTACTCTTCGGCCGAGATGTTTGCCGCGTTCGAAGATATTGTAGGAAAAGGTACTTTGCTTGGCTTAGGAATGCCGAACTTCGAAGGACGCCTGGACGAGGGGGAGATCCGAGACATAAGACACTATGTCCTGCATACGGCGAGAATGAAGAAACAAGAACAACAAAGTCTTTAGCATAGCGAGACGCTTCCGGCCATAACGACGTAAGTGCTTTTTCCCGGGCTCGTCAGGCACCGGGCCGAAACGCGCGGATGACAGCATCGTCAGTTTCAAGACGCGGGCCACCGATCAGATCGATGCAATACGGCACGGCAGGAAAAACTGCGTCCAGACACTCGCGGATCGCCTTTGGACGGCCTGGCAGGTTGAGAACCAGCGTGCATCCGCGAATGCCTGCCGTCTGACGCGAGAGAATCGCAGTCGCGACATACTTCAACGACGTCGCGCGCATCAGCTCGCCGAACCCGGGCAGCATTTTCTGGCACACGGCCTCGGTCGCCTCAGGAGTCACATCGCGCGGCGCAGGACCGGTGCCACCCGTCGTGATGACGAGGCAACACTCGTGCACGTCCGCCATCTCGATCATCGCCGCCTCGAGCTGGGGCTGCTCGTCGGCAATCACGCGATACACCGGCTCGAACGCTGTAGTCAGGTACTCGCGCAAGGTCGCCACCACAGCCTTGCCAGGGACGTCGTCATAAATTCCCGCAGCCGCGCGATCGGAAACGTTAATCACACCAATATGGATCGAGCTCATACCCCATCAACCTCAAAACCCGATCCTCAAGTATCGAGTATCATTCACAACTTGTGTTCGTCACTGGTGACGAGTCTTGGCCGTCATGTACAGCCGTACTCCGCTCACTCGGAAATCCGCTGTGCGAACAAAGCCCTGCGCGACAACCCCGCGTATCAGTGACAGTTGCAGCCTAACTCACAAAGCAAAGCCTCGGCGACTCGAGAAGCCTTGCCAAGAATCTCCGGACCAAGTCTATGCCCCCCGCCCAGCGGGAGACGTGAGGCGTCCGCGGGCTTGGCAGAGCCGATGGCATTCAAGCTCGTCATCGGCCTCGAATCCGTCGGGTCCTAACCGTGGGTTGTTCCTTCAATGAGGTTCTGCCGGTGGCAGCCACGTCAGCGAGGAGTGGTGCAAGGAGATGAGAACGCACCCATTCAGTTTGTGGTAGGCGAACGTATAGTCGGCGCGCGTGGCGTTGCCGTCTTGGTCGACGAACGTGTAGTGCCCCATGTCCTTGTAGCCCAGCCCGCCTGCCTTCAGGATCGGACCCGCGGCGCTCTGGAACTCCACACGCTTCCAACCTCGATTGAGAAAGCCCTGATCGTGTGGGTAGTCCGGATCACCGCCCACGAAGTATGCGCGTGCGCCGGCGCGGTCGAGACGAATAACGTCTGCCAAAGTGGGCTTGAATAGCAGCGGCTCATCCGGTGTCCCGAAATCATAGAGATCCAAAAGCCGATCGACATCCTGCCCGGTGACGCACCTGGCCCATTCGCGCTGCGCGGCGATGACTTCAGCTTTGGTCATGGGCTCGAACGTATGCTCAGACACTATCGACACTCCTTTCCAATAGAGGTAACGTTATAACATTACACTAATATCGCGATACCAGGTGGTGAAACATCGAATCCTTCAATCCAGCCTACCTCCAGCACCGATTCCCACCGCCGCGGGCAGCATCGTGCGTCGCCTGAGCGCTTGGCGCTTGCGACGGCCCTTTTCGGTGCGCGGGGTGCGGCCAACGACGCTCAGGCGGGAGCTGATGGAGCCGCTCCGGGAGATCGGTCAGCCGACGAGCGCCTGCGCGAGTTGCATCGTGACTGAGCCGGCCTGAGCTGGCGAGGGAGACCCAATGGCGAGTGGATCATCGCAACGACTGCCGGTCTCGGTGCTGACGGGGTTTCTTGGCAGCGGCAAGACAACCGTGCTCAACCACTTGACGCGGCAGGCCGCGCTGAGTCGGACGCTCGTGCTCATCAACGAGTTCGGCGAGATCGGCCTCGACCACGATCTCGTGGCACACAGCAAGGATGAGGTGGTTGTCGAGATGTCGAGTGGCTGCCTTTGCTGCACCATCCGGGGCGACCTTGCCAAGACCTTGCGCGAGGCCCCCGGACGCTATGCACGTGGAGGCGAACTATGGTTCGACCGGGTCGTGATCGAAACCACCGGGCTCGCGGATCCGGCGCCGGTCCTCCATACCCTGATGACCGACTCCGCCGTTGCGCGGCGTTATCGCTTGGATGCGGTTATCGCTACGGTCGACGCAGTCAACGGCGGCGACACGCTCGATCGCCAGATCGAGTCCGTCAAACAGGCTGCGATGGCCGACCGGTTGCTGCTGACCAAGGCCGATCTGTCCGCTCGCTTTGTCCTCAGCAAGTTGCAAGACCGTTTACGCCTACTCAACCCCGCCGCCCCGCAAATCATCGCAGAGAACGGGGCTGTCGATCCGACGCTGCTTTTCGACGCAGGTGTCTACGATCCGAAGACGAAGAGCCCCGACGTGCAGAAGTGGCTCAAGGCAGAAGCCTATGGCGGACCTCACGGCCATGACCACGGAAGCGCCGGACACGACCACCCCCATCATCACCACGACGTCAATCGCCATGACGCGCACATCAAGTCGTTTTGCCTCACGATCGATGATCCGATCCTCGGCGATGCGCTAGATGCCTGGTTGGAGTTGCTGCTCATGTTCCGGGGCGCAGACTTCTTGCGAATCAAAGGAATCATCAGTGTGGCCGGGCTCGATGGGCCGATGGTCGTTCACGGCGTCCAACACATCTTCCATCCGCCCCTCAGATTGAATGAATGGCCGAGCGAAGACCGCCGATCCCGTATCGTCTTCATTACCCGCGACATTGACGAGTCCGTCCTCCGCGACTCGCTCAGGATGTTGACCAGCGCCAGGGGCCGGCAGGAGGAACAAGCAACCGTCGGATCGGTCGACGGCGCCGCCTTCGAGGTCGAGAGATGACTCTGCGCCTAACCAACACGTTGACGCGCATGAAAGAGGCGTTCGCGCCAGCC
>JANQEO010000355.1 GCA_028278325.1 Candidatus Binatia bacterium
TGAGCGGTAAAGGACGTGGTTAACAGGGGAGTCAAGAGACCTTCTTTACAGTTCGCCGTCCCCTGGTAGAGCCTCCGCGGCGATCCCGACCGGGGTGGGGGGAGTCGACGATGAGGCGTTTGTGTTCGATGAAGCGGCCCAGCCAGATGGGTCCGAAGTAGACGTCGAAGAGGCCGAGGTCAATTTCCTCGAGGCCGACGTCGTGACCCGCGAGGAGCTGGCTGACGCCGACGCGCTCGGCGTACCAGCGGATGCCACCGTTGGCGCTGACGAGGCGGGTCTCGAAGTGACCTGGGTAGGTGATGGGCTCGAGAGCCGTGGGGAAGGGCCGCGGTGAAGGCTTGTAGAGGTCGGCAGGCACGGCACCGTTGAGCGCCTCATGGGGCCGGATGTGGTTGTACTCGGAGCGGAAGTTGTTGAAGGCCCGCTGCTGCTGACGGATGGAGGATCGCGGGGGTCGGGACCGTCGCTTCAGGACGAGGTGCATGTTCTCGTGACGGCCGTTCTGCTGGGGCGATGCGGGCTCGATGAACTGGGGCATGATGCCGAGCTGTACGAACCAGACGCTGAGTCGTGAGAGCCGACCCAGAGCGTTGGAAGCGAAGGGGATGCCGTTGTCGGTCCGGATGCGTTGGGGTAGCCCGAACTCGCGGAAGAGGCGCTCAAAGACTGGGAATACGCCGTCGGTTCGGACGCTGAGGCGTCCGCGGCAGTCGAGGAGGAAGCGCGAGTGCATGTCCTGGACGGTGAGCGGGTAGCACAGCACGCCGTCGCGTGTGGGGAACTCGCCCTTGAAGTCGGCGGACCAGGTGGCGTTGGGTGTGTCGGCGAGTACGTCGGGGCGACCGGGGTGCCATCGGCGGACCCGTCTTCGACGCCTGGGCACGAGGTTGTGACGGGTAAGGATGTTGTGCACCGTCGTGCGGGACGGCAGCGGGAGCTCGGGCATGCGACGTTCGAGATACCAGATGATCTTCTTGGCTCCGTAGTCCGGATAGCTGCGCCGAACGCCTAGGATCGCCTCGACGACATCGGCGGGTGTAGCCGAAGGTGAGCTGGCCGGCTTCGAAGAGCGGTTCACCAGACCCGGCGGCCCTTCGGCTTGCCATCGCCCGAGCCACTTGTAGCCGGTCGGCCTGCTGATCCCGTAGCGTCGGCAAAGCTCGGAAAAGCTCAGAAGGCTGCGGTGTGCATCCTCGATGAAGCGGGTACGTTCGTCCACGACATGGATCTCCGCGAACGGCATCGGTCACCTCCTGTGAGGTGCCGACTGTAAACCATGTCTCTTGACTCACCTGTAAACGGGGTCTCTGTACCGGACCGG
>JANQEO010000368.1 GCA_028278325.1 Candidatus Binatia bacterium
GTACCGCTTGGCGATCGGCGAACGGGACGCTGACGAGAGCCCGGTCGTTGCCCCGGAGGAAGCCGCGCCGGCGAGCGAGGAGGCCGCGCCGCCTGTGCCACCGGCGGTCGATCCCAGCCCCGCGCCGCCTGCGCAGGCGGCGGTCGATCCCAGCCCCACGCCGCCGGTCGAGACCGACGAGCCGCCCGCTGAGCCGCCTGCGGTCGAAGAGCGCGCCGAGCCGCAGGCGCCGGAGGACCGGGTCGAGGAGCCGCAGCCGGCGGCGGAGGCGGAGCCGGCCGAGGGCTCCGACGACGAGGACAAGAGTCTGGAGGAGGTCACGGAGCTCCATCTTCGTGACTCCTTCTGGAGCACTTGAGGCGTCCGCACGACCGCAGCGGGCCGCGTGACCACTGTCGCAGGTGGGGGCTGCCGTTTCCCAATCATCCCTGAATCATCCCTCAGTGCCCGGAGAAACGTAACTCCTTGTGAATAGCGTACTTTTGGGGCGTCGCCAAGTGGTTAAGGCACCGGGTTTTGGTCCCGGCATCGGGGGTTCGAATCCTCCCGCCCCAGCCAACCCCAGGGAAGAGGTGACATGTACGGAGAGCTGAAGGTCTTCGGCGGCAGTGCCAATCTGCGGCGAAACGTCGAGCCGTTTCGAGACGCTCTACAGTCCCACCTGAACGCCCAGCCACAGCGCTTCATCACGTTAGTACCTAGCCGCGGCCGGTTCGCACTCGTGCAGTCCAGTCTAGCTAGGGCTTGCCTCCTGCGGGACCGAGACTCTGAAGCCTTCGAACCGGCGGAGACTTGTAGGCGCCCAGGTTGTTTTCTCCGGCCTCAGCGACAGGTCCGAGGCGGCCGCGTCCCAGCCGCTGCCCAACAGAATTGCGTACCTTCTTCCCTCCTGGTCTGGGTCTAGCTCGTCGTCGTTATCCGCTCCCCATTCGCGAACGTTGCCGGCAAGATCGAGATGGCCGCCCGGACCTGCGCCCCGGGGGTAGATGCCAACCGGAGTCGGAGCCCCCACGATGTCGTTGTAGTTCGCCAACTTTGGCGAGGGCCCGGTGGTACCCCACGGGTACCGCCCCTTCGCGGGCGTTGATGCGGCGAGCCACTCGTCGTTAGTTGGCAAACGAACAGTGCGGTTCGAGAGGTTCGTTCGCCAGCTGCAGTAGGCAGCGGCCTCGTGCCATGACACGCCCACGACCGGCAGGTTAGGTTTCTCGAGTTGCTTCGCCCAGTCGGCTGGAGCGCGCCAATCCCCAAGCTCCTTGGCAGACCAGCCTTCCTCTGACCATAGTTCGGGTCGGTCGTACCCGCGATCGTCGCAGAATTCTTGGAACTCCTCCACGGTGACTAGGTACTTCCCCAATAAGATCTCAGGCATCTTGGGTATCGGCAGCAGGTTGGCCTCGAAGGAATCCAATCGTGGGTCGCCACCTTGCCCGAGGGCAACCGCGGCAGCGATCCGGTCGTCGACTTGGACCTGGTCCGCACCGGACGGTTCGAAGATCGCCATTGCATCATCTAGTGCTTGCTCATAGGCGGTTTGCACTACCGGCTTCGGCAAGTAGCCGTAGACCTGAACATGATTCAGTAGGCGAGCGACGATGCCAGCTCCCCGCGCCAGCGCCGCGAGGCCGTCACGACGATCGTCTTGCTCAAGCACTCGCTTCAGCAATGTGTCTACAGGGCCGTCGCCCTTGTCCAAGAGGCATCCGGGGAGAAGATCGGCCGTTTCTCGCCATTGGGCGTCTGCGAGGCGCTCCTTGACGATTGGCCACCAACACGCCTCACCCGCGTCCCCGTCCTGAAGCCACGAGAGCTGCAAGGCGGCGAAGTACTCTTGGAACGTGAGGTGCCAGAATCGGATTCGGTTCCCACCAACCTCCTCGATGACGCCGCTGCCTAAGCTCTCAAACCGTAGCCAGGCACGCGCGCGATGGGCGCGGTCCTCAGGTGAGGAGAGATCGCTCCACTCGCGATGGACCACGTCGTCGATCGCTGTCGCTGCAGCTCCGAGGTCGATTGAAGACTGCTTTCCTGCGGGCGTCCTCATCATGGCGAGAGCCAGACGCGCGAGAGCTTTCTGGGCGAAGTGCTGGGAGTAGCCTTCTAGCTCGCGCTGTTCACGGCGTGCTTCGAGCAGCCAGCGGAGCACAGCTGCGTAGACACGTGATTTCCCCTCTGGCAGGCGCCCCTCGTTCCAGTGCACCACGCACAGACAGGTCAGCATCACGGGGTTCGAGGCGATCTGGCGAATCCGTGATCGGCCAGTGACTGCCTCTGATAGTTCTTTCAGGTACTCCCGTGCCTCAGTCGGCATCGACACGGCGTCCGTCGCGGACTCCCCGTAGAGGGCTGTTACCCAAAGCCGAATGAAATCCTCGATGCCACGCAGGTCAAAGGGCTCGATGGTGGCGTGGTGAAAGCCCTCGTCGCGCAGTGCAGCAGTATCGATTGGGCGGCTGGTAACGACGATCGGACAACTAGGCCAGGAAACGGCGGCGTCACGCACCACTTCTAGGACCTCGCGGCGAAGGTCAGGATCAGCGACCTCGTCCATCCCATCCAGGAGCAGGATTGCTTCGCCGGCCTTTAGGATTTCCTCGAACCTCTTGCGAGAAACTCGGATCTCATCGCGCTTGCGTTGCTCATCGATAAGGTCGAGCAGCCACAGCTCCTTTCGTCGCCGTCGTTTTACTCTCCCTCGGTTGCGCATCAGTGGAACAAGCTCGCCCAACGCGACGAGAACCGGGAACGGAGCGGCTGCGGCTAGGCCAAGGTGATGGCTCGACCAAGAGGTGCCTCCTGGGCAAGACGTACCTAGCCGGTCCCGGCTCAACATGCAAGCGACAAGACGGAGAAACGTGGACTTCCCAGCGCCTGGTTGGCCCTCGATCAGAAGTCGGGACTGTTCGGGAAGGAGCTTCGCCAGACTCACAGACTCGCCGCGGTCGGCAACGACGACCTTCTTCTTGCCCTTGCCTTTCTGCACCGCAGTGCCGGCCTCCCCGACTCGTCGGCTACGAAGCGGAGCGTACAAGTGCTCAATGGGGTAACGTCCCGCCGCTTTTGCCCGCCCAGGCGCAGAAGCGATCCCCTGGATACTGATGTGGGACGTTCGCCGCTCGAGAGCCTGGAAGTACTTCACGAAGCCAGTCGCCGTTCGCTGGTCTTCCTCGCTCCCCAGCCACTGAGCGAGCGCTGTTGCCACTAGGGCAGCCAGGTGGTTAGGCGTAGTGAAGTGATCGGCGACTCGGTTGCTGAGGTGCTGCTTGAATCGTTCGAGGCTCTGTACCCGACCAAAGACCGTGCTTGCGTCCTCAGGCGTCTTCGCGCCCTTGAGGTCGTCTTGCTCGGTTCCGAAGGCCCACGGATGCTTGGGGTCTACGAGAAAAGCCAGCACCGGGATCTCCGTGGGCCTCTTCTGCTCGGCCGCCTCCACCTCCAGCCACGTGATGCTCTTCTCGCCATCGCCTCCTTCCCGCGTTGTTGGCACCCAGCCATAGCGATGAGCCACGATAACTACCAGCAGGTCGGCACCGCCGACCTTCTCTTTGCAGACCTCGACCGGCGTACCCGGATCCGCCGTGAACGCCTCCATCCGAACTGCCGCTTGCCCAAGCCGCTCGATGGCCAGGTCGACCTGACGACGATGGTCCTTGAGATCCTTCGCCGTCGACGAGATGAAAACCCGCTTCGCTTTAGGTGGCACCTTGGCCCCAGCGTCCCTCTACCGCGTGTACCTGCGATCGTTATTCGGAGCCTAACATCTCGAAGCGGAAAGGGAGGTTTCGCACCGGTCCAGGGACGGCGAAGGCAGGTTCCAGATGGAGCGATTCGCTGGTCGTCAGCTTGCGACTGGAAGCCCCAGATGAGCTAGTATGTGGACTCCGAGAGCGTCAGCCCGGGACCAGGAAGCCGCCTCTTACTGATTGTGATCCAGCGGATGCAGGGCGTCTGGATCAGTCAACCACAGGACGATAGGAAATGTACGGAGAGCTGAAGGTCTTCGGCGGCAGTGCCCATCCCGATCTCGTTCGGGCCATCTGCGAGTACCTGGAGGTGCCGCAGGGTCAGATCGAGTCC
>JANQEO010000391.1 GCA_028278325.1 Candidatus Binatia bacterium
CCCGAAGGTCGTCTCGTCTGGAGCTCACGAGCGGGCTCGAACCGCTGACCTCGTCCTTACCAAGGACGTGCTCTACCTGCTGAGCTACGTGAGCCGAATCCGCCTGGCGAGCTGGAGCGGGAAACGGGATTCGAACCCGCGACCCCGAGCTTGGAAGGCTCGTGCTCTAGCCAGCTGAGCTATTCCCGCCCGTAATGTCACTCGATCACGTGAAGAGCCGGATCTCCCGATCGGGCCGCCCCCCTGTCGCGCCCCTCCTGCCTGCCTCGCCTCCCTGGCCTTTCCTGTTTCCGTGGCTCTCTTCCGCGGCGCCGGCGGCTTCCTCTCGGATGCCGTGACACCCCATGCCTGGCGGTGCCCGGTGCCGCTTGCCGAAGTCTCTATGTCTTCCTGCCTGTGACTGCAGATGTCCCTGACCCTCGCCGGGCCAACCCTGTGGCGATGTGCACGGCGGGCCCGGTGGCGGAGACGGTGGATGTGGTGGAGAGGGGAGGATTCGAACCTCCGTAGGCAAATGCCAGCAGATTTACAGTCTGCCCCGGTTGGCCGCTTCGGTACCTCTCCGCAGAACGAGCCCTCGAGTCCGGCTCCATGGAAGTCTCATAGAAAGCCCGTCTACACCGAACAGGCAGGCACGAAGTATCGAAAAACGCGTATAGCTCCCCCGGCTCCCAACGCCCCATCTTCGAATTGCCGACCTGGAAACGTCAGCTTCGAAGACGACCCGCCCGAACCAAGAGTCGCACGATGAGTATGTCTGGTCGTCCCGACCCCGCCTCGCCTCGCGAGCCCCGGACCCCGCTCTCCCGCCGCCGCCCCACGCCTTGCCGACCTCGTGGAGCTGGCGAGGGGACTCGAACCCTTAACCTTCGGATTACAAATCCGGTGCTCTACCAGTTGAGCTACGCCAGCATGTAGATGGAAGCGCAGAATATACCCGACGGTCCGACCCCAGCAACCGCCGGGGACCCCGTGCCGATGCAAAAAAAACGCCGAATCTCGCCGGGTCAGGCCCTC
>JANQEO010000418.1 GCA_028278325.1 Candidatus Binatia bacterium
CCTCGACCGGATCTGGCTGCGGGGCCATGTTACACCTCTCTCTTCACGCGCATGTCGACCTCGCCCATGCAGCCACCGAGCCTGTTGATCATCCGCACGTTACCCGGCTCGATATCGGCGTCTTCCACCAGCGGCGCGCCCGAGTACGGACTCAGCGGAAAGTTCCCAAACGGCTCGATATCCACGCCGAACTGCTCCCGCAGCGTTCGTCCAAAACGGACAAGCGTCTCCGGCTCGGCCCTGAACTCTTTGAGCATCGTTTCTGGCGGGAATTCGCGCCGCATCCTTTCAGCGGCGGCCAGAAGCGACTCCGCGGTGAACGCTATGTTACACCTCTCTCGCGTTGTCTGGGGGTGCCCCGTTGGCTCGGCTGCGCACCTCTTTCATCAGGCCCTTGACGGCGTCCTCAACCGCGACCACCGCGTGCATCCGAGGTTCGTTGTAGCCGGGATGTGCGATATTGCCGCCGCACGTTCGGGCGTACTCGTTGATCGCTTCCCACAGGGCGATCCAAGGCGCTCGACTGTCCAGGTCGTGCTTTACGGCCGCGTAGGCTTCTGCCATGGCCTCCGACGAGGGGGACTCGACCCAGACGATCTCATCGTTCTCGTACCCATCTGGGTAGTCCTCATAATCCTCGATCGGGAAGTACACCATCGGACCTTCCTCGCTGAAATCGAGCTTCCGCACGACAGCCAGGCGCCATTTCTTCCCGCAGCCGTCGATGTCGCACTTGATCCACATCACGTCGCCGAGCCGGATACGAGACTCGTCCGGGTCCACGTCCTGCGAAAGCTCCTGGTCGATCATCCGCAGCTCCTGAGCGCAGTAGTTTCGGTGGCTCATCTCTTCCTCTCTGTGACGATGCGCCAGATCATTGGGTGCCGGCGTTGCCACGCGCACCAGATCCAGAATTCCCAGAGCGGGTCGTGCATTTCATCCGGCGCGGCCGTTTCGGTGCAACGATTCACGTGCAACCCCTTGATGTGATCCGGTGAGGTGCGGGACCGTCGGTGCGACACAGGCGCCTGGAAAGCCGCAGAACTCCGTGAGCGCTTTTCGTGGTTGCGACAC
>JANQEO010000006.1 GCA_028278325.1 Candidatus Binatia bacterium
TTTGAATCAGCAGATTCGGCGCCAACGCAGTATGTCGGCCTGACTGTAAACGCCTACAACCCCTTTGTTGTACGGGTGACTTGCAAGCAGCCCTGACTCCCCTTAGCGATAGTTTAGGTTCATCGATCGCAGGGGACCTAGTCGCAACCGCGCGCGCCGGCCACGACTCCTGGTTTTTGTTTTTTTGGAGCAATAAGTGAGGTCGTCTCATTTGAGGGGTAACCCCGACAAGTATTACCGCACTATCGCCGCGACGATACTCGCAGCCGTCGGCTTCGCCGTCTCAGCGCCGTCGGCCTACGCCGACTGCGGTGACGACATCGACGGCGAGCGCGTAGCCTGCCATTGCGGCGACCGCGTGGTCACCGACACGCGGCTCCTGCCCGGCGACCCGGTCGTGGCCAGGGCCTGCGTCGGGAACGGCCTGCTGGTGAGAGTCGGGCCCAAGGCAGATGGAATCACCCTCAACCTCGGAGGACTGACAATAAGGGGCTCGGGCTACGGGGTTGGCATCCGCGTACTCAGCGGTGGCGCGGACGGCGTGGTCGTGCTCGGCGGTGACGAGGGGCAGAAGGCCGAGATCGTCGGGTTCGGCACCGGCCTGCAGGCTCGTGACCCCATGACCGTCAAGCGTGTGGGCAGGATCGAGTTCAGGGGCAACTCGATGCTCGGAGCGTGGCTTCGTAGCATGGACGCCGAACTCTTCGACCTGTCAGCTTCACACAACCTCGGCGGCGGCCTGAGACTTCGTGGACGCAACGTTACACTGACGGGCCTGGATTCCCACGACAACGGGGGCAACGGCCTGACCCTTCACGGAGTGAACACGACCGTTTCCGGCTCCGTAACGAACAACACGGGAGCGGGCGTGGTATCGATGGGCAGGGGTCTCGATCTCGCTGGTCTCGAGTCCGCCGGCAATGGCAAGCCGGACAGTCGAGGGGGTCTGAGCCCGTGAGACCGCTCGGTCGGCGTTTAGGCCTGACGATTCCTGTGTTTCTGTTTTTTGCGGCGTTCAGCCTCGCGCCGCATCTTGCGCACGCCGACATCGACGCGATGACCGCTGACGATGTCTGCGCTCCCACTGAGGATCCCTGCGAGATCACCGAGGTCGTGAAGGTGCCGTCGATCCCGGCCGAATTGGATTTCGGCACACGCACCGTCAACGTCACGGGCAACGGGCAGCTCGATTTCGGCAGCTCTCGCGGCCGAGTGCTGGCCGGCAACATCAACATCAACCCAAGCCCGGGCAAGACCGGAGTCAAGGTCCGAAAGGGCTCCGGCGGCCAGTTCGTAGGAGGAGATGCCACGATCGTAGCGCGACGGAGTTGCTCCCTGGACGTGTCGCAACCATGCGTGATCGATCTCGATTGTGCCCAGCTCAGGCTGGGAACATGCGATGCCGGCCCTGCCGGCACCTTGTGGCTCAACGGCAAGGCCACAGCGAACGGCGACGAATTCCCAGGTTCGATCGAACTGCGAGCGGCCGGTGAGATCACCATAGACAAGAACGTGCGTGCCAACGCGACCAGGCCCGATGCCGACAGCGGGGCCATTACGATCTCCTCTCTTCAGGCCAGCGTCACCATCAACGACGTTGTCGAAGCCAAGGGAGGTGGAGCCAGCACGGGAGGAGACATCGACGTCGAAAGCGACCTCGACATCACTCTCAATGCGCCGATCAATGCGTCTTCCACAGCCGGAGAGGATGCCGAGGGCGGCACTGTCGTCCTCTTCGCCGGCCGCGACATCTTCGTGAACGATGACATCGATGCCGACGGCGGATCATGTGCCGGAGGCACGATTTGCATAGATGGGGCGCGTGACGTGATCGTCAACGGAGTCGCGGGCGACAGAACAGCCATATTGGCCAACGGCGGAACCTTCATCGACGAGTTCAACGATGGTGCCGGTGGTGATGGAGGCGACATCGAGCTTCTCGCCGGCGACAGGCTGGTCGTCGGCGAATTCACCAAGCTCCAATCCGATGGCGGCATGCCGGATGGAGACGGCGCCTTCATCCTCACCCTCTCGAGTACGGATGGGAGCGTGGAATGCGGCGGCCAAGTATTCGCGCGGGCGTCGGGCAATCAGGGCACCGGCGGTGCGATAGGCCTCGATTCGCTCGGATCGCTCACGGTCCTCCCGACCGCCATTATCGACGTGTCGGCAGGTAACGGCGGAGGCGGCGACATCGAATTCTTGGCCGGTGGCGATCTCGACATTCAATCGGGCTCGCTCACAGACGCCGGTGCCGGCAACCAGGGTTCCGGTGGCTCGGTGTCGGCCTCCGGCCAAAACGTGTTCATCAACTCTCGCATAAAGGCCAGTGGGGAACCAGCCGGTTCCAGCAACGGCGACATCGACATCAGCGGCTGTGAGGTGTTCATCCAAAGCGAGGCCGATCTAGTCAACGATGGCGGCGAGGGACTGACCGTGCTCGTCGGCCGCGATGTGCTCCCGGCGACTTCCATCACGATCGACTCCGGCGCGTCTATCGACACGAGCGGCGCGAACGGCATAAACGAGTTCTTTTACGCGGATGCCGCCAAACCGCCCGTCATCGACCCCGGTGCTACGATAGATCCGGCACAGATACTCACGGTGAACCTCGGGCTAACGAAGTGCGCCGGCTGCGGAAATGGGCAAGACGACCTTGGCGAGACCTGCGACGACGGGAATCTCATCAACGGCGATGGGTGCAGCGCGGACTGCCAGCTCGAGTCATGCATCGGTCAAAGCATCGACTATCCCGCCCAGCCCCTATGCAACGACGGCAACGGGTGCACGGTTGACACCTGCAACATCTTCACGGGCAACTGCGAGCACGTCCAAGACTGCAGCGACCAGGTCGGCTGCACGGACGACGTATGCATAAACCAGGAATGCGTGAACACCCCCAACGACGCCAACTGCGACGACTCTGAATTCTGCACTGACGAGTTCTGCGATTCCGTCAGGGGCTGTGTCCGCATCAACCTCGTTCTCGACTGCGACGATGGATTGTTCTGCAACGGCGCGGATACTTGCTCCGGCGGCGAGTGCCAGGAGCATGCGGGCAGCCCCTGCGCGGACATGAGCGAATGCGGCGCTGGGTTTTGCAACGAGCAGGGGGAGACTTGCGACTTCTTCCCGTTCGGCACGCCATGCAGCGACGACGGTGACATATGCACCGATGATGTCTGCGACGGCGCCGGCAACTGCGCCCACAACCCCAATACGGCGCCATGCGACGACGGCTTCAACTGTACAGAGGGAGACGTATGCGGGGGCGGAGTGTGCGCTGGCACGCCGAACGCAGGGCTCTGCAATGACGGCAATCTCTGCACGGACGACTCCTGTCAGATCGGGGTGGGATGCGTGGCGGTAAACAACACCGACCCCTGTGATGACGGCCAGGCCTGCACCATAGACGATACATGCACAGGCGGCATGTGTGTCGGTGACCCCCAGAACTGCGGCGGTGTTTGCGGCGACGGCAGCATCAACGACGATGAAGAATGCGACAACGGCGCTTCCAACGGCCTCGTCGGCAATGCCTGTGACGCCGAGTGCAACTTCAACCTGTGCGGGCAGCCTACCGGCGGGCCTACGCCGGTTGCGACCGACGCACTGTTCGTCATTCAGGCCGGAGTGGGCAGCCAGGTCTGCGATCTGTGCATCTGTGACGTGACCGGCAATAGCGAGATCAACGCTAGCGACGGACTCGGCGTGCTCCGGCGCAGTGTGGGACTACCGATTCCCTTCTCCTGCCTGCCCTGCCTCTAGCCCCGCTCCGCCGTCTTCGCTCCACTGGGGGCCCCACGGGTCCACAGCGGTAACATCCTCGCCGAAGTAAGCCTCCGCGGCATCGGCCATAGCGTTCAGGCGTGACTCCAGTTCCGCCCGGTAGGGCTCCAACTCCGTCTTGCTTTTCGCTTGCGCGGGTACGCTGAGGGGCGCCGACGTCAGCACCACGGATCTGCCCCAAGGCTTGGGCAACGCAAGACGCATCCACGTGCGTTCGAGCACGACCAAGTTGTCGCCCCAGGCCCGCGCCGCGATGATTGGCAAACCCGTGTCGCGGGCAAGATAAAGAGCACCCCAACGGGCGTGTCGCGCGGGCCCGCGCGACCCGTCGGCCATGATGAAGATCCCCTTCTGCTCCGAACGGGCACGCTCGCCGAGTTCTTTGACCGCGGCGACCCCGTGTTTAGGCCCCGACCCAGCCACCTGACCGATGCCCCAAAGACTGAGCAGGTAGGACCCGAAGGTTCCCATGCGTCCGTCACTGACCATGAAGTAGGGACGATAGCTAGGCGTGAACCGAAACAAGTCGGCCATCAGCACCATGACGTCCTGGTGCCATAACGCCACGATGCAAGGCTTGCCGGCTTGCATGTAGCTGTAGAGAGGCCCCCTGCGATCGTACGTAACTCCCCGCCTGACCAGCCACATCCACACACGAACCAGGACTCCCACTACTGGAAACAGCAACCGCTGCTGGTTCGACACCCGCATGCGAAACGGGCGAACCCGAGGAGACTTCCACCAGCGGCGTATTACGCCCATCCCAGGCTTTCTTTGTTTCAGATCGCGCGGCGTCCCAAGAAACCGCCGACCATCCTGACCACCCAGCGAGGCTGGAAACGGCTCCAGTTCACTATCGCCTGATTGATCAATCCCGGCACATCGATGACCGTGCCTCGCATGCACGAGTCGAAGCCCTCGCGTGCGACTTCCTTGGCATCCATGATCATGAGCTCGGGAAACGCCTCCAGAGTCTCATTCTCCTCAGTGATGGTGTCGTACATGTCGGTATGGGTAAGCCCCGGGCAAAGCGCCGTTGCGGTCACGCCCGTGTCCCTGAGCTCTTCCGACAAGGATTCGGTCAGCGACAGTATGTAGGCCTTTGTGGCGGCGTATACGGCCAGCGAGGGTATTGGCTGAAATCCGGCGACCGAGGCCACGTTCAAAACGCGCCCGTGACGCCGCTCCACCATGGCAGGGATGAAGAGCCGGCTCAGTAAGGTAAGCGCGACTACATTCAACAACAGCATGCGCATTACGTGATCCGGGTCCTGGTCGACGAAGCCGCCGGAGAGCGCGACCCCGGCATCGTTGACCAGAACGTCGACGGACAAACCTCGGCCACAGACGTCCTCGTAGAGCCGCTGCGGCGCATCCGCTGCGGTGAGATCCAAAGGGATGACGGTCACGCCCACTCCGTGAGCGCGTGAAGCGTCGTCGGCCAGCGCCTGCAGCTGATCCTGGCGGCGGGCCGTCACGATGAGATCGAAGCCATGGGACGCGAACAGCATGGCCAACTCGCGGCCGATTCCCGCCGACGCGCCCGTGATCAGGGCGGTTTGTCCTTTGTAGGTCCCTCGCTCTTGCATGCGTATCCCCGGTAGAGCCTAGGCTTGCAGCGCACTGACGTCCCGTTCCATCTCCATTATCAGACCGCCGTAAGCCAGCAACGAGGCCAGGCTGAGAAAACGGTCGCGTACCGTCTGCTGAGCGTTCTTGCCCAGGCGAGCAGACAACACCCGGTCGGAGCGAAGACGGCTCAACGCACCTGCAAACTCCGACAGGTCGGTGGGATCCTTGAGCAACAGGCCGTTGGTCCCGTCCTCTATCTGATCCTGTATACCGCCGACGGCGCTGGCCACAACCGGCCTGCCCTTCCACATGGCTTCGGTCACGGTCAGGCCGAAGCCCTCGTGCAGGCTCTTCTGCACTACCACGGAGGCATGCCGCTGGAGCGCATTGACGATGGCGGCGTTCTCTTCGACATCGTGCATGGGTAGGGACGCCAGGTGGACGCGTTGCCGAACATGATGTGGCAGATCGCGCCAAGCCTGCTCGGTCTTGGCAAATACCTCGGCGCCCTCAGGATCGTCTGCAACCGCGGTAACGTTCGGGCCCGCAAGAATCAGGTGGGCCCGCGTCGTGCCGGACCCTTCAGCGTAGAGCCGGAACCCTTCGATGACGCCCATGGGGTCCTTGAGATCATCCCACCTCGAGACCTGAACGATCAAAGGCGTGCTCCAGGACGGCGCCTTACCGAGTCTCACCACATCGACCGCATGCTCTACTCGCCCTGGCGACCCGTCGTCATGCAAGAAAGTCCTGTCGTCGGAGTCGGAGCCCTCGATCAGTCCGGTATGGACTAGGATCCCGTGCACGTTGTCCTCGCTCATCTCCTGGTTCTTCGGAGAGAATGGGTTGATGGATGGCGGGATGATGACGATTTTCTCGGGTTCGCAGAATTCAGGTGCATAAGCCGCGCGCGAAAACACGTACCTCGGGACTCTGGCCAGATAGGGCTTGAGAAAGTCCCAACCACGCAGGACCTCGTCATTGACGGTGTCGTGTCCGATATGACACCTCCATACGACCGTCCGACCGGCATCCACCATCCACGGGATCAAGCCGGCCGTCTGCGGATCGTGTAGGATCAGAAAGTCCTCGGGACCGACCACTCCGAGCAGGTTCGTGGCGTTGCTTGCAAGAACGTCTTCGTAGATCTTCCGCTCGGCCTCTCCCAGTGGGGAGCCATCGCCGTCTACCCCATGCAGTGAATTGTGGAGACGCTTCGTGATTCGGAAAAAGTCGGGAGAACCGTCGATGACCGCCCAGCGCGTATCGACTCCCGCGCCGCGGCCGAAAGCAACGAGGTACCTGAGCATCTCGGCGACGCCGCCGCCTCGTGCCGTAGAGTTTATGTTCCATACGGCTCGCCCACTCATCTTCTCACCCACCGAAGAAGCAAGAGACATGGCCGAGTCCAGAATCTGGCGGGGCATGACGTCGGCGAAGCGTTCGAGGTCGAGCGGTGCGAGCTTGATCTGTTCGACGGTAGACATAGCGGTTCTCCCCGCCCGCGCCGGCGGCTGCGCTCCCTATGGTCAGTCGGCGGCGGCTATTCGTCCGACCTTGGGCTCGGCCAGCCTTTCGAAGTCCCGGTAAGCGAGCCGCATCAGTTCTGTGTGAGTGCCAGCGTTGAAGGAAATCTGCTCGTCCTCCCTCAGGGCCTCGTCCACATAGACCTTCATGCCGTAGAGGTTCCCGAAGGGAGGCATGGCGCCTACGTCACAGTCCGGAAACCGACTCTTGAACTCGTCTTCTTCGGCCAGGCTCACGCCCGTACAGCCCACGACGCCCTCGAGAAGGCCGAAATCCACCTTCTGATGGGCCGCCACCACGGCCATGGCCATCTCTCCATCGACTTTGACCATCACCGTTTTGGCAAGCTCACGACCGGGCACATGGGCCGAAGCCGCCACCTCTTCCGCCGTGAAAGCCGGAGAATGGCTTATCATCACGTACTTTACGTTGTTGGTATTGAGAAAATCCTTGAGCTTTTGGATCGGCATTGTCCTACCTCCCGAGATAACACCCTGCCCGCTTTTCTCCGCATATCGCATGCCAAGCCCATCGCGGCCCGGAAGCCGCGTTGCGGCCGAGTGCCTTGGCAGGGCTAGGAAGGCAGCGCCCGACGCCTTGCAGAACTGAGAACAGGCCGTGTCGCTCGGGGTCCCAGGGAAGATCAGGGGCCGTCCCCAACGACCGTACTCAGGGAGACTTCGCGATGAACCTGTCGACCTTGTTCTTCTTGGACTCGGTGAACTCGCTCGTCCAGCAAGTCCCTTCGCCGTTGACGAGCTGAACGACTACCTGCGGTTCCTTGTCGAACATCTTGAAGTGAATCACCGGCACCGGTGTCGGTAAGGCGACGCCTTTGGCACTCAGTTTGGCCTTAGCCTTCCCGGATGCGCCGGCTGTCCGCAGGCCCAGGCTCTTGACCCCGTCAGAGCCGGCCGATGCGTCTTTGTACCGCCAGCCGTTGGGATCACGATCGCTCCAGGACGGACCGGGTGTGACGGCCAACATTCCAGCAAGCGCCGTCTGTCCTTCGCTGCTGTCGTACACACACAGCGCATATCCGGTCGCCGTTACCGGGTCGCCGAGTTGAACTTGTGCAACAGCTTCCCCTCTGGACCATTTCCACTTCAGCCGGTCTTTGCTGTCGTCGGCGTTGTCCTTCAAGGCAAAGCTACTTCGCTGCGCCGTCAGGCAACCCGCCGCAGGCTCTTGCAGATTCAGGCAACCTAGACCGGCGTCACATATGTCCTGAGTACAGGCGTTTCCATCGTCACAGTCGGCGGCCGCACCGCTGATACAGGTGCCGCCACTACAGACGTCGCCGGTAGTGCACGAATCGCCGTCCTCGCATGAAGCAGTGTTCGGCGTGTACTGACAACCGCTGGCAGGCAGACAAGCGTCGTCAGTGCACGGATTCGCATCGTCGCAGATTTCCGGCGGTCCACTGACACACAGGCCCGCACTGCAGGTGTCGTCGGTCGTGCAAGCGTCACCGTCGTCACAAGATGCCGTGTTCGGGGTGTAGACGCAGCCGCTCGACGGGTCGCAACTATCATCCGTGCACACAGAGGAGTCATCACAAACCAGCGTCGTGCCCGGTTGGCAGTTACCCAGTCCGTCGCAGGTCTCGTCCCCGTTACACGGGTTGCCGTCTGAGCACGAGGCGCCTAGAGGCTGCCCGGTGCAGGACACCGCGATCACGCTGCGGCTCACCATCTCCATGAGGTGTCCGTAGTGGGGCGGGGCGACATCGGCGAGTGGGTTACCATGGCCGTCATACATCCACCCCTTGGCATCGACGAGGAAGCGAAACGCTCGCCGGTAGATCAGCCGAGCGTCGACCCGCAGCGTCCCTCCGCCAGGCGGCACGTCGAAGGTGTAGGAAGTGGGGTCACTGGCCAGCGCGGCAATGCGGTTGTCGAACTGTATGCCGAAGGCGTCCGTGAAAAATGTCGGACCCACCCCGCTAGAGTTGTGGTTGACCTTGGCGTAGAACTTGCCGGGCAGGCCGGCGTAGTAGCCCTGAGCCGGATCCCCTATCCCACCCAGGTCGTGAACAGTCTGAGTGCCCGTATGGTTGAGCACCAAGCCGTCGCTCTCGCGCCATGCATCTATGAGCAGGATCATGTTTCGAACCGTAACACCCGTGGGAACGTGATGCCCGGTGAGGCTGTTGGTGATGACTGCATCGACCTCGAGCGTGTTGCCGTTGAGTTGGGCCTGCACGTCCAGATCCACGGCGTTTTCGAGGAAGTACGGCGTTGTCCCGCGCACATCGTGAGATCGAATCGTGTCGGGATCACGGATCAGCGCCGGACTCAGGTTGTTGCACGCGGTATCCGGGCCCGCAGGCGGCATGTGACAGTCGACACAGGTGGCGTACAGCGGTGACTGCAGATCGCCGTACGGCGAGTCGAGCCATTCGATGTAGGTCGGCTCGGAGATCACGCCGTTGGGTTCGTCGAAATCACCGTCTTCGTCCGGATCGTTCTTGTCCTGATGACAGGTTCCGCAGACGCCGGCGACCAACTGAGGCTGGAAGGACGAACGCATCTCCGTCGCGCTCGTGAAGTCGACATCCCCGAGCACGCCGTATTGGACCTGGTTGAACAACGGCCCCTGAGGTCGCGTGAAGGTCACCGCACCGGGATAAATTCCGGGGTGGTTGATCTTCGTCTCGTCCACGTCGGCGATCTTGTGACAGACATCGCAGGACACCCCATGAACCAAGCCAGGCGTCTGTGGTCCGTTGAGGCCGACTATCGGGCTGAACGGCGACTCGATCCAGGTCTGAGGCTGATGGCATGCCGCACACTCGGAATTCGGATTGCTATGGGCGAATTCCGAGTCACGGACATACACAAAACCGCCCATGCCGCCCGGCGTGCCCGATCCGTCATAGATGTCGTGGACCCAAGTATTGGTACCCCCCTTGGACATCGGCGAACCGTTCCACTGAGCGTACTGGTCAGGATGACAGACAGCACAGTCTTGTGGGTCGGCAAGGGTGTAAGTGGGATCGTCATCCTGGGGCACGGGTGCCAGGATGACCATCAGATTGCTCGACGGAGCGCCGGCGGTTACGGATCCGTTGAAGTAACCCTTTCGCGCGGCGACGATTACGAGGTTGCTGCCGACCGCCTCGTCGAAAGAGAAGCTTCCGTCTGCTGCGCTTACCGTGCGCGAGTCGGTGGCCTGTATCGTCACCAACGCGTCCGGAATGGGTACGAGGTCGAGCCCTCGCACCACGCCTGAAACCTGTGCGTCAACGACAGAAGCCGGGCCGCATACCAGCATCGCAACTAGACTCGCTAAAGCGACGCGTGCGGGCACGCCAAGGAAACGGGTGTGGCGGCGGTTCGAAGGACGGTGGGGATCCGAAGCCGTTTCGGCTCGGCGCGAGTTCGAGAGGCGGCAACTGTTCCGCATGCTCCCCCCTTTTCTTGCGCCCGGATGGCGGCACGGAAAGCGTTAGGCGGCGCCGCTTACCGGAGCGTTGAGCGATTCCAACGTATACGAAACCGTTGTTGTCGCGTGCATCAAACATGCCAGCAGATCACCTCCCCCATGCGGGTCTTGTCACAACAACCTGGATGCACGCGACCCCCGCGAGCCTTGGGCTTCAGCTCCCTGATCTCGGGCGCACCGTTCATGGCGCTATGTGTCCCACCTTCGCATCGACAGGAATCCCGCTGATCGCTCCTTCCATCCACTAGGAAATCCCGACCACCTGTTCGGGGGTTCAGATGGCTGCGGCCACACGCTAGATTCACCGCAGCCGCCTCGTGTCGCCGGTCGTGCCGGCAATGGAGGATAGACTTAATGGACTTTTCGATCCCCAGCGAAATCAGCGAACTCGTCGACAACGTATCCCGCTTCATGGACGAGCACGTCTACCCGCTCGAACAAGAACATCATGAACCGCTGGAGGTAGGCGGGCCCGCCTTTCCTCAGTCGGTCAAGCGGGTGCAAGCTCACGCCAAAGAGTTGGGATACTGGGCCTTTCACCTACCGTCGGAAGCCGGCGGGGCCGGCCTACCCTTCATGCACTATGTTTTCGTCAACGAGGTGCTGGGCCGCAGCGCCTACGGGCCTTCCTGTGTGGGCTCTCAAGCGCCGGACTCCGGTAACGCCGAGATACTGTGGAAGTGGGGAACCGAAGAGCAAAAGACCAAGTGGCTCGGCCGACTTGTCGCCGGAGACATCCGCAGTTGCTTTTCGATGACCGAGCCCGAGGTGGCCGGCTCCGATCCGAAGTTACTGCGCGGCAACGCCGTGCGCGACGGCGACGACTACATCATCAACAAACATGCCTGGTTCAGCAGCGGAGCCCACGGTGCCGACTTCGCGATCGTGATGGCTGTAACCAACCCCGACGAGTCCTCGTATCAGCGCCAGAGCATGCTCATCGTCCCCCTCGACGCCCCCGGCGTGAACATACAGCGCGGCATCCCGGTGATGGGAGAAGAACACAACCACCACGCCGAGATCTGGTACGAGGACGTTCGAGTGCCGGCCTCCAATCTGCTGGGCGCAGAGGGCGCCGGCTTCCTCATCGCTCAGGACAGACTCGGTCCCGGACGCATCCACCACTGCATGCGTTGGCTCGGCCAAGCTCAACGCGCCTTCGAACTCATGTGCGAGAGAGCTGTGCTGCGTGAGGCCTTCGGCAGCACGCTGGCGCGCAAGGCCAACATTCAAGACTGGATCGCCGAGGCACGAGCCGACATCCTGGCGGCGCGTCTCATGACTCTCAACGCGGCGTGGAAGATCGACCAGGCAGGTCCGGGCGGCGCCAGAGAAGAGATATCGCTGATCAAGTTCTTCGGAGCCAAGGTCCTGCACAGCGTCATCGACAAGGCCATCCAGGTCCACGGCGCTGCCGGCATAACGGAGGACATCCCCTTATCGGCGATGTATCGCAGCGCACGTGCGGCTCGGCTCTATGACGGCCCCGATGAGGTCCACAAGATGGTCGTCGCACGCCGGATCTTGAATCAGTACGAGAAAGCCTGACGAGAGCTGTTTTTACCCCGCTCGTCGGCGCCGAGCCGGCGCGCATCTGGCCTAATCGCCGCAAAGGGGTATGTTGAGGGTGACATGGGGGGGCTTCTCGAGATCTACAACGAACCGCTGTTCTGGCAGTTTCCCGTAGCCAGCGCTGCCATAAGCGCCTTCGCGTTTCTGCTGTTCGCCCTGCCCATGACCTGGCTCGCCGCCAAGGACCCGGACTGGGCCGCACCCTACAAGATCCAGAGCCGGCGGGCGCGCCAACAGGAATTGTTCGGGGCCAGCATGAAAACCTGGGTCGTCAACAACGCGATCCTTTTCCCGGTAGTCATGCTGGGATGGCCTTTACTACGACACTCCGGCGTACACGCCGGGCCCCTGCCCCCCTGGTACGTGATCGTCGGACAGCTCGTATTCTTCATCTACCTCGACGATTTCCTCTACTACTGGTTCCACCGAAGCATGCACTCGAGGTGGGCGTACAAGAAGATTCATTCATGGCATCACAGGATCCTCACCCCGTGGGCCGTCACCGGCGTCTACATGCATCCGGTCGAGTATGTCCTCACGGCGACGGTGGCACTCGTCGGACCGATAGCGCTGGGCTCACATGTCGTCGTGCTATGGATCTGGTTCACGTTCCGGCAGTGGGAAGCTGCCGAGGGCCACTGCGGCTACGAGTTCTCCTGGACACCCACCCACCTGCTGCCCTTCAACGACGGTGCCCGTCACCACGATTTCCACCACGCCAAGGTTAAAGGTAACTACGCCGGTTTCCTGACCCTGTGGGATTACCTCTTCGGCACCTATTCAAGAGACTACACTCCCGAGCGCTGGCCGAAGCTGGCCTGACCGCCCAGGCCGCCGAGCGGCTGCCTAAAAATCCCGCCAACGCGGACGTCGCCAAGGCACATCGCAAAGCAGACTCGGGGTCACACGCGTTCTGTATCCTCCGGCATGCAAGTGCGCATACCTTTTGACAGCGGCGCCGCCAAGCGGCCGCTAACATTGAAGAATGGCGCGGAATAGAACTCACGACCCTTCGACCGAGCAGACCCAACCCGCTCGGAGCCAGGAAACCACGACGGCCCCGCTCGACGGGGTCCTCGACAACATCTCGGCGCAGGTAAGCGATGCGTTCGCGGAGCTGAGTCGCCTGCGGGACGAGATCAATCGGCGCAACCTGGCCAGCGACGAGCGCGAGGCTGAACTGGCAGCCGAGGGTAGCGCCCTCGCCCGGCGTGCCGAGGAGCTCAAAGAGCAGGCCCACGAGTTGACCGAGCGCACTCGGGTCATGGATGACCTCGAAGAGCAGCTGACCTCGCGCGAGGCAACTATGATCGAGAGAAAAGAGGATATCAATCGCCAAACCAGCGCCCTCGATGACCGCGAACAGGCCATCGCCGAACTCGAAAACGATCTGGTGTCGCGCAAGAAGTCGCTCATCGATAGAAGCGAACAACTGGACGAGAAGAACGCCGCGCTCGACATGCGCAGCAGCGCAATCGCCCAGCACGAGTCGGACCTCACCGAGAAAGAGGAAGGTCTCGCCCGCCGTGACCGCGAGCAGGATCAGCAATCCGCAGCGCTGGAAGAGCGTCACCGGACCCTCGACGAGCTCGAGAGCCAACTAGGAGAGCGTGAGGAGGCCATGGCCGAGCGCAGCCGCGAGCTCGAGCAGCAGTCCACGAGCCTGGACGGCAAGCGTCAGGCGATACAAGAGATCAGTGACGAGCTGAACGCCAAGGAAGAAGGCTTGAGCAAGCATTGCGAGGAGCTGGAAGCGCAGAGGGCGAGCCTGGCCGAGCAACAGGCGCAACTCGATGACCGCCAGGAATCCATCGAAGCGTCGGGGCGCGCCCTTACCGAGCACGAGGCCGCGCTGGAGCAGATAGAGGCTCAGCTGAGCGAGCGTCAGGAAGAAGCAAAACGCCACGAGGAAGAACTGGCGAGAGCCGAAGCCGAACTCTCTCGTCAGGCCGACGAGAACGTAGCCCGCGAGGCGCAACTCGAAGGGACCCGAGCCAAGCTCGAGCTACAGCAGAGGGAGCTTTCGGATATCGAGAGCGAGATCGAGAATCGCCTCGGCATGGTGCAGCTGCGCGAACAGACGGTCGGAGTTTTCCAGACCATGTTGGCGCGTCTCCAGGACGGCCTGTCCGACACCAGCGCTGAAACTTCCGAGGCCGCCGCCAAGGCGACCGAAGACGCCCTGCGCATGCTTGCCGAGAACCCGGTAAATCCGGTTGCTACCGACTCTCCCGAGGCTGACCCGGCCGAAGAGCCGCAAAGCTCTAACGAAACCGAGGCTGCAGAACAGGCGGAGGAGTGCTCGGCTACCGATTCGCTGGAGTGCACCGCGCAGCCCGAAGACGACGGGTTGTCAGAGGCCGCGACGGCGGACGAGATGATGAGCGAGACTCCGGCGGCCCCTCCTCGCCAGAGCGCGAAGACGTCCGCACAGCCGAAGGCCGAGGAAGAAGAGCTGGACCTCTCGGACTTTTCAGCCGAAGAGATGGAGAAGTTCGATCGGCTCAGCCGTCTGCTGGGCAGCGACAACCGTCTCATCGCCGCCGACATCCGTGCAGAGCGAGCGAGTCAGCAGTCAACGGATGATGGGGCCGATACGGACCAGCCTCAGAAGCGAAAGTGGTTCAAGCGTTAGTCAACTAACTACGGGCTCCTAGAGCAGGAACCCGTCACCCCAGGTCAGATACCAGCTGGACGGCTCCATCCATGGAGTCGGATCATCGACCGGCCGGTCGAGGCGCACCACGAAGTGGATCGCCTTGGGCAGCATCATGTGGGGAACCGAGATGAAGCCCGCGTTTCGTAGCAGCCTGTGGTGCAGGGTGCCGGGCATCGCCATGGCGGCTACCGCGCAAGCTCCCGCACGTCTGGCCTGCTCCACCGCATCGTCGAGAAGGTCGCGGCCCTCGTTGCGGCGGCCTTCGGCCCACATCCAATCCATCAGCAACAGCATGGAAACGCCGAAGAGGCTTGTCGTTCGCACGACAGCCGTTGCCACTACCCTGTCACCTTCCTTTACGTCGCGGTGAAGATAGGGCGTCTCGGCACAGCCCGGATAGCGCCACGTCATATGAGCCTGGTCACGGATGACCGCGATCCTGGGCAACCCGTCCACCTGCTCGAACAACCAGGTGTGCTCCCGGTCGAAGCTTGGCCTCTTCCACTCGCCCCCCGAGGCGATAGCGGCGTGGGCCAAGCTGGCATCGATGGGCAAGGGGCCTGCTATGGCCGCCTCCGGCGCGTTGTGGGCTCCCTCGCCGCGGCCGAGGGACAAGCGCTCGCCCAGGTAAGACAAACCGGCGCTGAAGGGCCGCAGAGGCTTGATCATAACCGGCGGTTGATGAAGGGCCGTGGCCCGCTCGTACTTCACGCTGCCCGGATAAGACTGATCGTTGTTGAAGGCGTAACCTACTAGAAAGCCACCCTCGGCGATCTGACGCATGGCCTCCATGCCGAGCATCGTGCGCACGCCTTGGCGCTGCCAGCCCGGCCGGGTGGTCACGTCGACGACGTGGGCGGCCAATCCCGCCTCACCGAATGCCAACACTCGCCGCGGCAGGATTCCATAGTGCGAAACGACCTGGTCACCGCTTCGGGCAATGAGGATGATCGGGTCACCTGCGGGGTTCTCGAAGAACAGCCGATGCCAGCTGTGCGGATCCGGCTCGAAACCGAAGCCCTCGGCGAGACAGTCTAGTATGGCTGCGGCGTCGGTCTCATCGTAGAGACCGATGTCGACGCCGTTTCCTCGGCTGGTGACGGATCGCATAGCGGACGCCCAAGCGCGTTGCGCATGGGCCCTATCTTGAAAGTATAGCGAAGCCGCGAAGGCCTCGTGTCAGCAAGATAGAGCCCGCGACATCCGCTTATGAGACGGAAAAATCGACGGCCTCTATGCGATCCGCTCAGGCTAACGAGGCACGACTGTTCCGTTGACGTTGGCCGTGTAGCCGCTGCCGCCCGCTACTGTCGCGTCGGCTCCACCGGCGCTGTTGGAGGCACCGCCCGAAACCGCCGAACCCGGCCCCGATGCGGTATTGCCGCGTCCACCGGCGACGTGCGACGTCCTACCCGAGGCCAGGTTGCCCGACCCTCCGCCGACCGACGACAACGTAGCCGTAGCCCAGTTGAATTCGCCGCCGCACACCGAGGCATAGGGAGCGATGACGCCGTTGGCGACGCCGGCCACTATGCCTCCGTAGCTCGAGTAGATATGCTCGCGTCCGACCACGAGATTATGCGACCCGGAGCGATCGTTGGCCGCGAACTCGTCTTCGTTGTAGCCGATGATCAGGTTGCCGAGGCCGTTAGGTTCGGCATCGGTCTCGCCTTCGCCGCTGACTATCTGCAGATTCTTGCCGGTCAGCACGATGGTCTCGTCGTCATCCCCCTCGAAGGACAGGGCATCGAGGAGAGCCTCGAGCTTTTCCATCGCGTCCTCGTCGAGCTCGGCCAACTCGACGACGTTGGTGACTGCGACCGTGCCGCAGTCGAGGCCTGGGTCGGCCCCTACGGACTCGTGCAAGACCATCAGGGCGTCGGTAGCGTTTACCGTCCCGTTGTCGTCGACATCACCACAGCCGCCGGACAGGACGGGCGCGGGCATGACAACGGACACCATCAAGAGCGCCGCCGCAGCGGCAAAAGCGATCAGGGGTTTCATAGGCTTACCTCGCTTCGTGTAGTACGCGAGGAAGCTTACGTAAATGCCTGAGATATAGCCAATTCCGTCCCAGGCTATGCCTCGGGCGGCTTCAGGGGCCCAGGGTGGCCTTGACGTTGGCCAGGTACTGCTTGACCGCGGCCGTGGCCTCGCTCTCTACGAAGCCGCGGATCAGGCCCTGCAGGAGCGTGGGCACGGGCGTATCCGGCGCCAGCATCTGCTTGAGGGTTATCCTGGTGTTGGAGTCGTCCTTCGGCTTGAGCTTGATCAAGCCTTCGACGTCGGTGTTGTCGCCTTTCTTGCCAAAGCTCTCGAACGTGATGGTGTCGGTACCGTTGCCCTGGTATCGGGAGGTGTAGCGCACGGTCAGGCTGACCGGCCCCGTGGAGCGCTCCTCGTAGACGAACTGGTAGGTATCCTCCCCCACAGCTTTGCACTTCTCCAACCCGGGTATGCAGGCCGAGGATCCGACGACGTCCCACATGAACTCGTAGGCGCGACCCAGCGGCACTTTAACCGTCACCGAGCTTTCCACCGTCGTCGGAAATTTCGCCATGACGCCCTCCTCTCTAGTGCCTCGCTGCGGGTTTGAAGCGGTAGCGTACGGGGATGCGCTTGGGCCCCCCGACAAAGCTGGCCTGTAAAAGATCGACAGGTCCCGCCAACTCGATCGACTCGACCCTCTCCGCGAATTGACGGAAGAACACCTCGAGGTCGAGCCTGGCCAGGTGAGCACCGAGGCAAAAATGCTCTCCTATGCCGAAGCCCAGGTGAGGGTTGGGCTCGCGTTCGATGTCGAACCTGAAGGGATCCTCGAAAACTTCCTCGTCGCGGTTCGCCGAGGCGTAGAACAGTGCGACGGAATCGCCGGCTTTTATCTTCTGCCCGCGCAACTCGTAGTCCTCGGTGGCAGTCCGCGAGAAATGATTGACCGGTGTCGACCATCTCACGATCTCATCGGCGGCCGTGCACACCAAGGATGGATCGAGGCGAAGCTTTGCAAACTCCTCGGGGTTGTCGAGCAACGCCAACAAGCCCCCTGAGATGGCATTGCGGGTAGTATCGTGGCCCGCGACCATCACTAGGAAGTAAAGCGAGAACAGCTCGAACTGGGGCACCGGCTCACCGTTGATGGTGGCCTGGGCCAGCACGGTCGACAGGTCGTTTCGAGGGTTGGCGCGGCGGTCCTGGGTTATCTGGTCCAGATAGGCGAAAGCCTCCTGCAAAAAGGCCAAGCCCTCTTCGCGCGTATCACCCTCTCGCTGGAACTCGGGGTCTTCGATGCCGAAGTTCTCGTTGGTAACCCGAAGCACGAAATCTTCCTGCTCGCGTGGAATTCCCAGGATCTCGGTAATCATCCTGAGGGGCTGGCGCACGGCAATATCACGCACGAAGTCGCCCTCGTATTCGCCGCCGTCGGCGGCCAGCTCGTCGAATATCTCGGCCGTTATCTCCTCGAGCCTTTCCTTCAAGCGCTTTACCGCCCGCGGCGTGAACCAACCGCTTACGAGCTGCCGGTAGTGACGATGCTCGGGCGGGTCCATGTTGACGAGCATGCGCAACGGCGGATTCTCGACCAGTTCCTTGGTGGTATTGCCGGCGCCCGCATTTTCGGGAAACAGGATGAAACGGCCCGCGCTCTGGAATTTCTCGGGCTGCTTGGAAACCTCGATAATGTCGGCGTGCTTGGTAATCGCCCAAAACGGCAAGTAGTCGTCGGGCTTCATCAGATGCACGGGGGACTCCCGGCGCAGCCGGGTCCAGGCTTCGTGAGGATAGCCGTGTTCGCCGTAAGACTTTGCGGAGATGACGTCGAGGCGGTCCAGGGGAAGGCTGTCCATCAGGTCAGTCCTCCTCGATGCTCAAGGCCTGGCGCGGGCAGCGGAGTACCGCCTGCTCGACCTTGCCGGCCAGGTCGTCGGGTATCTCCTCCATGTGGAGGTTGAGGTTGTCTTCATCGTCGACTTCGAAGACCTCGGGCGCGATCCCCATACATATGGCGTTCGCCTCACACAGGTCGTAGTCGACAACGATCTTTCGAGCCATTGTGCCTCTCCTGTCCTTGCAGTCTTGCTGTGCGCGGCACGCGCTCGTGCTCAGCAGCCCCCTAGGGATAAGTCGACGCTATACGGAAGGATGCGTTCAGTCCAAACCGGCTGAGGCTTCACGACGCAACTCATCGAAGCTCTCCCGGATCATTTCTTTGAACGCGTCGACATCGGGCATGGTCGCCTCGTCTGAATCCAATCCGATGAACAGGGAATCGCGATACCCGTAGAGGGCCACGCTGACCGGGCTGGTCTTGGCCGTCGGCGCAAAGGGATAGGTCGAGAGTATCTCGGCCCCGGCCATGTAGCGTGGGACCAGAAGGCCGGGAACGTTGGTGACGATGAAGTCTATGCTTCCGAAGGTCGCTTCCGACATCCAGGTCATGAGATTGCGCGGAAGCACAGTGAGTATCTCGGCAATGGCGGGCGCCGCATGGGAAGCGGGGTCGGCCTTCTTGGCCTCCATGCGTTTGCGTACTTCACGGAAGGAATCCAGCGGAGAATTGATCGCTATGGGCAAGGGTACCAGTATGCCGGTCGTCCGGTTGCCCACGTGGCCGCCGTCACCCCATTGCTCCTGGCTGCGTAGCGTCACCGGCACCAAGGTCATCAGCTCTTCGACCTTGGTTATCCCCTTCTCGAAGTGCCAGCGGCCTATGGCACGCGACATGACGGTCAAGATGACGTCGATCATGGTGCCGCCGAGGGCGCCCTTCACGCTGCGAACCTCCTGGAACGGTAACTCCAGGCCGCTGAGACGACGGGCGCGGCCGGTTTCGTTGCGAAGCGGCGACTCGCTGTTGAAGCTGAACGCCTCGACCAAGGAACGTACGATCCCCAAAGCCTTGGGGATGTTACTCGGGTGCCTGACTGTGTCGGCAACCGCGCCCGCCACCGCACCTGCACGCTCGAAACCCAGCTCGACACGATCGCGAACGGCATCGCCCAAGCGTTGAACCAGAGGTGGGTCGGGAGCCCAGGCACACTTCGATCCATCGAGCGCCTCCACCTGAACCTTCTCGGCGTCTTCGCGCCGGTCGTCGGTCATCGCGGCGAAGATGGCGTTAGCCCCCACCCCGTCGGCCACGGCATGGTGGAGCTTGAAGAACATGGCGGCCTTACCGTCGTCGTCGAGGTTGTCGTAGACCCTCGCCTCCCACAACGGCCGTGACCGGTCGAAGGGAGTTTCGTAAGCCGTGCCCATCTCGAGCAGCAGCTCGTCCATGTCGTGCGCACGCGTCAGCGCGTGCCGGCGAACGTGGTATTCGAGGTCGAAGGTCTGGTCGGTCTCCCAGTGCGGCAACGTTATGCCCAATGGAGCCTCGGCCACACGATCGGTGAGGCGGGGCACGGCGTGAATGGCCCTCTCGAAGGCCCGGCGCAAGAGAGCATCGTCGGGAGACCGATCGAGCACGACGGCCATCGCCATGGTGGTGGGCTGCATGGGCGAGTCCATCCACCAAAACGACAGGTCTTCGCCCGTGAGTCTGACTTTCTCCCGCGGCTCGCCGTTCGCTGCCATATACCCCCTACCTCTAGGAATTAGACCTGCGCTCGTCGTTGGTCAACACGCAGGTCCGCCGGCGCGAGCACGGCAGGCGCGCTGCCGGCTGGCCCCGACATTGCATGATACGCACCCATAAGGGCCGTCAAAACCGGCAGGCGGCACGAAGGAGGGCCCGTGGCGGGGCTTGAAGCGGTAGATTCCTTGTCACCTCATATCGTATCCGGGGCACGACATATCCGGCGTCAACGCGACTGCGTTGTCGTGGCTCTGGTAGTCGGCGTGGCCGCCTCAGCGTGGGCCTATGCGGGCCCGCGGGAATTGCTGAGCCTGTTGCTGCCGCTGCCGGCTTTGCTGGCCATGGCGATCGCCTACCCGAACTATCTGGGCAGCCGCTGCCCGAGGTGTCGACAGGCATTCTTCGCCGACCGTAACGTTGCCGGCGCAGAACCATCGAAGCGGCGCTGGCTAGGCAACCCGTTGCGGGGCGAGTGCGCCAACTGCGCCCTGAGCCTGCGGGCCAAGTTGGCTGCGGGAGGCTGAAGCGACCGGCCTCAGCTCATCCTTGGACTACTGAGTGCGGCGTGGTAATCCACGTCCGTGCGGGCATCCGGTTCCTCTTCTCGTCTTCACGCCGCCCTAGCCTCGTGTTTTCTCACCTGCCTGGCCCTCAGCGTCGGCTTCAGCGATCACGTACAGGCCGTCAACGGTGACTGCGGTCAGCCCGTATCCGTGGGCCAGGACCCGACCGCCAGCGACGCTCTCTTCATTCTGAACGTAGCCGTTGGCGTCGGCAGCTGTGAGCTGTGCATCTGTGATACCGACGACTCCGGCGACACCACCGCGACCGATGCGTTGATGACGCTCAAGGACGCCGTCGGCGCCCCTGTAGCGCTTGCATGCCCGTCCTGCGTACTGCCTCCCCTTTGCGACCTATTGGTCCTGGGAGCTTCCAGCGGCGAGCCCTTCGACTTGATCGACATCGGCGACGTCCCCGACGCCAATGACTCGGTGTGGGCCGTCATCACGCCGATGGCGGGCGATGACGGCATCGCCGGCGTCATCCTCGACGACGAGGGCACCGACAAGCTCCTCGTGCCGACTCACCCCGATGCCAACGTCGATGGAGGAACGGTCGACGTTACCGTTACTGACGGAGTAGAGTCCTGCCCTCTCGGCCAGCTCCAGATCCTTCCGTTGCCGGCCGCGCCCGTCGACACGAGTACGAACACGCTGGCAGCGTTCTTGGGACTGATCGATACCGTGGCCGGTGACTTCGGCTATACCGGCACAGAGCTGGGCAACACACCCCTCGACCTACTGCCGCCCACCTTGATTCCCCTGGCACTCGCACAGATCGTGCTCGACGGTCCTTTGAACGATAACTCGCTGGCGGCCCTGCTGGCCGGAACCGCACCCGATGCCGCCGACGGCCTCGACATAGATCTACTCAACCGGGCCTTGGCGAAGATCGACCTGCAAGGCGCACTGGATGAGCTGCTCATGAACCGGCTTCCTCTCGTTCCGGGTGGGTTCAACATCCTGGGAGCGGGTCAGGGCGCTGTGGCGTCCCGTGACGCTGGAATCGGCGACGCTGTCACCAACAACGGTGTTTGCGGTTCTCTCGGTCAGATCGACATCGACATAGACAACGCGGAAGATCTGGCCACTCTCATGCAAGAGGGCCTTGCCGCCACCAGCTCTCAATCATCTCTGGGCAACAAGGTCATCAACGATGCCCTCTCCATGATCCTCACCGTCATCGGGTTGGCCAGCACCCCCGTAGGCGCGAGTGGAGGAGCACTGCTGTTCGCGTGGAACAAATACGAGGAGATGGTCGGGAACCTGTATCCGTCGAGCCTGACCCAGATCGAGTTCGACATAGAAAGCAACGGGCGCATCCCCGAAGACCGGATGGACGGCGGCGACGGCGGCACTCCGCCCTTTCCCGAATGGAGCAATGCGCGCCTGTGGGCCACCAACCGCGGCATGGATCTGACCCAGACCAGCGTCGAGAGCCTGCTGGCGGCCGCCAACTTCGTACCGGTGCCCGGCGGACTCAGCGCCGAATTGATCAAGGCCGGCTCCCTGGAAGGTGCCAACCAGGCCTTGGACGACCTCGGCCTGGAGGACTGCTGGAGCATCGATCCCACGACCTGGGGTCCTATTGGAGAGGCCGACGACGAGGAATACGTCGAACCGATCTACTTCGGCGACAGCATACAGATGCGTGAGTTCCAGTCTTTCGAACCAGTCGCGCTTGGTTCTACCGAGCTACGGCTGAGAAGCACGGATGCCTTCACCGGAGCTTCCGTCCACGCCAACAAGAACGTCGAGGTCGTGACAAAACGGGTCACGATCGTGCCGGACGAGAAGGCCGTCAAGCCGGGCGATCCCGTCGAGCTTGTCGCGACCGTCAATGATTCCTACCGGCCCGAAGCCCTCGAGTGGGAATACCCGGCCTTCGTCGTCAATCCGATGGAGGATCCGCCGTCCGGCAACATGCACACACTGCGCTTCGACTCGCCGGACGATCGCATGAAGTTCCCCTTCAACGTCAAAGCGACCAGCACGTCGATGAAACTCGACCCCCAGACACCCGAGCGCGAGGCCGAGGCGGAGATCAAGGCCGATGCCGGCGTAATGATAACGCCGCCCGGCGGATGCCTGGGCAACGACGACCCGACCGAGTTCACGGCTGTAGTCACCGGCCTGGCCGAAAGCGAAGACGACAGCGTTACTTGGAACTATTCGGGTGCGGGGTCTCTGGTGCCGGGAGCCGACAACAAGGCTGTCTACACCGCGCCCATGAACGGTGAGGGTGAAGTAACGATCACGGCCACGCTCAACCTGGACAACGAGGTCATGGACGAGGTGCTGGTCGCCTACGGTCCATGCAAGGTCAACCTTGATCTTGGGTGGTATGCGGGCTCGATCAACGACGACCCCAACACCGATCCGGACATCGACGAGATGAAGTCGGCCTACTTCTCGGGCCCGCTGTTCCCCGATGACGACGACCTGCTCACACCGCCGGCAAACTGGTGGGATGGTGAGAGCCAGGTAGTGACCAGCTCCATCAACAGTACCGAGTTGCGACAGGTGTTCGATGACATGGGGATGATGCACGAGTTAGCGTTACCGGCATCCAGCGACGTCAACGCCCTGCTCACGTCCAGCGCAGGTGGGCGGGGGACGATGACGGCGACATGGAACACGAGCGCGACGTGCACGCCGGTGCCCAACAGCCCGGGTAGGGTCGAGTGTGGAAACTCCTCCCAGCAGTTCGAGTGGACGCCTGCAGTTTGGATCGACATCGACGAGGCGGGCACTTACGACGCGCGGTTCGAGTTGAGTTGCGACGGTGGAGGACCCAACGGCCTGTTTGCCGTCGGAGCTTCAACCGGCCTCTCCCGCCACGTCGGCGGTAAGGCAAAGGGCTCCTTCGTCAACGGAGGCGTGGGCGCACCGAACTACATCAACGCGCTCAATCCCTTCAACGCACCGACGCCGCCGCCGGCGCCCTTCATAATCAGCGCCCGCAACTTCGTGTGCGAGCCCGGCGACGACATCGTCGCCGAGGCCACCTGGACCATCAACGGCCCTACCAATCCGCCCGAGCGCGACATCGTCGTACTGAGCATACTGGTCAGCTCGTACTTCATAAGCCCGGTAGACCCGTTCACGGTGATTGACGACCCGCCGCCGGGGACCTACGCACAGACCGGCACGATCTCGGCCTCGGTAAGCGTGACGCGAACCGGGCCTTGAGCCGTCAGGGTTAGCGCACCGGCCGCGTGCCGGAGGCCGATAGTGCTTGGCGGAGTCAGCGCAGGCCGACGATGTCGTGGCCGTCGAGATCGATCGACTCGGCCAACGGCTTTCTAGGTAGCCCCGGCATGCGCAAGATGTCGCCGGTCAGAACCACCAGGAAGCCTGCCCCCGCGTTGATCTGAATCGCGCGCACGGTCACGTCGAACTCATCGGGGCGCCCACGCAGCTTGGGATCGTCCGACAGCGACGCCGGGGTCTTGGCGATGCAAACCGGAAGGCCTTCGTAGCCGAGGCGGCGGATCGCGGCGAGGTCCTGTTCGGCGGCCTTGGTGAAGACAACGTCGCGGGCGCCGTACATCTTTCGCGCCACGGCCAGGATCTTGTCGGGAACCGGCTCATCGACATCGTAGAGCGGCACGAAGCGCTCCCCTCGCTCATCGGCGTGCTCGATGACGGCGCGAGCCAACTCCTCGGCGCCCTCGCCGCCCCTGGCATGATGATCGGTCACGGCAAACGGTACGTTGAGCTCACCGCAGCGCTTGCGTACCACCTCGACTTCGGCATCCGTGTCGCTCGCGAAGCGGTTGAGAGCCACGATCGGCGGCTCGCCGAAGTGCTGGATGTTCTCCACGTGCTTGTCCAGGTTGGGTAGCCCTGCAGCGACACCGTCGGCGTTCGGGCTGGCTATGTCGCCAAGCGCCGCGCCGCCGTGGAGTTTGAGCGCGCGGCAGGTCGCCACCAGCACAACTGCGTCGGTGTCGAGGCCGGCGCCGCGGCACTTTATGTCGAAGAACTTCTCCGCGCCCAGATCGAAGCCGAACCCGGCCTCGGTGATAGCCCAGTCGGCCAGGTGCAGGGCCATGCGTGTGGCGATCACACTGTTACAACCGTGAGCGATGTTGGCGAAAGGCCCACCGTGCACGAGAGCGGGAGTGCCTTCGAGGGTTTGCACGAGGTTTGGCCAGAGCGCGTCCCGCAACAGCGCGAGCATTGCGCCCGAGCCCTTGAGCTTCTTGGCTGTGACGGGCTCGCCCTCGTAGTCGAAGGCCACGAGCAATCGGTCGGCGCGTGCGCGCAGGTCTTCTTCGTTCTCGGCCAGGCACAGCATGGCCATGACCTCGGAAGCGGCGGTGATGTCGAAGCCCGTCTCGCGAGGAACGCCCTGCTTGTGACCACCCAGTCCGACTATGACGTTGCGCAGGGCGCGGTCGTTCATGTCGATGACGCGCCGCCAGAGTATACGCCGCGGGTCGATGCGAAGCTCGTTGCCGAAGTAGATATGGTTGTCGAGAAGTGCCGCAAGAAGGTTGTGCGCCGAAGTGATCGCGTGAAAGTCGCCCGTGAAGTGTAGGTTTATGCGATCCATCGGAAGAACCTGACTGCGCCCTCCTCCCGTCGCCCCGCCCTTCATGCCGAAGGCAGGTCCGAGACTCGGCTCACGCAGCGCCAGGCAGGCGGACTCGCCGATGCGTGCCAGGCCCTGGGCAAGGCCGATGCTGGTCGTCGTCTTGCCCTCTCCGGCCGGCGTGGGCGTGATTGCCGACACGAGCACCAGCCGTGACTTACCGCTGCGCTTGGACGGCCGCGCAAGGATCGCAGGGTCGAGCTTGGCGATATCGCGCCCGTAGGGCCTGCAGTCCTCGGGAGTAAGGCCGAGATCGGCAGCTACGTCCTGTATGGGACGTGGTGATGCCGCGCGTGCGATTTCGATGTCGGTGGTCATGTTCCCGCCCTGCCAAGGTCGGCCAGCGTGCACCCGAGTTATACGAGCGTCGCCGTCCAGTCGAGCAGCGACATCTCGCGCTGGCACCCTCGGCCCGCCAGCTGTACTAAGGAAGGTTAGAGGTTGAATGCAGATGCCCCTTCAGCAAGCCGGATCGGACCGACGCAACGACATACGCAACATTGCCATCATCGCCCACGTCGATCATGGCAAGACCACGCTCGTGGACGCGATGTTGCACCAAAGCGGCATCTTCCGGGCCAATCAGGCGGTCGTGGAGAGGGTCATGGATTCCAACGCCCTGGAGCGGGAGCGCGGCATCACCATCCTCGCCAAGAACACGGCGGTCACCTACGACGGCGTCAAGATCAACATCGTCGACACGCCGGGCCACGCTGATTTCGGCGGTGAGGTCGAGCGCGCCCTGGCCATGGTCGACGGGGTCATGCTGCTGGTCGACGCCTCAGAGGGCCCGCTGCCGCAGACCCGCTTCGTCCTGCAAAAAGCCCTGGCACTGCGGCTGGCCCCGATCGTGTGCATCAACAAGATCGACCGCCCCGACGCCCGTGTGGGCGAGGTGCTCGACGAGATATACGATCTTTGCATCGATCTGGACGCCACCGAGGAACAACTCGAGTTTCCGGTCGTATACACCAACGCCAAGGCCGGCACGGCCACCCTCGATCTGAGCAAGCCGTCGGGCGACCTTCTGCCCCTGTTCGATCTCATCGTCGCCACCCTGCCCGGCCCCCAGGCCGACGAGGACGCGCCGCCGCAGTTCCAATGCAACAATCTAGATTACAACGACTACATCGGGCGCCTGGCCATCGGCCGGATCAAGAACGGTAGCCTACGGAGAGGCGAGACCTACGCTCTGAGCCGCGGCGACGAGCCGGCACGGCCGGTCAAGATAGCCCAGCTCTATACATGGAACGGCTTGGAGCGGGTCGATGCGGACAGCGTAAGCGCCGGAGATATCGTCGCTGTCGGCGGCATCGAAGACATCAACATAGGTGACACCATCAGTGACCGGGAGCGCCCACAGGCGCTGCCGGCCATTCCCATCGACGAGCCCACGATCACGATGATCTTCGGCGCCAACACTGCTCCGTGGGCGGGCCGTGAGGGAGAGTTCGTGACGTCTCGGCAGCTGCGTGAGCGCCTCTACCAGGAGCAACGACGAAACGTCAGCATACACATCGAAGACACCGACTCCCCCGACGCACTGCGCGTTACCGGCCGCGGCGAGCTGCAGTTGGCGATCTTGATCGAGACCATGCGGCGGGAAGGCTACGAGCTGCAGGTATCCAAGCCGAATGTGGTCGTTCGCGAGATCGACGGCGCCAAGCACGAGCCGGTTGAATTGGTAATCATCGATGTGGACGAAGACTACGTCGGCGTGTTGTCTCAGCTTCTGGCCGTACGCCGCGGCAAGATGACCAAGATGCGCCATGCCGGCTCGGGCCGCGCCCAGCTCGAATTCAGCGTGCCGTCGCGAGGCCTCATAGGATTTCGCTCGCGCTTCCTGACAGACACCCGCGGCACCGGCATCATGAACACTCTGTTCGGCGGCTGGGAACCCTGGCACGGGCCGATTCAAGCACGCGCCAGCGGCCCGATGGTAGCCGACCGAGAAGGAGTCGCCACGCCCTACTCCGTCTTCCACATCCAGGAGCGGGGCTCCATGTTCATCGCGCCGGGGACGCGCGTTTACGAGGGCATGGTCATCGGCGAATACTCGCGGCCTTCCGAGTTAAACGTGAACATCTGCCGCGAAAAGAAACTCACGAACATGCGCGCCGCGGGACGCGACGAGGCCGTCGTCATCACACCCCACAGGGAGATGGGCCTGGAGGCCGCCGTCGAATGGATCGACGACGACGAACTCATCGAGGTCACGCCCAACTCGGTGCGCATCCGCAAACGAATCCTCGACCAAGCGCACCGTCCCAAGCGCAGGATCGACGGGCAGGACTGAGCTTGGTCTCTTTGTTTACCGGCGCTTGCCTGGTGAGCTAGCGCGCCCGGGGCGAACCTGGAGTTAGCGAGAGGTTCCGCTACCGCCGGTGGCGCGACCTACGGGTTCGAAGTCGCATCTGGACACCGACCCATTTGATAAGGAATGACGCGATTTACGTTGTACCGCTTAGGGTTTCGTCGCAGCCGCGATTCTGTGGAGTTATACGGATTACGCCCTTTTTAGATGCTCAACCGGCACCAATACCGGCACCGACTCCAAACGTCGGCCAGTATCGGAGGAGCGCACAACCATCGGCCACAGCTCGGAACCCTAGGCGATGAGCCCTCTGGAGCGTGGGCGGGGACGAAGCGTTGCCGAGACTTTCCTTCTCTTACCTCAGCGCTCCCACTTTTCCGTATTCAACACCATGCCAAACGCGCTAACTCGGTTACTGTTGTTGTCGCCGTTGGCAGAAACGTGAACGCTAACGGTGTACTGCCTCCCGAAGGTCAGCGGGATGCTCCAGTTTCCGTTGCTTCCGTTTGGTGCTGGTGGGACATTGCCGCTGGTTATCGTTGAACCAAAGGCTTTCCTTAACTCCCAGGTGATTTGGTGATTTCCACCGCCACCAGAAGAATCGGCGAAAAGCTTAAGAACCTGACCTGAATGTGTTGCCCTGAACGTCCATTGGCCTTGCTGAAGACCCGCGGGCCTGCCTGCGACATCGATGATAGGATGTGCTTTCATTGCGAGTCTCGGCAGCGGAACGCGGGGGATGCTGATAGGCGGGACTGTTAGAGGAGTCCAATCTCCGGGGGCAGATTGATACTCACCACCAAGTGAGATCGAAACATCCGCATCGGGATCAGAGTCGAGCTTGAGAGCATAGACGAGCGTCTGGCCAGTGTCGATGTCGGCCAATGTCGGTGCCACGGGAGGGGAATCGTGCCACGTCACAGCGTTCGCCGGGTCCGCCCTTAGTTCGCTCACTCTCGCGGGTAACGCCTGAGCACTATCTATCCACCGAACGTTGACCTTATACTGCCTAGATCCGAGGGGTTCGTACCACATCCTCATAGTTTGGCCGGTAGTTGGCAACTCGCTGTTAATACATGCCTGAAAGATCGCAAGCGCGTTTGGATGCGGGCTGCTTTGGAAGATCCGCTCGTTCGAGGCGTGTTGATAGTTCGTTTGCACTGCCTCACACGCTGCCTGCTTGTGCTGTATGTTCGCATTCGCCGGCATGCCGTAAATGAAAATGGTCCCACCCCCTGCCCAACTCGCTTGACTGCAGGAGTCGCGAGTTCGACGATCACTCACATAGTCTGCTCGCTGAGTTAGGCTCTGGACCTGCATGCCTTCGAGAGCGGCAGCACAGGACGCCTGGAGAGACGGCCCCTGTGCTGCCGCCATGCGACCGCCTAACATAAGCGTAGATACAAGAATGAACGCAAGAACTACTAGGCCACAGTGGTGAACTAACGTTTGTCGCACGGTGCTAACCCTCCTTGTGATCCAAACTAACGCGGAGACAATGACGCGCTTCATCGTAAGACCCCGCTCACGCGCCCTGCGTTCGCTTGAGCGACCGGCTAGGATGCTAGTCGTGTGCTCCTTGCGCGAGCCCGCGTCAGTAAACGACGATCTATCGCCGTGTCGAATGTAACGTTCGCAACTTGCGATTGGATGAGTCTATCGACTGACGTAGTGAGAAAATGCGTGTGCGACAGCGTGACGGCCCTCTCTGAGCCGTGCGCTTTGAGACCAATCCGGTTCGAGGTCCTGCACATACCTCTGCGCGCATAAGGAATTCCGCTCAGAGGTATCGGTAGGAAGTTGTACCGCTTGCTAGAGCTATGCCCACAATGACCCATACAGCTGAAGGCTGTTGGCTCACAAAGACGCACCTAGAAAGCGCCTTGAGCGAATACAAGTCTTGCCCACTCTATCTCGGCGCGCTACGGCCGTTGACAGATCGGATGCGCTACTACAGTCGCAACGAAGTTTGCATGTTGGCTGACCGGAGGAGTCAGAACCGGCGTCTCTACGGATAGGTCAAGCACAACCTTCCCAGCACAGGAGAGCGTAGACCCAAACCCACCCGGCTTAGATCTCCCCTCGCTTGCCAACGCCGGCATTCTTGCCGAACAGTGCTGTGACAACTGAGTACACATGATGTGTGTGTCTTCCAGACACTCGAGAACAGCGTGAACGATTTCCGGCCTTGGCGTATCCTTGTTGTTCCGCCCGATCGAGAACACCACGAGCGTAGGCTCGACCAAACTACAGAGACGCCGCGCGAACTCTCTCGGTGAATGAGAACCAGGAAGCCCACCGTGGTGCGGAAACACCAGGACCGGGGCACGTGCAATCGCGTGATCTCCCTCCAGGTTAGCCAAGCCAACCGCATCTATGTCACCTGCGAGTAGTGCGAGCGGTTCACCAGCCCTTGTAATCCTAATCACCGCGCTCATTGTATTGGCGGACAGTCTTCTCCCTTCCATGTCTAGGCCACCAGGACCGGCGGCCGCTAACTCAGGACTTGGCGCCAAAATCTCCAAATCCAAGACACCATGCTTTATAGTGTTCGACAAGGTGGTGGTTAGCTGAACGTGAACCTCCAACTCGTAGCGCTGTCTTGCAATCGCCAGGGCATGGCGAAAATCCTCCCAAACCCTAGTGCGCTTGATAGAATCCGAGTTGAGGTACACTCGTCCGACCGAGATCTCTTGTTCCATCAGTACACCGATCAACCCCGCCAGATGGTCAGCGTCTGCGTGCGAGATCAAGACAGTATCCACCACCTTGATACGCTGGCGTCTAAGATACTTGCGAAGATGATCGTCAGGACCGCCGTCGATAACCACAACGCCATCTGTGTCTACGAGGACCGAGCAGTTCCCGTGCCCGACCTCTAGAATGTGGAGACTAGGCGAGTCCATCTTCTGGATCGGGGTCTGGCGCCTTCCCCAGGAAGTGTAGTCGTAGTTCCCAAGGGACTGTCGCTGCTAGATTCGCGATGGCGATGAAACGCTGCCCGCCCTGCAAGTCGTGCCTAAGCTCGTCCGGAATCCTTGTGACAGGCAACCGGATTTCTTTGTCTACCGACCACTGAGGGATAATGAGTCGCGCGAAGTAAAAACCGGAGTCCCAGCCGATGCCCTCGAGCCGAACTAGGACGCGTGCCCGCTCCTGTACCATTCGATAAGCACGAGTCCTACTATCTGCTTCTGCCAAAGCTTGAACTAGACGAGCAGCTTCAACTGCCCTGCCGATCCGTGAATGCGCCGCGTCTTCCAGCGGGCGGACAATCCGATCGTCCCCTACCGACCAGCCGACCGGGGAGTGCACTATCTTAAATGTCTTCGTGCGCGCTCGGCGATTCTTATGAATCGGAAAACCACACCTGATCGCGCCGGCAACTTGCGCTGTGGAGATCTGTTCGTATGCTGGATTACTCCTCCGGAGCACACGAGCAATGTCTCGTGCCCGGACCTTCATGCTGCTACGATCAGCCGGGATCCAAAGCAGACAAGCTTCTATAACCTCTGTCTCAAGTAGCTGCCTCACGGCTTCAGGCTATCGAAAAGTGAAGTTCCTACCTCGCCCGCCTCCTCGCGATACTCTTCCCATTTTGCGATATCGAGATAATAGTGTCCCTTCTCAGTGACTTCATACTCCTCGTATCGATGAATAATGCCTGCGCGATGGGGCGGCAGTATCCACTTTGGCTCAAGCAGTCGCTGAGTCTTGTCCGCTAGATGCTCTATGGCCCAGGTCACTTTATCCTCTGAGTGGCCAAGTGTGCCAAGCATAGCGTATAGTGTTTCATCAACCCGGCGATTTATCTTGATCGCCTCGATCGTATTGTAGAGCAGCGAGTTGCCCGATTTCGACTTATACTCGTTAATGTTGATCATCTTGTATCGCGATTTGTCATCCGTGTAGAAAAGCCGAACTACGTTCGGCTTCCCTATCACACGACGAGGGAACCCCTTCTCCATTCGCTCTTCGAGCCGATCACCCTCACGGATGATGAATAGGAGGCTGTCGAAGGCGATATCCATAACCTCTCTAAGATTTCCGTTGCTGATACGGTGCATGAAGTCGTTGTGTTTCTCGGTGAATGGGAAGTCTATTTTGCCTAGATCGTCGATACTGTCTATGCCGAATTCTTTGATCACCTTGTTTAGCGGCCCTCGCTTGTGGAATCGGTCAATGATCGACTTCAAGATGGATTCCGACTCCCGGTTGATCAGGATTGGGGCGAGGCGAGAAGCTATGACCTCGCGAGCGGCCATCGGTTCGAGCTTGAGCTCGTGCACGTTCTTACCGAAGTAGAAACGGATGCGGTCATCATAGGTGTCGATTGCTGCGCGCAATGGCGGACGCATTGATATCACTACTGTACAGTACGCGCACTGGGCGAAAGGAAGGAAGTAATCCAAGAGCTTAAACAGAACATCTTCTGCGTAGTCGAAGTCATCCAAAAAGATCACAATACGCGGAATGCTCGCGTGGTCTTTCACGACGCGTTCGATGTGAGCGTATATGACGCGAACGTTCTCCTGCAGATTATCCTGATTGTTGTTCTTCAGTTCTTCAATGGGGAAGCCGAGTTCGGCAAATCGTTTCTTCGCGCTCTCGACAAAACCCATCACGCAACCGATATCACTTTGAGGGATCGCCGCGCGATAATCAGCCACTATAGGAGCAATCTCCAGGTCGACGTTGGCCTTGTCAGCGAAGGCGAGTCGATACACGAACGATGTCTTCCCCACCCCAGCCTTTCCAGTCACTATGACCGTTTGGTCGAGGCTCTCTTTGCCCTCGAGAAGACCCTGAAATCGATTTACTTCTTGCCCCCGGTCAAAGAAGGTCTCGTGAAACGCGGCGGCGTTTTCCGGGAAGTTTCGAGTGTAGTCGTTCAGGAGTACTCCCAGAGCACGCTCGTAGATCTCGTGGATGTTAGACCCTTGACGTTGAGATTCCACCATCATGCGCCTGGTGGATATCCACCCCTAGATAACGAGTCAATGCAAACATAGACGCGAAATCACCGACATAGGCGTACCTCTGCTACAACACACGGCGTACCTGGGTATACTGACTGGTAGTCGCGTCCCTGTGCCGACTTCGTTCGACGAGGAATCGTGTGATTTCGGCTGTGTTGCGCCGGCCTCCTCCGCAGCCGTCGCTCTGTGGAGTTATACCAACCGCGGTCATCTTCGGTGCTCAGCGGGCACCAGTACCGGCACCGGATTCAAGTATTCTTTGGGCGGTGGCTCCGCGACCGGTTTATTTTGGGGGTGCTCGTTACCTGGGTGGTTAATGCATGGCTCGCAACGGTTGCGTTACGGGAACCCGGTGCTGTACTTATGCCGAGAGACCGAAAGCTGTTGCCTCAGTGACTTACCAGCGGCGGTTGTCGACCAGACCCGAAATTGCCGGGAAGGCTCGCCGGAGGGTGCATGAGCGAGGAACTAGACCCACACAAACTCATCGTAGACTTCGTTAACTCGAACATTGACAGACTGGCCGATTCGGTCTCTTCGGCAATGAAGGGTACCAAGAACGTGATTCGAGCCCGTCTAGCCAGCACCTACCGAGCCTACCTCAAGCGCGTCCTAGACAGGCACTCCCGAGCAAAATCGTTCTTTGTTCGCTCCGAACCGCTCCCAATTTACGAGTTCTTTGTGCCTCCGAACATATCGAGCCAGCAACGAGTCCTGAAGGCACCGGGCGCGGCGGAGCTAGCGGCTGTTGCTCCAGCTGCGATCGTGAGTGGGTCCGGTGGCTGCGGGAAGACGATGTTCATGCGACACCTGCTAGTCAGCAACCTCGTCCAACAACACAAGATGCCGGTCCTTCTCGAACTTCGACAACTGAACGCTGGTCGAACCAAGGTGCGAACAGCGCTTCTCGACACGCTTAACTCAAACGGTCTCAGAGCAGACGACGAGTATTTTGAGCTCGCACTGGAAGCGGGCCACTTCTGTTTGTTGCTGGACGGGTTCGATGAGCTCGAGCTAGGTATTCGAGCGCGAATCGCGAAAGAGATCCAGCATCTCGCAGAGAAGTACCCACAAAATTGGATCTTCCTTTCGTCTCGCCCAGATTCGAACCTTGAAGGTTGGCAAGGGTTTTCGTTGTTCTCTGTAGAGCCGTTGGATCTTAGTCAGTCGATCGAACTCGTGGAAAAACTACCGTTTGATGACCCAATCAAAGCCAAGTTCATCGAAGCGCTTCGTTCAGGGCTTTACAAGGAGCACGAGTCGTTCCTCTCGAACCCACTGCTGTTGTCGATCATGCTGCTCACCTACAGCGACATAGCGCACATCCCGTCAAAGCTCAGCATATTTTATAATCAAGCGTATGAGTCTCTATTTCAGAAGCACGATGCGCTGAAAGGTGGTTTCCAGCGAAAGAGGCGCACGCCCCTAGACATTCAGGACTTCGCGACAGCCTTCGCCGCGTTCTGCGTGCAGACTTACGATAGGAGAGAATTCTCGTTCAGCCGGACTAAGGCGCTCGAGTACTTCGATCAAGCGAAGGCTATATCAGGCCTGGACTTTGACAGCGAGGGGATTCTCGATGACACAGTGCAAGCCGTATGCCTAATGATCGAGGATGGGCTTGAGATCACCTTCGCACACCGCTCTTTCCAAGAGTACTTCGTGGCAAGATTCATTACTTCTATCCCGCCGGCTGCCAAGGAGAAGCTGATTCGACGCTTCACAAAAAGCGTGGAACCTGACTCTGTCATGCAGCTCCTTTTCGAGTTGGACCCCTACGCCGTCGAGAGCCACTACCTCCTCCCCATGATCGAAAAACTACAGAAACATATTCAGTTTAAGGGGCGGATCGGAGTGACGCATCACCTCCGATACATCCAGGCGATGTACGGGAGCTTCGAGATCGCGGACCGAGGCTCAGGTGCACCTGAGTTACGCCTCGTCGCGCTAATCAGTAACTCAGCGTTATTTGATGCAGTTCGCTTTGCGCTAGTCAACTACGACGCTGAGGTATCAACATCTCCTCAATCCGACTATGAAAACCTGCAGCGCGTATTCATCAAGGAGTATGGTGAAAACGCACTGGTCGAAACCAAGTCACTCCGAACCAATAGCCCATTCCTGCGTGCTTTGGCGAAATACGGCGGTAAAACCCTGTGGGGGACAGAGAACCTACGACGAGTCATCCAGATCGGGAAATTAATCCGAAAGCGCCACGATGAGGCGGAATCCTCTCTTGAGGCAATCCTGAAGTAAGCTTCGGGCCGGCGATACCGATCACATGACTCACTAGGCCACAATGCCAGGACCATCGGCGCCGACCCCGGCACCAATACCGGCACCACCGATGCCGACGAAAAAGCCGACGCAGAAACGGCCGCGCAAGTAGCGGATATATCACCTAGAAACTGGCGCGCCCGGCAAGATTCGAACTTGCGACCTACGGGTTCGAAGCCCGGTGCTCTATCCAGCTGAGCTACGGGCGCGCACTCCGGTGAGACAAGAACGGTGAGTCTACGGCGTCAGGCGGACTCTTCAACCGCCGGGAAGCCACGCCTCACGCCCCACCCCGCTTGATCGATGAGGCGCCGAAGCGTTTGACGATGTCGTCGAGGGCCGCGTTCAACGCCTTCGATCGCTGATCGCCCTCACCCTCGTTGAAAAGGCCGAGTTGGACGGGCTTGTCGCCCTCCAGGCCGCTTACCTGCACACCGACCAGACGTATCGGCGGATGCTTGGGCTCGGCCCGCCACAGATCTGTTGCGACGCGGCCGATGACGGCGCCGTCGTCGGTGGGCGTGTCCAAGGTATGGGAGCGCGTAACCAGCTTGAAGTCGACGTCACGACCCGAGGACCGGTACTTGAGCATCACCGTCTGCCCCTGCACTCCATCGCGGCGCAGGCGGCGGGCAACTGTCTCGGCGTGAGCGATGACGGTGGCTTCGATGAGGTCGGGCTCGGTAGCGTCGTACTCGAAGGTGTTTTCCTCCCCGTAGGACTTGCGAGCGCGGTCGCCTTCTACGGTTCTGAGGTCCTCGCCGTTGGCCAGGCCGTGTAGCAACGGCCCCCAGCGGCCCAATTCCCGTTCGAGCACCTCGGGGTCGTAGTCGGCCAACTGCCCGATGGTCGCGATCCCCATGTCGAGCAATTTCTGCTCCGTGACGCGTCCGACGCCCCATATCTCCGAAACACTCAGCGGCCTGAGGAACTCCAAGGTGTCGACCTCCTCTACGATCAACATGCCGTCGGGCTTGGCCTTCTTGGACGCTATCTTGGCAACGAGCTTCCCCGAGCCCCCACCCACCGAGCAAGGCAGGTTCAGCTCCTCGCGGATGTCTCGTCTTATCGATTGAGCGATCTCCCCCGCCGACCCGAACAAGCGCAGCGACCCGCCGACGTCCAGATACGCTTCGTCGAGAGACAAAGGCTCGATCAGAGGCGTGTATCGATAGAAAATCTCGCGCACGTCGGCCGAGATGGCCGCGTAGCGCGGCATGCGTGAGCGGATGAAGACCAGCTCCGGGCAGAGGTTCTTGGCCACCGACGAGGCCATGGCGGAGCGCACCCCGAAGCGGCGCGCCTCATAAGAAGCAGCGGCCACCACCCCTCGCCGGCCACCGTAGCCCACCGCTACGGGCTTGCCGTGCAGCTCGGGGTTGTCGAGCTGTTCTACCGACGCGTAGAAGGCGTCCATGTCGGCGTGAAGGATCGTTGCCACTGTCGCTGCAGCCTAGCGCGGACACGCCGACTGGCAAGCGCGAAAGGCACGCGCTCGGCGCAAGGAGCTCGCGAGTGAGCGAAGGAAGCCGTTGGTGGGAGGACTGTGCCGGCCCTCAGGCCGGGAGCTTCAGGAGAGAATGGGCCTTTACGAGTTTTTCCCGGATGGGAACTTCGAAGCGGCAGGCTGCCTCGCAGGGAGCGTTGCAGCCCAGGCAGGCCTCGGCAGTTCTCTCGCGAGGGAGCTTGGAGTACTTGATCATGGCGTCGCGCTCGCGCCCGTAGGCCTGGAAGTACATCGAGTAGCGCATGATGTCGTCGACCGGCACGTCGTAAGGGCAGGAATCCAGGCACTCGCCGCAACCCGGACGGCAGTATTCCTTGGTTACCAGGCGATCGTAGCGCTCGAGCAAGGCCAGATCGGCCGGGTCGGCCTTCTTGCCAGAGGCATAGAGATACTCGTCGATCTGGTTGGGCTTGCCCATGGACACGACCAGGCCGGACACCTTGGGGTCGTTGTTTACCCACTTGAAAGCGGCCTGGGTGAAACTGTTGCGCTCGTCGGGCTCGAAATCCTTCAGCACGGTGTGGTAGGCGCCCTTGAGGGTTTTCATGGCGACGAAGCCAACGCCCTTTTCATGAGCGCGCGAGATGATGTTGCTCAGGTCGGGCCAGTTCTTGAAGTTGTAGGCCACCATCATGACGTCGAAGCGGCCGGAATCGATGGCGTGGTTGCACACGGCCTCGAGCTCGGGCGTATGGGTGGAAACGCCCATGAAACGAACCTTGCCCTGCTCCTTGAGGCGGTCGAAGGCCTCGTGGAAGGTCGGCGCCATCAGCCGGTCTATCGTGTTGCAGGCGTGGACGTGGCAGAGGTCGAGGTAATCGGTCTGCAGACGCTTGAGGCTGCCCTCGACGGCCTCGATGATCTCGGGCACGGGCGTGTCCTTGTCGAGGTGGCCGCTGGGGCTGCAAAACTTGGAGACGAGAAAGACTTTGTCTCGCCGGCCTTTGATGCCCTCGCCTACGGTCTTTTCCGACAAGGAGTCGGAGTAATCCGGCGAGGTGTCGATGTAGTTGACGCCGCGGTCCAGGGCCATGTGGACCACGTAGGGATCGCTGGTCCCCGACGTGCCCATGGAGATGTCCGACATCTTCCAGCCGGTCTTACCCAGAGGCCGGTAAGACTGAACCGTCGATCCCTGCCACTCCTTGCGCGGCTCGGGCGCTTCGGTGGGCGCCCGGCTCAGAAGGAAGAACTGGGTGCTGTACTTGAGAACCGACCCCACCCCGAAAAGGCCGGAGAACATCCCGGCCCCCGCCAGAAAACGGCGGCGGTCTATCGTGGGGGCGGCTTTCTTCAACCTGTCCTCAGGTGTCGGGTGTCTCTTCGGGGCTCGGCGCAGGCTCGGCCGGTGCCTCTTGCTTCTGAGGCTCAGCCTCCGGAGCAGTTTCTTCGGCCTTCTTCGTGCACGCCGACGTCGTAAAGACCAATGCGACCAAGGCCAGGCACGTAACCAGTGTTCTCACCATTGCTTGCTGTTCACCCCTTGCTAAGAAGAATCGAAGCCTCGAACGGGCTTGCGCTCGCATTGTACTGACTTCTCGGCGATTGCCAACCCCGCTCCCGGGGACAAATGCGCGAAGGACCCCGCCGGCACTCTCCAGAGCACCGCAGCCGCCGGTCCTGCGGACGGACCTCCTCGACCCTGCTTCCTCCAGCTCCCACCCTTGTGAGGGTAGCGGCTATCGTTTCAACCGACCGACACGACTTGGGTCGAAATTACCCAGGCCGGGCGCTGCCTTGGAAGACGAGCCTAATAAGCTACTTGAGATATGGGCTCAGGGGGGCCGCCAGCCGGATCAGGCAGGCCGCCAAGTCGTGCCTTCGGGGCCGTCCTTGAGCACTATTCCCCTCTCGGCCAGCTCGTCGCGGATGCGATCGGCTTCGGCGTAGTCCTTGGCCGCGCGCGCCTCGTTGCGCTTGGCGATCAGCGCCTCGATCTCGGCCGGATCCACCCCCGCGCCGCTGGCATGGGCCTGACGGTAGCGGTCGATGAAGGCCTGAGGGTCTTCTTGGAAAAGGCCCAGGCAAGCGCCGCTGGCGTGTACTCGTCCGAAGGCTATCGCGGCAGTATCGAGGTCGCCGGCGTCGAGGGCCCGGTTGAGGTCGCGCATGGAATCGAAAGCGAAAGCCACCGCCCTCGGGGTATTGAAGTCGTCGTCCATGGCCTCCCACAAGGGCTTGGTTTCATCGCGGCCGAATCCGAAACCGGGGTCGCTGACGCCGGCTTCCCTCGCCCTGGCCATGGCCTCGTAGACGCGAAGCATGGCCGTGGTCGACTCCTCTATTCCCTTGGGACTGAAATCCAGCGGCGAGCGGTAGTGGGTCGAGAGTAGGTTGAGCCTCAAACCCTCGGCTTCGACTTCCTTCAACACATCCTCGATCGCGAAGATGTTGCCCAGAGACTTCGACATCTTCTCGTGATCGATCCTTACGAAAGCATGGTGAATCCAGTTGCGCGCGAACTCCGTTCCCGCGGCTCCGCAAGACTGGGCGATCTCGTTCTCGTGGTGGGGGAATATCAAGTCCTCCCCGCCCCCGTGGATGTCGAAAGGTTGGCCGAGATACTTGGTGCTCATGGCCGAGCACTCCAAGTGCCAACCCGGCCGTCCCGGCCCCCAAGGGCTCGGCCAACTCGGCTCCCCGGGCTTGACGGACTTCCAAAGCGCAAAGTCCATGGGATTACGCTTGCGCTCGTCGACCTCCACGCGTGCGCCGGCCTGCTCTTCCTCCAGCACGCGTCCCGACAATGATCCGTAGTCCTCATAGTCGCCCACGGAAAAGTACATGTCACCGCCGCCGGCATCGTAGGCCAGCCCCTTTTCTTCGAGCTGGGCGACCAGTTCGAGCATCTCGGGGATGTGCTCGGTAGCGCGGGGCTCGATGTCGGGTTGCACGCAGCCGAGAGAAGCCACGTCGTGATGAAGCGCTTCGATGTGGCGAGAGACCAGATCCTCCCAGGGTTCCCCGAGTTCGTTGGCGCGGTTGATTATCTTGTCGTCGATATCTGTGACGTTACGCACGAACTTGACGTCGTAGCCGCGCCAGCGCAGGTAGCGCACGACAGTGTCGAAGAAGATCAAAGAGCGTCCGTGACCTACATGACAGCGGTCGTAAACGGTTACCCCGCAAACGTAGAGAGAGATTTGCCCCTCACGCAGGGGCTCGAAGACGCGCTTGGTGCGCGACTTGGTGTCGTAAAAGCTAAAGGCCACGCTCAGGTCTCTCTTGGTCCTGGCTCAGTCCGCGTTCAATCTTCTTCCGCGCGCAGCTTGGCGAGCACTCCGGCGTCTTCCAACGTCGTGGTGTCACCTGCGGTTTCCTTGCCGCTGGCGATGTCGCGCAGGAGTCTGCGCATGATCTTACCGCTTCTGGTCTTGGGAAGCGCGTCGGTGAAGCGCAGATCGTCGGGGCGCGCGAATGCCCCGATCTCTTTAGCGACGTGGGCGCGCAGTTCCGCGCGTAAGTCATCGGAGGTCTCGTAGCCGGGCGCCAACGTGACGAACACCGCCAACGCCTGGCCTTTTATGTCGTCAGGCCTGCCCACCGCCGCCGCTTCGGTCACGCCGGGATGGCTTACCAGGGCGCTTTCGACCTCCATCGTGCCAATGCGGTGACCGGAGACGTTGAGCACATCGTCGATGCGCCCCATCACCCAGAAATAGCCGTGCTCATCGCGGCGCGCGCCGTCACCGGCGAAATACACTCCCGGCCAGCGCGACCAATACTGCTGCACGTAGCGGTCGGGATCGCCGTAGACCGTGCGCAGCATGCCCGGCCAGGGGCTTCGTATGACCAACAGACCGCCCTCGTTGGCAGCAGTCGGGTTGCCGTCCTGATCGACGACTTCGATGTCCATGCCGGCAAAGGGCAAGGTGGCCGATCCCGGCTTGGTCGCCACCGCGCCCGGTATCGGCGTGATCATCATGCCGCCGGTCTCGGTCTGCCACCAAGTATCGACGATGGGGCAGCGGTCACCACCGATAACGCGGCGGTACCACATCCAGGCTTCGGGGTTTATGGGCTCGCCGACCGTGCCGAGAAGCCTGAGGCTGCTCAGATCGTGCTTGGCGGGATGCTCCTCGCCCCACTTCATGAAGGTGCGTATGGCGGTGGGCGCCGTATACAAGATCGTTACCTTGTAGTCCTCGACGATCTGCCAGAAACGGTCGAAGTCCGGATAGTTTGGCGTGCCTTCGTACATCACGACGGTGGCGCCGTTACTCAGGGGACCGTAGACGATGTAGCTGTGACCGGTTACCCAGCCGACGTCGGCCGTGCACCAGTAGATGTCGTCATCGTGCAGATCGAAGACCCACTTCGCCGTAAGGTAGGTCTGGGTCATGTAGCCGCCGGTGGTATGCACCACGCCTTTGGGCTTTCCCGTAGTTCCGGAGGTGTAGAGGATGAAGAGCGGATGCTCGGAGTCCAGCTCGGCCGCAGCGGTGTCGGGCTCCACTCCGGCGATCGCGTCACTCCACCATACGTCGCGCCCTTCGGTCCATGCGACTTCCTCGTCGACACGCTTGAGCACGACCACCTTTTCCACCGACGGACAGTCGGCCACGGCCTCGTCGACGATCTGCTTGAGCATCAAGGGCTTGCCGCGGCGCCAGCCTCCGTCGGCGGTCAACACCAGCTTGGCCTGGGCATCGTTGACGCGGTCGCGTAGGGCGTCGGCGGCGAATCCGCCGAAGATTACCGAGTGGGTCGCTCCGATACGGGCGCACGCAAGCATGGCAACGGCCGTTTCGGGAACCATGGGCATGTAGATGGCGATCCGGTCGCCCTCCTCTACGCCCAGGCGCTTTAGAGCGCCGGCGAATACGCACACTTCCCTGTGGAGCTCTTCATAGGTCAGGGTTCGCTTATCGCCCGGCTCGCCTTCCCACAGGATGGCGGTCTTGGAACCTTTGCCGGCCTCGATCTGACGATCCAGGCAGTTGTAGCTGATGTTGGTCTTGCCGCCGACGAACCACTTGGCGAAGGGCGGCTGCCAGTCCAGCACCTGATCCCACTTCTTGAACCAATGGAGCTGCTCGGCGATCCCCGCCCAGAACTTTTCGGGATCGGCCAGGGCCTCGGCGCGTATGGCGTCGTACTGCTCCCGGCTGGAGATGTGCGCCTTGGGATTGAAGTCCGAGGGTGGCTCGAAGAGGCGTTCCTCGTGAAGAAGTGATTCGATCTTTTCGTCCGCCATAGCCCTAACTCCTTTAGATCTATGCCATGGTCAGCCCGCCGGACACGGACAGGGTCTGGCCGGTAATGTAGCCGGCATCTTCAGAGAGGAAAAAAGACACCGCTCCGGCGATGTCGACCGGCTCGGCCACCCGGCCCAAAGGCACGGCCTTGATCATGCCTGCAATGATCTTGTCGCCCTTGGGTCCCTGCCTTACCGACTCCAACAACGCTGTATCGGTGGGACCCGGGCACACCGCATTGACGCAGATACCGCTGCGGGCCACCTCGCGGGCAAGAGTCTTGGTAAAGCCGAGCACGCCGGCCTTGGACGCCGAGTAGACGGCCTCGCCCGTCGAACCCACGCGCGCAGCGTCCGAGCTGATCGACACGATCCTGCCCCTACCCGCTTCGAGCATGGCAGGCAGAACGGCTTGGGTGACGTTGAACACCCCGAACAGGTTCACGTCGATGATTCTCTTCCAGTCCTCGGGGTCGCTGTCTTTGAAGAGAGAGAGGCGATCGATTCCGGCGTTGTTCACTACGGCGAAGACTTCGCCGAGCTGCTCGCCGGTCGCCGCGGCAGCGGCGTCCACCTGATTGCGGTCGGAGACATCGCAAGCCAGGGCCGCGGCCCGTCCACCCGAAGATTCGATCTCGGCCGCCGCCTTCTGCGCTGCAGCTTCGTCGAAGTCCCAAAGCGCCACGGCGAAGCCGTCGGCGGCCAGCCTGTTCGCGATGGCGTTGCCGATACCACCGGCAGCGCCGGTGACGATTGCTGCCCCCCTAGTAGTGTCCGCCATGCCTATAGCTCCAACAGCGAGGCTACGAGTTCACGGTTCTCCTCACCGTCCCCGTAAGTGACCTCCCCCGCTTTCACTCGCTTGAAGTAGAGCTGCATGTCGTGCTCCCAGGTAAACCCTATCCCGCCATGCACCTGCACGCCGTCGGCAACGATGCGCGAGCAAGCATCGCTCGCATACGCCTTGCACATGGCAGTGGCCATCAGCGCGTCGTCCTGCCCCTCGTCGATGGCCCAAGCCGCGTAGTATACGAGTGACAGTGCGTTTTCGAGGTCGACCTTCATGTCGGCACACTTGTGCTGTATGGCCTGGAAGCTTCCGATCGGCCTGCCGAACTGCTCGCGGATCTTGGCGTAGTCAACGCTCATGTCGAGCACGGCGCGAGCGCAACCGGCCATCTCCGCCGCCAAAGCCGTCTTGAATACGCCCAGGAGTGCTTCGAGCGCTTCCCGGCCGACGGGCGCACGGCCCAGCAGGTTGTCGGCGTCCAGCATTGTATCGAGGGTCACGACGTCGAGCTTGCGGGTGCGGTCGACGGTGTCCATGGCTTCGAGGCTCACTCCTGCGTGACCGGCCGGCACTCGGAAAAGCCCGAAACCTTCGTCGAGCGCGGCTACTACGATGATGTCGTCTGCCGAACGGGCGTCGGGGACGAAGAGCTTCTCGCCCTCTAGCTTGAATCCACTACCCTCACGACGAGCGCTCAGAGAAACGCCGTCGGGGTGCCAACTGCCCGAAGACTCGCACAAGGCGACGGTAGCCCGCCTCTCACCGGTTGCGACGGCGGGCAGGAGCTCGGACTTGTCGGCGTCGTTGCCGGCGGCCAGGATGGCCGGCACACCAAGGCAAACCGTCGACATGAAAGGTCCCGGCATCACCACGGCACCCATCTCGGCCATGACGAGCACGAGCTCGAGGTTGCCCAGTCCGCTGCCCCCGTGCTCTTCCGGGACGGTCAGCCCCAGCCAGCCGAGCTGGGCGATGGAACGCCACACGGCGTCGGTAACTCCGACGTCGTCATCGGCCATGGAGCGCGCGTAAGACGTCGGTGTTTCCTTGACCAGGAACTCGTGCACCGACTCGCGCAGAGCTTCTTGTTCCTGGTTGAAGCCGAAGTCCACCGAATGTTCCTCAGGGAGTCAGACCGGCGGCCGCGATCTGTCCTTCGAGTTCCTGAGAGATAAGATCAACGTAGTAGAGAGCGTTCAAGCCGACCAGGTACACGTCCCTGGAGGTCTCGGTCTTGGCGTACAAGGCCGTGCTCGTGGGGCTTCGCAGCCCCAGCTCGATGATCGAGCTGCCCTCGCTCCCCTTGGTGGCGATCACCCATTCAGGCGGCGCCAGACCGAACCTTCCGAGCTCTTCATCTGCCGCGGCAACGATCTCGATGGGAGGGATCTCAGAGAGCGTCTCGAGAAGAGCCTCTATGAGGTCACTGGTAACCGACAGGCCTTCCGGAGCCTGGAGACGCCATCTGCCCTCCACTCGGGCGAGTGATAAACGCAGGTTGCGTCCCGTCAGATCCAAGCGCTCGATACGCGAGGCCGGCCCCTCCAGGAGCGGCTCCAGTGACTCGGCAACCGCAGGCTCGTCGCTTCCGCGACCGCCCATCTCCGCATAGACGTAGCTGCCCAGCAGCGCGGCGATAACGTAGTAGGCTATGATCTTGGGCCAGCTCACGAACCGAACCTTCGCCAGAGAAACACGACCGTGCCCACCACGAAGAACACGACGGGCTGCACGACCACGGCCAACCAGAACAACCAGGCAAGTTGAGCCTGGCTAATGAACAGGACGTTTACGCCGGGCTGTTGCTGGGGACGCCGGATCCCGATCATCGCGTCCTCACGCGCCAGCCAGTTGACCGAGTTGACCAGTAGGTCGCGGTTGCCCAGGTAGTCAAAGAATCCGTTGCTGGCGAAATCCGAGTCGCCGAACACGATCATGCGTGTACGCGGCAGACTGCCGTCGTCGGTCTCGACAGCGGCGGGCTGACTGATCTCGGCGCCGACGACGAAGGGACCGTTGATGTCGCGGCCGGCTACGAAGGCCGGAGATGCCCCGTCGAGGACACCGCGGTCCAGGCTCGCCCAACTCGTTCGTCCCGTCGACATCAGAGTCGCTGCGACCCTGTCGCGATCCTCGTCACTGCTGGCCCTCACCGAGCGTAGTCCCGAGAACAACGGCGGCGCCGGCAGTGTCGCGCTCAACAGATGACGGTCGTTGAGGTCGGAGATGACGGCCGACAACAACTCACCGCCTGCCAGCCGATTGCGAGGATCGAGTATCACGTCGTCGGTCATGGTGACGCCGTACTTGGCCAGGAATGCCGAAAACCTCGGCGCTTGGAAGGGGTCGAGCATGACCAGGAGATCGCCGCCGCGATCGAGGAAGCGGCCGAGCACCTCGAGCTCCTCGGGCAGAAAGTCGCTCCTCGGACCGGCGATGATGGCCGCGGCCACGTCCTGATCGATGTCACGCCCTCCGACCAGGCTGATGCTGGTGACCGTGTAGAACTCCTGGGATATGGCCGTGCGCATTCGCGAGCATCCCGAGCTCCTGTCGATGTTGGCCAGATCGCATTCGCCGTGGCCGGTGATCGCAACGACGGTCTTTGGCGGTTGAGTGACGTGGGAGATCGCCGAGATGAGCAGGGTCTCGTTGGCGCCCGTGAAATCCCTTCGTTTGTTTGCGCTCTGCACCACCGTCGCGCCGTAGGCACGCACACCGAGGCTCTGGGCCAGGGCCGGGTTCTTGTTGATGTCGACCACCGTGTAGTCGACCATCTCGCTCTCGCGCGCCGCCTGCCACAGCAGATCCTTGATCACCGGGTTACGGGGGTCCTGGGTGCGGATGAACGCGGTAATCTCCACCGGTTGATCCAACCTGCGCAGCACGGCCAGAGCATGGTCCGAGAGCGTGTAGCGGTGCCCGCGGCTGAGATCCCAACGAGTCGGATGCACGTAGGTAACCGCCACCGCCGACGCCAGCATCGCGAACATCCCCAGTGCCGCGACGACGACCTGCACATAGCGTCTGCCCGTGTAGGAGATCACCGCCGTCCCCTCCACTGCCGTGCTTCCATCGAGCGCATGGTGAGGAAGCCCATGAAGACCGTGATGCCGACGAAATAGCCGATGTCCTTGAGGTCGATCACCCCGCGCGCGAAGGGCTCGAAGTGATCGAAGGCGCACAGCTGCGAGACCACGCCCAGGAAGTCGGCGGGGATGGCGGCCTCGTTCCAGCTCAGATTCCACAGCAACAGCACCGCACCGTAGGTGAACATCGCGGCGATCAGTTGTGTCTCGGTCAGCGACGAGATGAACACGCCGACCGAAACCATAGCGGCCAGCAGCAAGAAGAATCCGAGATAGACGACCCAAAGGCCGCTGAGATCGAAGGGCTGGATGACGTACATCATGGCCGGATACAAAAGCGTCGGCCCGACGATGACCGCGAACACCCCGAGACAAGCCAGGGTCTTGGCGGCAAGGATCTGAAAATCACTGACCGGCGCCGTGTACAGCAGTTCACTGGTGCCCAGCGCCTTTTCCTCCGAATACACCCGCATGGTCACCAGAGGCACGACCGTAATGACCAGGCGCACGATGTCTTTGAACAGGCGCTGCCAAAGATGCTCGAGAATGCTCTCACCGAACCCGAAGGTGATGAAGGCGTTGAGGTCCGTGTAGAAGTAGTAACCCGACAGGGCCAAGAAGACGGCGGCGACGAAGTACACGAGCGGTGCGAAGAAGAACGCGCGAAGCTCCTTGCCCAGCAGCGCGAGAAATCTCCTCATTCCCCGCCCTCCGCGTCGTCGAGAATCTTCACGAAAAGATCTTCCAGGCTCATGAGCCTGGGACTCAGCTCATCCAGCGCCCAACCCTGCCCGATGACGGCCGCGGCCAGTTGGGGCCTGATGTCTTGGCCTTGCCGAGAGCGGACCACGACGCTGGTCACTCCTGCCGTGTCGTAGTTGGCTATGTCGAGCCCTTCGACCCCATCGCAGGAGCGGATCACTTCCTCGACCCTGTCGCGCTCCGCATCGGCCGCGCGCACCTTGATCAGGGTTTCGCCCCGGCCTGCCGTCTTCTCGGTCAGTCCCAGGGCCGTGTCCTCGGCAATTAGGCGGCCGTGGTCGAGGATGAGGACGCTTCGGCACACGATGCTCACCTCGGGCAGGATGTGGGTGGACAGCAAGACCGTGGCTTCGCCGGCCAGATCTGCGATGAGGCTTCGGATCTCGACTATCTGTCTAGGATCCAGGCCAACGGTCGGTTCGTCGAGGATGAGAACGTCGGGGCGGTGGACGATGGCCTGGGCGATGCCGACCCTTTGCCTGAAACCCCGGGAGAGCTTGCCGATATGCTTGCGGTAGACGTCCCCAAGCCCGCACTTGTCGACGGCGTCGTCGACGTGAGAGCCTATATCACGCTCTATTCCACGCACTTTTGCGGCAAACCTAAGGTAAGCCTTGACCGTCATGTCGGGGTACAAGGCCACCCGCTCCGGCAGATAGCCGATATGCTTGCGGGCCGCGAGGGACTCGCGCCCCACATCGATGCCTGCGATCGTGCACTCCCCCGCCGTTGGCGAGAAAAACCCGGTCAGCATGCGCATTATGGTGCTCTTGCCCGACCCGTTGGGCCCGAGCAGGCCTGCGATGTCGCCCTTGCTGACGTGGAAAGAGACGTTGTCCACGGCCCGGGTGGGGCCGTAGTCCTTGGTAAGACCGCTTGCCCGAATCACGCTGAGCGCTCCACAACCATGATCCTAGAAGCTTGCCACGGTGTGCCGCTGAGTCACGCGCCGCCAAAGAAAAGGCCGGGTCAATTGCGACCCGGCCCCCTTTAACTAACGAACTTGCGATGCCGCGGCTGCCGCTACGCTTCGATAGCAGGCCTGCGCTGGATGAACTTCGGTTTCACGGTCATGAGAACGACGGGCAGCAGCGTCAGCGAAGCAAACCAGCTCACCGTCATCCAGATCGCCAGCAACAGACCCATCTCGGCATCGAAGCGGATCTTCGAAACGGTCCAGAACAGCGTCGACATGATCAAGGTTGTGGACACGAAGGTCGTCGCCTTGCCGGCCGTGGTAATGGCGCGATGAACGGCAGCCTGCACACGTTCGTCGTTGGGCCTGTCCTTGTAGTCCTTCTCGAGATCGAAATAGACCTCGATGGTTCGACTCACGATGTAGAGCCCATAGTCGATACCGAAACCGACACCTACCGTGATCACGGGCAACGTGTTCACGTTGATGCCCATGTTGTTCCAACCCATGTAGGCGTTGATCACGATGTTCGATGCCAGCAGAGGCAACAGCATGATCAGACCCGACACGAAGGAGCGGTAAGTGAACAGCAGCACTATGTAGATCGTGCCGAACCCGAGGATGTTGACGAGAACGTCGTTCTTCAACAGCTCTTCGTTGGCGGCAGCAAGCACACCGATCAGACCGCCGGCAAGCCGGAAGTCGGCCTTCTCCATCGGGTTGGCGTCGATGAACTCCTTGCTGCGCGCGATGATGCGCTCGATATTCTCGCCCTTATGGTCACGGCAGAAGAAAGTCACGTGAGCCGTGCGGTAGTCGGTCGAGACGTACTTCGCCGTCTCGGTCGGTGGCGAACCCGAGAAGAAGATGAAGAACAGTCCGCCGATATCCACCCAGCTGTTCGGGATCACACCCCACTTGGGCTCGAGTTCGTGGAACACGCTGTTGACGGCGCGGATGATGTCGGACAGCGAGAAGCTGTAGCCGACGCCGGAGTCGCGCTCGAGGAAGCGCTGGAAGTCCTCCATGGTCTTGAGGGCTTCCGGATCCTTCATCGCGTTCTTGTCATGCCCCTCGGAAACCACGATCAACGGCTCAACGCCGCCGAACTTGCCCTGAATGCGAGTGTGGGAGGCATTGTATTCCGACTCGAGGCGCAGCAGCGGTGAGGCCGCCGTCGGGTCGCCGATGGTCAATTTGGTCCACTGCGTCGCACACAGGGCGCACAGAGAGATCCAGAACGCGATAGTGGCTATGCGGCCCTTGGGACTCAGCGTCATCGACGCGAAAGCCGCAATCGTTCGGTAGAAGATCCCCTCCCTTCGCTTGTGAACGACTTCGGCATCCGGCGGCGCCAGGAAGTCATAGACGATGGGGTTGAGCAGCAACTCCGAGATCGTGATGCACAAGATCCAGAAGGACGCCGTAATGGCGAGCTTCTGGAGCAGCACGATGGGCACCAGAATGATGACCAACACGCCCAGCGCGTCCGTGATGATGCCCGACAGCGTCGGCACGAACATCTCGGCGAAGGACGCCACGATCGCGTCGTGCTTGTGGTAGTCGTTCTTGAAGTACTCCTCGTAGTAGCGGTCATGCATCTGCACTGAATGACTGACCGCGCGAGCCGTAATGAAGAACGGGATTACCAGCGCGAGGGGATCCAGAGAGAAGCCGATGATGTCGATGAAGCCCAGACCCCAGATGGCGGACAGCACACCGGTGATTGTCGGCCGGAGAGCACCACGCCAGTCGTGGAAGTAGAGGTAGAGGAGAACCCAGAGGAATACCGTTGCGGCTATGAATATCCAGAATATCTCGTCTGAGAAGTGATAGACCCAGCCGTATAGGCGCGGCTCGCCGGCCACCCAGACATCGATATTGGAGCCGCCGCCCGTGAGGGTCAACGTGGCGTCCTTGCCGTCGCGCTTGTATCCGACCTCGACCGGACCGCCTTCGGCGTCGGCCACGGCGTTGCCGATCTCCCACCGGTTGTGCACCGTCTTGCCGGCGATCGAGGTGATGACGTCGCCGGTCTGAAGTCCCGAAGCTTTGGCGGCGCTCCCGGGGAAGAGACGTTTGACGATGGCGCCCGTGCCCGCCTCCACGCCGTACACGTCAGCCCGGTCGGGATCGACGTTGACTAGCTGGGCACCGATCCACCCCTCTCTATGCGGGGTAAGGACCCGCTCGTTCATCTCGTCGAAGATGCGGCGGTAATCGAGGCGTCCTTCGATGAAGTTGGCGCGGATTATCGCGGCCTTGTCGTCCAGGGAGACCAGAATGCCGTAGATGTTCTCGGAGTTGTGGACGATGCGCTTGATGTCGTCGGCCTCGTCCGTCGTCTTGGGCATACCGATCATGACCGGTTCGGAACGCAGCGTGCCGCCGGCCGCCACCGCCAGATGCCTGGTCGTGCGGTGACCGATGGAGTCGATCTGGTTGTGGTTTACGCCGTATACCTTGTCGATCTCCTCGGTCATGAGATAGATCTGGCCGAGGCGCTCGACGCTGAATACATCGCCTTCCTCGACCTCGAACATCATCATGATGTTGTTGGCGCCGCCGAAATCTTTCGAATACTCGTTGTGGATCTTGATGAACTCGTGATTCTGCGGGAGCAGGTCCCCGAAGCTCGTGATCATCTGCAACTGCGCCGCATGCCACGCGAACCACACGGTGACGATCGCCACGATGACCGTTACCGGTGTTCTGTGCCGGATCAGGCGCTCGCCGAGGAGATATAGGGCTTCTTTTGTCTCTCTGGCCATTCCCCGTGCTCCCCTACTAGCCTATGCGGCGGAACCAGCTTTCTCCGCCGTCGTCTGTGTTCATGATCAGGCCGAACCCGCCGACGATCCAGCCGCGCTTGCCATCATAGAAGCGCACCCGGCGCAGCCATACATTGATGGCCGAGCCCAGATCGCCCTTCTCGAAGGTTCCGCCGGGCTTGGACCTGACCACTTGCCCTGAGGACCCGACGACCCAGCGCTCGCCGCTAGGCAGTGCCGTGGCCGCGTAGAAGGGATCCGTGTATTCGTGAACGTTGTTGGACTCGAAGCTCCAGTTCTCTCCGCCGTCGTTGGTAACGGCAATCCGGCCGTCGAGACCGACCGCCATGGCCTTCTGCCGGTCTTCGGAGAAGTGAACGTCGAAGAAGGTCGGAAGGTCGAGGATGTCGAAGATGTCGCCACCCATGAGCGCTTCTTGAAGCTCGACCCAGGTTTGGCCGCCGTCCTCGGTGCGATAGATCTTGCCGAATTCTCCGACTACGAACCCGTTGTCCGCATCAAAGAACTCAACGTCGTAAAGGACCGGATCCTCGAAGACGATCGCCCATTCGTCGTCCTCGTCTTCGGCCCCCTCAACTTTAATGGTACTTACGTCCCAGGTCTTACCGCCGTCGGTGGTCTTGACAAACAGGGAGCGGTCACCGATGGCGACAACCGTCTGTGAATCGATCACGCTGGTCGCGAAAAGATAGCCCTCGGGACACTCGTCCTCGTTGCGCTCGCGGTAGCTGTCGTCACGGCAGTCTTCGGTCATGTAGGCGCTGGCGGATTGTCGTTCCCAGGTCGTGCCGCCGTCACTGGTGCGAAGGATGAGCCCCTCCTGTCCGACGATCCATCCGACCTTGGGATCGTCGGCCGCGAAGTCGATGCTGTAAAGCGCGTCTCGGGTTCCACTCTCGACCTGGTTCCAGCTGATTCCGAAGTCGTTGGTCTCGAGGATTTTGCCCCCGTAGCCGATGATTACCGCGCGCTCGGCGCTTGGCACGGCAACGTCGAAGAACTTGTCGGCAACGTAAACGGTCTGGGTGGCGAGGGGTTCCCACTCCCCGGATCCGTGGCTGCAACCTGACCCGAGTCCCACCATCAGACACGTCAACGCGAACGTGACGAGTGAGCTTCCCCTTTTCTCCATCATTCCTCCTTGTTGGGACAGACGAGTCCTCTGTAAACAGGACGGCGCGGACAGCGCCCGTGCCCGCAAACACCAGCGGGCTTGCCCATTTAGCTACCAGCCTTGATCATGTCAAGGTTGTCGCAAAAGCGCGTCCGGCGGGCTGTTTATTCGGGAAAGTACTCGGCCCGTTCGTGGTCCTGGACGAGTGTTTGATGGTCGATACGCCACTCGCCCTCTTCTTTGATCATCTCGTAGACCTCGTGTTCGTCGAGACCGAGCTGATTGAGGAACTTATCCTGTGACTTCAGGATATTGGGAACCTTGGCCTTCTCCCCGGCGACTACGGCCGGGAACACCTGGAAGCCGAAGATCTTCACCTCTCCGACCTCGATTATGTACTGCTGCTCTTTGGCCCACTCCTCGCGATCCTTGCCACCCTTCAAGGTGCTCGAAACGTAGTCATAGGCCTTGCCGAACTCGTGCGCTTGCATCGCTGTCAGGTAGGCTTTGACGGTGTCTTCGGGCGTCCTGGCGACGCTGGCGGACGCGGCAGGGGGCAGCAAGAACGCCACAAAGAGAACGGGCGTTATCAGGAGATTTCTCATGGGCGTAAGTCTACTCATTGAGACCCGCAAGGCAACCATGTTCTCGCCGGGCCGCCTCGACCGGGTGGTACCGGGGCCGGCCCGCAGGAGCGCTTGCCCGCGGCCTCTCTAACGCATAAATACGTCCAACTTATGGAAGAGACCCAAGACCCGCAGGAAGCTCAGGAAGCTACGGAAGAGATCGTCGAAGAAACCCCCGAGATATCGCCCGGGGAGCGTTTGGAGGAGATCTTCAACGCCTTCGAACGAAAGGGGCCCACGGGTACTGACTCACCGGTCGTGTACCGCTTCGAGTTGGACGGGGACGGCGGCGGCAACTACGCCGTCAGGGTCGACAACGACGGGGTGACGCGAGAGACCTCGGACTCCGCCGAAGCCAACGTGACCGTCAAGCTCACCGTCGAAGACTTCCTCAAGATCGCCGACGGCAGCTTCGACGGGGAGTTGGCCGTGAGAAGCGAGAGAATAGAGTTCGAAGGCGACATGGACCTGGTCGCCAAGTGCGTCGAGCTGATCAATTACGAAGACGTCTTAGCCTAACGCGCTAAGACCATGGAAGACGCGCACGCCTGACGGCGGCGCTATGGGGTCGACGTGCTCGCTTAGGCCGGGAGAGTCTAGGCGCGCTGGTAGTGAACTACCGGGGCATCGCCCGATCCGTTCACCTGCGACACCAACCGGCCCTCGAAGACATCCTGGATGACCTGAAGCACGACCTCGTCGTCGAAGGGCTTCGACATGTAGAGGTCCGCTCCTACTTCCAGAGCTTTCAGCTCGTCGGCCTTCTGCCCCTTGGCAGTCAGGATCAGAATGAAGACGCCGGTCAGTTCGGGATCGGCACGGATCGACTGGCACACTTCATAGCCGTCCATGCGGGGCATCATGACGTCCAAGAGAACCACCTTGGGCTTGACCGCGCGCACAGCCTCGAGACCCTCGACGCCGTCGCATGCCGTTTCGACGTCGAAACCTTCGGCCTCCAAGATGAAGGCTACCGTCTCGCGGATGTTGGGCTCGTCATCGACGAGCACGATACGATTTGTCAGTTGCGAGTTCTGCATACCTCTTCCGCACTCCTCACGTCGCGGTCACATGCGCCCCTGGCATCGAAGCGATTATGTGTATGATCGCATATCCGGCGGCGGCGGTGCTACTAAAAGTGCCCGGATAGGCAGATAAGCGCGCCACCTACCCGCCCGCCCATGCCGACGACAAAGCATCTGCGCAGAAGCAGCCCACCCGGCACGGGTGCTGTTGCAGGCAGGCCAGGTCGACCCTAGTGTTTAGTTCGATGGCCTGGCTGCTCATCAGAGCAACTGCGCGCGACTGCCACCTGCCGGCCGGCAGCGGCCGCCCACCTGCGCCCAGGCGAGAAATTGCAGCACCGGCCAGACCGCTCGCTCCACCCCGTCGCGCCCCGACCAGACGCCCGAAGACGGCAAAGAAAATCCAGGTTCGGCGTGCAGAGCCAGCCAAGCCGCCTGAAGAGCCGCAGATCGAGCCACCCAGGCCGCCTGAGGAGCCGCAGGTCGAGCCTCCCGCAGAGCCTGCAGCCGACGCCGAGTCCAAGCCTCCCTCGCCCCCGGAAGAACCGGCTCCGGCCCCGACAGGCGACGAGACCCCGTCCGAAACGGCTACCGCGCCCAGGGAAACCTGGATCATGCACGGCGACCTGGTTCAGAGCCTGTACCAGGCCGGAGCGTTGTCGGTTCTGGCCCGCGGGCTACCCCAGCCTCAGGCCGTGTTCGCCGGCGGTTTCGCGGCGATCAACGCCTGCCTTCTGTGCGCCGGTGGCGCCAAGGCCATAGAGCGCGGCTGGGAAAAGCTGAGAAGCTCGCGGTTGCTGTTCGACAGCGGCCTACAGGGCCTCCCGGTGGTTGCGGCAATGCTCGGGGCCCATACCGACCTGGAGGATGTGCTGGGCCAAGCGGTGGACTTCGAGGCCGTGTGCGCCTCCCCCGTCGAGCTCCATCTGAGCGCGGGCAACGTCTACTTCTCGGCGGAGCTCATCGAGTCCGCTCAGCACGCCCGCGCCCTGACCGTCGCCGCCATACAAGAGAGCAGCCATGGCGAGGGGGTATGGAACAAGGCCATGGAGGAAGCCGCGGGTTTCGGGCCGGGGTCGGCCTTGCTGGTCGGAGTCCCGGAGACGGTGGAGGCACCGGCGGAGATTTCCATTCCCACCGCCCGCATCAACTACCAGACCCACGAACGGCCGAGGATGTTGGAGCTGATACTGCCCGGATGCGGCGTAGTCGAAAGACTGATCAACGACGGCCGGCGCGCGGCGGAGCGCTGGCTTCGCTACAACGAAAGGCGCTAGCCGTCGGCTTTGTCGTCGTCGGCTTCGGCCTTCAGGCTCGCGATCGATCCGTAGAACTGGGCGTAGTAGAGGCTATCCTCGTAGTCGTCTTCCTGGGTCTGAAGCTGCACGACTGCGTATTCGGACTTGTCACCGGCGATGGCCACGAAGAACACCTCATGCAGCTTAAGCTCGCTCCCCTGCTTGGAAACGATCGTATAGGTCTTCATGTGATTGCTGCCGGGAACGTCCTCGACCTTGCCCGGCTCGACGACAAAGGTGCCGCGGGATTCGACCTGTTGCTTGCGCGACAGCTCGGCCAGCTGATCAATCCCTTCGATACTGGCGTCCTCCGGAATGTCGACGGTAATGACTTTGACATGAACCCTGGTGTTGATGCGCGTAGCGTCGAGCCGTTCTGCGTAAACGAACTCCAGCCCTCTGGGCCCGGCAGCGACCTGGCGCCAGCCGTCGAAGGTCGGCGGCTTGAACTTGAACACCCCCAGGTCGTATTCCTCCTGCAGAACGACGAGCTGAGTGAACCCCTGAGCATGGGCTTGGGAAATCGGGGCCGCCACCATTGCGGCGAAGAAGAATGCTGCGAAGACGGATCTCAAGGCTACCTCCCGATCTATGCTTGGCCTGCTGGAGCGCTGCGGGTCGGCGCCCATTATGGCCCGGATACCGGTTCGCTGGTACCCGTGACGCGCAAGAGCGAGCTGATAAGCGGCAACATGTCGCCGCCCTTTGCGACGCAGTCGTCTGCAGCCCATTCAGCGGCCAGCCGGCGGGACTCTTCCGGGCTGTATCCTGCATGTACGATTACCGGCGTGTGACGCTTGTCGGCGAACGCCGGATCGGTGCGCAGAACGCTGCATACATGGCCCCCGTCGGCACCCGGAAGCCCTGCGTCGAGTACGATCGCGTCCACGGAATGATGGCGGAGCTTGGCCAGACAATCCTCTGCGCTCGACGCCGTAACCACCTGGAAGCCGGTCTTGGACAGGTACATGGAGAGCAGGGTTCGCGCGTCGGCGGCGGCGTCGACGATCATGACGGTCGGCCTGGCCTTGTGGGGAAGCTGACTGCGGCCTCCACTGGCGGCTGCTACCCTGCCGGGCAGTAGCCTGACCTCACGATCCATCACCTTCTCGAATTCGGCCTGCAAGGCATCGCCCGCGCTCTTCGCTGACGGCGCACGCGTGGGGGCGCCCTCCGCAGGCTGCGTCGACACAGTCAGGGCTGGGTCAGGCGGCGCCACGGCCGCGGCACTCTCGGCCTCAGGCACCGGAACGGCGCTCTCGGCAGCTCCGTGGTCCGCCACCGGGGCCGGGCTGCGGTTGCTGTCGACGAGTATCAGAAGACGGTCTTCGAGCTCTCTCACCCGCCGATCACGCTCGGCAGCGACCCGCGCAAGCTCAGACACTACTTGAGATAGCTCCTCGACCCGCCTGGAAAGGTGCGCAAAACTCTCGTCCATGCGGTCCATCATCACGGCCAGCACTTCGCCGAAAGGTGTGGGCGAATCAGCACCTAGGGGCGCTGCAGGAGCTTCGGGTTCCGGCGGGGACGCGGAAGGCCCCGCGGCCTCGACCGACTCGGGTGTCACGCTGACGTAGCGTTCGTTTACCAACCTGGCGATGGCGCCTTCGAGGCGGTCGAGCCTGTCCTTATAAGTGTCGCCTGAGAGTCCCCCAGCTTGGTCGCCGGACAACTCGGGCTCACCGAGCTGTTGTTCGATGGTTTCGATTCGCTCGGTCTGAGCTTCGAGAACGTCGGTCAGTTCGGACAGGATGTCGCCGGCCTGGTCCATCTCGGAGCCGAAGTCCGACATCTCGTCCGCGCCCTGCCCGGCCGCGTCGGCGGCATCCGGCTGGGCGCCTTCTTCGTCGCCGAGGCGCGCGAGTAGATCTTCGATCTGATGGCGCAGCTGCTCGACGGCGTCGCTTGCACGCAACGTCTCGAGCGCCTCTATGACTTCTTTAGACCAACCGCTGGAACGGCCCGTTCCCATCCGTGCCCCATGCGACGCAGCAATGGCCGCATCTGATTGGGTAAATACCCAAGAGGCACTCTAGTCAAACGGCTCTCGCGCCTAAGCGCCTTCTCGCGCCTGCGTATAGTTACCGCGCGGAAGTGTGGGCAGGTTCATGATCTCGCGGGGAAAGAAATCGACGACGTAGTTGACGATATCCTTGACCGATATGACACCCACGGCAGCCCCCGCCTTGTCGACGAGGGGAATGTGCCTGTAGCCGCCCACGCTCATCTTGTTGAGCGCGTAAGCGATCGAATCCGTCATGCGCAGCGACTCGGGGTCAGAGGTCATCACCTTGCGCACGGCCGTCTTGGCCGGATCGATGCCCTTGCCCACTATCTGGGAGAGCACGTCGCGTTCGGTGAAGATGCCTTTCAGCTTTCCGGCCCTCGCCACGAGAACGCAGCCGATGCGTTCGGTCTGCATGATAGTGACGGCCTCGAGCGCGGGAGCCTGAGGTTCGACCACCACCGGCGCGCGAGGCTCCAGGACGGAGATCGGCTGACGCAACATGTCGGAATCGAAGACGCGGCTGCGCTCGCCCTCCTCGTACTCCTTGATCGTCTCGTCTATGTAATCGCCGACAGGATCCTTATCGTCCATCAGATAGCCCCTCCAGGGCGGCTACTCTACTACCCAAGTGTCGCCACTTGCAAAGAGACCGTCAAAGTCCGGGCTGCCGCCCTTGGGAGCGGCCCCTGAAATCTGGTCGTTTACGACATCGTCGTAGGTCGGCTTCTCGATGGCCCTGAGAACCCCGAGGGGGACCGGGAAGGTCGGCCGCTCGAGCCGGGTGAGGAAGAAGCTCAAAGCTTCGTTCGTTTCGTCGTGCACGAGGATCTCTGACTCGTCGACATCGCCGACGTCAACCACCTCGGGTCCCATGTTGCTGTCGAGACGTATACGCTTGTTGCCGTCCTTGCCGAAGGCCAGCGGCTTGCCGTGCTCGAGGAGCAACTGGTTCTCTTCTTCCTGGCCGCGCTCGGTAACGTCGGCAAAGGCTCCATCGTTGAACACGGGACAGTTCTGAAGGATCTCGACGAAGGACGTCCCTCTGTGCTGCACCGCTCGGTGAAGAACCGACTGAAGGTGGGCCGCCTTCACGTCGACCGTTCGCGCCACAAAGGTGGCATCAGCACCTAACGCGACAGAAGCAACGTCGAAGGGATGGTCGGGGACGCCCATGGGGCTGGACTTGGTCTTGAGCCCTTCCTTGCTCGTCGGCGAGTACTGCCCCTTCGTGAGCCCGTAGATCTGATTGTTGAACAGCAGGATGTTTACATCGAGGTTGCGGCGCAGGATGTGTATCAAGTGGTTGCCGCCGATGCTCAAGCCGTCGCCGTCACCGGTCACTATCCACACGGACAACTCCGGGCGCGATGCCTTCAGCCCCATCGCAAGGGCGGGTGCTCTGCCGTGGATGGAGTGAAAGCCGTAGGTGTTCATGTAGTAGGGAAAGCGCGAAGAGCAGCCGATTCCCGAGATGATGACTATGCGCTCTCTTGGTATGCCGACTTCCGGCAACACCTTCTGCACCTGCGACAGGATCGCATAGTCGCCGCAGCCGGGGCACCAACGTACGTCCTGATCGCTGACGAAGTCCTTTCTGGTGAGCTTTGTGGCTTCTTCTGCACTCATGAGGATGACCCCATCACCGAACGGATTCGGTCCGTGAGTTCGTCTACGCCGAAGGGCTGGCCCTGCACCTTGCTTAGCGGAATCGCGTCAACCAGGAAGCGGTCCCTGAGTATGCGCACGAGCTGGCCCAAGTTGAGTTCCGGTACGACGATCTTCTTGAACCGTTTGAAGATCTTGTCGAGATCCATGGGCAGAGGGTTGAGCCAACGCAGGTGGAGATGCCCCGCGGCAGTGCCTTCATCGTTGAGCCGCGTGACCGTCTCGGAGATCGCGCCGTAGGTCGACCCCCAGCCAACGACCAACAGTTCTCCGAGTTCGCTTCCCTCTACTTTTGCCGGAGGCAAGTCATAGGCAATGCCTTCGATCTTGCTGGCACGAACCCTCACCATCTTTTCGTGGTTGTCCGGATCGTAACTGATGTTTCCGCTGTCGTAGTCCTTCTCGATTCCGCCGACGCGGTGTTCGAGCCCGGAGAAGCCGGGGACAACCCAGGGTCGCGCCAAAGTGTCCTCGTTGCGCAGGTAAGGATGGAAGCCTATGGGGCGGGTCCAGAACTTGGCCTCGATGTCGGGCAGCTCGTCAAACTTTGGAATCCGCCAGGGCTCGGCGCCATTGGCCAGATATCCGTCCGAAAGTAGGTAGACGGGCGTCATATACTTTATGGCGATGCGAACCGCCTCGAAGGCCGCATAGAAACAGTCGCCCGGCGTCTGAGGCGCGACCACGGCCACGGGCGACTCCCCGTTGCGACCGTACATGCACTGCAAGAGATCGGCCTGCTCGGTCTTGGTCGGCAATCCGGTGCTTGGGCCGCCTCGTTGCACGTTGACCACGATCAGCGGCAGCTCGACCATGACTGCGAGACCGATGGCCTCCGCTTTGAGTGCTATGCCCGGACCGCTGGAGGTCGTCACGCCGATCGAACCGCCGAATGACGCGCCCAGGGCCGAGCAGACACCGGCTATCTCGTCTTCGGCCTGAACGGTCAGCACGTCGAAGTCCTTGTGCGAGGCCAGCTCGTGCAAGATGTCGCTGGCCGGAGTGATCGGGTAGCTGCCGAGAAATAAGCGCTTGTCGGCCTTGCCCGCCGCGGCGATGAGTCCGTAGGAGAGCGCCTTGTTCCCGGTGATGCTCGTGTACATCCCCGGCTCGATGGTAGCGGGCGGCACCTTGTAGCTGGCCGCGAACAGCTCGGTAGTCTCGCCGAAGTTCCATCCCGCCTTGAAGACCTTGACGTTCGCCTCGACCAGGGCGGGAGACTTGGCGAACTTCGATTCCACCCACTCGATGGTCTTTTCCGTCGGGCGGTTGAACAGCCACGAGCACAGCCCTAGTGCGAAGAAGTTCTTGCAGCGCACGACGGTCTTGTTCGGCAGCCCCATGTCGGCGATGGCCTGAGTCGTGAGCTTGGTAATCGGAATCTTGTAGACCTGATAGCGTGACAGCCTCTCGTCTTCGAGAGGATCGCCTTCGAACTGCGCTTTGCGAATGTTGGCCTGAGTGAATGCGTCGGTGTCGACGATCAGGATGCCGCCCTCGACGAGGTCGTTGAGGTTGACGGCCAGCGCCGCGGGGTTCATCGCGACCAGCACGTCCGGGCTATCCCCCGGCGTCATGATGGACTTGCTCGAGAAGTTGAGCTGGAACCCGCTCACCCCCGCAAGGGTGCCTGCCGGTGCCCTTATCTCTGCAGGAAAGTCGGGCAGCGTCGATATGTCGTTACCGGCCAGCGCGGACTCGTTGGTGAACTGGGTGCCCGTAAGCTGCATGCCGTCGCCGGAGTCTCCGGCGAAGCGAATGACGACGGTCGAACGCTCTTCAACCGGCTTGGACGAAGGCGTCGTGGACAACTCTGGCATCTTCTTCCGCTATCCTCCCGATCGGCTCTGCGCGCCCCCCACGCATTCGCAGGTCTTAAACCCTATAGAAGGCAACTGTATGGCTTCAAGATTAAGATATCAAATATATTATCGGGATTTCGTTGCGCTCTGCTAATCTTTCGGCAGGCGCCAGGAGGGCCGGTGGGCCCGGAGAATCACGCGTTGACGGCTTGGCGCACCGGTTCTTCGGCCACGACCTCGTCCGGCCTCGTCTTCCAGCGCCTGTGACCCCAGTTCCATTGCTCGGGGTGGCGCCGGACCGCATCTTCGATCTCTTTCGTGTAGCGCTCGGTCAACGCGCGCACCTTGTCTTCCCTCGAGGACAGTCCCGCCGCGGGCGAGCCGGGGCCCCCGGGCCGTATCGGCTCGCTGACGTCCAATGCCAACCTGTCGCCGTCCCACACCGCGAACATCGGTAGCACCGGAAGCCCCGAAGCCAGGGAAAGGCGCGCCATCACCGTCGAGGTGCAGGCCGGAGTTCCGAACATGTCCACAAAGATGCCGCGGCCGGCGCGCTGGTTCTGGTCCAACGCAATGGCGACGGTTCCTCCCGAATTCAACACCCGAAGAGCCGTACGCATGCCCGCGGTTCGTTGCAGGACCTCGACGCCTGCGGCACGCCGGCGGCCGTCATAAAAACGCTCGAAGAAGCGGTTACGAAAGCCACGATGCAATACGGCAAACTGCGGCGTGAAGCGGGCCACCAGACGGGCCATCAACTCGAAGTTGCCGAGGTGCGCGGTAAGAACGAGCAATCCGCTGTCGCCTGCTCGCGCCCTGTTGAACGCTTCCAGGGCGGGCTGCGCACGGGCGAGAGCATCCTCGTCAGTGAGTGAATGTGCGTGAGCGACTTCGGCTGCCAAACGCCCCCAATAAGCCGCCGCGACCCGAACGCTACGAGCGATCTCGTCATCGCTGAGTTCCGGGAAGGCCCGGCGGATATTGGCCTCTATCACCTCTCCCCTCGTCGTCCTCATGATGACGGACGAGACCGGGGCAAGTACGGCCCTGAGTAGCCTAAGAGGAGTCCAGCCCGCCACACCCCATAGAATGCGAACGCCAACGTAGGCTACAAAGTCGCGGATGGCCGGCACCAGCGAAGTGTAGGCATGGCTCATGGAAAGACGCCAGCGGTGCCTGCCGTGCGGGACGACCGCTACCTTGTGGGAGCATCAAGGCCCTGCTAAGCGTTTAAGTTGTCTATGAGCGAGACCGGGCAAGAACTCGAGACCAAACGCGCGCGGCCCTGGATCTTCCGAACCTACTCCGGACACAGCTCCGCAGCCGCGTCCAACGAACTCTACCGCTCCAATCTGGCCAAGGGACAGACCGGCCTGAGCGTCGCTTTCGATCTACCGACCCAGACCGGGTACGACTCCGATCACCCTCTGGCTCGCGGTGAAGTCGGCAAGGTCGGCGTGCCGATCGACAGCATCAGCGACATGGACGCACTGTTCGAGGGTATCCCCCTCGACCGGATGAACACGTCCATGACGATCAACGCTACAGGTGCATGGCTGCTGGCTCTGTACACGGGAGTGGCCGAACGAACCGGCGTCGACCCTTCGGTGCTGCAGGGCACCATCCAAAACGACATCATCAAGGAATATCTGGCGCGCGGCACCTACATCTTCCCGCCCAAGCCCTCGATGAGACTGACCGGCGATGTGATCGCCTACACCGTCGAGAACATCCCCAAGTGGAACCCGATAAACATATGCAGCTACCACCTGCAGGAAGCAGGTGCGGAGCCGGCCGAGGAATTGTCGTTCGCGCTGAGCAACGCCATGGCGGTTCTCGATGAGGTGCGCGGGCGTCCAGGAATCAGCGACGACATCTTCGCTCGCGTCTACGGCCGTATATCCTTCTTCGTCAACGCGGGAATGCGCTTCGTAGAGGAGGCCTGTAAGATGCGGGCCTTCGTCCAGCTCTGGGACGAGATCGGCCTGCGGCGCTACGGTATCGAGGACCCCAAGCTGCGCCGCTTCCGCTACGGCGTTCAGGTCAACTCTCTCGGTCTCACCGAACAGCAGCCGGAGAACAACGCGATTCGCATCGCCATCGAGATGCTCGGCGTCGTGCTGTCCAAGAACGCTCGGGCGAGAGCCATTCAGCTGCCCGCGTGGAACGAAGCCCTCGGTCTCCCGCGGCCTTGGGACCAGCAGTGGGCTTTGCGAACGCAACAGATCATGGCCTTCGAAACCGATCTGCTGGAGATGGCCGACATCTTCGACGGCTCCGTGGCGATCGAAGAGAAGGTTTCCGAACTCGTGCGCTGCGCGCAAGAGGAAATGAACAAGATCGACGAACTCGGCGGTGCGGTTGCTGCGGTCGAGTCCAGCTACATGAAGCAGCGCCTGGTGGAGTCCAACAGCAAGCGGCTTCAGCGCATCGAGAAGGGCGAACAGACCGTCGTCGGCGTCAACACCTATGCCGAGAGCGAAGCCTCCCCTCTCACCACCAACGGCAAGGCCGCCATCCAGCAGGTCGATCCCTCCGCCGAGCGGGATCAGATCGAAAGGCTACGCCAAGCCCGCAGCTCGCGCTCTCAGCAGGACGTTGATGCCGCGCTTCAGGCGGTCAGCGATGCCGCCAAGAGCGGCGACAACATTCTGCCTGCCTCCATCAGGGCCGCCCACGCCGGCGTAACGACCGGAGAATGGGCCGATACACTGCGAGAGGTTTTCGGTGACTACCGGGCGCCAACAGGCGTCGTCGGTCAGGCCGCAGGCGATTCCAGCGACCTTATGGCACTGAGAGACAAGGTGAAGAACCTTGCCTCGTCGCTCGGGCGTCCGCCCCGCATCCTGGTGGGCAAGCCGGGTCTCGACGGGCACAGCAACGGCGCCGAGCAGATCGCCGTTAGAGCACGCGACGCCGGCATGGACGTTATCTATGAAGGCATCCGCCTGACTACCGACGAGATAATCGCCACCGCCCAAGAAGAAGACGTCGACGTGGTCGGCCTGAGCATTCTGTCCGGCTCCCATCTCGAGTTGGTTCCCGAAGTGGTAAGCGGGTTGACGAGCGCCGGTCTCGACGACGTCTCCGTAGTCGTCGGGGGCATAATCCCGGACGCCGATGCGAAGCAGCTGATGGATGCCGGCGTGGCCGGGGTCTATACACCCAGCAGCTACAGGCTCAACGACATCATGGACGACATCATCGATCTGGTGGTCAAGAGACGCGCCTAGCGCGATTCGATCAAGCGGCCTTCCTCCTCGACTACCGCCCTGCCCCCGCCGTTGTCCTCGACGGCAACGCCTCTCAACTCGAGCACAGCGTTACCGCGCACCTGCACACCGGGGCCGCCGTTGGAGTCGATGCGGCCCCCATCGAGTTTGACGCGGGACTCGCCTAGCACCACGACTCCCGCGTCGTCGCTGTCGAAGATGACCGTATCGTGAAGCTCGACGTGGGAGATCAAGGAAACGCGTAGGCCGTCACCGTTGGGAGCTTTCCTCTCACCGTCGCCCGTGCCGTTGCCGAGAATTCGGTTCGATTGACCCGTCAAGGTAGCTCCGGACACACCGACCCCTTTGTCGAAGTTGTGCGTCACCAGGTTGGAATCCAACCGGACACTCGAGCGCCTGCTCACCGTTATACCGTCGCGGTTTCGTTCGACTACGTTGTTGCGCAGGATCGCCTCCGCGTGATCGAACACGAGTATCCCCTTGCCCTTGGTCCTGAAGCCGTTGCCGGTGAGATGGCAATTCTCCACCAACACACGCTTGGCCCCGGCCGATACGCCCACGCCGTCGTCTCGATTGCCCTCGCAACGGCAGTCCACGACAGCAACGTCAGTCGCGGCCTCTCCGGCGACGGAGATCCCGTCGAAAAGGAAACCCCTACTCGTCAATCCTTCGACCCGTACGCCGGGCCCCACGATGGTCAGGCCGCTGCAGCCCTCACGGCCGTCGGCCCGAACGCAACCGGCGTCGCTTATGACTACGCCGCTTGCCACGATCCGCGTGCCGGGCCCCGAGACGTGGGGCAACTCTTTGTCGATGAGGATTGACTCACCTTCGGGCAGCGAGAACGAGATCGTGACAGGATGCCCTGCTCGATTGGCCTTGGAGATGGCTTCTCTCAGACTGCCGCTGCCGGCCCCGGCCGACGATGTGACGACGAGGCTGTCTTGGGCATCCCGGGAGGTCTCTATCGGCCGCGCGGGCGCACAGGACGTCGCCGTCCAGCACAGCACCGCAAACAGAATAGCGCCTTTCGGCACCACGGCCGCAGCCTACTGGGACATATAGATGCCGCCGTTGGGCGACACCGATTGGCCGGTCATGAAGCTGGCATCGTCGCTTGCCAAGAACACCGCGATCGCCGCCACCTCTTCGGGCTTTCCTTCGCGTGCCATGGGCGCCTGCGCCGTGACGACGCGCCTGGCCTCCGTGCCCATGTCCTTGAGCAACGGGGTGTCGATGAAGCCGGGTGCGATAGAGTTGACGCGCACGTTATAGGAAGCGGCTTCTCGTGCAGTCGCACGCGTGAAGGCCATGATCGCTCCCTTTGCGGCGCAGTAATCGGGCGCCCCGGCCAGAGAAGCGCTGCCCATGATCGAGCCCATGTTAATGATGCAGCCGCCGCGCTCGCCGACGCTCATCATCCGCAACGCTTCCCTGGTGCAGTAAAACGTTCCGTACAGATGAACCTTCAACATACGGTCGAACTGTTCGTCGCTCAGGTCTTGTATCAGCGTCCAGTGCGTCGACACCTTGCCTTCGTTCATCAACTCGCCGAACTGGGCCAGTGAGGTCGCGTTGAGAGCGGCTGCGTACTGCGGGTCACCGTGTAATATGCCTGCATTGTTGACCAGTATGTCGAGCTGGCCGGCGGCGCCGCGAAACTCCTCGAATGCTTCGCGTACGGAGACGGAATCCGTTACGTCGCAACGCCCGCTCCAGGCACTGCCCGCAAGCTCACGGCATTCTGCGGCCACGTTGGCGGCCGCGTCCTCGTCGATGTCGGTCACGAACACCGAGCCTCCTTCTCGTGCGAAGGCCGTACAGATGGCCGCCCCAATACCCGAACCTCCGCCGGTCACGAAGGCTGTCTTTTCTTGAAGTCTCATTCCTGTCTCCGACTCAAAAGCCTTTGGAATAGTCCCAACTGAACCTGCTGCTAACCGTGATCTCGATGAGGTTGTCGCTGCCGTCGAGAGCTGCGGTGCTGGCGATGTAGCCCTCGCCCACCTCTTCTCCCAGATAGTGCTTGGCCAGACGGCGGCGCAGTTCGGGATCCGGCCCCGATATGGTGGCCGTGCCTCTCAACGTCACCCCTTTGTACGGTGCCACTCTCGTATCGACCGTCAGCGAGACGTTGGGGTTGTCCGCTATATTGCGGGCCTTGGTGGATCTCTCGTGAACGAGCACGTAGACCTTCCCGTCACGGTACTCGAACCAAATCGGTGAGCCCTCCGGCCTTCCCTGTCCGTCCACTGTGGCCAACACACCCATCTCGGGCTCGGCCAACAGCGCTTCTATCTCATGATCTTCGAGCTTCGGCATGCGTTTCCTCCACGAGGAAACCTAGGCCGCACCGGTTGCCGAGGCAACGGCACACACTGTCGAGAACCGGGCATGACGCATCGCTCGTGACACAGCGCTGCGTCACGTCGAGTCGATGTACGGAGTAAAACCGGCGGATACCGACGGCCGGAAGGTGGCGTGGAACTTGCTCCGAGACGCGACCCGGACGCACCCCTCTTCTAGCGAGAAAGCAGATGGAACGCCGCCACGACCAACACCCTCACAAGTACAAAGCGATGGCTGTGCGCCTGTTGATAGCGGCTCTGGTGACGATGGCGTTTACGACGGCTACTCTGGCCTCGGGCTCGGGCGCTGTCGCCTACCATGATGCCGGGGCCCCTTCGGTCCGGGGCGAGGCCGGCTAGCGGTACCGATAAGCTACTTCTGCTGCTCCCAGTGCAGGCTCGTCAACACGACGCCGAGCACACCGCACACCAGATAGAGATGGGTACTGGCGAACCAGGTCGCCATCACCTTGAACCCGCGCATGGCGTGCTGCTCGAACAGGGCATCCAGGGCTGTAACCGAAAGTAGCGGGTTGAGCACCACACCGGTACGGATCCAGACCCACTCTCCGTTGGTCAGCCAGAGCTGCAACTGGGCGAGAACCAGCAGCAGGGACAAGGCGATGAGGGGAATACCTACCCGCCTGCTCAGTCTAGTTTTCTTCTTCGCCATGACACCATAGTGACAAACATCGCCCGTCTCGCGCAATGCAAACCGTCGAAATCCCGGCGAACCGTCAAAAAAAATCTCGCGGCGTTAGTGCTGCGTTATCAACTAGTTGCGTGAATCTTTAAGTCCTACGAGTACATCTGCAACGGCGTGCGCAACGACACCTCCACATCCATCCGCAATGCACCTGCAAAACGGACGCTCGTCTCCGTCACACCAATGCCGCACCGTCACCCCGTCACCACAAAGCGAAGATGACGACTGCAATCATGACCACGGCCAATACCGATTTGACCAGGAAGCCGAGTAGTCGGCCGCGCAGCGCCGCAAGGCCGGTCGACACCGATGCCTCCAGACCACCGCCCTCGTACCACACGGCGCAAGCCGCCCCGGCGAACGCGCCCGCCAAACCACCGAGCAGCGATCCAACGCCGAACAGAAACGGCGTGCCCACGACCGCACCTACGAAGGCCCCGACGAGGGTCATGCCGGTAACCACCCGCGACGGTCTCTTGTCGGCCGCCCCCAGACCGGCGGCCACCGCTTCCACGGCTTCGCCCGTAACGGCCATGCCGAACAACCAGGCCAGGGTCGCCGCTGCAATGGGATCGAAACCGGTAGCAAGCGCGTGAACCGTCGCTGCCAATGCGATCAGAAAGGTGCCGGGCCAACCCAGAACGACCAGAACAAGCCCCACCATGCAGGTGAGGAGCAACAACACGACGCCGAACAGGTGGAGTGCGGTGTCCAGGTTACTGGGCGGCGGCCAGGACCGTGTGGTCCCGGGCGGAGGCGAGCGACATGATTTCGGGCTCGAGGCCCAGCAAGCGGCGCATGCGAGCCCACTGATTGGCGTCCGCAATCGCCGTAGCGAGGTCGAGTATGTCGAGGTCCTGATAGCCCTCGCCTCTCAACGCCTGCACCATTTCTTCGGTGGCCCTGTATGCGTAGCGCGTGCCCACGAATGCGAACGCTTCCACCGGGTCGGACGGGCGCGCATGAAACCCCTGGATGTCTTCGAGGCCCATCGGCAGAGAGGACTCCACTACGGCGTGAACCTTGGCCAAAGTCTCACGATCGAGGCGGCTTCGTTCGTCACGTTCCTCAAGAGCCAGCCTCAGCGCTTCGATCAGCTGAGGCCTGGGCCTCAAAGGCTCGAACTCACCGTCAACCTCGCGTCCCAGTGCGCGGGCGAACACAGGCCGCATGTCATCGACTGCCTGTTCAAAAGTCCTGTCGTAGGTTCGGCGTTGGAGATCCCAGTTCCTGAACAGGAAAGCCGCCGCTCTCACGCTCAACTTTCTGAGGAACTCCACCCTGCGAAGAGAAACAGGCAGGGCCTCCGGATCCACCTCGAGCAGATCCGCGATCCTGTTGATGAAGTGAAAGCCGCTGACGACTAGCGTATATTCGAGCGCACCGTCGCCTACCAGTTCCCTCACCGGGAGAAGATCCGAAGGGCTCAGCATCGCCGGTTGCTCGCAGGACTTGCGGCAGAGCTCGACGAGTGCGGCTTCCAACGGGGTAACGTCACGCGCCCGACCTTCGACGAGCGCCGCTACGCGGGTTGCCTGACCTCCTGCAGCCTGCAGGAACGCCTCATGGCCGTCTGTTCAATAGTCGCAGTTGTTGTAGCGGGAGATCATGGACGCGATCATCTCGCGGTCCGTGCGCGGCTGAGTACCTACCCACATCGCCAGCTCCCACGTGCGGATCATCCGACGCATCGAGCCCGGCCGCAGGCTGAACATCTGTACGATCTTGGCCACCATCTCACCCCCACCTGCGACATCGTACATGTAGCGATAAACACCAGCCGTCTCGCCGCCGGCCTTGTTCGGGGGTATCACTTCGATGAAAGGCATAGGTAGAATCCCGTACTCTTGTGGTCTCTACATACACTATTGGACACCCAGGCGGAAGGTATGCACCCGGGGGTCTCGATACGCCGGTGACTGCCGGTTATGAGTATGCTATATGGGCTCTAGCACTGGATCTGCATGGGCGTACGCGGGGTCGGTGTCGATATCCCGGGGGCGGACAATGAGGCGCGTAGCGGCTAAAGAGCGAGCCATTACCTGTGCAGACTGTCAACGACATCCGCCCTATCCGTTCATCTACAGACTACTGAAGTCACTCCGGGGACAGCGGTGAGCGCAATCCTTCTACTCTCTATCTTCCTGCGAAGCGTCGCGATGGTGTCGGCGGCGCTCTTGGTACGGCGTGTCCATGACCTGCGCATGCTGTTCCCTGCAGGCGTGCTGGCCGTGATGATCGTGGAACAGCTCGTCCTGCTCTCGAGAACCAGCACGGGCTTCACGCTCTCTCCCCAGCTTCAGTGGCATCATCTGCCCGATCTCCTGGTGAGCATCCTTGCCGTCATCTCCGTGTTCGCTCTCGAGAGGATGATCCGCCAACGGCGCCGAGTCGTTAGAAAGCTGGAGAAGAGTGCTTCGGTCTTGCGCCAGATCATGGACTTGGTCCCCGTGCCGATCTTCGCAAAGGACAGGGAGGGACGGTTTCTCCTCGCAAACAAAGCGGTTGCCGAGGCTTACGGAACCGACCCTGACACCATGATCGGCAAGCGCCAGCAAGACCTCTACGAGGGAGGCGAAAACCTAGACGCCTTTCTCGCCGAAGATCTCGAGGTGATCGAGACGGGCGAACCTAAACACATCGGCGAAGAAACGTTCGTGAGGCCTGACGGCAGCCGGCGGATCTTCAGTACCACGAAGATCCCCTTCAGCATCGACGAAGACTCTCCCCCGGCCGCATTGGGGGTCTCTATCGACATCACCGAGCAGAAGCGCACTCAGGAATCTCTGAGGAAGGCGCAGGATCACCTCGAAGAGCAGGTGCATGAGCGCACCGTGGCCCTCATGGAAAGCGAGGAGCGCTTTCGTCAGATGGCCGAGAGCATCGACGAGGTGTTCTTTCTGGTCGAGCGGAGCAGCAGCGTGCCTCGCATCCTCTACACGAGCCCCGGTTACGAGAAAGTCTGGGGCCGTAGCAGAGAGGAACTATACAGCAACGCCAGGGCGTGGATGGCGGCCATCCATCCGGAGGACAGGCAAGCCGTCGCCGAGTCCTACGAGAACTACGAAACGGAACCCGAGTTCACCAACGAGTTCAGGATCACCAGACCCGACGGCGAGCAACGCTGGATTCTCTCTCGCGGCAGCACGGTTCGAAATCCGGACACCAACACGGTGAGGATCGCAGGGGTGTCGCTCGACATCACCGAACAGAAACGCATCCAGGAGGAGCTGAGCGAGAGCAACGAGGAACTGGAAGCTTTCGTTCAGTCGATCTCTCACGACCTGAAAGCTCCCCTACGCGCCATCGAGGGGTTCGCCCAGGCCCTGGTCGACGACTACAGCGAGAAACTCGACGACAACGCGCGCGAGTATCTCGCGCTCATGAAAGACGGCGTCGACCGCATGGAGGAGCTTCTCAACGATCTACTCCAACATGCCCGGCTCGGGCGCGATGTGAGCCTGGATCCGGTGGACATGAACGAGGTGGTGCAGCGCGTGGTCGCCACCCTGGCCCCGGCCATCGCCGAAAAGCATGCCCAGGTGCGTGTCGACGGCGAGCTGCCGGCGGTCGTCGGTCACAGGGCCACGCTGGAAACGGCGATGCAGAACTTGATCAGCAACGCCATAAAGTTCGTCAGACCGGGGGATAGGCCCGAGATCGTCATAGGCGCGAGGGAAGAGCGATCGCGGCACCGGTTCTACGTGAGAGACAACGGGATAGGGATAGACCCCAAGTATCACGAGGGCATCTTTTCGATGTTCGAGCGGCTCCATCCGCGCAAGACATACCCCGGTACGGGCATCGGCTTGGCGATCGTGAAGAAAGCGGCCGCCCTCCACACCGGCCAGGTCACCGTCGAGTCGCGCCCCGGCGGAGGCAGCACTTTCTGGTTCAGCATACCTCACAACCCCTCCCAGAAGGCTCGTCCGGCATGAGCGACACTATCGGCGGAACGGGCCTGCCTGCACGCCCGCTGGAGATACTGCTCATCGAGGACGACGACACGGATGTGCAACTGATCAACCGTGCTTTCAAGAAAGGCGGCATCGAGTTGCCCATACGCGCCATCTCCGACGGCGAAGCGGCCCTGGACTACCTGGAGAAGGGCGCGTCGCGCGACAATATGAGCTCGACGGCTCCCGCTATCGTCCTGCTCGACCTCAAGCTCCCCAAGGTCAACGGCCTGGAAGTGCTCAAGCGCATCAAGGCCTCGGCCGTTCTCAAGCGGCTGCCCGTGATCGTGCTCACGTCCTCGGACCAGCCTGACGATGTGAACCAAGCCTACGATTTGGGAGCCAACAGCTACCTGGTCAAGCCTGTGAGCTTCGCGGACTTCTGCGACCTCGCCTCACACATCAAGACCTACTGGCTGAGATTGAACACCACCCCCACCGTTACGCTCTAGGCGGAGCACCCCGGTCAAGGGAGCGAAGCGTCGGCTCGGGACCGCGGGAAACCCACGGGAACGGCCTATTTTGCGGCGTACATCTTTATGCAACCGAACATGCCGTGATGCTAGAATATCCCTTGTCATTTGCTCCGCGTGACCTCTCTGCCCGATTCGATGAATAACACGATCGCACCACACGCTCGCCAGTTCTTCCTGTATCTCTTGACAGGGTCCGCGGCGACGATTGTCGATATCGGCGGATACTTCGCACTCCTGTACTTCGGTGCGTGGTACGTTGCCGCTTCCGTCGTGAGTGGAGTTGCGGGCTTCATCTGTGCGTTCCTGTTCCACAAATACTTCGCTTTCCAAGTCCGCCACTCGATCGGGAACCATTTCGTTCGATATTGCATTCTTGGAGCCTGGAATATTTTCGCCACGAACTTCATACTGTTCGCAACAGTCGAGTGGGTCGGCATCGCTCCGGAGATAGCCAAGTTTGTCGCAAACGGAGCCGTCGTCTTGTGGAACTTCTTCGCTTATAAATTCTTCGTATACGTGTAGGGTACCAGGGTGAAAAAGAAGCTCTCCGTCGCAGCGTTTACCTACGACTTTCCCCACTACAGAGGAATGATCGGCATCCTAAAACTGATGATGACCGGCCATAAGCCCGATGTCCTCCTCTGCCAGCCATGGAAGAAGCTCAACATCGCCGATTCGGAGATTCGATTCTCCCCGAGATACACCGACGTCCCTGAGACGCGGGAGATCGCGGAGTTCTTTGGCCTGGAGTGCCGGATCGGGGAACACAACTCCGACGAGATGGTTTCTTTTGTGAAGGAGAGAAACATCGACGTCGGTGTCATCTGTGGCGCCCGTATCCTGAACAAGAAGATCATCGAGGCGTTCAATGTGGGCGTCATCAACCCCCACCCCGGCATCATTCCGATAAACAGGGGTCTCGATAATCTGAAGTGGGCGATCAATGACCGCATCCCTCAGGCCGTGACGACACATCTCATCGATCCACGCGTGGACATGGGGAGCATCATCGATATCCAGATCGTTCCCGTTCTCGAAGATGACACGCTCATCGATATTCACATTCGGCAACTGGAATTGATGACATTGATGTTGATTGAGGCGATCGAGAAACTGGAATCCGGTTTCGTGCCCAAACCCCAGGTGGAGGAAGGGACCTACCACAAGTGCATCCCACCGGAACTCGAGAAGGATTTGATGGAGAACTTCGTCAGCTACAAGAAGGACTACGATCAGATCGTGAAGGAGTGGGAATCACAATGACCACCGCACCTTTATCATATCCCGCACCGCAGCAACGACGGTCTTGATTCGAGCACCGGAGGCTACTCCGGCATTGCGGATCTCTGGTTCGAATTCCACCACGGCCGTCTTCTTTCCGTTTCGTACAGCCCGGATGACACGCTCCACCTCTGCGAAGACGCTTTGGGAGATGATGGGGATCTCCTTGACGATCGAAGTTCTCATGCACTTCACGCTTCCGGGATCATGGAGATCGACACCGAAGAGGATCATGGGGAGCGCTCGGTATCCATAGGAAATGAGATGGCGATATGGGGTGTAGTTCTTCTGTGTTCTCTTGCAGATTACGATATCGGTCCCTTCCTGAATGAGCGGAAGGCACTTTTCGAGAAGCTCCGGAGGATATTGTGCGTCACCGGGGGTGAGAAAGAGAACATCGTTCTTCGCTAGTCCGTAAAGCTCTTCGAAGGTGACGGCGATCCCCTGGTTTACGGGATGACGAAGCGCCCTAACCTCTCGGTGTTTGGCACTCAACATCTCCGCGATCTCCCACGTTCGGTCTTTGCTCGTGTCATCCAGAATGATGACTTCGCACTCCTGCTGAAGCTTGCCGGAGACCGCAAGGCAGCGCTCAACCACGGACTCCAACGTGGTTTCCTCGTTGTATGCGGGGACGAGAAAAGAGACCGACACTTGCCTACACCACCGCCCTTAATGTCTCTGCGACATAGGAGATTTGCTCTTCCGTCAGCTCAGGAAACATCGGCAGAGACAGGATGTCGCTTGCCAGGGCCTCGGAGACAGGAAACCTACCCAGATCGGTACCGCCGTATGCGGGCTGCAGGTGAATGGGGATGGGATAGTGGATCCCTGTTGCGATCCCCGCATCCCTGAGAGCCCCCTGCACGCTTTCCCTGTTCGGCACCCGGGCAATGAAGAGATGATATACGGACTCGCGATCTCGCTGTTCCTCCAGCAGCGCGACGTGACCTTCCAGGCGATCCCGGTAGCTGTTGGCATGGCTACGCCTTGCCTCGTTCCATGCGTCGAGATGCTGCAACTTCACCTGGAGTATCGCCCCCTGCAGCTCGTCCATCCTGTCGTTCCGGCCGATCACCGCGTGCTCATACTTCTTAGGAGAACCGTGATCGCGTAGCTGCCTGACTCTCTCCGCGATGTCAGCGTTACTCGTGGTTACAGCCCCGCCTTCACCGTAGGCCCCGAGGTTCTTGCCGGGATAGAAGCTGAACGCCCCCGCGTCCGCGAGGCTGCCGGCACGGCTTCCTTTGTAGCGTGCACCATGGGCCTGACAGCTGTCTTCGATGACGAGAATGTCGCTTGCTTTGGCGACGTCGAGAACGGCGTCCATGTCCGCCGGTTGTCCGTAGAGATGCACGGGAATGATCGCCTTCGTGTTCTTCGTAATGGCAGCGTCGAGCCTGGCGGGATCCATGAGCGCATCACTTTCACGCGCGTCGACCAGCACGGGGGTCGCTCCGACAAGCGAAATCGCCTCGGCGGTGGCAAAGAACGTGTTCGCGACGGTGATGACCTCGTCGCCGGGGCCGATGTCGTGCGCTCGCAGAAGTAGCTCCAGCGCCGCCGTCCCCGAACTCACCCCCACGGCGTGGTCCGACTCGCAGTACGCGGCAAACATCTTCTCGAACGCTTCCACCTCCGGCCCGCTCGCGAATGCACAGGAGCGGAGCACGCGGTCGACAGCGTCTTGGATTGGCTTCTCCAAGGCAGAGTATTGCGCCTTGAGATCGAGAAAAGGGACGTGCATTACAACGTCAGGAAGATGTTGTCGTGCTTGAGCGATTCACCCGTAGCTTCGAGCATCCGGACGACTTGCAGGCCTTCCTCTCCTCCCGTGAGGGGTCTTGTCCCGTTTTCGATGCAGTCGATGAAGTGTCCTGTTTCGACTGTCAGAGCTTCTGTTCTATCGAGCTCCGGGATGAGCACGTCGGACGCGCGATAGATCGGCGTGAACGCGGTGACTTCCTGGCCGGACAGATCCACGGCAACGCCCTTGTCGTACACGCGAATCTTCTCACTCGGCTCGACATCGTTGTAGACGACCATCTTCTTGCTGCCGCCGAGCAGAGCCGTTCTCATCTTCACGGGCGACAGCCAGCTGACGCGAAGATGCGCATGAAAGCCGCTCTGGTAGCGGATATTGATCGATCCGAGTTCTTCGTGGCTACTGCCGATGTGGTTATATCCTACGGCTTGCACAGCGGTCGGTTTCTCATCGATTAGGTAGGTGAGAATGGAAAGATCATGCGGTGCAAGATCCCAGATGACGTTTACATCCTCCTGCAGCAGCCCGAGGTTGATGCGTGTGGAGTCGAAATAGAAGAGTTCCCCTAGCTCCCCGCTATCGATGAGCTCGCGCATCTTTCTGATAGCTCCCGTGTAGACGAACGTGTGGTCTACCATGAGCGTGCGATCGTTCCTCTTCGCCAGCGCGATGAGTTCCTCACCTTGTTCCGCCGTCTGCGTCATGGGCTTTTCGATGAGCACATGCTTGCCCGCTTCCAGAGCCCTTCTTGCAAGTTCGAAGTGAGTGCCGACAGGCGTCGCGATGGCAACAGCATCGACGTCTCCGGAGAAGAGCTCGTCTGCATTCTTCGTCGTGTCGATTGCCGGGTAGATTTCCTGAACGTTCTTCAGGTTCTTTTCGCTGAGGTCGCAGACGACCGTTACCGTACTTCCTTCATGTGCATAGAAGTTTCGTACGAGGTTCGGTCCCCAATATCCGTAACCGATGACTCCGACGCGTAGTTTTCCCATAATAAGTACGTATAAAAACTATACACTATACTCGTCTAGAGTATGCAAAGAATGCTGTGGTTTCCGACCCGCCCTCGTGCTCGCCGTTCGCCCCAGATCAGCATCAGCCGGTCATCGAAGTTGCTTCGGACACCATGCCCTAGGAGGCAGGGCGAGTCCGGGCAGGCCTGCGAACATCGTCCCCCTTGTCATCAGCGGCTTCGTAGACGATGATCCTGGCCCATTGCCGTTCAATCGTGCGCACGGGCTCGAAGCCGCCCGCAGATAATACGTCGTATATGGCCGTACGGCGCTCACGTACACCCGGGAAGATGTGCGTTTCGAAATACAACACGCGGCGCTTGTCAGCCAGAAAGTCGGGGTCGAAAGGACGAGACCCCCGGCCGGCAATGACGGAGCCCCGCCTCGCCGGGCGTACGTAGAACTTGTTGTGTCTGGATCGCTCGAAGTTACTGTACATGGGCCAGTTGGAGTAGTAGCCGAGGGTGAACACGGCGTTCCAATGCACGACGACGCCGTCGTGCTTCTTCGCCATGCGCGTCAGCATCCTGACCAGGCGAGCGTTGTCCACACCCGGATACTCGGCAGGACTGCCCACCGTCACCGCCAGAACCACGGCGGCAATCGCGAACGCTCCGGCCGAAACCGGCTTGATCACGGGGCTCAACCTCGAGAGCAACGTGGCTACGGCCGCCGCACCGGCAGAGGCCAGAAGAATCGTGACGGGGTAATGGAAGATGTCGGTCCGCCCTCCCCCCAGCGGATAGCTGCGCGTGACCGACGCTGCCACCAGCATCGCGAATACGGTCAAGAAGAATACGCCCTGCAGACGCGTCGCAGGCCTGACGAGCAGCCACACAAGACCGACCAACATCAAAGGCAGCAGTATCTCGATGGCGAAGGGAGTGGCTGACTCCACGGCTCGCACCCCGTGGCGGGCCAGAAAAGCAACCACCGAGTCGACGGAGTCCAGCGGCAAGAAGGCCTTGTTCCAGAACGCGGCAAGGGCCGGCCTTGTCTGGTAACGAAGCCGCTCGAAGTAGAAGAGAGCAGCGCAAGCATCGAACGCCGCGACCGCCGCCAGAGATAGGTAAGGCCCCGGTGCTCGCCCCCGCAGCCACCCGAGAACCGGACGCACGAGGGGCAGGTGAAGAAGCGGTACGCTTACGAACACGGACACGAAAGACAAGATCAGAGCTGCCAACGACCAAGCAGCCAAGCGCGCCAGCCGGGCCGGATCGGAGTCCCCGATGCGCGGCAACCCCCACAGCATGAGCAGGATTACCACCAGGCAATCGCTCGGGTACTGTTTGACCCTCGCCGAATAGGTAACAAGGAATGGGTTCACGGCCAGGCAAGCTGCGGCCACCAGCCCGAGGCTCGGCCAGCCCGTCAGCCGCGATACGGTAACTCCGATGCCGACGACGCAGCCGAGCCCGGCCAGGAAAGGAAAAAGCTGAAGTGATAGCTCCGGGTCGCCGATCAACCACCAGAAGGGTTTGAGAATCGCAACGAAGCCCGTCGGCGCTGATGCAGGGTAGGTGAAGAGATCCGCGAAGCCGGCGTACTTGACGAGATAGGCGACCCAAGCGTCGTCGAGCCAGAGCGAGCGCGGGTTCATCGCCGGCCACCGCAAGGCCACTGCCGCCCACAGAACCACCGCGGCGGGGGGTAACAACCCTGCGCCGCTACGCCAGTCCGGCCACTCCCCTTTCGGCACGCTCAAGGCAGGCCTACTCGCGATCCCGACCCTGCACGGCCGTCTCGGCGACCGAACGATGCCGGCGCTGCGGCGCCGGGCGGACTGACACACAGAGAAACGAGTCTATGGCGAAGCACACGATGGGACGACAGAGATCTGGGCGGCGCGAGGCATCCAGCCGGGGTCACCGCTGCCGCGACGATACAGAAGATCACGAGCATCATCAGAGGGTCGGCCCCGTGGTACGCCGCGCCGGCGGTCGCTCCGATCGGGCGGGAGCCCAAGAGTGGCGACACGATGCGCCACTGTCAACAGGCGGCCCCGAGGTGTGCCATAATGAGCGGCGCGTCCGGCCGGCTGTGAACCGGCGACGCGGAGAACTCGGCCTTGTCGACCAATCACAAGAGAGGATTCTTCTCCCAAGCCCAGCAGTACATCATCGCGGGCGTCCTGACGATCATCCCGATCTGGGTGACCTTGCTCGTGTTCCGCTTCCTGCTCGGCGTCTTGTCTGACCTCGGTCAGCCCACCGTCAAGGGACTGTCGTCGGCCCTGGAGCAAAGCGCCCCGGTCCTGTCTCGCTGGCTTCTACAGCCATGGTTTCAGTCGTCCCTGGCCGTGCTCTGGACCCTGGCCGTTCTCTACGTCCTTGGCTGGGTGGCGACCCAGGTCATCGGCGGCCGAATCATCGCCGCATTCGACACCCTCATGGCGCGTATCCCCCTGGTGCAGAGAATCTACGGATCGACGAAGAAGCTGCTGTCCGCACTGCAGACCAAGCCCGAAGGCGTCGACCGCGTGGTCCTGATCGAGTTCCCCAGCGCCGACATGAAAGCCGTCGGTTTCGTAACGAGAACCTTCGTCGACGAATCGAGCGGCGAGGAACTGGCCGCCGTCTATGTGCCGACAACGCCTAACCCCACCTCCGGCTACCTGGAAATCGTGCCGGTGAGCAAGGTCGTCTCCACCGAGTGGTCGATGGATGATGCGATGGCCTTCATCATGTCGGGAGGCGCGGTAGCGCCTGGGCGCATCGACTACGGCCGCAGGATCGAAGTCAGCCCTCTGGGAGAAAACGACGATCCCGGGCCCTCAGGCTCGGGCACGCCTACGCCTGAGTCCTAGAACCGCGACGAACATCGCGGCAGCCATGGCCGCGATACCCCACTGGCCCAGAGTCGGAACACAGACGCCCGAGCCGTCGCAGACGTCGACCACGGTCATCGGATCACCATCGTCACAACCGCTGCCGCCGGACTCGAAATCGCACGCGGGATCACAGCAATCGCCCCCCACCGTGCCGCCGTCGTCGCACTGCTCACCCGTCTCGAGGCGGCCGTCACCGCAGTCCGGGCAGGCGAATTTCTGTATCCGGTCGTTGCCGGTGTCGGCGGCGAATACGTTGGTGTCGGTGTCAACGGCTATACCGTTGGGCGTCACGAACTGACCGGCGGCGCCACCCTGAGTACCCCACTTGTCGAGGAACAGGCCGGTGGTTGAGAACTTCTGCACACGCTGGTTGCCGGCCTCGATGACGAAGAGATTGTCACCACCGTCGACGTCGACATCGTTGGGGCCGAAGAACTCTCCGTCTCCGCTGCCGAAGATGTCGAACCCGATATCCATGGTCCCCAGCAGGAACACGAAGGCCCCGGTGGAAGTAAACTTCTGGACGCGGTGGTTACTGCTGTCGGCTACGTAGACGTCCCCGGCAGAGTCGATGGCGATGCCGCGAGGAAATGCCAAGCCGCCGTCGCCTACATCGAGCGGACCGAGACCGTCCGGGTCGACGCAACCGACCAGGTCGAACATCGTGCAGAAGGTTCCAAACTTGCCCAGGAATACTCCACTGCTCGAGAAACGCTGGATGCGGTGGTTGGAACTGTCGGTGACGTAGATCTCCCCGCCCGGAGACACGGCCAGTCCGGCCGGATCGTGAAACTGCCCATCGCCGAGTTCCAACGGGCCGCCGCCGTCAGGATCGACGCAGCCTATGCTGGTGGCGAGAATGCACGGGGTTCCCCACTGGGTCAGATAGCTCCCGGTGCTGTCGAACTTCTGGACCCGGTCATTGTTCTGGTCGGCCACGTAGACGTTACCGGCACCATCCACGGTAACTGCGACGGGATTGTCGAACTGGCCGTTGCCCGCACCCAAGCTACCCCATTGCCTGATGAAATTGCCGTCACCGTCGAAGACCTGGATGCGGTCGTTGGCTGAGTCGGCGACGTAAACGTTACCTGCGCCGTCGACCGCCACGTCGTCGGGGGCCGTGAACTGCCCCACTCCCGCTCCTGTACCGCCCCATTCGTCCAGGAAGGTGCCGCATGCCGAGGCGGCGTGAGCGAACGGGACAGCCCACATCGAAGAGATGCAGACCCACAGGACTAGGTAACGCAGCATTCCCGTCATGGGCGCAAGGCGGCCGTCCGCACGCGGGATCGCGGCCGCACTCGACGATAACGCCGCGCTTCGCGCTTCGTCAATCACCCGAACGGGTCAAAGACGGGCTCAGGACCCGGAAGCCGCCGCCTTGGGAGGCTCGCCAGGCGACGGAGACAGCGTCGTGACCGGTCGCGGCTCGAAAGTCTCGGTCGTCCAACCCATGTCGAGGGCGCCTTCGTGCAGCCAGGCCTGGGAACCCTTGAGGATCTCCCCGGCGAGCTTGGTCTTGGCGTCGTCCTCGTTGGCCCACAGATCCGCGAACAGCCTCTTGACCTTCCGCCGAGAGGCCTTGCAGAACAGATCCGTCAGTTCGAGCGCGTTGTTCGCGTTCGGATGGCCCTGATCGAGCATGTGCCGGGCACGCGAGACCGCAGCCGCCATGACGAACAGTTCCATTACGATATCCACGGCACGGAACAGGAAGCCCTGCTTACGCTCCATCTTGGCCTGGTACACCGTCATCCCGTGGAAGGACTCACGCGCCAGTTTTCGACTGGCACGGTCGATGAAGCGCAGATGCGTAGCCAGCCTGCCCCAATCCGAGTAGCGGCTGAAGTTGCCCAGGCCCTTGAGCCACAGCTTCGGATACCAAATCGCATAGAACGCGAGCATCTTCGGCAGCGCAGCGGCCTTGGCCCCGAGACCCTTCTTCGGGTCGATCATCGCCCCTGCCACCTCGAGGTGTTTGTCGACGGCCTCTCTCGCCATGAACAGGTGCATGATCTCGCTCGAGCCTTCGAAGATCAGGTTGATGCGCGTATCACGCATCATGCGCTCCACCGGGATCGGCGCTTCGCCACGGGCGGCCAGCGAGCTCTCGGTCTCATAGCCCCTGCCGCCGCGTATCTGCAGAGTCTTGTCGACCAACTCCCAGCACCGGACGGTGTTCCACTCTTTGGCTGCCGCGGCCTCCAGGCGGATGTCGTAACCGCCTCGATCGGCCATGGCGCTCGACAGTATCGCCACGCTGTCCATGGCGAAGGCACTGGATGCCATTTCGGCGAGGTAGTGGCCGATGGCTTCGTGCTTGCCGATGGGCACCCCCCACTGGTTCCGGACGTTCGACCAGTTGGTGACGATGTTGAGGCACTGCTTGACGGCGCCCGTACAGGCGGCGGGTAAGGTCAAACGGCCGGTGTTGAGCGTGATCAACGCGATCTTCAGCCCCTTGCCCTCGTCACCGATCAGATCTTCGCGCGGAACGTAGACGTCTTTGAAGCTGATCACGCCGTTTGCCAGAGCCTTGAGCCCCATGAAGCGGGAGCGGTGCTCGACCTTGACGCCCTCCGTAGAGGTGTCGACCACGAAGGCGCTGATCTTGTTCGTGTCGGGGTGTCTCGCCATGACGACGAGCAGCTCGGCCAGCGTTCCGTTCGTGCACCACAACTTCTCGCCGTTGAGGAGATAGCCGTCACCATGGGACACGACGATCGTTGACAAACTCGCCGGGTCGGATCCGACGTGGGGCTCGGTCAGAGCAAAGGCGGAAATGGCCCCTTTGGCGCAACGGGTGAGGTACTTCTGCTTCTGCTCCTCGGTGCCGAAGAGCTTGAGCGGCTGAGGGATGCCGATCGATTGGTGAGCCGACAGCAATGCTGAAATGTTGGCATCGTAACTGCCGACCATCTCCATGGCCTTGCAGTACTCGGAAACCGAGAAACCGAGGCCGCCGTACTCGGTGGGAATCTTGATTCCGAACGCGCCGAGCTTCCTGAGGCCGTCGATGACTTGCTCGGGGTACTCACCCGTCTCGTCGATCTCGGCCGAATCCACCTCGTTACGTAGGAAGTCCGAGAGCGCCGTGTAGAACGACTCGAATTCCGGGCTGTCGGCCTCACGCTCGGGAAACGGGTGAATCAGAGGCAAAGCAAGGTTGCCGAGGAACAACTCCCGGACGAAGGTGCGACCGGCCCATTCGGTCTCACGCGCCTCTTCGGCTACCCGCCGAGACTCTTCTTCGCTGGTCATGGTCGGTTTCTCGTTGCTCATCTGAACCCCCGTGCTCGCACTTAGATTTTCGGCGGCCGTAGCCCCGCCAAGGGCTAAGCCGTGAAACTTAAACCGGATTCGGCGCTGAATCCAGGGTGGGACCGGAGAGCCCCTGGAAGTGGTGAACTAGCGGCGACGGACGCGTCTACACCGGCGACACCGGGATGCCCGGCGGAACGGACGCCATCGGGTTACCCTGATGCCACGGCTCTTCTCGTGCAGTTCGCCCGCCGCCGCCGCATTGCACGTCGGGCTTAGGGAGGCAGACCCGCGCGGCAGCTGAAGCTACAACCCGAGTATAATTCGGCCGGGGTCACGGGCGGTAGTCGAAAGAAGCTCCATAGTTCGACTTGTCTCACTGGAGCCGGAGAAACAGCGGTGTCGGCACATAGGCCTGCATGCCTAAACTCATGCAGGCGCCTAATCAGTTACCGAAACAAAGCCCGTCCCCGCCCGAATTGCACCTCACCAAGAAGCCGTGGCCGGCCAGCATCGCGTTGCCCGAGGCATCGGTGATGCTGGCGTCGATGATCTCTACACTTACCCACTCCACGCCGTCGGCCAGCGTTACAAAGGGCTCCTTGAACTTCGCCCGTCCGTCCTCTGCAACGACGGCACTACTGACTACTTGGTCGACCGCAGTACACATGCCACCGGCGCAAGCAGCATCCTTGAATGTGGCCCGATACAAGGTCTGGAGGGTCAGCGGCCCACTGTAGGGACGTCCGCTGCACGACAAGAGCCCGACGAAGCGGCCCACGGCCATCAGGCCCTTCCTGCTCTTGAGGTAGCGTAGCTTCCTGAAGCCCGGCCCCGGGTCGGTCAACACGGCATTGTCGGGATCGCTGCCGCAGTCGGAGAGTCGCACCGGCGTCGAGCAGGCCGCCCGCCCTTGAGTAGTAGTGGTATCGGCGCCCGCGGCCGGGCATGGCTCGTAGGGCGGCACCACGCGCGATTCCCACTTGGACGCTATCTTCGGGAATCCCGGCCGGGGTGCATTCTTGTCGCGCGCGAGCAACAAGCCCGGCGTAAGCAACCGATTCCCTGCAAGGTCGAGCACGTCGAAGGTCGAGGCCACGCCCGTCCAGGGCAGCTCCGTAGGCAAGGCGGGAGCGCCCCCGGCCGTGAGTATGTCGTTGGCATCCTGGGCGCCTTTACACTTGCCCTTCTTGCATTCGAGAGTGTACTCGACCGACACCTCGGGCACCGAGCACAATCCACCCGCGCATGCAGGGTCGTTGAGCGTCATCCTGAAATCCGTCAGTGCGCCCAGCTGACCCGTATAGGGAACACCCTGGCAGGTCTGGAGATCCTTGGTCTTGAACACCGAACGCAGATCGATGCGCCCGAGCTTTCTGGTCAGCTTGCGACCACTGGGCCTGACTCGATAGGTCGCCTTGGATTTCGGACCGAGCTTGAGCGCCGTGTCCGGGTGGCCGTCGCAATCGGACGTGAACTTGACCAAAGAACAGGCCGGCACCCCTGTAGCAGTCGCGGTGTCGGCATCGGCGGGATCGCAGCGAGTCAGAGACGGAACAAAAGAGCCCAGATCGAAGTGTTCGGCTGACGCCTCCTTCGAAGCCCCAGCCAGAGACAAAACGATCGCGAGCAACCCGCCCGCCCAAACGGAACCAGCGCCGGCAAGACGGGCGAATGGTCCCCTGTTCGCTACTCGAGCCATGACGTAGTCCTCCTTGTTCGCCACCACGATGATCGCGCAGTCAGGCAGGGACCACTTGTGACATCGAGACCCACAAGCAGCCATACCTCGCGGTGCCTGCGCGCCGCGGACAGCCTGCCTCGCCCTGCCTGACCCCAAGTACGGCCAGGGCTTAGAGGTTTAGGATTCAGCCGTTTGGGGCCGAAAGTTAAACTAGTCTTTGAGATTGTGCGTGGGCTCCCCCGCGCCGGGCCGGGCGCTGCGACTAGGCCACGCGACCGGGGGCGTGGTGGATAGAGTGCAAGTAGGCGGCGCGCACGACGATCAGCAAGAGTGCGGTCGTCGCAAGGCCGTTGACGACGGCGGGCATCCTCAGCCATAAGCCGGACAGCTGTAGGCATTCTACGGCCCGGTGGGAAGCGAAGAAGTTCAACACCGGAACGCAGAGGCAAAACAGAGCCGCCCACCGCAGGCGGGCTTGCGGGTCGGAGCGCCGATGGCTCAACCACAGGGTATCGGCGACCAGCCCAACCGCCATACACGCCAAGAGCAGGCAGTCGTAAGCTTGGTGATAGGTACAGGTGATCGCCGCGATGCAGATCAAGTTGAAAGAGAGCGCGTCGCGGGCATGGCCCGGCTCGCTCGCAGCGAGGCGCCGCAAGGCCCAGCCGCTGAGCCCGAGAATAGGCACGGCCACCGAGGCCTGCTCCAACGGCGTCAGCGTCCGTCCCATCGCATGCGATACCAGCGACACCGTATCGACCAGAGGAGGCAGGCTCGCGGGATCCAGGAACACGCGACCCCAGGCCGCGGAGTTGGCGCTGATCGACGAAAGCAACGGCCCCACTCCACCCGCCGCGTCACTCAAGCCGGCGGCAGCCAGCAGAGAAGCCGTACCAGCGATCGCGCCGGCAAGGACCACGGCGCGGAAATCCCCCCGTACCAGCATCAAGACCGCGATAGGCCCTCCGAAGTTGGGCTTGGACATGGTGACGGCAAGGGCCAATGCCGCAAGCAAGGGACTACGGCGGCTCAAGGACAGCGCGGCGTAGGCGCACAAAGCCATCTGGGCGGCCTGCTGGCCGAGAAGGAAGTTCATCTGCCCCGGCCTCGTCACAAGCAAGAGACCGCCGAGAGCGGCGACAGCCGCCGTCCCGGGCCTGAACCTCGCCACGCGGCACGACGCCAGGGCCAAGCCCATGGTCAGGCAGGCCACGAACACGGCGTAAGCCGCCTCCGCCGTGGCCAGCGGCAACATGGCCAAAGGCGAGTACATGAGAAGATGGGATGGCAGATAGGGTGCGAACTGCCGGCTGGCCGGGTACTTGTCGAGGTAGACGCCGGTGTCGTAGGGATTGTCTCCGGAGAGGAAAGCCGAGGCCGGAAAGTAGATCTGGTTTCGGAAGTCCATCAGCACCCAGCCGTCATTGCCCGGCTGGGCATGCGAGAAGTGAAGACTCCAGGCGCGGCCGCCCACTATCGCGAACGCCGCGACCGCAATCACGACGGCCACGATCACACTCGAGCGACTGCTCAGGATCGAGAGCAGACTCGGATCAGCGTCGATGCGATCGGATGGGCTCGGAGCCATGGCCTAGGTCGTGGGGTTATAGTGTCCGACCACGTACTTTGCCAGGACCCTCAGCGCCTTGAGCCCGTACACGACAGGGTTGAGATATGAAACTTCGTCGCCGTAGCGGGTGGGAATGGCGAGTTCGTTGATGACCAAGGCTCGCTTGCGCGCGTAAGCGATGAACTCCAAGTCGAAGTCGAAGTAGCCACTGAGTTCGCTGACCGGAACGGTTGCGACGGCGCGGCGGCTGTATACGAGAAACCCGGAGTGGTAATCGGTCAGGCTCAAACCGAACACTCGGTTCTCTATCCAGGTAAGGCACTTCCCGGCAAGCCACTTGTAACGCGGCATCCCGCCCGCAAGAGCCCCACCGTCTTTGTGACGGGAACCCTGCAGGACGTCGATGCCGAATCGCTGCATATGCCGCACGAAGTCCAGCAACGCCTCCGGGGGATACTGCCCGTCTGCATGCAGGCAAGCGATGTAGTCGGTGCCGAGCCCCCGGCAAACCTCGAGCCCTTTGCGTACGGCGGCGCCGTAACCACGGTTGGCGGGGAAAGAACAGATCTGAAGCTTCGGGTACTTCCCCTGGAGTCCGCGCAGAACCTCGGCCGTTGCATCTTGGGAGCCGTCGTCGACGACGGTGACGGCCTCGATGATGTCCCAGGTCTCGCCGGGGATGCGCTCTAGAACACCCTCTATAGTAGCGGCCGCGTTATACGCCGGCACGAAGACCGACAACGGCAAGGGTGCACGGTCAGCGCCCATCAGGCTGGATGACTCAGCCGGCCTGACGGCGCGAGACAGCGTAGTGGTCGTGATAGTAGGTCATCGTCTCGAGCAGCGTTTCCTCGAGCGACACCGACGGGGTCCAGCCGAGTAGGTCGCGGGCTTTGTCGAGGCGCGGCATGCGGCGGTCACAATCCTCGTAGCCCGGTCCGTAGAAATCCCGGGCACTCACGCTCTCGATGGGATGCTTCAGGAAGGAATCGTCCCCCGTGATCCTGGCGTAGATCTTCCGCATGAGGTCGGCGAGCTCCGCCATGGTCACCTCATTGTCTCGATTCCCCACGTTGAACGCTTGGTTGGCAGCACTTTGCGGCTTTTCGAGCATCAGTACGATTGCTCGAATCGCGTCGCGTATCGACACGATCGTCCTTCTTGCCGAACCGCCATCGACCAGGCGCATCGGCTCACCGTGCAGTAGTGCTTTCATGAAACAGGCCAGCACCCGCGGCGTGCCCTCCCCGTCCTGGCCCGGAATGAAATCCATGCGCGGCCCGAAGAAATTTAGGGGCCGAACGATGGTATAGGGCATGCCGAGCTGGGCATGGTGCGCGTAGATGTAGCGCTCGAGGAGCTGCTTGGCGCAGGCGTAGGTCCAGCGTTGGCTCGATAGCGGCCCCATCAGGAACGGGGTCTCGTCCTCGTCAAGTTCGTACAAGGCAGCGTCGCAATCGTAGTCTCCGGGGGAGACGTAGCTCGCAAGTGTTCGGCCGTAGACCTCGCTGGTAGAGAAATGAATCAGCCATTTCCCCGCCTCGGCACAGATCTCCACGACCTTGTAACTGTCCAAGAAGTTCGAGCGAATTACCGTGATGGGGTCGGTGTTGTATTCGGCCGGGTTACAGATCGCAGCAAGGTTGATGACCGCGTCTGCAGCCTCCACGCACTCATGCAGGTCGTCGAGGCCGCTCGGTTCGTTGAGCATGGCCCGGCGAAGCTTGAAGTTCGGTGCGTCGAGCCAGTGCCTGATCTTGTCGGGACGGGGATCCCAGCCGTCGACCCGGACCGACGGGTCCACCAGCAACGTGTCGAGCAAATGGCTACCGATGTAACCGCCGCACCCCAGCAGGACGAGCCGTGCATCGCGCGTGAGTGGTCGGTCTGCAACCTTCACGGGCGCGGGATGTTCGCGGGCAGCCACCTCAGAGGAACCTCAGAGTCTCGATTTTAGACACATGGGTGCGTGGACGCGAAGAGGCTGGCGAGACCCCACGCAAGGAAATCTCGCGCCTATAAAGCAAACGCATGGGAGACCTATACATGCGACCTGCCGCCTGGTGACATCCGTCGTCGTGCGCTAACGTCGGCCCGCCGAAAATCACGCCGGGCCGGGCCAAGTCCTCGACCGGCCAAGTGAGGTCGCCATGAGAATTCTCCTGTGGGTACTCGGTCTTTTGAACATCGCCAACGGCGGGTGGATGCTGTTCGGGCCGGAGGCCTGGTATCACGAGCTTCCCGCCGGAGTACCGGACACGGGCCCTCTGAACCACCACTTCGTACGTGACATCGGGGCCGCGTTCGTGACCTTCGGCGTCATGCTTTGTGTTGCGGCCGAAAGCCCCAAGGTTGGCCGGTTCGCTGTCGCCATGGTCGCGCTCTTTCTCGGGCTTCACGCCGCCATCCATGTCTTCGACCTCTTGACCGGGCGGCTGGACTTCGACCATTGGCTCATCGACATGCCTGGCGTGTTCGTCCCGGCCCTGCTTGCAGGGATACTCTGCATGCCCCGATGGTGGCAGAAGGCGTCGACCGGAGGAGGCTACTGAATGTCGCGAATCGGCGGAGTGCCGGCCGAGCGCGCCGGAGCGATGACTCGTTTCAGCTACCGCTACGCCAAGCGGCGCTTAGGCAAGGTCCCTACCCCTCTGACTATCGTCGCGCACAGCCCTTGGATCTTCCGAGGCTATGGAGCCTTCGAATTCAGCCTGGAGCGAGCGAGCAGTGTCGACCACAAACTCAAGGCGCTGGCGTCCATCAAGGCCGCCACCCTCATCGGTTGCCCCTTTTGAATAGACATCGGGTCTGCCGTCGGCAGGCAAGCAGGGGTAACCGAGGCCCAAATAACCGACCTCCCGAAGTTCCGCGGCAGTGACGCATTCGCCGAGGCCGAAAGGCTGGTGATCGCCTACGCCGAGGCCATGACGAAGACCCCGGTCGAAGTTCCCGACGAGCTGTTCGAGGCGCTGCGGCGCGAGTTCTCCGAAGAGCAGCTGGTCGAACTCACAGCCGAGATCGCTTGGGAAAACTGGAGGGCGCGCTTCGATCACGCGTTGGGAATCGGATCTCAGGGCTTTTCAGAAGGAAGCTTCTGCGCTTTGCCGGAACGGCCCGATTGAGGCGTTTCTAGCCGGCCGGATTACGCTCGAAACCGTCGATCGCCGTATCGACGTGCCCCCAGGGCTGCGCCGAAGAGGTCCAGAACGACGAGATGGGCTGTACCCATGAGGCATCCTCGAGCGCGGCCGCCTTCACGAACTTCACGCCCGGCATGATCGAGACATGGCTGTAGAGCGGGGACCCGCACTGGCGGCAGAAACAGCGGGTCACTTGCCCTCCACTCTCGCCGGTGACCGTGAAGTCGCCGACATCGCCCTCGAGTTCCCGAAAGCTTGAATCCGGTACGAGTACGATGGTCGTCATGGAGCTGCCGGTCGATCGCTGGCAGTCGCGGCAATGGCAGTGATGCGCCGAAACGACCGCCGAGCCGTCGAATTCGAAGCGCGATGCGCCGCACAGGCAGGCGCCGGCCTGGAGGTCACTCTGACCCATGCCGCCTCATGGAGATCAGGTTGGGTGCGGGGGAAGGATTTGAACCTTCGACCTGCGGGTTATGAGCCCGCCGAGCTACCAGACTGCTCCACCCCGCACCAGCGTTGTATTTACGGGGAGGATTCCTGTCAACTTCCGTTGGTACGCGGCCGCTTTTGGGTACCGTAGCGCCGCTCGAGCACCAGGGCATAGACGACCGGCACAACGACGAGCGTCAGTATGGCGGTGCTTATCAGGCCACCGACCATCGGCGCGGCAATCCGTTTCATGGCTTCTGAACCGGTTCCACCCCCCAGCATGATGGGCAACAGCGCGATCAATGTCGTGCAAACGGTCATCATGAGGGGCCTTACACGTTGTACAGCCCCCTCCATCACGGCGGCTTGTATCAGATCGCCTCCGTCCCGGGTGGAGCGCTCTTGAATGGAGGCGTACGCCCCCTTCAGGTATGCGAGCATTACGACCCCCGTCTCTGCCGCAAGCCCCGCAAGGGCAATGAAACCGACATAGACGGCGACCGACAGCCGGTAGGGTTCTGTTCCCGTCAGCCTAGCGGTCGCGTCGAGCAGCCAGAGCAGCCACACCCCGCCGACCAGGGCGAACGGCAACCCGAGCATTACGACCGAAGCGTCCACGATGCTACCGAAGTGCATGTAGAGCAGAAGGAAGATCACGAGGACTACACAAGGAATCAAGACGTACAGATTCGATGCCGCCTCCTCGAGATACTCATACTGTCCTGACCAAACGATGCTGTAGCCCGCGGGCAACGACAACTGGTCGGACACTGCCGCCTTGGCGCGGCTCACGTAGGTACCCAGATCGACCCCTGCAATGTCCACGTAGACCCAGGCGGTCCGCCGAGCGTTCTCGCTCTTGATGACGGGCGGTCCTTTGCCGACACGGATCTCGGCGACATGGCCGATCGGCACCTGGACGCCGGTCTTGGTAGCAATGAGGGTTCGTTCCAACGCCGCACGGCTGTCCCTCAGCTCCCTGGGGTAGCGAACGTTGACCGGATATCGCTCCAACCCCTCGACGGTATACGTCACGTTCATACCCCCCATAGCCGACATGATCACATTCTGAACATCGGCTACGGTAAGGCCGTATCGTGCCAAAGCCCGCCTGTCTATTTCGAAGTCCAGGTAGTTGCCGCCTACGGCCTTTTCCGCGTAGGCCGAGGCCGTGCCCGGCAGCGTCCTCAAGATCGTAGCGGCGTCCCCAGCGATCCGCGCCAGCTCATCCAGATCGGTTCCCATAATCTTGACACCCACCGGCGTCTTGATGCCGGTAGCAAGCATGTCGATGCGTGCCTTTATCGGCATCGTCCAGGCATTGGTCAGCCCGGGCAGGCGCACTACGTCGTTGAGGCCCTGGAACCGTTGACCGTCGCCGCCATCATAGCCGTACACGAGTTCACGCAGCGTAAGGGGCCGCTGCAGCGGCAGGAACACCGCGAGCAGACCCCGAAATGGGCGGGGCCATCCCGAGAAGAACCGATCCACCGGCACCTTGCGCCATTTCGACTTGTCCGGCTCGAGCATGATCGTTGTCTCGAGCATGCTCAGAGGGGCCGGATCCGTGGCGCTTTCCGCCCTTCCAACTTTCCCGAATACGTGGTGCACCTCGGGAAAGGACGCAATGAGCTTGTCGGTCTGCTGGAGAATCTCGCGCGCCTTGGTAACACTCACGCCTGGATCCGTCGTCGGCATGTAGAGCAAGTCGCCTTCGTTGAGCGGAGGCATGAACTCGCTGCCCAGGCCCGGGAAAAGCGCCGCCGAAAGATCGACGAGCGCATCCGCCCCGTCGGCGAGACGGCGCAGGCCGAGCGGAGTCGACGGCTCCCGCCAACTCACCGACGCAGCCGTAAACCTTTCCGCGGCTCCACTCAGCCCGATCACAGGCAGAGCCGTCACACCCGTCACCGCCAGCGCCGCTATCAAGACCAGCGCGCGTCGTTGCATGGCGAACTCCAGCACGGGCTGGTAAGCGGCTGTGAGTAAAGCCGTAACCGGGTTCACCCGGTCGCCGGGCAGGCGGCGTCCAATGACTACGGATATCAATACGGGAATGACGGTGATGGCCAGCACGGCGCTGAACGCCATCGCCAGAGTCTTGGTATACGCCAAAGGCCGAAAGAGTCGGCCCGACTCGCCGGTGAGGGCAAACACGGGCAGAAAACTCACCGTTATGATCAGCAGACTGTAGAACAACGCCGGCCCGACTTCGCGCGCCGCGGCAATGATGACCTCCTGAGGCGGAGTATTCCCGCCGTCACGCTCGAGATGCCGGTGGGCATTCTCGACCATGACCACGGACGCATCCACCATCACGCCGATCGCGATCGCGATCCCTCCCAGGCTCATGATGTTGGCGTTGACGCCCAGCCAGTTCATTACGGCGATGCTCAACAACACCCCCAGGGGCAACGTGACTACAGCCACTAGCGCAGACCGGACATGCAACAGGAACACGGCGCATAGGACAGCGACGACGATCATTTCCTCGAGCAACCTGGACCACAGCGTGTCGACGGCGCGTTCGATCAGGTTGGAGCGATCGTACGCTACCTGAACGCCGACGCCCGCAGGTAGCCCACCCTCGAGCTCTGCCATGCGCTGTTTGACTCTGTCGATGAGTGCGTAGGCGTTCTCCCCGTAGCGGGCTACGACGATCCCGCCGACGGCTTCGCCCTCACCGTTCCATTCGGCTAGTCCTCGCCGGATATCCGGGCCCAACTCGACGGTTGCGAGGTCGTCGAGGTAGATCGGTGAGCCGGATCCCGTTGCGCCGAGACTGATGTGACGTATGTCGTCGAGGCCTCGGATGTAACCTATGCCGCGGACCATGTACTCGGTCTCGCTGGTCTCGATCACACGGCCCCCGACGTCCATGTTCGACTGCCGGATCGCGTCTCGAACACGGTCGATGGAAACCCCGTAGGCGAGCAAGCGGTTCGGGTCCACTGTGACTTGGTATTGGCGGACGAAGCCGCCGATGCTGGCCACCTCGGCGACGCCTTCGACTGCCGCCAACTCGTACCGGAGGTACCAGTCCTGCAGGCTTCGAAGCATCGAAAGGTCCTGGTCGGCCGAGGATAGCATCCCACCGACCGGACAACGGTCGATCGCGGCCGGAAGCACCCTGACCCTACTCAGGTGATCGCGACGATCAGAAGGAGCGTCGCCGGGTTCGGCATACCAAGCGATGCCGGAGGGATCGGCGGTCGCGGTGCTACGACCCAGCACTCCCTCGGGGTCGTCGGCCCAGATCCCGTCGGGATGGTCCGTGCAATAGCTGCCGGCAGCCAGGACGTACTGATAAACCCAACCCACACCCGTAGCGTCGGGGCCCAATTGCGGGGTCACGTCACGGGGTAATTTGTCGCGGGAGAAGTTTAGCGACTCCAGCACCCTTGATCTTGCCCAGTAGATGTCGGTCCCATCTTCGAAGATGACGTAGACGAAGCTGAGTCCGAAAAAGCTGTAGCCGCGCACGACGTCGGCCCCGGGCACGGAGAGCATCGCCGTGGTAAGCGGATATGTTACCTGATCCTCTACGACTTGAGGCGACTGCCCTGAGTATTCCGTCATCACGATCACCTGGACATCGGAGAGATCAGGTATAGCGTCAAGCCTGATGCGGTAGAGGCCGACGACGGCGAGCAAAGCCAAGCCCGCAGCTGCAACGATGACGACGCCGCGATTCCTTATGGAATATTCGATGATGCTTGCGATCATGGCTCGGTCAGCGCACGAGCGACGTTATGTCGACGGCTTCACCACAGGCGGGCATCGCGAATCCGTAGTACGGATTGGCAGGCTGAGGAGCGGACTGAATCCACCCTGCCCCTGCCATGGGACAGTGGAAGGCGTGGAACTCGAGTGCGAGCGCGTCGTGCCCTACCAGCCGGATGATATCGACGAGATGAGCCGACAGCTCACTAAACTGCGCGCGTACGGCATCGATGGACCGCCCGCTCATCCCAATCACGGCCTCGGTTGCACGCGCGGCAAGCTCGGCCACGACCTCCTCGGCTGGGTCGTCCACGGAAGCGGCCGCGCTGACAACGCCCAGCCGCTGATGGATCTCAGCGACCGCATCGGCGAGTCCGTCGCGCTCATCTTCGGCTAGAACTGCATGGAGCCCGAAATACGCTCGGATGGCAGACCTCACCGGCTCCGCCAACCGCGGTGCCGTCATGTGCATGGCTGGTCTCGATTGACCTCGGGCCGGCTGTGCCGATGAGCGGGGCTCCGGCTCGCGGCTCGCCGGCTCCGCCGACTCGCCGCCCATCTTGGCCACGGCCTCCCGCAGCTTCGACTCGCTGTCCAGCAAGAACTGGCCGCTGGTAACAACCAGCTCTCCTTCGTCGAGCCCCGCCACTACCTCGGTCTTGTCGTCGCCGACATCCAAACCGATCGTGACCGTGCGCGGCTCGAAACGTCCCTCACCCAACACGACGAAGGCCACCTGCCGCTCACCGGTATCTATGACGGCGGCCCGAGGCACCACCAATCCGCTGCGAGCCGTGTCGGCCACGATCTCGACGTCAGCGAACATGCCGGGCTTCAACTCCAGATGCGGATTGTCGAACTCCATACGCACCTTCACCGTCCGCGTCGACTCGTCCACGAACGGATACACGTAGATCACCTTCCCCGTGAACGGTCGGCCGGGCAGATGAGAGAGATTCATACGCGCTTGCTGTCCGAGCTTCACAAAAGGAACTTCGTTCTCATAGATGTCGATCGCTACCCACACGCGCGACAGATCCGCGATCGTGTACAGCTTGGTTCCGGGATCTACGTGCATACCGTCGCGGGCTTGTTTCTCGACGATCACGCCGGCGTAAGGACTCGTGACCGTCAGCGTCTTGCTGGGCAAGCCCCGCTCCTGCAGTTCGTCGATCTGCTGATCACTGATGTCGAAAAGCTCGAGACGCAGTCGGGCGGATTCGACCAACTGTGTCATGTCGGCTGCCGCGCTAGGCATGGCCTCGGCGTTGATGCGGTCCTTGTTTCTGAGAGCGAGCAGATACTCTTCCTGCGAGGAGTAGAGCTCACGCGAGAACACACGGAAAAGCGGCATGCCCACGTCGATGTGCTGGCCCGTATAGTGAGCGTAAAGCTCCTCGATCCAACCGTGGAACTTGGTGGTCACATCGCGGACGAGTTGCTCGTCGTACTCGATGGTGCCGACGGTCCTCACCGTACGTTTCAGCGCTTCACGAGCGACAGGCGCTGTGCGAACGCCCATGTTTTGCACGACGACGGGAGAGATCGCTATGCTCGCGCCCCCCGACTCATCCGACTCGTCCTCGTAAACCGGCACCAAGTCCATCCCCATGGGACTCTTTCCCGGCTTGTCGGAAACGTAGTTGGGATCCATCGGTGCGCGCCAGTGCTTGATCTTGCGGGTTGGAGGCGCCGCAGCCGGCACGAGATCCATGCCGCAGATCGGGCAGTGCCCCTGCTCCGATGAGATGACATGAGGATGCATCCCGCAGGTATAGACCACCTTCGGGTCACCGGCTGCCTCGCTGTCGAGGAGTGAATGGGAGCCATCGTCGGCACGGCGCTCACCGTCCGACTCCGGCCACAAGAACAGCATCCCGACCAGCAGCGCGACCGCCATTGCCACGAAGATTCGCGTGCGGCCGCCGGTCGGTCTTTCGCTAGGCTGCTTTGAAACAACACTCACCTTGAAGCCTCCGCGAGAGGTGCGCCGATCAACCGTTCCAACTCGGCCAACTCTTGTTCGAACTCACTAAGGTTCCGCTGATAAGCGACCTTTAGATCGAGCAGGCGCCGCCAGTTCTCGATGAACGTCAAGAAATCCACGTCACCCGCCCGGTATGCCGACATGGTGGCATCCAGGGTCTGCTGAGCCTGCGGTATGATGACGCCAGAGAACAGTTCCAATTGGGTACGTCTGGACTCGGCTTTGAGAAAGCTATCCTCGACCTGAAACCGCGTGGTGTTTATCGTCTGCTCGAGGTGGTTTTCGGAGGCACGCACGCGGGCGCGGGCTGCCTGCTTTGAGGCCCCCAGCCGTTCGAACCAAACCGGGAGGTTGACGGACAGCGTCAGCTGTTCTGAATCATCGCCGTTGGCGACCGGACTCAATCCCGTGCTGGACACGGACGTGTGGGTAAAGCCCACCGTCAGGTCAGGCCAATAGTCCAGCTTTGCCAAACGCAAACGCTCACGTGACTCGTGGACATGTCCTTGTGCGGCACCTATCGCCGGGCTGGATTCGAATGCTGTCGACGTGAGCTGCTCGAGAGCAAGCTCTGTCGTGTCAGCGGTGATCGGTGGCGTGATCGGCAACGGTCGTTCCGAAGGATTCGCCATGAGATAGTTGAGCCTGGCTTGGAAGGATCGCCGCTGTCGGCGCAGGACGACCAGATCGCTTTCCAGACCGGCCAACTCCACTTGCGCTCGCAGAACATCCTGCTGAGGGACCTGGCCCGCCTCGTACTTGCGCAAGGCAACCGCCCTGAAATCTCTCAGGAGTCGCCTGCTGCGTTCTGTCAGCTCGATCGAACGATCGGCGAAATACAGCGAGTAGTATGCTCGCCGCACCGCGCTGATCGTCTCTAGCTGCCGAGATCGGTACACCTCGCGGGCCGACACGGCAGCGTGCGAGGCGGCCCTCCCCCGGGCATACAGTTTGGCCGGCGATGGAATCGTCTGGCGCAGGCCTATCGACCCGTCGACCTCCCCGGCCGCGGTTTCGGCGAGATCCCCGGTCGGCGGCACGACGGTGAGCACCGGGTCGGCAAGGCCCGTCGCTTCGGCAATCTCGTATCCTGAGGCGCGCGCCTGCTCCCGCGCCGCTGCAAGCGCGGGATTACGCGCGAGCGCCACGCGGATGTAGTCGTGCAGCGCGGGCGCATCAGGAAGCCGCAAGGAGGCGGAACCCGTACGTGCCTCTTCACGGCCGTCAGGCGCTGATTCAAAGCGTACACTCTCGCGGTACTCCGCTCTGTTGGAACCGATCAAACCCGCGCTGCATCCGGCCACCCACGGGACACACGCGGCGACCAGCATGCATCGTCGTAGATGCATCATGATCAAACCTCCATGTAGTAAGGTCTGTTGTGTTCGAAAGAACTACGTACGGTCGGATCGGCGACGGCGCGGCGTGATGCCGGCTAACGAACGATCGGCCGTGCGCTACTGCAAGGAGGTAGGCATCAGAGCCGTAGAGGCAGGTAGACGTCTGACGAACCGCTTCTGTCCCGGGAGTCTACTCCCCGGTGGACCACGCGGTGCCAGTCGCTGTCGGATACCGCCAGCGCCCCACCCGTCACGATTGTCAGGTCGGCATGATCGAGACGTTCGAGCGCCGGACCCGCCATCGCCACCGTGTCGGCGCTCTGCAGACAACAACTATCGACGACATCGTCGCAGCAATCGTGAGCACCCCCCTTTGGGGTTTCCTGGTCACCATGGCACGGCATCGTCGGGGCTACGGCGGGAGCGATGAGGTCCGAAACTGCACAGAAGGCTACCGGTGCGTAGGGGCCGGCCGTCACTACGGCGACCACGAACACGCACAAAGGCCGTAATCTGCGAAGCGGGAGAATCGACATTCTCTTATTATTCTAGGCGCTTCTCGAGATATGCGTCAACCGCTCTATAGACCCCGATAAATCACCCAAAACACAAGACAAACAGGATCCCGATCATCGCAGCTCGAGGCCCACGGCACGCGATAGCGCCCGCAACTCACTAGTCTCGAGACGTCTGGCCCCTCCCGAGGGCAGCGCTCCGAGCTCCACCGGACCGATCGCAACGCGCCTGAGCTTCTCGACGCGCACCCCGAGAGCTTCGAGCATGCGCCTCACCTGGCGGTTGCGCCCCTCCGAAATCGCGATCTCCACCCAAGCTTTGGAACCGGCTTCGCGGATCACTCTGACCTTGGCGGCGGCGGCCTTGCCGTCCGACAGCGGGACACCGCGACGGAGGGTGCGCAACATGGCCTCGCTGGGCCGCCGCGAGACCTTGGCGACATAAGTCTTCAACACACCATAGCGCGCGTGGGTGAGCCGTGCCGCCAGCTCCCCATCGTTGGTGAGTACGAGCAGCCCGGAACTCTGGTAGTCGAGCCGGCCTGCCGGCTTCAAGGGCCGTCCCATCTCGCGGATCACGTCTCCGACGCAGAAACGTCCCTGGGGATCCTTCATCGTCGTCATGCAACCCGCAGGCTTGTTGTAGACGTAGTACTCCTGCGAAGGGGCGGTCTTCAGCAAGCGTCCGTCGACGCGAACGTGGTCGACCCCGGCGACGGCCTTGGTGCCGAGGCGGGTGACGACACGCCCGTTGACCTGAACGTGCCCCTCGGAAATCAAGCGTTCGGCCTCGCGCCGCGACGCGATGCCCGCGCGAGACAGGATGACCTGCAGACGAACGGCCTCGGCGGTCGCCGGGCCGTCAGACCTTTTCAGGGTCCGGCGCTGCTGCGCCGAATGACCTCGGGGCTTGGAAGGAGCCGTCGCCTTGCGGGGCCGTTGCTTCGGCGTCTTGCGCGCCTCTTTCACCGGCGTCTTGCGCGCCTTGTTCTTCGGCGTCTTGCGCGCCTTGCTGCTCCGGCCCGGCTTCTTGCGGCGCCCCTTCTTGCTGCGCGTGCCCGTCGCCAAGTTCACCTCCGTCTAGGGGGATGATGGGTGCCTCGGCATCTTCGGACTCGCCGAAATGCCCGGCTTCGGCCATGTCCTTGATGTCATCGCCCAACTCGACCAGCGTCGGAAGCTCCCTGAGGTTCTTGAGGCCGAACAGCTCCAGGAATTCCTTGGTAGTCGCATAGACCAAAGGGCGGCCCGGAACATCGCGCCTGCCGGCGATTCTCAAGAAACGCCGTTCGACCAGACTCTCCAACACGCCTCCGCAATCTACGCCGCGTATGGCCTCGATATCCGCCCGCGTGCAAGGCTGCTTGTAGGCAACGATCGCCATCGTTTCGACCGCCGCGCGCGTCAGCCGCTGCGGTCTTTCCTTGAACAGCCTCTTGACGAAGGCGTGATGCTCCGGGGCGGTTCTCAGTTGCCAGCCGCCGGCAACCTCGGCCAGACGTATCCCACGCCCCGCGTAGTCTTGGCCCACTGCCTCGAGGGCATCGAGGACCTCATCACGCGTCGCGCCCTCGACGGCCTGACACACCCGCTTGACCTGAAGGGGATCGCCGGATGCGAAAAGCAGCGCCTCTACGACCGGTTTGAGTCGCTCGACCGGCCACAGGCCGCCCTCTCCATCGAAGGAACCGTCATCGTCGAGGCTCAGATCCTTTTCGTCGAGGATTTCGATGTCCTTGAGGCTCATGGCCCTTCCCCTTGCAGCTCCAAGCTGCCGGTTTCGTGTACGGCCGAGGTGTAGGTGTGCATCAGGTCGATGACCCGTTCGTCGACATCTTCGCCGACGAGCAAGATCCAGATCGGTTCACCGACTCCCTCCTGCTCCGCCTCGATCACCCCCATCTTCATGAGTTCCAACAGGCCGATAAATGTCGCAATGATTCGGCCTCTTTCGCGGTGATCTATGAACAAGTCCTCGAACTTTGTCCTGCCCCCGGCCTTCAACTTCGAGATCGTAGCCTTGACGCAGTCGGCGACGCTGAATTCCTCGCCTTCCAAGGTATGCGGCTGCCTGGCGGCGGCCGCCTCCAGCACCCGCCTCAGGCCCTCGAACAGGTCGGCGAGTTCCGCCGCATGAACGGGCGGTCTCTCGGTCTCGGTCACCTTTACCGGGCTGGGATCACGCCTGAAAACGTCCCGATTCAGGATTGCGCGGTCGCGCAGATTCTCGGCCGCCTCGCTGTAGCGCTGATAGTCGGCCAATTGCCTCACGAGGTCCTGAACGGGGTCCTCCTCGGGCTCTTCGGCTTCCTCGTCGACCGGAAGCAGCAAGCGCGACTTCATGTACATGAGCGATGCGGCCATGACGAGATATTCCCCGGCCACGTCGAGGTTGAGCTCCTCGAACATCTCCAGATACGCCAAGTATTGGTCGGTGATGGTAGCGATGGGCAGGTTGTATATGTCGAGCTCGTGGGTGCGGACAAGGTGGAGCAGCAAATCCAAAGGGCCTTCGAAGGCTTCCAGCTTTACGGTGTAGGCCTGCCCCGCCATCAGATCCCCACCGCCGATCTTACGTCGGACAGAGTGCTGGCCGCAACTTTCCGAGCCTTGTCGCGCCCGGCCTCCAGGACCTCCGTGACCACCCCCTTGCGCTTCTCGAGATCCAGGCGCGCGCTACGGATGGGCTCGAGCTCCTCGACGACATGCTTGATCATGATCTTCTTGCAGTCCAGGCATCCTATGGACGCCGACTTGCAACCCTCGGTAACTTCAGCCTTTTCCGCGTCCGTGCAGTAGACCTCGTGCAGCTTGAAAGTCGGGCAGTCGGCCGGATCGCCCGGGTCGGTTCGACGGGCTCGCCTTGGATCGGTGACCATCTTGGAGAGCTTCGAGTAAACGGTGTCGGGATCGTCTCCCAGGCTGACCGTGTTCCCATAGCTCTTGCTCATCTTGCGGCCGTCGGTGCCGGGTATCTTCGCGATACGAACCACCTCGCCGCGCGGCTCGGGGAACACTTCGCCGTAGAGGCGGTTGAAACGCCTCGCCACCTCGCGCGTCAATTCGACGTGCGGGAGCTGGTCTTCGCCGACGGGCACACGGTCGCCCTTGTAGACCAGGATGTCGGCGGCCTGCAGAAGCGGGTAACCCAGGAATCCGTAAGTCGACAGGTCGCGCCCCTCGAGTTGTTCTTGCTGCTCCTTGTAGGTCGGAACACGTTCGAGCCAAGGCACCGGCACGATCATGGAGAACAGCAGGTGCAGTTCGGCATGTTCGGGCACGTCGGATTGGCGAAAGATCACACTGGTGTCGGGATCGAGCCCGACGGCCAGCCAGTCGAGCACCATTGACTTCGTACTCTCATGTATACCCGAAGGGTCGGCATATTCGGTGGTGAGGGCATGCCAGTCCGCCACGAAGAAGAAACAACCGTACTTGCGTTGCAGCTGTAGCCAGTTCTTCAGCGCTCCGTTGAGGTGACCCAGGTGAAGATCGCCCGTGGGCCGGTTGCCCGACACCACTACGTTGGTCTGAATCGAGGGCTTGTCCGTCGAGGTTTTGCGCGCCATGGCCCGGTCACCCTCTCCTACACGAAGCCGAGTAGGACACCAAGCACCAGGCCGACGAACGGGCCGATGATCGTCCCCAATACGCCGGTCACCAGCAACAGAAAGACTATCGCCATGCCGAACGGCTCGAGTCGTGCCAGCGGTAGCGCGAACTGCTGAGGGAGAAGGCCGACCGCCACCCGCCCGCCGTCGAGCGGCGGTATCGGCAAGAGGTTGAAGACCGCGAGCACGACGTTGATCAAGACACTGCGTACGGCAATCTCGGTGAGGGGCCGCGCCACCGCCACGCCGCCGCCTTCGCCTACCGGTGACGGCGGTCCGGTCATGCCCAGCATCAAGGCCAGTGCGATGGCGCTGACCAGGGCCACAAGAAGGTTCATCGCCGGCCCGGCGGCTGCCACGTAGACCATGTCGCGTGCCGGGTTGCGCAGGTTGTGCCAGCTGATGGGCACGGGCTTGGCGTAGCCGAACAGGAACGGTGCACCCGACATCAACAACAGCGCAGGCATGGCGATCGTGCCGATAGGATCGATGTGAGCGATCGGATTGAGCGTGAGGCGGCCTTCCTGGGCCGCGGTGGGATCGCCCAAGCGGTACGCGGTGTAGCCGTGGGCCCACTCGTGCAACACGACGGCGAGCAACAGCGGAAAGACCCAGAGAACGGCGGAGGCGATGTCGAAGTGCATCTAGTGCATCTACGGGGTACGGCGAAAAGTAAGAGTATCGAATACCAGCGGGCCGCCAGGGGGGCAAACAGCTCAGGTGTTCGAATGCTCCGCCCTAGGCGGTTCGCTTGTTCGGAGGCTTGGGCTTCAGAGCCTTCCTGGGGTGGTAACGTTCGTGCACTCGACGAAGGTGTTCCCTCGCAACGTGGGTGTAGATCTGCGTGGTCGAGAGATCCGCGTGACCGAGCATCATCTGCAACGCCCGCAGGTCGGCTCCCCCCTCGAGAAGGTGGGTTGCGAACGAATGCCTGAACATGTGCGGACTCACCAACTCGACACTGGTGGCGGCTGCATGGTCCCGCAGCAACTTGTTGACGGCCTGACGAGACATGGGCCGGTCCTCGGAACCCCGGCTACGACGGCTCTTGCCGTCGAGCCGCCGCCCTACGAATAGATACTTCGAAGACGGGTTGTCCAGCTGTGGTCGCGCTCGTTCGAGGTAGGCCTGCAAGGCGCTCAGCGCCGCGCGCCCGATGGGCACCTGACGGACCTTTCCGCCCTTGCCTTCCACGGTCAGATAGCCGTCGCGGGCATTGACCTTCGAGGTTTGCAGGTTGACGAGCTCCGACACACGAAGACCGCAGCTGTAGAGCAATTCGAGGATAGCTCTGCGCCTCAGCGAGAACTTGTCGTCGCCTGAAGCCGCCTCGAGAAGCGCGATCACCTTGTTCAGAGCCAAGCTCTTCGGCAGCTTGCGCTGGGTGTGCGCGGACCTGACCTCCCTGGTGGGATCACGGGTCAGAGCGCCCTCGGAAAGAAAGAACCTGAACATTCCGCGCGCGGCAGACAGGGCACGGTTGCGGCTCGAGGCGGCAAGCCCGCATTGCCGGAGATGCTCCGGGAAGCGAACGAGATCGTCGCGTGTTATCTCGGCCAGAGAAGAGCGGCCGCACGCTTCACAGAACTCCGAGAACTTGGCGAGATCCGTCCCGTAGGCTGCGAGAGTGTTGCGGGAAACCCCCTTCTCGAGCTTCAGATGCTCCAGGTACCGATCCGTGGCGTGGTTGAGGTCCAAGCCTGTAGTTCAGTGAGTGTAAGCCCGAGTCTCGCCGGCCGTCGACTTGTCCTCTGCGGGCTTCTCGTCCTCCTCGATCGTTTCGATCAGGATAGCGCAGATTTCCTCTAGGCGCTCCTCGTCGGTGATCTTTTCACCCTTCGCGTCGGTGACATAGAAGACGTCGAGAACCCGGTTTACGTGCGTGGTGATCTTGGCCAGGTGAATCACAAGACCTAGATGGTAGATGCAGCTGGCTACGGTGAACAGGAGCCCGGGCCGATCGGGGGCGTAGATGTCGAGCACCGTGTAGTCGCTGGACACATCGTTGTCGATCTCGATCTTCACGGGCATCCGCCGCCTGGTCTTCGAACCGGCGATCGTCGATTCGGTAGACTTGCGCGCATCGGCCACCAGGATGTCGACGTCGAGTTCGTCGCTGAGCACGCCCTGCAAGGACTCGCGCACATTAGCCCATACCTGCGGATCCAAGGGGTCCGCCGCGCCCCCGTTGTTGGCGATACGGAAGGCGTCGATAACGATGTCGTCCTCGGTCTTGGACAAGCGCGCCCCTAGGACGTTGAGCCCGTTGGCAAGCAACGCCCCGGCAATGCGCAGGAACACCCCGGGCTGGTCGGGAGTGCAGACCGTAAAGATCGTGAACCCTCTTTCCGGAAAGAGGCGCGTGCCCGAGGTAAAGAGTGCCGAGCCGAGGGATTGGTAGAGGCGCCAGTGGTCGAGGATCGACTTGCGATCCGTCGACAGCAGATACGCGTCCGGCATGCTGTCGAGATAGCCCTTCAGCCGGGCGACATCGCCCTCGCCGCTGACTTGGGCCGTGACCCGGGCCTTGATGGCCTCGACCCGGTCGCCGAGGTCGGCCTGGGTGACCAGCCCCTTGTTGAACATCTCGATCGACTGGAGATACAGGGTCGCCAACAGGTCGTTCTTCCAGCCGCTCCACACCTTCGGCCCTACCGCCTTCATATCGGCGAAGGTCAGCAGATAAAGAAGTCTCAACTTCTGCGTGTCGCCGACGAGCTTCACGAAGTCCGCGACCAGCATCGCATCACTAATGTCTCTGGTCTGAGCCAGGTGGGACATGGCGAGGTGATGCCTGACGAGGAACTCCAACGCGGCGATATCGTCGGGATGCAGCCCCATCCTGCCCGCGATGTCGCGAACCATCAGCGCGCCCTTCTCGTCATGGTCGCCGCCGTAGCCCTTGCCCAGGTCGTGAAACATCATCCCCAGGTAAAGAAGCTCGGGATGATCGCACTCGCGCATGATCTGGGTGAGCAGGGGGCTGGTCTTGGCGTACTCGCCGTCACGAAGCGCCTCCAGCTCTCGTATGCCTATCAAAGAATGCTCGTCGACCGTGTAGACGTGATAGTAGTCGTGCTGGACCATACAAAAGAGACGACCGAATTCCGGCACGAGCCTGCCCAGCAAACCGAGACGGTTCATCAGGCTGAGGCTTTCGTACACTCCCTCTTTGTAGCGTAGTACCTCGAGCAACACGGTGATGGCGTCCTCGTCTTCGGCGAAGTCCGCGTCCAAGCGAGCGCTGTGGCGCCGTATCGCCTCGCGGGTGTGATTCGACAACGGCACCGCGTTGCGCTGCGCATCGTGGATGACACGCAGCATTTCTACAGGATCGTCCTCGAAGGAAGCCGGGGCTGCTTCGATGCGGCCGCGCACGATGGATACGCTCTCGCGCACGGTCCGGCTCACCAGCTTGTCGATCAGCCCGGACTTGTCGGAGTCGCTCGGTAAGCGATCGAGAATGTCGGCAGATGTGCGCGATATGATCGATGCGTGCCTGTAGTAGTCGCGCATCAGCAGATCGGAGGCGGTATTGTCACCGTCTGCAACGTATCCGAACCGTTCGGCGATGATGTCTTGACGGTCAAAGTTCAGGTTCTCCTGCTTGCCCGCCAGGAAATGCAGGGCGTTGCGTATCCTGAAAAGAAAGTCCCTGGCCGCCAAAACCTCTTCGAGCTCGCCTTCGGACAAGACTTCCGCCTCGGCCAGTTGTTCCAGACCGACCACGCCCGTGCGGACCTTGGTTATCCAATCGACGGTGTGAAGGTCTCTCAGCCCCCCCTGGCCTTCCTTGACGTTCGGCTCGAGCATGAACACCGATCCGCCCCAGCGCTCGTGACGCTCGCGTGACTCTTCGAGCTTGGCAGCAACGAACCCTTCCACGTCGGTTGCCGCCACCACGTCCTGCACCTTCTCGACGAACTCCGCCCCGACCTCGGGGCTGCCGCACACGAAGCGCCCGTCGATCAACGCGGTCTTGATGGTCAGGTCGGTCTTGGCCAGGGCAACACATTCCTCGGGTGTGCGCACCGCGTGTCCCACTTGCAATCCGGCATCCCAGAGCGAGTACAAGAGCGATTCGGCCACCGTCTCGACGAAAGGGCTCATCGCTCCCGGGTACACGACCAGAATGTCCAGATCGGAATGCGGGCTCAGCTCTCTACGTCCGTAGCTGCCCTGCCCTATGACCGCGCAATGTTGGCGAGCACGTGTGTACCTTCGACTGAAGCGATCGGTAGCCGCCTCCAAGATGAAGCGCAGGAGATTGTCGACCGCAGCCGTGTAGCGATGGGAGGTCTCGGTACCCTCTGCCCCCTCCCAGTGGGCGGCCTCGAGTTCTTCCATGACGGCTCCGACGTAGCCGCGCGCCACATCGGACAGCTTTCCGGAAAAGTTGATGGGTGACGGCAGCAGCGTCGAACGTTCCGTCGACACGGCTGATTTGGAACTGGAATCGGACACCGAGGATGGCTGCGGCTAATGAAGGGACGCGGTGATTCGGTCGTCTTCCAGATAGCGCTTCACGCCGCGGTATATACCCTCGGCAACCGCCTCACGGTAGGAGGCCGAGTTGCTGCGCTTGCCCTCCAGGGCGTTGGTCAGGAAGGACGTCTCGACCAGGACACTCGGCATGTAGGTGCCGTCGAGAACGAGGAAGGGGCCCTGCTTCACGCCGAGGTTCTCGACCGAGTGGTAACGGGGCTTCAGGTAGCCCACCAGCTGGTCCTGAATGTGGTTGGCCAGCACGATGGAGTCGGCCTCCTTCTGGCCCTGCACCATGTCCGACAAGATGTAAGGCAGGTCACTGTCAGTCGATACGTCACGGCCCTTCATCAAGCCACCGATACCGTTCTCGAGTTTGGCGAGCCGCAGCGTCGCACGGTCGTTGGTGTTTTTGAGGTAGTAGGTTTCGATGCCGTGAAGTTTGCTGTTGCGGCTGGCGTTGGCGTGTATCGAGATGAACACATCGGCTTCGATACGGTTCGCCAGATCCTTGCGCTTGTCGAGCGGCACGAACTTGTCGTTGGTGCGCGTCAGATAGACGTCGACACTCATGCGTCTCTTGAGTTTGTCGGCCACGCGGTTGGAGATGTCCAGGACCACGTCCTTCTCTTTGATCCCTTTGTATCCGCGCGCACCGGGATCCTTACCCCCGTGGCCGGCGTCGATCACGATACGGGGCCTGCGCGCTGGTCTTGCCGGCCGTTGCGCGGTCGGCCTGGCTTTGGCTGTCGCGGCGGAGCGCGAGGCTAGCTGCGGCGTCTTGTCGTCGGTGAGATCGATTACGATCCGTGGCGGTGACTGCAACGCGAAAACGTTGGCCCTCACCGGACGCAAGAGGTCCAGGACCACACGCGCCGTCCCGCCGCTGTGCTGGGCGGCCCGGATCTTGCCGACGCGCTTGTCGCCCACGGATTTTCCGAGTTCGTTGGATGCGGCAACGTTGACGCCGTCCAGATCGATATACAGACGCGGCATGTCCCGGCCCGCCGCACCGGCAGGCACTATACCGTAGCGGTACTTGGTGGAGCCGCTGACATCGATCACCACCCTGGTGAAATCATCCCCCGAGGCCGAGCGGATTCGCTGGATCGAGGAAGCCTCGGTTATGACCGGCCACAGGAGCGTGGCCAGAAGGACCGCGCCCAGGGCCCGGGCGATATAAGAGGGACTGGTCATTAATCTACTATTATCGCTTGTTCGGTACCCTTTTCACAAGTCTTGACAGCGTCTCCAGGGCCTCCAGCGGCGTCATCTCCTCGGGCACCAGGCCCGAAAGCTCTTCTATCACTTCAACTTGCAGCTTGGCCTCGGGCCCTGACGGGCCCTGCGGTTCCGCCCCCGCCATGAACAGGCTCATCTGGGCCGAGGGGTGGTCGGGAGCGCCCCGGTCGCTGCTAGTGAAGCTCTCGAGCATGGCACGAGCCCGGTCGATCACCGCCTGCGGCAACCCGGCCAAGCGAGCCACATCGATTCCGAAACTTCCGCTGGCCACCCCCGGCGTGACTCTGTAGAGAAACGCGATCTCGCCCTTGTAGCGTTTCACAGCGACGCATGCGTTGGCGGCGCACTCGTGCTCGGCCGCCAGGCCGGTCAACTCGTGGTAGTGGGTGGCGAACAACGTCTTGACGCGGGCCTCCACCATGGCCTCGGCCACCGCCCACGCTATCGAGATCCCGTCGAAGGTGGACGTGCCCCGGCCGATCTCATCGAGAACCACGAGGCTGCGTGAGGTCATGTTGGCGAGGATGTCCGCGGTTTCGCTCATCTCCACCATGAAGGTGGACTTGCCTGCCACCAGATTGTCGCTCGCCCCTATCCTGGTGAATACGCGGTCCATCAGCGGGACTCGTGCGGAGGCCGCGGGTACGTAGCACCCGCAATGGGCCATCACGCTGATCAAGGCGACTTGTCTGAGGTAGGTCGACTTGCCGGCCATGTTGGGTCCGGTGATGACCATGATGGTCTTGTCGTCGAGTCCCAGCACGCAGTCGTTCGGGACGAAGGATGCGCCGAGCGCGGCCTCTACTACCGGGTGGCGGCCGTCTCGTATGTCGAGAGGACCGTCGACATGAATCTCCGGGCGTACGTAGCCACGTGAGTGTGCGGCTTCAGCAAAGCCCGCGAGAGCATCGAGTCTCGCCAACGCCGTCGCGGTGGCTGCCAGTTCACGGTGGTGCTTAGATGCTTCCTCGATGAGTTCGGCAAACAAGTCGGCTTCGAGAACCAAGAGCCTCTCTTCGGCGCCGAGAACCTCCCCTTCCTTCTGCTTGAGTGCCGGCGTGATGTATCGCTCGGCGTTCGCGAGAGTCTGCTTGCGATCGTAGTCGGCCGGCACGCGGCCCTGGTTGGCCTTGCTGACCTCGATGTAGTAGCCGAACACCTTGTTGAAGCCGATCTTGAGGCTGCCTATGCCTGTTCGCTCACGCTCTTCTGCTTCCACCCTGGCAATCCAGGTCTTGCCGCTGCTGCTGACTTCGCGGAGCCGGTCGACGTTTTCGTCGTAGCCCGGGCGTATCAAGCCTCCTGCCCTTGCGTGAGCCGGCGGCTCCTCGACCAGCGCAGCGTCTATCGTCTCACGTAGCGGCGTAAGTCCGTCGAGTGAGTTCAAGTCGGCGTCGATTGCCGCGGGACACTCAACCTCGCTCAATAGCCCTGCAACCCTTTCGACGGCTTCCAATGCACGCGACATCCCGACGAGATCGCGCGGCGTTGCCGTGCCGGCGCCAAGGCGTCCGATCAGCCGCTCCAGGTCTCCTACCGACTTGAGCTCCCCCCGGAGCCCCGAACGCCGTTCGACCTCCTCCAGAAAGAACTCCACCGCATCCAGACGCTCGCCTATCGCCTCGGCATCCGCCATCGGCCCCGACAACCAACGCCGCGTGAGCCTCTTGGCCATAGGGGTAACCGCGCGGTCGATCACACCCAGCAGCGAGCCGCGCTTGCCACCGTCGCTCCCCTCTACCAGGCCGAGGTTGGTCCGTGTCGCGGCATCAAGCTTCAAGTAAGTGCCGGCCGACAACGCCACCGCAGGACGCAGGTGCCCGGTACGTTCACCTTGCACCTTGTTGATGTAGGCGCCGAGTACGGCCAGCGCACGCCCCATGGCGGCCGGATAAGCGGGATCCGCCCGAGGAGCCTCGGCGGCCTCGTCCAAGCGCGTGACGACGCAGCCATCGACCAAAGCGACGATGTCGGTCACCGTGCTGTCGAGCCCATCGGTCTCGGCGAC
>JANQEO010000038.1 GCA_028278325.1 Candidatus Binatia bacterium
AGGAAGAAGGAGCCCCGACCGTCCTACACCGACCTGGTCCAGACTTCCGGGTTAGCGCGATTCGCCAACGAAATCCAACCAGAAATCTTGCAGCGCAACGCGCACATGATCGTCGTCATGCCGCGCAGCTCGCCAACGTCGTCGCGCTTCACATGGCCGATCGACCAGTCCAACTCCTCGGAGCCACGCAACACCGCGATAATTCGAGGCTTCGAACCTGGCAACAAAGTTGCGGACCCATGGTGAATCGGCGAACGCGTCCCCAACGCACCACGGCCAACCCGCCCGCCGACCCAATGGTCAAAAATGATCGTTTCACGCACAACGCGCTATGTCGGAGCCGTGTGCGGCGGGGGCGTACACGAATTCCCGATCGATCGGATCAGACCGTTGATCCGATCGATCGGATCAACCCGCGCCGCCTCCGCCCCGCTCGCCGCACCCCACGCGCGTGCCGAGAGCGGGTGGCCCGCGTGGCCCGCTCAAGCACACCACCCGCTAGACTTCCGTACTCCCGCGTTGTCAAGAAGGGGGATCGTCCGACGCACTGGAGCATGTGCGCAGAAACTGCGGCGCGTGAAAGGCCGCCGACCCTGCTTGGTTTGCCACGTGACTTCTAGGGAGGCGCGCGCGAGTATGACGCATTGGTCTAGTGAAACGCGTTATTGAGAATGATGAACACCATCCGCTCGACGGCGTGCAGGTGCTGATCGTAGACGATGACGAACCTCTGCGCGGGTCGATCGTCAGGGGGTTGCGGCGTGCGGGGGCGATCGTAGGGGAGGCTTCGGGCTATCATGAAGCCGTCGCGTTGCTCAGCTCGCGGCGATTCGTGCCGGACGCAGCGCTCGTCGACCTTCGATTGGGAGACGGGTGGGGGCTGGAGCTCGTGGAGGCGCTCGCTGATCCGGCGGTGTGCTGTGCCTTCTCCGTCATGACGGCGCTCGGGGGGCATACGGAGGCGTGCCTAATCGGAGCCGGTGCGGTCGACCTGTTGCGCAAGCCGGCCCCCCTGGCCGCCCTGATTCCGGTCGTTCAGGCGACTGCTGCTCGTTCGCGGTTCGTACGGGAGTACCGCGGCGCACCTCCTACGCCGGCACCGGCGTCGGAGCCTGCCGACCGCGAGGCGCGGAGCCGACGGGCACTTCACAACACGATCGCGGCAGCACGCGTGCAATACACCCTTTCCGAGCGCGAGCAGGAGGTGACGCGCCTGATCTGCCGCGAGTTCTCGGACGACGAGATCGCCGCATCCCTTTCGGTCTCGGTAAGCACCGTGAAGCGGATCGAAAAGAGCTTGCACTGCAAGACGGGCGCGCGCACGCGGGCCGGGATCGTCCGGGCGTGCTACGAGCTACTCGAGCCAGCGTAACGTGTGCGACGGAAACGGCGTGCGCACTAGCAAGTCGTCCCAGGCTCCGAGCTCACAGACACACATTCTCGTGCCCGGCCGGTTTCACGACGGACCCGGTTGCGGTTCGGCTTGCACGTAGCACGGCCCGAGCGTGACGCTAGCCTCCTGTTGGTACTGTCCAAAGACCTCCGCCACGGACACGTCCGTCCCGCGTACATCTCCGTCCACAGTCGTAAGATGGGCCCTATAGCGTCGAACGCGCTGCGACACGGTTCCTTCCCCTATTGGCTCGCCTGTCTTCCATTCCGACAACGCGATGTCGAGGGCCCAGCGTGTGGCCTCTGGAAGAGGTATCGCGGGAACGTAGTTTCGTCGCAAGTGCATGGCGTCGGCTTTCGTAATCACGAAGTCGGGCGCCGCAGCGATCTCGCATGTTCCCGGCGCACTATCCAAGTACTCGCTCGTTCCTGGCGTGAGCTTATTGCAGGCTCCCGCCGTCACAATCGATGCTAGCGCCACTTGGAGGAGACCATTTCGGCAGGCCGTAGCTGCCCATGGAGCGGCATCAAAACACATCGCAAGCGCAACCACACACGGCTTCGGGGATATCCATGCTGATACACTCCTCCCAAGCTTCGCTGGCCGGAAACGCCACGTCTCCACATGAGTGCCCAACCGGAAAATACGCGAGCTCGTAGAGCGACATCCCCGCGACGCGAACGAAAGGTGTCCCGATGGGACGGTCCGAGCTCGTTCCCGAGTCGGGTGGATAGCAGCTCACCGACGGACATCCGCCCCACAGGGAGCCAAACAAGCATCGTGCAGACCGCCCCTGCGCGCTACATGTCTCGTCGACGACGGCAGTCTCGACCCACATGCACGCCGCGTCATCGGGGTACCGCGACGGGATCGCCTCGCAGCTCTCCTTCGTAGCCTGCGCTGCGCACACGACTTCGCTGGCATAGAGCCCGGACGACGAGGAGCCGGTCTCGCCGGTCGAAGAAGTGGTCGCCGTGTCGCTCGTTTCCGTGGTCTCGTTGGTCCCTGTTGACGAAGTCGACGGGGACCCACTGCCGACGCTCGAAGTCGTGGTGGAGCTGGTCGTTGCAACCGTACCGGTCGTATTGCCCCCGGACCCCCCCCCCGTGCTGCTCTGTGTCTTCGTTCCGTTCGCGGACGAGCTCGTCATCGAGCCTGTGGTGGCACCCGACGAGCTGTTGTCCGAGCAGGCAAGCCCGACCACCAGACTCGTGAGGAGCCAGGGTCTAGTTCGGTTCGTCATCCAGGATCCCAGCGTAGTAGCAAAACGTATGAACGACAACCGAGTTGTCGGTACTGAGGATGTCCCGGTCTAGGTTGACCTGGAGACACTTGCCCTCGATGTTCGTGGAGCTGTCGACGACCGCCACCATGTGCTTGTCTTCACCCACGAAGTCGTCCTCGCGTTCGAGGTTCACGGTGCCCTGATCGAGCTGGCAGCTTCCCCCGCTCTTGTTGCGGATCTGGAGGCGTAGGCCGATGGCACTGATGTCCTCCTTGTCGCTCATGTCCTCGACTTGCTGCATCACGCACTTGACCATCTCGGCGCCTGTCGGGATCTCTGAGAACGCCAAATACTTGTAGGGGTCCGACGACGACGTGGTGATCGTCGTCGTCAGGAACGACCAGCCCCATGGGTCCATTCCCTGGTTGTTTTTGAGTAGTCGGAGCTTGAGCCGGCCAAGGCCCAGCACGTTGTCGGATCCGCAGACAAGCGTGTCTCCGACGTCGCAGCCAGCGTGGTTGGGATAGGGACTACCCCGATCGCCCATGGCCAGCATCACGGTGTGCAAGCGCCCGACGTTGCCGATCCAGGAACCCGAGGTGTCCCATAGCCAGTCGAGGACGGCGACCGCGGCGCCTGCGACCACGGGCGACGATATGCTGGTACCGTGATAGCCCGTCGCGTCTTCAAGGATGGTCCCGTAGCTTCCGGCGTCGTCCGTCATGAAGTTCATTTCGCACGGCGCCGCGAGGTCGACGATGCTCATCTCGCCAGTGTCCGAGGATCCGACGTCGACGGTCGCACCGCCGTGGGGACTGATTTTGGGTCCCGCCTCACACATACGTGGCCAGTCGTTGTAGTCACCACTGGTATCCTCGACACCTCCGACCATGAAGGCCTTGGGGAGGTCGTGGGGGCTGCGGACCAGACACGTCGTGTTCGAGCACGTGCTCCCGTTGTTCCCGGCGGAGCCAACCGAGAAAACGCCGTCATCGAACATGTTTTCGTATTCTTCTTCGGCACTGTTTAGGTCGGTTGTCGGCGTGCAGTTCTTGGTGGTGTAGACCAGCGACGAATTCGCAACATCGACTTCCACGCAGTCGGTCCCAATGCCCTGAGCGCACTCCGCGGCATCGTTCCAGCCGCCATCGTCGATCTTGTAGTAGTAGATGTCTGCCTCTCGCACCATTCCGCTCGCTTCTTCTTCCCAACCGGAGGACAAATCGTCCTGCCCGACGTCGTAGCCGAGGGCCTGGTTCTGAGTGTAGTCGGCGGCGATAACCGACGTCACGAGAGTGCCGTGATAGTCTTCGTTGGCCTCCGAGAAGCTGCCTTTCGTACAGGAGCTTCCAGCGCAGGTCGTCGTGAGCTTGAGTCGCTCGTCCGTATCGCACTCGTCGCAGCAGGCGCCGCCGACGTCGTCGGTGTAGCAGACCTCGTCTTCGAGTCCGTCGCCCTCGAATACGCCTACGCGGTAGGGAGTCCCGCTGGAGTTTTGTCCGTAGTAGCTTGCATCGTTGAACCGTTGAGAGTCGACGATGTCGCTTTGCTGGATCTCGTCCATCGAGTAGCGCGTGGTTGCGGTGGTTTCCTCAGGTCCGACGATGCGTGCCACGTCGGGATGAGAGAGCAGGGACTCTACTTCTCCCGCAGGCACCTTTGCCTCGAGCCATCCACTGCGCGGGCTACGGTCCACGATCGTACCGCGAACCGCTGCAATTGCGGTGATGAGGTCGGACGTGCGCTCGTCGAACGCCTCGACCTGCGCCTGCAATGCGAGCTTCCTTTTGGCCATGGCGTTGCTGTAGTCGGCAGCGCTCACGGTACCGAGCTGCGGAAGCAGTGGAAGCGGGTCGGCGGCCGGGCCTCGAACTTTGAGGGAGACGTCGAGGATCGCCTCGGCGTTCAGGGTCTCGAGCATGTCCACGAGCCTAGGGTCCAGCTCTGCAGGCTTCTCAGGGCGGGGATCGGGCGTGACCGCTTCGACATCCCGCCGGAAGACTCGGTAGCCATACTCCTCGATCCCGTTTGCGCTATCGCCCACACCCCACACCATGTCGTCGAGCACCTCACGCCGGTCCAGGAACTCGGCGGGGCGATTGACGCGACGCCACTTGTCTTCGTCGAAGACGCCCGCCTCTTTGAAGGACACGACCTCGTCGTCCACCTTGCGAACGACGGACTCGTACACGAGCTCCGCGCCATTCTCGGCGCCCGGGCGTCGTGGGCCAGAGACCTGTCCAGGGCGATCATCCTCCGCGTGTGACTCGGTCGCCCACTCCGTCCCCCCTGTGTTGCCGCTTTCCTCAATGGCCTGACAGCCACAAAGGGCGATGGCGCAAATGATGATGTTGGTCTTCATGGTTCGAAGCTTTCCGACTACCTACGGGCGGATAGCGCTCGGATCCTCAGTTCGCAACCGGTCTTTTGGCTCACCACGCGAGCCGATCGGCTCTTGTGAAAGCGCGACTGGCGTCAGGACGCCGCCAATGGTCGACCCCCCGCGCGGAAGATTCTCTGTGCAGAAACTGCACCTTCGCGGCGATCGAGGGCTCGAACTAGAGCCTCGTCCGCACCTATTGCCTGAAACCGTAGTCTCTGCGCACAGAGTTGAGGCCGCCAGGACCGAGTCGCTCAGGGCTCGTGCAGTTTGTGCGCGAGAACGACTCGCTTGGCTGATTCGACTGGCTGCTCTCGCTGCACTGCGTTTTCCCGCACGCGTTGAGCCGATCGGCTCATCTCATGGACTGAAAGATCGGTTGCGGGCGACGGCCCCAACGGTTGTAACGATTGCAGGACAACGCCCATGACAGATCGAACACCGCCCCAGAGTCGTGCGCTGAGAGGGTTTCAAGTTGGAGTCTTGTTGAGTGCTGTGGCTTCATTGCTTTCGTGTGACGAAGGAGTTGAGGTCGCCACGGACGCAGGCTTCCGAAAGACGGATGCTGAGCTCGAAGACTCGTTGCGGGATACCCCCGCCGGAGCGACGCTCGTATACGGGAACGCTCGGCTCGTCGACGGGGATCAGGTCTCAGTGGGCACCGCGGAGATTGGTGACCTCGACATCGAGCAGCAGCAACGAGTCGCTCGTCCTGCGTTCTTCTCAGGCGAAGATACGTTCTTGGAGGATGAAGCTTGGGCTCAATCCGACGGAGAAACTGTAGAGAGTGGCTACCGCGTCCTGTCGGTGCGAAACGAGCATCCCACGTCACCGCGTCCACCCAAGTGGGGGGCGCCGACGATTGGCGATGATATTCAAGACGCAATGCAGAACTCGGATCCGGACGAAACCGTCCAAGTGATTCTGGAGGTTCGGAACTTCGCTGAGTGGGACATCCCGACTCTCCCCTTCGCGGCGTCGCTCTCGGCGGCTGAGTACCTGCAGGCTGTCCAGGGCCGAGCGGATAAGATCGAAGCTCGGCGAGCGCTCTCCCAATCGGTGGCGCATCCCATATCGGAGCATATCGAGCGCCTCGGTGGCGAAGTGCTCAATGTTCGTTGGGGTACCGGTTCCATTCGCGCGGAAGTGCCTCTCAAGGCAATTGATGAGCTAGGTCAGCGCACTGACCTTGAGACCATCCGATTGCGCCCCGTCCGGAAGCTCACCGCGCAGATCTCACTCGGCGATGCGCTTGACGAGGACTGGATCGACGCAGATCGGTTTCACGCGAACGGATTCATCGGGGAATACGGCAACTCGGCGTTCCACGGCTACGACGAGTTGGTCGGTGCGGTGATCGACACCAATGGTCTTCCTAGCAACCCGTGCTTCACGATGGATGCGCGAGTAACTCCTACGCACAACTGCACCGCATCGGAATCCTGGCAGAGACTCACTGGACGCTGGGAGTGCGACACGAGTTCCTGCACCGAAATAACCGGCAGCGACGACTTCTCGGCCCACGGCAACCACGGCACGAAGGCTGCCAGCATCATGCTCGGTGACTACGATGATTGCCAGGGGTACGGGAGGGCGCTTGGTGACGCGGGCTACAGCCCGTCGTCCCCGTGCCACTCATCTACCTGGCAGCAAGACTCGAGCGGCGTCGCGCGGGAAGCTCGTCTTGTATACGTTGCGATGGGCGATGGTGTTGACCCGAACTCGGCAGATACTGAGGAAGCGATCGACATGCTGATCGACGAGTACCCACCCGATGTGATCAACATGTCCTACAGGTTCGACGGTTGCGATCCGGCGAGTAGCTTGCCAGGGGAAGACTCCGCCGAGGACGCGTATGATCAGGGTGTCTTCGTGGTCGCCAGTGCCGGTAACAACCACTCCGGGAACGGTTGCACGGTGAACTCTCCTGCCGATACACCAAAGGTCTGGTCCGTGAATTCGGTCGATGACGACTGCACCTACAATGAATGTCCGATCGACAGCGCCAACTCCAACACGGGAGGCGCAGACGTCGAAATCGGGGACTGTTGTGGGTCCACGGAGGAATTGGCAATCATCGACTCCGCAGCTCCAAGCAAGCTGACGCACAAAACGGGGAGTTACGGAACGACGTACGGCGAGGTCTATGATGGCGATGTCAACGGCGGATCGAGCTTCGCGGCGCCGTTGGTTGCGGGCGCTGTTCTCATCGTGAAGGACGCATTCCTCCAGGACGGCCGAACCTGGGTGAACAATCCCGGAAGGCTATACTCAATTATGATGGCGATGCACGATCGTCACAAAGCGTATACGATGGCCGGAACCAGTTGGCGTGCGTCGTCCACCACCAGCAAGTACTGGGGACTGGGACGCCTCAAGTTACGCCTGTTTCGGAATGCTGAGATGCCAGGATCATGGGGGTGGATCTACAAGACCAAGACATTCTCGGTAGGGTCAACGTCGGAGTACTATAAGCGGATCAAATCGACAGGACTCCCCGATGACCTCGAGGTGCTAAAATGCACCATGTTTCAGGAAGAGGACATGAGCGGGAAAGACTACGTCAATGACATAGAGCTTCGCCTCTACGTTTCGAACGACACGCGTAGTAGCTGCTCGACTTCCCCGTCGGGGTCGTATACGACGAGGTCGTGGGACACTGGCTACAACCTCAGGAAGTTCGTCTCCTACGAGGGGACCCTCGATGGGCGGTGCGCCTGGGTCGGTATCGATCCCGACGAAATTGACTCCACCACCTCTACCTACAACTTCTGCTACTACGCTTCTGTGCTCGACGATGAGGCTCAGTACTGATCTAGGAGACGCCTTGCTACAGAAGCACCTGTCGTTGCTGCTTCTTCCCGCTTTAGCTGCGTGCGTCGGGACTAGTGAACCAGAGGATCTCCGAACTGTTGCCAGTGCTGGGCCCAGCCCCTCCTGTCTCGTGGCGCGGGTTGGGGAGGTTGGGATTTCGGTGGAGGATGTGCGGAAGTTGCGGACCCTTATTGCCGGGCCTCGAAGCGGTAGCGCAGTGGAACTGGCGATCGACGTAACCGCTGCGTCAATCCAGCGTGCGGGCGACGTCCACTCGAAATCGATGCAACATCGGTGGATTGACTACCGTGAGCATCTGAAAGAGATCGGACGCCTGCATCCACGTACGCGAGAACGTGCCGAGGCCGCTGCGTCTGAGTTTCGAACTCTCCGAGAGCAGTTGGGCACCCACCGCGGACCATGCTACGAGAACGCGGACCAAGTCCGCATGATCTCTTCCCATCAAACGAAAGGGACGAACTAGAATGCGGCGCCTTGCCCTACGGTGTCTACCTCTTGGCTGCCTGACGTTCTTCTTGTCAGGGTGCGCGTCGGTTTCGAAGGATTCGGGACAACAAACCGGGACCTCCGGTACGACAGCGACAGTCACGGGATCCTCCGCGACGGCCACGTCCAACACGATGACGTCAAGCGGCTCTCCGACGTCTGGAACAGGACTATGCCCGCCGGACGACCGCTTCGAGTGCGGCGTGCCCGTCGACTGTGGCGCCGAGCCGATCCCTTGCGGCACCCTAGACTCGAAGTTCGACGAAAACGGTTGCCCTAGGCCCGCTTGCGTCACGGATATCGGAATGATCCCATGTCCTGCGTCGACGTCATGCTACGAGCCGGGCAAATACGGAGGTTGTGTTTCGAGTTCCGAGCACTGCGAGATCAACGAGACCGCAGAAGGAGGCTGTGAGTGTGGGGGACTCACCGATTGCGCGGGGGGCTACTGCGTGCCTGAGGAGATGGCACCCCCAGACTGCGAGGCGATGTCGCGGGACGACTGTGCGAGTGCGGCGCATTGCATCTTGATCGAGGGTACGCCAGTAGCGGATCAAGGCAGCGGCTGTTACGAAGCGACCGGGTCGCTAGAGATGATCGCGTGTAAGCCGACCTATGGCCGCACGTGCGCGGATGAGATCACGATTGCCGCCGACCCCTCGGGTGATTGCTGGGAACTTTCTTCCACCTGCCTTCCGGACGGAGCGTGGCATGAGGCAGTTGAAGGCGACTCGATGGGATGCGCGCTAGAGCCATGTCCGTGACACTACGGTCGTCCGCGCTCGGTATGCTGCGCGAACGACCGTACGCTCCCATGGCGGGCGATCGTGAGTGCCACAGGCAACCTCTACCTGTGTATGCTTGCGAATTCGCCGGGCGCCACTCGATCGTTCTAGGGGCTGTCCTCAAATCGATGCAAGCCTGACCACGATACAGGCGATCTGGACCATGGCGAGGTAGCTGCGTGCAGTCTTGTCGTAGCGCGTGGCTACCGCCCAGAATCTCTTACGGGGCCGCCTCGTTGTCGAGGCGGAATGTGGCGTACCTCACGGCGTCGAACATGCGCGTCCTGCTGCTTCAACGGGGCCGCCTCGTTGTCGAGGCGGAATGCGGAGAGTCCTGTTAGGGACGCGCCTGCGAACGTTGGCTTCAACGGGGCCGCCTCGTTGTCGAGGCGGAATGCCGCGAGCTGCACGAGTTCGTCGATGCGGTCGAGTAGCTTCAACGGGGCCGCCTCGTTGTCGAGGCGGAATGACGTATTCGCAGCGAACGTCCGCACGCGGCAAGATGCTTCAACGGGGCCGCCTCGTTGTCGAGGCGGAATGCTCGCCGCAGCACGCGAGCGCGTCGCTGCGCTCGAGGCTTCAACGGGGCCGCCTCGTTGTCGAGGCGGAATGTCGCCAGCGTGGTAGCCATCCTCGACGGCAGAGTCGCTTCAACGGGGCCGCCTCGTTGTCGAGGCGGAATGAGCCTGACCGAACTCGGATCAATCACGTCGAACGATGGCTTCAACGGGGCCGCCTCGTTGTCGAGGCGGAATGCTGACAAGGCGAACGTTCGCCCTGTCCCACACAGCACACGCTTCAACGGGGCCGCCTCGTTGTCGAGGCGGAATGTCGACGTTTCGCAGACGAGGCTTGGGAGGAAGGGCGCGCTTCAACGGGGCCGCCTCGTTGTCGAGGCGGAATGGCCAGCCTTGGCCACCTCGTAGCGGTCGTCATAAAGCTTCAACGGGGCCGCCTCGTTGTCGAGGCGGAATGTGACGACGACGAACAGGGCGAGTGCGAGGATCATCGCGCTTCAACGGGGCCGCCTCGTTGTCGAGGCGGAATGCGTCGATGGCGGCCCAACCGTTGTCGAGGGCCCGGCTTCAACGGGGCCGCCTCGTTGTCGAGGCGGAATGCGTAACGCCCGCGGCAGCCTCGGCCTCGGTGACGGTGCTTCAACGGGGCCGCCTCGTTGTCGAGGCGGAATGTCTAAACGGAGCGCCAGGTCTCGCCACACCCGCCACGCTTCAACGGGGCCGCCTCGTTGTCGAGGCGGAATGGGCCGTCGTCACCACATGCGTGTGCGGGCGGAATTCGCTTCAACGGGGCCGCCTCGTTGTCGAGGCGGAATGTCGGGCCTGCGATGTTTGTGCGGGCCGCGGCATCGTTGCTTCAACGGGGCCGCCTCGTTGTCGAGGCGGAATGGACGCGAACCTCAGCGACGCGGACCTCAGCGGCGCGCTTCAACGGGGCCGCCTCGTTGTCGAGGCGGAATGCTGATGTTCCCCGTGGAGTTGATCCCGTAGGAGGCCCCGCTTCAACGGGGCCGCCTCGTTGTCGAGGCGGAATGGACTGGGATCCGCGCGTCACGGCGCCGTGGTGGATGGCTTCAACGGGGCCGCCTCGTTGTCGAGGCGGAATGCTGGTGGCACCGCCGTGCTCGAGCCCTCGAGGCGGCTTCAACGGGGCCGCCTCGTTGTCGAGGCGGAATGCCTACGCAAAGGGAGGGGGTGGCTCCAGAGGTAAGCTTCAACGGGGCCGCCTCGTTGTCGAGG
>JANQEO010000149.1 GCA_028278325.1 Candidatus Binatia bacterium
GGAGGAAGGTCATGGCGCGGCATCAGTCGTGCGACACATTGCGACAACTCCTCAGCAATTCACGCCGAGGCACGTGCTGAGCACCAGCTACTGATCTACTATCCAACTCCTGAGTTGATCCCCTCTCAGCCGGATGGTGAGGGCGCCTTCGTAGTGCCGGCCAAACCGCTTGATTGCCAGAGTTAATGCTTCAAGCTCGTTCCGTGCCCTTACCGTTCCCAACCAGGCCGATCCGAAGAAGACATCCCAGATTATCATTGTGGTCTCGAACGTCTCTAGGACTGAGAGCGGGCACGGACGCTGCAATCAGTGCCAAACCGACGAGCCTCGCGAAGTGTATCACCTGAATAAGGGGGCAGCAACATTTTACCGCTGTCGACCTAGCGACGGAGCCTCTTACAACCGAAAGTGGATGTTCAGCAGCAACGCCGGCAGCTCCAACACTTCTGACTTTCGCGAGTTGCCTGGCAGTCAGTTTCATGTTCTGGAGCGCGGTCTACGTAGTTCGTCCAAGGACCGTGTGTAGGAAACGTCACTGCAACATCCAACCGTGGCGTTGGATCACCAGGTCGCCGCAAGTAGGCGCGGCGATCAACAGGAACATGCTCGCAAACGTACTCAAGTACCGAATCGGCACTCGTGGCATCAATCGAGAACATCAGTTGAGGAAGGGTGCAGTGCGTGTCGATCCGTCGGGCAAATCCGAACCAGCTGCCATGGAACAGTTCAAGATAGTCGACGAGCGTCTTGTGCTTCGGTAGCAGCTCACCACCTCCTGCTAGGCGAATCACACGCCCTGCTGCTTCGTCTATCATCTTGCGTGCAACGTGCTCGGGATCGGCATCAATGAGCCGATCAACGGCCAGAGCTTCGATGACCGACTTGCGAAAGTTCATTGGGCCTTGCGCTGCGTAGCAGACCTACATGCATGTAGCAGTCGGTGAGCAGTTAGCAACGGGCAGATCGAGGCTCGACTTCAGTCATCGATGTGCCTACTAGCCTGGCTGGGTCGCCATCAGGACCGTTAAGCTGATCTTGATGTCAAGCGGCTCGGCCAGGTCTGCACCCGCGCCGCGAAGCTCGCCTTCGATGCTGTCGGCCACGCGGTGCCGGAGGTCGTCGGGCAACTCCCAGTAGCGCGACCAAGTGCCCGCCCGAAGGCCGTCCAACTCGGCGGCGAGGCTGGTCGTCATGAAGTGGGGAATGGCAGCCAGCTCCGTGCTCGTGCTGCCGAAACGGCCTTCAAGGTCTGCCATGACGTCGGTGATCTCGATGCCGACCCGGCGAGGCCGTGTACGAGCCTCCCGGAACATTCGCTGCCGGAGCGCGGTCGTGGGGTCGTCGAGCACCACAAAGGTGCTGAGGACGATGCTGCCGCCGGGCCGCAGGACCCGGACGGCCTCATCTACGGCGCGACGCCACTCGGAGACGAGGTGGAAGAAGTCGACGGCGAGGACCGCGTCGAAGCTCGCGTCGCCGAACGGCAGGTCGGTGGCGTCGGCGACCTGGGCTTCCACAGCTGAGGACTTCGCGCCGAGGACCGCCAGCATCTTCTCCGACACGTCGATGCCAGTCATGGCGTACCCGCGCTCGCTAAGGGGCACGGCCACCCGCCCGGTGCTCACGCCGAGCTCCAGCACCGCCTCTGCCCGACCAAGGCCGTCGGCGAGCCGGTCGGTCAGGGCTGCCATCGTGGCCTCGGGCAGGCCTCGCGTGTCGTC
>JANQEO010000156.1 GCA_028278325.1 Candidatus Binatia bacterium
GTCGCGCACCGGGCGGATGTCGACCTGGCTGCCGGGCAGGAAGGCCACGGCGCCCGAGAGGTCGACGGTGAAGCCGCCCTTGACCCGGCCGAAGATCACGCCGGTCACCCGCTCGTTCTTCTCGAAGGCCTTCTCGAGCTGCACCCAGGCTTCCTCGCGCTTGGCCTTCTCGCGCGACAGCATGGCTTCGCCGTTCTTGTTCTCGATGCGCTCGAGGAAGACCTCGACCTCGTCGCCGGCCACGAGTTCCGCGGGCTGGCCGGGCTGGGCGAATTCCTTCAGGGCCACGCGGCCCTCGGACTTCAAGCCCACGTCGACCACGGCAACGTCGCCTTCGATGGATACCACGGTGCCCTTGAGCACCGAGCCTTCCAGGCGCTCGACCTTGCCGAGGGACTCGTCGAGCAGATCGGCGAAGCTCTCCTTGCCCAAATCGGGAGCGGGCACGGAAGCGGGTTCGGTAGATGAATCGGGAGATTGCGGGGTGGCGTTAGCCATGACCTAGGGTCATCCTTTCTCGTGTCATCGCGGCCGGCCGGTTGGGTCCGGCGGTCTTCCCGGCAGGTTTCGCTGCCGGGCGGGTTGCCAAAGATCCGCGGGAGACGGGGGCCGCTCAGTCGCCGGAGAGACGCGCTTGCGCGACCGCAAGGACAGTCTCGAAGACGGCATCGCTGTCCATCTCCGTGGTATCCAGAACGATCGCGTCGTCTGCCGGCTTGAGCGGTGCGGCCGCGCGCCCGCTGTCGCGGGTATCGCGGTCTTGCATCTCCTGCAGGACGCGCGGGTATATAGCCTCCTCGCCCCGTTCCCGCAACTCTTTCGAGCGGCGCTCGGCGCGGGCCTCCACGCTGGCGGTCAGGAAGACCTTCACCTCGGCGTCCGGGCAGACCACGGTGCCGATGTCGCGGCCGTCGAGCACGGCGCCCGCCTTGCCGCCCGGCGGCGCGGCGGCGAAGCGGCGCTGAAAGGCCAGCAAGGCCGCCCGCACCTCGCGATGGGCGGCGACCTCGGAGGCTGCCTGGCTCACCGGCTCGGCGCGCAGGTCGGCCCGCTCCAGATCCTGGGACCGGAGATCCGCCGCCTCCCGCGCGGCCGCGGCGCCGTCCGCCGGCGCAAGCCCACGGGCCAGAACCTTGGCGCCCACGGCCCTATATATGAGGCCGGTGTCCAGGAAGGCGAAGTCCAGGGCGGCGGCGAGGCGGCGGGCGAGCGTCCCCTTGCCCGCCGCCGAGGGCCCGTCGATGGCGATGATCATCAGGACGGCCCGGCGGTGACGCGGGCGCCGAGGCCGGTCATGGCGGCGGCGAAGTCCGGGAAAGAGGTGGCGATCGGCGCCGCGTCGTCGATGGTCACCGGCTGCTGGCTGGCCAGCCCCAGGACGAGGAAGCTCATGGCGATGCGGTGGTCGAGCGCGCTCTCGACCGTCGCGCCGCCCTGTGGCGCCGTGCCGGTGCCGTGCACCGTGAGGCTGTCCGGCCCCTCCTCCACTGCGACCCCGCAGGCCGCCAGGCCGCGGGCGACCAGGGCCAGGCGGTCGCTTTCCTTCACCCGGAGCTCGCCGAGGCCCTCCATGACCGTGGTGCCGCGAGCGCAAGCCGCGGCGGCAGCCAGGACCGGGTACTCGTCGATCATCGAGGGCGCTCGGGTGGCCGGTATCCGGATCCCCTCCAAGACACTGCTGGCGATCCTGAGGTCGCCGACCGGCTCGCCGTTCTCCTCCCGCGGGTTCTCCACATCTATCTTGGCGCCCATCTCTCTGAGGGTGTCGATGAGGCCGGTGCGCAAGGGGTTGAGCCCGACGCCGGGCAAAGCGATCTCGGAACCGGGGGTGATCAGGGCGGCAACCAGGGGGAAGGCCGCCGAAGAGGGGTCGCCCGGCACGCGCACCTCCTGTGGCCCGAGTTCCGGCTGGCCGGTCAGGCGGATCCGGCGTCCCTCGCCCGCCTCGCCCTCGGGGCTCACCTCCACCTCCGCGCCGAAGTGGCGCATCAGCCGCTCGCTGTGGTCGCGGGTCGGAGCCGACTCTATGACCTCGGTGATGCCGGGCGCGCCCAGGCCGGCCAGCAGGACCGCCGACTTCACCTGGGCCGAGGGCACCGGCAGCCGGTAGCCGATCGGCCTCGGCTCTGCGCTGCCGGTGATGGTGAGCGGCAGCCGCCCGCCGTCCCGCGCCTGGATCCGGGCACCCATCAAGGCCAGCGGCTCGGCGACCCGGCCCATGGGGCGCCCGGTCAGCGAGGCGTCGCCGGTGAGGGTCGCGGTCAGGGGATGGGCGGCCAAGACGCCCATGAGCAGCCGCACGCCGGTGCCGGAATTGCCCAGGTCGAGCACCGCCTCCGGCTCGCTGAGCCCACCGATGCCCCGGCCCCAGACCCGCCAGCGGCCGTCGTCGTCGCGGGAGATCTCCGCCCCCAGGGCCCGCAGCGCCGCGGCGGTGCGCAGCACGTCCTCGCCCTCCAGCAGGCCCTCGATCCGGCTCTCGCCGACCGCCAGCGCCGCCAGCATGAGGGCCCGGTGGGAGATCGACTTGTCGCCGGGCACCCGCAGGCTGCCGGCGAGTCCTTCGCTCGGATGTGCGCTCAGGGCTGGCATGGTCGAACTCGCTTCCGCAAACCGCGTCCCCGCGCGCGCGGCGGAGTTGCGGGGCGCCCTTCCTGTAGCACAGGCGCCAGCCGGGTGAACAGCGCCGAGAAAACGGCGCCGGCCGGCCTCGTCGGAAATGACCGAAGAGGGCAAATTTGCTTTTGACAGCGCTCCAAACCCGTGGCAAACGGCTGCCCGTCATTGCCGTCAACAGTCGCCGGGGGTCTGGCCGTGTCGAAACCGGAATGGGGCACCAAGCGTCTTTGCCAGGCGTGCGGCGCCAAGTTCTACGATCTGCAGCGCGCACCGATCATCTGTCCCAAGTGCGGCGCGGAAGCGGACCGGGAAGGCCCGCTGAAGAGCCGGCGGTCGCGCGGCGCGGCGCCCAAGCCGGCCGAGGCGCCGAAGAAGCCGGCCAAGCCCGTGAAGGCCGAGACCGACGGCGAGGACGGCGAGGACGCCGAGGAGCTGCCCGAGGCCGACCTGCCGGACGCGGATCTGGACGACGACGTGTCGGACGAGAGCGACGACGACCTCATCGAGGACACCTCTGAACTGGGCGACGACGACGACATGAGCGACGTGGTCGCCGGCAAGGACGAGGACGAGACCTGAGGCGATCCGAGCGCGGCCGGCGCGCCGGCGTGACGCCCGCCGGCCCCGGCTCAAAGCCCTCTCAAACCCGGATTTTTCGCTTGCCTTGGCGGGCGGGCTGGACCTAAGGTCCGGCCGCGATCGCCGGGGCACCCGCAAGCGTCCGGCACCGCAGATCCCAAGGGCGCAGCCGCCGCCAGGCACAGCAACTGCCGCCCACCCCCATGGGGCCGTAGCTCAGTTGGGAGAGCGCTACAATGGCATTGTAGAGGTCAGGGGTTCGACTCCCCTCGGCTCCACCAATTTTCTCCCAGAGATCCACAACTTACTTTGCATCAGCAGCTTCGACGACCCGGAGTCCCTGCCCCCGACCGGCCACGCCTTCTACGGCGAAGGATTTCCCGGTTCGACGTGGCCGACGACCTGCCGCGCTACGAGGGCTTCGCCGCCGACGGCAAACCGCCCCAACACGGCCCGGCGGACGGAGGGCCGTCGGGGCGGGAAGGCTGAGATCCGAGGCGGCCGGTGTCAGGCCGGTTGCACCACGTAGCCGCTTCGCCGGCTGACGGTCCGCAAGACGAGACTCGACTGAATTCGCGAAACACCGGGCAGTTGAGCAAGGCGCTCGCGATGGAAGCGCTCGTAGCTCGTCATATCCGAGGCCACCACCCGCAGGATATAGTCGGCCTGTCCGGTCATGAGCAGACATTCCAGGATCTCGGGAATGCGACTGACCGCACTCTCAAACGCGCTCAGCGAGTCCTCGCGCTGCGACACCAGACTGACCTCGATGAAGAACTCGATCGAGTAGCCGATTTTCCTGCCGTCGACGCGCGCGCCATAGCCCTGAATGATTCCCCTCTCCTCGAGCAGTTTGATCCTGCGATGGCAGGCGGAGGGAGACAGCGCGACCTTTGCCGACAATTCCGCGACGGGTTGCCGGCTGTCTTCTTGCAGGGCCATGAGGAGCCGTCGGTCGATGTCGTCCATGGGCGCACAACTGAGTTCGAATAATTGCCGATTATGCAGGAAATTTTCCGAAAACACGACCAAAATCATGAAAGAAAAGGAGAAAATTCAATCATTCTTCTCATACAGTTCTTTATCACAACTTAGAGGACGGCTTCATCATGAAGGTTGGCGTTCCAAAGGAAATCAAGACTCACGAATACAGAGTCGGCCTCACGCCGGAGAGCGTTTCCGAAATCGTGAGACAGGGGCACGAGGTCGTCATCGAGACCGATGCCGGCCTTGGCATCGACGCGACGAACGACGCCTACCGCGCGGTGGGGGCGGAGGTCGTGGACACGGCCGATGAGGTGTTTGCCAGCGCCGACATGATCGTGAAGGTCAAGGAACCGCAGGCGCAAGAACGCCGCAAGCTGCGCGAAGGACAGATCCTCTACACCTATCTGCATTTGGCGCCCGACCCGGAGCAAACGCGCGATCTTGTCGGGTCAGGCGCCGTTTGCATCGCCTACGAGACCGTGACCGACGAGCACGGCGGACTGCCCCTGCTCAAGCCCATGAGTCAGGTCGCGGGTCGCCTCTCCGTTCAGGCCGGCGCGGCGGCATTGGAAAAGGCCCATGGCGGACGCGGCGTCCTGCTCGGCGGCGTGCCGGGCGTGAAGCCCGGCAAGGTGGTCGTCATCGGCGGTGGCGTGGTCGGTTTCAACGCCGCGCAGATGGCTGTCGGCTTGCATGCCAACGTGACCCTTCTCGACCGCGATCCGGTGGTGATCGAGCGTTTGGCCAACCACTTCGAGACCACCGCAGACGTGGTCTACTCCACGAAGGCCACGCTCGAGGAAGCGGTGAGCCAGGCCGACCTGGTGATCGGTGCCGTCCTCATCCCAGGGGCGGCGGCACCGAAGCTCGTGACCCGTGACTTGCTCGGCCGCATGAAGAATGGCGCGGTCCTGGTCGACGTCGCCATCGATCAGGGCGGCTGTTTCGAAACGTCGAAACCGACGACCCACGCGGATCCCACCTACCTGGTCGACAACATCGTTCACTATTGCGTGGCTAACATGCCAGGCAACGTCGCGCGAACGTCGACCTACGCGCTCAACAACGTCACACTGCAACATGCCCTACACCTTGCCGGCAAGGGATGGAAAGAAGCGCTCAGGCAAGACCCGCACCTCAGAAACGGGCTCAATGTCTGCGGGGGCCGTGTAACCTGCGAGCCCGTGGCCCGCGAACTGGGCTACAGCTATCTGCCGGCCGAGCAGGCGCTTGCGGCCTAGCACCACAAAGATCCAAGCCATAACCGCTGTCTGTCGGAACGAAAGGGAGGAACGAGAAATGTCAGACGTCTTTATCGTTGGATTCGAGGAAGCCGAATCATCACGCCGCGCGCTCGACTTCGCGGCGGAAAGAGCCAAGCGTTGCAACGGCGAAGTGCACTTGGTTTCCGTGCTCGAGTGGTCCCCATACAGCTTCCACACGCCCGAGGAGCTCAACGAACGGCACAAGCGGCGCGAGGAAGAACTCGACCGCGCTAACGGACTTCTCCAGCCATTGGTGGAAGAGCTGAAAGCAGCCGGCGTCAAGGCCAGCAGCGAAGCCCGCCACGGTCATGCCGGGGACATCCTGTCGACCATCGCCGTGGAAAAAGGCGCGGCGCAGATCATCATCGGACGCACCGGCAGTTCGGCCTTCACCGCCAGACTCCTTGGCGGCCTGGCCATCACGCTCGCCCAAGCCTCACCGGTTCCGGTGACCATCGTTCCGTAACCGCACCGCATCTCACGAACACAGCAAATCAAAAAGGGAGGTACCGATCGTGTTCTATCGGCTACTGCTACTTGTGCCCACAACCCTGGCGCTCATGACGAGTCTCGCATACGCGCAAGGTGACGGGATCGACCAGGCCATCAGCAATGTCATCGCACCCATCGTCAGCCCGATCGTCAACACGGTGTTCTATTCCGTGCCGGTTTTCGGGACCAACTTTCCGCTCATCGTCGGCTGGCTGGTGATCGCCGCCCTGGTCTTCACGGTCTATTTCGGGTTCATCCAGTTTCGCGGCTTCAGGCATTCGATCGAGCTCGTTCGCGGCGACTACCTCGACCCCAAGGATGCCGGCGAAGTGACGCCGTTCCAGGCGCTGGCGACCGCTCTGTCGGGAACCGTCGGTCTCGGCAATATCGCCGGTGTCGGCGTGGCCGTCTATCTCGGCGGCCCCGGCGCGACCTTCTGGATGATTCTCGCCGGCCTTCTCGGCATGGCGACGAAGTTCACCGAATGCATTCTCGGCGTTCGCTATCGCAACGAGTACGCGGACGGCACCGTGTCGGGCGGCCCCATGTACTACCTCTCGAAAGGGCTTTCGGAGGATGGCAAGGCGGCCCTGGGCAAGTTCCTGGCGATCTTCTTCTCGATCTGTTGCATCGGCGGCGCACTGGGCGGCGGCAACATGTTTCAGGCCAATCAGTCCTTCGTGCAGATGTCCTCGATCATACCCTTCTTCGAAGGCAAGGGCTGGCTGTTCGGCCTGATCATGGCTGTCGTCGTGGGCGTGGTGATCATCGGCGGCATCAAGTCGATCGCCCGGGTCACCGAGAAGATCGTACCGGGCATGGCGATCCTCTATGTCGGCTCGGCGCTGATCATCATCCTGATGAACATCGGCTCGGTCATGGATGCCTTCGGCGCCATCATTTCCGGCGCCTTTGCGCCGACCGCAGTCGCCGGTGGCGCAATCGGCGCCCTGATCCAGGGCTTCAAGCGCGCCGCCTTCTCCAACGAGGCCGGCATCGGCTCCGCATCGATCGCCCATTCGGCGGTCCAGACCAAGCATCCGGCAACGGAAGGCTACGTCGCTCTGCTGGAGCCGTTCATCGACACGGTCGTCATCTGCACCATGACCTCGCTGGTCATCATCATCACCGGGTCTTGGGTGCCGGACAGCGGCGTCACCGGGATCGCGCTGACCTCGAAGGCCTTTGAGGCGAGCTTCTCCGGTTTCGGCTATGTCTTGGCCATCGCTGCGGTCCTCTTCGCCTTCTCGACCATGATCTCCTGGTCCTACTACGGCCTCAAGGCCTGGACCTACCTGTTCGGCGAGGGCAAGGCCAAGGAGTTGGTGTTCAAGACCATCTTCTGCATCTTCGTGATCATCGGGGCCTCCATGAGCCTGGGTCCGGTGATCGACTTCTCCGACGCCATGATCTTCGCCATGGCGGTCGCCAACATCATCGGCCTCTACATGCTGATGCCGAAGGTCAAGGCCTTGCTGGCGGACTATCACGCGAGGCTGGCATCGGGAGAGTTCAAGAAAGTGGGCTTGTCCAGCACCGAGTGACCCCTCCGGCCAGCGAATAACCGGACGGGAGAGAGCCGGCGCGACCTGCGCCGGCTTTTTCCCGTCCACTCATCGGCCGGCCGCGCTTGACATCGAGCGACCTCGATATCCGGATCGAGCTCGATAGCTTTGTCCGGGGCCTACCGACCTAGCTCCGCCCAATTGGCCAGAGTATAAATCGCATGCTTCTGGGCCTCGATGTAGCCGAAGGTCAAGCGAGACCAACCCAAGGCGTAATCGGCATTTGTCTTGCGCACCCGCTCCAGACAGGCACGAGTCCTGTGATGGCGCTCCGGAGCAAAGGTCTCGTAGAATCGACTGAACTCGGCAGGGATCTACTTTATCAACACCCGGCGCCGATACACCGGTGAAACCTTAGGCGCGCAAGCCACGGCCTACCTCCCCCGCTTGAATGATCTCGAACAACAAGAGAAGCTTCGGTTATGCGCCTATCGCAAGATAGCGCAGTTCAAGCCGTTATTGTGGCTGATGCTGCTCATTGCGCCCAGTCTCTTGTTGAGCTCCCTCGTGCGTGTGGAACGGCACTTCACGGCCCAGAATGATCCACTATTTGTGGCCGTGCTCGAAGGCCTCCGGGAGTTTGCCGAGAACGAAACGGCTCACGAGCTCATAGCCCGCTTCGGTAAGATGGCCTTTGCAGTCGCGTGTGAAGAAACGGCAGAAGTCCCGCTTCATTTCAGCACGAAGAAAGGGGGTCATGTCGTGAAATTCCGACAGTCTGCCGATATCCTCGAAATAGTAGCTCAACAAGGCCTCGGTGTCGGCATTGCCATAAAGCAGCATGACATCGGGGAGAAGAAAGACATGGCAACTTTGTTTCTTATCCGCGCAGTTCTCGAAGAACCTCTCGACGACAGCCTCTAAGATCATTCGAGCTTCACGATTGAGCTCGTCGTCTCGGAAATCGTAGAATGCGTGGTTCCTTTCCCGAAAATGTCGCACCTTTCCGCTCAAAACTCGCCGAAAGTTGGTTTCCCGAAAGATCTTTCGGGCCAGGCGCAGCATGGAGAAACTATAGGGGAAAGTGGCACTCACTTTGGACCAAACGTTGTCCGAGTCCGGCAGGAATCGCTCATGCTCCAGTTTGCCACGGGGATCTCTCGCCACGTCTCTATAATCATCCACAGTGCCGTGAAAGGGCGGCAGCAACTCGATCTCACCGGCCCCCGGTATGATGAACCGTGGCTTGAATGCGAGCTTCTCTACATCGCGGGATATGAGGAATCTGTAGCGGTTGAGATTGCGCCGAATATCGACCGGATAGATCACCAAGCCGGCATGCGGGGCGTACCTCTCGTTGTACTCGTGCCTCAACACGGCTTGATCAACGCCATATCCCCCGACGCCAAAGTTCAGTACGCGGCAAGTGGCCTTTTCCGCGACCTTGTTGGGCCAGGCATGTTCGTGATCGACTTCGGCGGAGTTGGTAAAGGAATCGCCGTAGAACTCGAAACAGATTGGGCTGTCCTTGTTGACGAGATTTGCCGGTGAGAGTCGTTCACCGAGCAGGTCGGTATCCTCCGAAAATTCGAGCCAGCCCAGCCTCTCGTCACGCAACACGAAGAACTTTTCTAGCTCTTCGTCGCTGACCTCAACGGGCCTGAAGATCCGGATTCTCCAGATCGCATAGTCTGCCGAGGCCAGGAAGAAAACGAAGCTTGAGAGTTCGATGAACGCAAGGGTCATCAGGCCAATGACCGAATACCCCGCCACGGTCACCAGCCTGTTTCGCTTGGCTTCTGACTTCGATTTCAAATAGTGCTCTCCAAACCACCCTCTAAGCGGCTGGGTGGCGGTGGCTCATAAGTTCGCTTTCGAAAATGCATAATCTGTCAGTCTCGCATGGCGTCGCAATGCCAATAATACCATTCAGCTACCTTGGCGTCGTTTTCTGATGAGCCGCAGCAAGTGGTCGGAGATTCCGCCCGGCAGATCCTGAAGAATGATGGCTGCCATTGTCAGCCATCCACGGCCCGAAAGGGTTGCCCGAGGAGAAGCACGCCAGGCTTCTGAAAGGCATTGCCGCGCACCAAGATAGTCCCCTGAATAGAGCGCGTCGAACGCGAGGTACTTTCGGTTCAGCGCTCTCGCTTCTGACGCCAGCCGGCCGTAGGTGTCGGGATACAGGTCTTCCAGAGTCGACATCATTGACTCAAACGAGTGCGCCGTCTTCTCCCAATTGTTCGTCAATTGTCCGGACCAACGGCGGTTGTCGACTAAAATCTCGGGAATACAAGCCACATTGCCACTGCGAAGGGCAGCGATGCGAAGCCAAAATTCCTGATCGTAGTGTGCGCAACGAAGGGTGCCGTCGAAGGCACCCACCTCATCGAAGATCGCGGCGCGGAAGACGGCTGAAGACGTGGGGCCTATTTCGCAATGGGTGAAGAGCCGTTCAAACGTGGCCCTCGGCTCGGTTGGGCAATAAACGGCACCGTTTGGTATGCCCTTCTCGTCAACTTCCCGGCACCAAGAATAGCTCAAGTCGATCTCCGGATGGGCCTCCAAGAAGGCGACATGCTTTTCGCCTTTTTGCGGATGCCAGCAATCGTCGCCATCGAGCATTCCGATGTATCGGCTGGTCGCAACGGCGATGCCCCTGTTGCTCGCAACGGGAGCGCCCTGATTGTCTTGTTCAATGATCCGGATCTTGGGATGTTTTCGATAGCGATCCAACACCCTCGGCGTGTCGTCGGTCGAGCCATCATCGACGACGATCACCGTAATGTCCTCCAAGCTTTGGTTCAAAGCCGACTCGATCGTCGCCGGTAAATGACCTGCACGGTTGTAGGACGTAATGACGGTACTCAGAACTGAATTCGCCGCATTCGCGCTTTCAGGCCTTCCCGCCGTGGCGCGCCGGATAACGGGTGAAGAAGGGCTCGAGCCAGAGGATCACCGCCAGCACCTTCATGCGAAACTTCGCGTTGGGGACTGCGTAGCCCAACCACCACAGACATTTCGCGGTCGCGGTGGTGGCGAAGGGGGAGCGGCGGAGGTCGAGACAGGCAATGCCTTTCCGTGAGGCATGATGCGGATACTCCTCGAACCATCGCTCGGTGTCGGTCTCGTATTCCGGTGTGATCAGGGTGCTTTGTCCGAGCACCTTGGTCAATTTCTCATAATGAAAGACACGCGTTCCGCCGACCATGACGGCCCGGTAGCCGAGAGTCCTGATCTTGATGAGGAGGATGGGTTCGTTGAAGCCGTGCAGATAGTTCCGGTCGAGGCCGCCGATCTTCTCCAAGACATCGCGTTTGAAGAGGTTGAGGTTCAAGGTCATGCTGGCCGGCTCGCAGGTGACACGGCCCCTTTTTAGGAAGCCGGGCGCCTGGGTCTCGTCCGCATAGAGGCGGAAGGAGCACATGTAGGGGAAAGTGCAGCCGACATCCGGCCGCTTAACCCAGTCGAGCAAGCGCTCCAGGGCCGGCGGGTGCGGCAGAATATCGTTGGCCATCAGAGCGATATAGGGCTCCTCCAAGGATCGCCACCCCCTGTTGTAGCCGTCCACATAGGAGATACGATGGCCGGCATGGTCGTAGCGAACGCCGATCGTCCCGCAGGCAGCCTTCATGGCGACGTCGGATTCCGGGCTGCCGTCAACCACGACAATCGTGCCGACGCAGGGGCTCATCTTCAGGAGGCGCAAGGAAACGCCGGTCGTCGCGACCAGAAAGTCGTGATGCTCGCCGCTTTGCTGCTTGCAGAAGTAGTTAACGACGACGCCGAGCTCTTTGGGTTTCTCTGTCAGGGTTCTCCCCTCCCAAGGGCTTCGTTCCCACCTCCGATAGGCGAAAAATACGCGCGATTTCAGCCCCTGAAGCCATCACTATAGGCGCACAGACCCTGACGAAGCGAGCTGTCCTGGTTGCTGCCAAAGAAGGCACTTAGTTCGACAAGCCGTTTGGGATCTCTCGCGGCTCGTCGACCCAAACCTGGTTCAGGATCTGCTTGACGGCCTCCTCACGGTGCGGGCTCGTCGGATGGAGCGTGCGCATGAGATGGCCACCGTCTTCTTCCATCAGGCGCTGCCAAACCTCGATCAAGGCGCCGGCAGGGTAATCCGTCGGAGCGAGCAACTCGAGGGCCGCTTGATCCGCTTGGATCTCCTGGATCACGTTGTAGTGCTGTCCCCCGAAGGCGGCGCCCGTGAGGTTGGCCTCCACCTGCAACTCCTCGGATGCCGGCAACGTCTGGGTCTCCTGGGGCATCGCGTCCGACTCCCGGCCGAAGCTGGGTAGCGGATCGCCGGGCTCGTGCTCCAGCAAGGCATGACCGACGAAATGGGCGATCATGGCCGCCAAGTGGTCATCTTCCGCGGCGAATCGCAGGAGCCCGTCGCTCATGTAGATCGACCTCCCCCGGTGGAACCCTTGAATTCGATCCCCTCTGGTCAGGATCAGATTGAAGTCGCAAACCGGCTGTGGCGCGATCTCATAGGTCAGACGCTCGCTGCCGCGGCGAACGTGAAACGCGAGCGCGACCCCGCTCTTGGCGTCCCGCTGCAGCGCCTCTTCCAGGGCGGCGCTCGCGGCCTTGCCGGCGGGCAGGCTGTGCTCGCCCACGCCCTCGATCACGTCTCCGGCCACGAGGCCCGACTGGGCGGCCGGCGAGTCCGGCAGGATGTGAACCACGCGCAATTGCTCGTCCAAGCCGTAGATGTCCATGGATGCGAAGCGGTAGCGGCTGTCGATCTCCCACCGTGTCCAGGCCACGAACCCGAAGCTCGGCCGCGTCCTATCCCGGCAAATGTCGACGTTGCTGGCCATGATCGGCGCGGCCACGTTCCACAACCGTGCTTGTTCCTCGAGAAGCTGGGACAGGACAATGCCGGTCGGCTCGTTGGCGCTTTGGATCTTGTGCTCGTGGACGATCAGGCCGCCGGTTCCGCCGACGGCCGCGCCGACCAACAGGCTGCCGGCCACGGGTGGGCTGGCCATTAGGCCGATCACGGCGCCGGTGCCGGCCCCGATCCCGGCGCCACTGCCGACACGCTCCAGCCGTGAGTCCCCGCAGGCTGAGACCAGGGTCGCCAAAAGCATGAGGCCGAAGTGGAACGGCACCCGGTGCGCCCGGTGCGTCGACCGCCGAACGGCAGCTCGCCGCATGCGTCCAAAGCCAAATCTAACCTGAGAAATCCTAGATCCCATCTCGCTGCGCCACCTCGAGTATTCGAGGGAGCGGGAACGGGCACACTAGAATGAAACGCGACCCCATAATTCCTCAAAAACTCTACGGAATAATATTACGCCAATATTCAAACTACGCTTCGGTATATTGTAATGCCGCGCGTTTTGGAGGAGAAACGTTTTTTCGTTAATAGTTATGGTTAAGATGGCGCTTCGGGGTAAATGGCCATCATGCGGCCCGGGCACGCGCGCTGCCCGTCGGCCAGTGGGAGTCCCACCAGACCGCCAAGTTCAGGAGCAGCCAGAGCTGGCGCGCCAGGAGACGATCGGGACGGCGCAAGAAGTCCGCCCACAAGCCGCGGACGAAGGCGATGTCGAGATAGTCGAAATGCCCCGCGTCGGGCGCCAGCAAGAGGTCCTCCGCGGCCGTCTTGAAGGGCCCCCTGAGCCAGGTATCGATCGGCACCTCGAAGCCCTGCTTGGGTCGGTCGACGATCTCGCGGGGCACCAGATCGCCGATCGCCTTCTTGAAGATCAGCTTCGAGCCCAGGCTCGAGATTTTCATATCGATGGGCAGGGTGGCGACGAACTCCACCAGCTTGTGGTCCAGCAAGGGACAGCGAGCCTCTATCGACGCCGCCATGGTGGCCTTGTCGGTCTTCATGAGGAGCTGATCGGCGAGCTGGAGCTTGCTGTCGACATAGAGGCAGCGGGAGAGGTCATCCAAGCCCTCCCCCTCCTGGCTGACCGCCGCGAACGCCTCGCCATTAACCCCGTTCCGTAGCAGCCTTGCCCTAAAGTCCGGGCGGCAGAGGGCATGCTTCTCGTCGTCGGGGAAGGTGGTCAGCCAGCCACGCGGCCGCTGCCCGCGCGGCAGTCCGGCGATCCACAGGCCCTTTCGGACCCGGCGGTCTCGCGCCGGCCAAAGTCCGGAGGGCCAGAGCGACAGGCACCGGGCCAGGCCGTCGACCGCGCCGATGCGCCGCTCCACGGAGAGCAGCTTCCGGTGAAGCTCGTAACGGGAATAGCCGGCGAAGAGCTCGTCCCCGCCCTCGCCCGTCAGCGCCACCGTGATGTCCGTGCTGGCGAACTCGGCCAGCAGAAATGTCGGCAGGATGGCCGGGTCGGCGGCCGGTTCGTCATGGGCCCAGTTGACCTTCTCGAGGAGATCCGGTGCCGGCGTGGTCACGATCTCCTCGCGATGATCGCATCCGAAGTGCGCGGCCACCTTATTGGCATGGGAGAGCTCGTCGAGCCGCGGATCGCCGAAACCGATCGAGAAGGTCTTCAGAGGCCTGTCGAGAGCCCGCGACGCCAGGGCGACGATGGCGCTCGAGTCCAGCCCGCCGCTCAAGAAGACGCCCAGGGGAACCTCGCTCATGAGCCGCATTTCGACCGCCTCTTTGAGGAGCTGGCCGATTCGCGACGCCGCTTCTTCTTCGTTCATGCCGGAGTCCGTCCGGCGAGGCAGGTCCCAATAGGACCGCAAATCTGTACGGCCGTCTTTCACCATCAGCATGCAGCCGGCCGGCAGCTTCCGGACTCCCGCGAAGAGGGTCCCCTCTCCCGGCACGAAGCCGTGGCTCAGGTAGCCGTCGAGCCCGGCAGGATCGAGCCTCTTGTCGATCAGTCCGCTCTGATGGATGGCCTTGATCTCCGAGGCGAAGACCAGGTGGTCGGCGGTTTGCGCATAGTAGAGGGGCTTCTTGCCGGAGCGGTCGCGTGCGAGGACCAGGAGGTCCTCCCGCCGGTCATAGAGCGCGAACACGAACATGCCCCGCAGCCAGTGCAGAAATTCCAGTCCATATTCCTCGTAGAGATGGACTATGACCTCGCTGTCGCTGCGAGTCGAAAAGCCGTGCCCGAGGGCCATGAGGTCCCGGCGCAGATCGGCGTGGTTATAGATCTCGCCGTTGAAAACGACCTGCAGCGAGCCGCTCTCGTTATGGACCGGCTGGTGGCCATGGGCGACATCGATGATGCTCAGCCGACGCACCGCCAGGCCAACCTTCCCGGGATCCAGAAAGTAGCCCTCGTCATCCGGACCGCGGTGGCGCAACGCATCGTTCATTGCCACAAGCACGTCTCGGGAGATGGGCTTGCCGCCAGTTGCCACGACACCGGAGACGCCACACACTTAGAAATCTTTCCCTTTGTGTCGAAAGATCATCGTGGCGGGGCTCGACTACCGTGCCGTGACCAAGTTGCGATAGAAGCGCTCCGTCTGCTCGGCGATCTTGTCCCAGGTGAAATGGGATTCGACATAGCCTTTCGCCGCCGATCCGTAGTCTTCCACCAGTTCGGGATGGTCCAAGAGGTGCTGCAGGCGCGTCGTCAGGTCCTTTACGTCACCGGTGCGGTAGGTGACGCCACGATCGCCGATGATGTCCCGATTCTCCGGAATATCGCTCGAGAGCACGCAGTTGCCATAGGCCATCGCTTCAAGCAGCGAGACCGATAGGCCTTCGATGTGGGAGGGCAGAACGTAAACGTAGGCGTTGCTGAAGATTGCCGCCAAGTCATCGCCCTGTTGAAAGCCGAGGAAATGGACGCGCTCGCCGGCGCTGCGCTTCAGCACGTCGACATAGCTGTCCGCGTAGGTCGAGTGGCCGACGAGAGCGAGATCCAAGTCGGTGTCGCAAGCCTGATAGGCGGCGATCAGGTCGTGACAGCCTTTTTCCGGTGTTAGACGGCCGACGTAGAGAACGTACCTTCTCTTCGTCAGGCCAAGGGGGGCAAGCAAATGCGAGGACGCCGGCGCGCATAGGCCGACGCCGTTCGGAATGTAGACGACATCGCCGCGATAGCGCTCGGCCAGATAGGAGGCGAGCGTGGAGGAAACGGCGGAGGTGCCGTTGGGGCAGCGAAGCGCGGCCCATTCGCAGGCCTCGAGGTAGCACCGCGCCAACCGCCCCCACTTCGATCTGCGCCCGTCCAACCCCCTCACCGAGACAACCGTGCGGCTTCCGGCCATGCGGGGCAGGAAGGCAAACGGCGCGGAGCCCAAGGCGTGGAACTGAACCAGGTCATAGTGCCGGAACAGGCTATCCACCGTGCTCATCGCCGTGTGAAGAAGCGTCTCGAGATGCTTGGTGCGCAGCGTCGGGAGACGTTTGACTCGGACTCCCCGGTACTGGGCCACCGGCGGCGTGAAGTGCGATCGGCAGTAGGCCGTCACCTCGTGGCCCATGGCGGCGAGCCGGCTCCCGACTTCCTCATAGTAGGTCTCGATGCCGCTGTAGGCGCTGACCACGCCCCGCGCACCAATGAATGCGATCCTCATCGACCTATCCGCTCCCACGGCTAAGGAAGCCGCAACCTTGGTCCCTAGAGTTTCAAGGGTGGCCTTGGGCTCGTTATTGGCACGCGCATACACTAGGAACAGCCTGCAGCAGTGCTGCATCGGCGGTTCCTTCCAGAGGGCAACAGTCGAAAGAAATCTCTACTGGAGGTAGCCGTTCGGCAGTCGGATTCGGATTCGCGAGCCGCGAATGGACGTCCGCTTCATTCGAGGTCAGTGAAGGTGGCGTCTTGTCATGATAAGCGACAGAATCGCCGCAGGTCTGGTCCAGCATTTACCCACCCGGTACCAAAATCTGTACTACACACCCCTGCCCCTCTGCCTTGTAAGTCGGCTCCGCCGTTGCGGCGTCCGCGGGTCAACCACGTCGTGTCTGGCATCCCCAACGGCAGCAAAATCGGCGTTTGAGGGCTCTCGGCCGTAATCCACGTCTCAAAATTCAATTATAAGCTTATTTGTTTCGGCTCGGCCTCGCAACTAATATCGTTAAGATTTCGGGATGTATCGCTGCCATAACCACAAATTGGCAGATGTTAATACATGCCCTATGCATGAGGAACGGTCGAACAGGATCTGAGATCGCCCGAAAAATACTGGGGCGACATGAATGATCCAGGCTAACCCTTTGCGAATCCTACGATTCGATCGACGCCGAGAAGAAGGATCGGATTCGCGGAGGGCGCTTGTTTCCGCGGGACCACCTGCCCGATGAGTGCAGGCAAAGGCTCGGTCGGCGAGGATCGGCCCCCCCGGTCTCGGATTCCTGCTTGGGGAAAAGTCGGGCAAACCCAAATCCGGTTCGAGGTCGCGAGCGCGGCGGCCTCTTTACGAAACCGTCACCGTCGGACGGGGCGACACGACTCGTTCCTGTGATGTCGTATGCGTTTCGACGCGAGCCGAATCGGACGAGCGAATGCACGAGGGACTGGCAAGGCCGGAAAGAACATGACTTTTGTCACTATTGCTCTATATGCGTGCATCCAGGAGCGGCCAATCCCATCGATTGGTCGGCGTTGGCCCGATCGACAGGCACCGAACGGCAGGCACCGAACGGCAGCAGGGTCACGAAGCGGTCGACGGTCTCCTGCGCGCGTGTATTCACAACGCCTGGCGCTTGTACCGGATTGCCCGGTCGGAGTATGCTGAAACAATTGACAAGCTATATCGCGATGGGTGTTCTTTGAATATCTCCGGATCTGCATAGTATATGTCAGGTTTTACATTCGAGAATTAGCAAGCTCGTAGCATGAACGTTGTTCTTAGCGCCATTATTCCGACCTATAACCAGGCTCGGTTTCTGCCTGAATCGATCGGCTCGGTCTTGGCTCAAAGCCTGGAGGAGGTCGAGGCGATCGTCGTCAATGACGGCTCCAACGACGATACGGCGGCGGTCCTCGCCGAATACCAGGATCATCCCAAGGCCCGCGTCATCCATCAGGACAATCGGGGCACCGCGGCCGCGCGCAACATCGCGATTGCCGCCGCTCAAGGCCACTATATCGCCATGCTCGACGGCGATGACCGCTGGGATCCTCGAAAGGCGGAGAAACAGGTCGGCTTCATGGAAGCGCACCCGGAGATCGACCTGAGCTACTCCTGGTGCCGCGAAGTGGACGTGGACGGCAAGCCCAACGGGATCTTTCACTGTGCAGGCGAGATGCGGCCGAGTTTCGACAGCTTCTTCCTCAGCAATTTCACGCACACCACCAGCGTGGTGATGTTCCGCCGGGCGCTGGTCGATGAATTGGGCGGTTTCAAGGCGTCGCTGCCGATTGCCAGCGACCACGAAATGTGGCTTCGCATCGCCGCCAGGCGTGAGAACAATGTCGCCTGCCTTGGGGAGGTGCTGACCGACTACCGGATCTGGACCGGACAGAAGTCGTACGATTGGCGGCGAATGCTGAACGGTTGGAATGCCATGATGGCCGAGCTCAAATCCCTTTATCCGGGCCCCTATGCCCGATTGGAGACGAAGGCGCGGGCCTTGAACCGGAAGCACCTCGCCTTCAATGCCATGAGATCAGGCGACGACGAGGGTGCGCGGCAGTGCCTGGCCGAAGCCCTGACCGCGTCTCCCCGCACGGTGTTTTCCAATCGTGGTTGGTTGACAATGGCTGCGATTGCGACCAGTGCTTTGCCCGGTGGGCTTTCCGGCCAGCTGCTGCGCCTCGTCGCGCATCGCCGCAAGAAGAACTGGTGTACGACGTGATGGGTGTGGGCGGTCTTGCCCGCGGACGACCGCGAACGTCATTGGATGGCAGGCGTTGAGGGCAATGCGGCTGGCCGGCGGAGAGATCTTGTCGATGACCTCGGATTTCGGGACGGAAGGGAGCCGGCCGGTGGAGTCCCGGGATGGTGCCGCGACGCCGCTGCTCTCCGTCGTCATCCCCGCCTACAACATCGAGGATTTTGTGGTCGCGGCCGTCGACTCCGCTTTGGCGCAGACCCTGGCCGACCTGGAGGTGATCGTCGTCGATGACGGCTCGACCGACCGCACGGCCGAGCGCGTGGCGGCGCTGGCGGATCCACGGCTCCGCCTCATCCGCCAAGAGAACCGGGGCCTGGGCGGGGCGCGGAACAGCGGTATCAGGGCCGCCCGGGGCCGATTCGTCGGTTTGCTGGACGGCGACGATATTTGGTACCCGGAGAAAGCCGAGCGGCATTTGGCGATCATGCAGGCCGATCCCGAGATCGGCCTGACCTTCAGTCACTCCCGATACATCGACGAAGACGGACAACCCACCGGGGGCTTGCTGATCTCCAAGTGTATCTCGCCAAGTGTGGAGGACCTGGTCCGGCGCAATCACGTCGGCAATGGAAGCACGCCAATCATTCGGCGTGATGCTTTTCAGCGCGCGGGTCTGTTCAACGAGAGCCTGAGGAGCCTGCATTCCGCCGAGGATTACGAGATGTGGGTGCGGCTTCTCCACGCCTCTGAATGCCGGGCGCGCCTGATTCCCGAGGCCCTCACGGGATACCGCATCCGGTCGAGCAGCTTGAGCATGGACTTTGACCGTTTCCACGAGGCGGGCCGGCAGGCGGTGCGGCTGATGGAAGGCTACATTCCCGATTTGCCCGAGGCCGCGAAGGCGCGGGGCCTTGCCGATTCCGCCAGGATCACCAGCCGGAAAGCGCTGTCCGCGGGGAACCTCGCCGTGGCACGGCGCTATCTGCTGAAAGCGCTCGGCTACTCGCCGAGCCTCGTTTTGCGGGATTGGCGGGCGCTCGGGACCTTCCTCATGATCCTGGTTCAGAGCCTTTGTCCGGCGCGTCTGCGGCCAGGCGTGCAGCGCGCCGGCTATGCCACGGCGGCATTCGCCCACCGCCTATCCTCCGGATCGCCGGGACGAGCCGAAGGCCGGCCGGACGCCCGGCCATGATCCGGGCTCGGGGCCTTACACGCAAGAAGGGGCGCGGGCATCCGTTGCGCTGTCCGGCCTTACGACGGGCCGGCGGGGACCGGGCGGGTCTGATGGGGATGAGCCCGGCCCGGCGGCTTCGGTTCTATTGCACCTGGGCAGGTATTCTCTTAGATTCTATTCTGGATTGACTCCTATATAATATTGCCAGTTTCAGATCATTACTATTGAGCGGTCGTGTGTTATTGAAGAAAAGTGATCTCATAGTACTTGGCGCGGGCGGATTCGGGCAGGAGGTCGCCGATATCGCTCGAACGACGGGTGAATTTGTTGTACGAGGTTTTGTCGAAGGCATCGACCGAGGAAAGTGCGGCCGGGATCTCGACGGGGCGCCGATCCTCTGGGTCGAGGACTTGGCGGGTCGCGGCGATGGATTTCACTTGGTCTGTGCCGTCGGGTCGACCAAGCGGCAGAAATTCATTGCCCAGGTGGCGGAGCTCGGATGGCCCTTCGCGCGCGTCGTTCACCCCGACACAACGGTGTCCCCTTGGGCACATATCGAGGATGGCGTCGTGATCAATGGAAGGGCCGTTATTGGAATACACAGCCGTATCGGAAAGCATACCATACTCAATAGGGGCGTTTTGATTGGGCATCACTGTGAAATCGGAGCGGTGAATACTATATCGCCGGGGGTGAACATTGGCGGCCATACGACAATCGGAGATGAAGTATTCATAGGTATGGGAGCGGTCGTCTTCGACCACTTGAAGATCGGCGAAAAAGCGGTCATTGCGGGCGGTGCTGTGGTTCGAGAGGATGTACCCGCCAGGACCATGGTGGCCGGCGTTCCCGCCACGGTCAAAGAACCGGCAACGACTTAGCCGGCTTTGTTTGTTCTCTTTCGCGGTCTTCTCCGGAACCTCACGAGCGCATTTCTTATGATCCACCCGAACTTGGCAGGTAGGTACAGACAGCTGGGCCTTGGTGAACGACAAGGTTCCTGTCGGCTAGCGAGGGACGGGCGCTCCGTCGACCTCGCCCGATCGTGCTCCAGCCGCGAGAGAGGCCGGTCATGGCACGCGCCCCGTGCGAAAGGCGTCCAGGCCCATGGTTGAGCGCGCGCGGCAACCCGGGATCATTCGGTTCTTTTTCGAGTCATATCCCTACCGGACGGCCATCGTCACGGTGCTGATGCTCGCGGCCAACTTGCTCGAGGGCATCGGCGTGCTGGCCCTGCTTTCGATCCTGACGACTCTCTTGAACGGTGGCGCCGCGCAAGCCCCCGGTGGGGGCGCGGGAGAGATCTTCAGCGGGATTTTCGAGTGGATCGGCATCGAGATGAGCTTGACCTCGCTCCTCGCCTGCATGGTGCTCTTGATGTTCGGAAAAGGCGCCTTGTTCTGGGTCGCGTTGCGCCAGTCGCGTTTCGCCGCCGTGGCGGTCGTGACCGAATGCCGGCTGCAGTTGCTGTCGAATTTGTTTCGCTCCCGTTGGTCCTACTTCGTCGACCAAAGGCCCGGCGATCTGGCAAACGCGCTGAGCGGCGAAGCCCAGGCCACGGCGGACGCTTTCGATCACCTGTGCCGTGCCTTCGCGGCCGCTTGGCTCGCATTGGTCTATGCCGTCATCGTGCTCGTGATCTCCTGGCAAGCCTTTTTCATCTGGCTGGTGGTCATGCTGGTCGCCAGCAGAGCCTTTCAGATGATCAATGTCGCGAGCCGGCGTGTCGGAGTCAGACTCTCTCACTTGAGACGAAACCTGGTGGGCGATCTGGTCAGCGCGGTGCAGGGCATGCGGCCGATCCGGGCGATGGCGCAGGAATCCGGCTTCGAGCCGCAGCTGCGCAGCAGGGCGGACGGCATCCAGGTCGCCGAACGGCACAACATAACCCTGAGCACGATCCTGCTCGCTTTCTTCGAACCGGTCTTGACCCTGGTGATCTGCAGCTTTCTTTGGCTGGGGTCTCAAATGGACTATGGCCTGGCCGAGCTGAGCATCATCGTATTCGCCGTATGGCGGGTGAGCACGCAGGTTCAGTACGCCCATGGGCACTATCGTGAGTTGAGCGTCAACGAGCCCTTCTTTCTCTCGCTGCAGTCTACGATCCGCCAGGCCGCGCAAGCCCGAGAAAGCGCGCATGGCACCCAGTCGCCACCGCAGGGCCTGGTCGATATCAAACTGGAGCAGATATCTTTCAGCTACGACACCAACCAAGTCTTCGACAACGCCTCTCTGACCATTCCCGCGGGCAAGCTGACAGTCTTCAAGGGACCCTCCGGAGTCGGCAAATCGACCCTGATCGATATTCTCTTGGGCCTTCAGGAGCCGAGCAGCGGATGCGTGATGGTGGGCGAAATTCCCTTGTCGGACATAACTCTGACGGACTGGCGCCGGAAAATCGGTTATGTCCCGCAGGAGGTGGCGCTCTTTCACGATACGGTGTTCGAGAACGTCGTCATGGGCGACGGGAGAATCACCGAAAGCGACGTCCGGGCCGCACTGCAATCCGTGGGCGCCTTGGACTTCGTGAGCGCTTTGCCGCAGGGCCTGGCGACCCCCCTGGGGGAGCGGGGAACGCGCTTGTCCGGAGGCCAGAAGCAAAGGATCGCGATCGCGCGAGCTTTGGTCCGCAATCCGGAGCTACTCATTCTCGATGAGGCGACAACGGCCCTCGATCCGGAGTCGGAGCAGGCGATCGTCGACGTTGTTTTGCAGCTCCGCGGCACGACGACGATCCTCGCCGTCTCCCATCAGCCGGTCATGGTCCGAGCGGCCGATGTGGAGTATCGGCTGCACGGCGGCAAGGTTCGCCTAGAAGAAAGGGATCAAGAGCAGTCGCTCTAGATTATTCGCGACTTTCGTCGAACCGGCACCGGCCCACTCCCCCTCCCGCCTAACCTCGGCATCGTAAGCTATGGGTGGCCGGGAGGGGGAGTGGGCCGGTGCCGTGAGAAATTGGACCGCGCTAACGGTTCCCCGCCGCAGCGCGGCGCCGGTCGCGGTAAGCGATCCACAAGGCAAGGTACAATCCGAACTGTCGCCTGAACTTCCAGCGGATCCAGGCGACCGGCGATACCGAACGTTGAACGTCGAGGAGATTGAGGTCGATGCACCGGAGATCCGGGTTGAAGTACATCGCGAACTCCCCCACCGCCGAGGTGCATTTCAAGAGAAAATCGCAGCGGGACAGCAGGAGGCAATCGATCAAGACATCCTCGCCCTTGCGGTAGTTCTGGCCCTCGCGCAACTGAAAGGCGTTGCGGTACCCCGCCGTTCTGAGTGCGTCGTAGGACAGCAGGCGCTCTGCGTAGCGCGCACGCAGGCTCTCTATGAACTGGACCTGGTCCGAGGCAGCGAAGATCTTGCATGGCCCGTGTTTGGCCAGGTAGTCGTCAATGAAAGGAAAGTACTCTTCCGGCCTGACGATACGCATGAGGTGGGCCGTGGAGAGCGCGGAGCCCTTGTCGGTGCCCCGCAGATGAAGGCCAAGGACGTGTTCGCCGGCGAAATGCGCCGCGGCAAAGTCATCGACCTTCTTCAAGATCTCAGGCTTTACCTTGATATGCGCCTTCACGAGGGGATAGGCCTTTCGGCGTTGCTCTTCGTACCAGGCGTTTCCACGAATGGCTTCATAGTACTGGCAGCCGTGGGGATAGACATAGACGCTGTCCGGCTCTCGGATGTGAATGTAATGGAGCTCCTCGTTGCTCAAGGTCACCACATCATCGCCCGATAAGGGGTCGCCCGGATCGGCGATCCGACGCATCACGTCGTCATAGGTCAGACCGTCGACGGGCTCGAAATAGTAGTCCCAGCTGTTCTCGCCATGCGCGGGGTCGTAGAAGGCATTGGCGCCGTCGCCCGATTGAGGCCCGAAATTGACCACGGCCCTGTATCCGTGCTTGCGGGCGTAGATCAGTTGATTGACCACGTAATTGACGTAGGCGAAGAAGCCCGCATAGGAGTGGTCAATGGTGACGACGAGGACTTTCTCGTCTGTCTCGGGCCGGGATTGTGCCATTCAACTCTCCAAGCTCACCCAATCGGCTGGGACAATCGCCGCCGACGCGCCCGGGTGAAGCGCTTCATTGAACCACTTTTTCGGGGCCACGACCTGTTTTTCGGGATTGGCGTTCAGCCAGGCCGCCCACCAGGAAAACGAGCTGTTGGAAATGATCGCGTGCGAGCAGGCCGATATCAAAGCGAAGTCCTGTATGCCCGAACGCCCGGTGGAGTAGTCGATGTTGCTTCCCTTGAATCGTTCCCTACACCACGCCACGTCGTCGGTGAAGATCATGTAGTTGTAGTTCGGGCCGAAATGGTCCAACGCTCGCCTGAAGTACCCTTCTCCCGGGAATTGAAGGTAATCGTTGGCCAGGGCATCGGTCCGGCGAACGTGCAAGGCGACCAGATCGGACTGCTGACGGAACGCTTCCGCCTCCGCCTCGACGCCTGTCGATTTGACGAAGGTGAGGTCACGGCGGATGACGTCTTCGCTGCCCTCGAAGTATCTAGGCGATTGAAAGTAGCCGGCGAGGTAGACATCGGCCGGCAGGTCGGCGAACCACTCCGGGTAGCCCATCGGGGCTTTTCGAGCGAGGTGGTCCAGGAGCGTGGGTTCCTGGCCTTGCACCACCCACTGCGGAACGACCGGCAATCCGATCCGGCGCAGAGGTTGCAGGCCGCGCTCGAAGCGTTGCTGCGCGAGGCTGACGTCGATTTCCGCGCCGGCAACGTCGAAATAGTCCAGCTCATAGGTGAAGTGCGGCGGCGGCCTCCGGGTACTTCGGAAATGGGACAGGTCGAGGGCAAGCTCGCATCCGTGGACGAGGGAAAGATGCCGGCCGGCCGCATACATGAAGAGCTGATTGCCGAGCCCGACGAAGATGCGGACAGTCACTCTTCTTCTCAAGTTCGCGCGCTTCCACATTGGGCCAACCGGCAGACCACGATCGCCAACAACATCGATCAGACAAGCCGACGGATCAAATAATCCATCTGCACAACACCAACAACTTTATACCCCAATTAGTTACTCTTGATTATGCACATATTTGCGGACAACGAGAAATACAAAATCTCTAAGAGTGAAACATTCAATTCTATGCAGAATACCGCTCCACTTTTGCCTCGATCAATTTTCCCCAGTAGCTGACATGGAGTTTCTCGATCTTGTAGTCGGTGTCCAGCATGCGCGCGTATTGCGCCTCCAGATTGCCCGGCGAGAGCTCTGAATAATCCTTTGTAAACAGGATCGGTAGATCGCGAGAATGGGCCATCTCAGGGCTCTCCTGAGCGATCGGTATGGATTTGAGATAGAGCGCCTCCCAAGTGCGGAAACAGTCGACGCCGTTGCCCTGAGGCGAGATGGTGAAGCGGTGCTGGCTGATCTGCCGGTAGAATTGGAGCGAGCGCATGTGATGCCCGCCAAGCATGTAGCCCATGCCTGAGAAGGTGATCCAATCGCGATCCTTGAGCGTTTGATAGATCGCCGTTCGACGCGCGGTGAAATCCGGCTGGTCCGGTGCGCCGAGTGAGAAATTGCAGTAGACGAGCCCCGATTTACCTGCGCCCAAACCAGCAAGCGCAAGCCGCCAGGGGTAGCGAGTCAGGTGTCTGCCTGGATGGAGATTGACGCCTTTCGGCAGGGCGGTGATGCGGGGGGGTCGCTTGGCTCTCTCGCGGTGTTTACCCCCGCGCCGGTTCCGTGAGAATCAGGAACGATCTGGCTTAGTCTATAGAGGTAGGACCGGATAAAATGGAACGTGAATATTGTCCCTTTGCCTCAAGATTTCGACTTCGGGATGGTTCCGTCTTATTTACGAAAGTATAATGGGGGCAAGTGTTTTTAACGCGGTGCGGTGGTGGTAAACGCATGGAAATGATAGTGGGCGCGGGCGGGCCGACGGGTGATGCGCCGCCGCGAGAGGTGAGGAATTGGCGGTCGGCACGGCCATAGCCTCCAGTGGATCAGGGCAGTTTTGGGCGCCGGACCGTCTGCTGGCCGGATTCATCATCTTGACGCCGCTTCTTTGGGCGGCCGGTCTCATAACACCGCTAGCACTCCTCCTCGCACTCATCCTTCTGTGCCGCGTTCCCTTGCACGTCATCCTGCACGACAGGATCTTCTGGGCGTGGTGTCTGGTCGGCCTGATGCAGCTGGTTTCCGTCATCAAGAACTGCGCCGCTTTGGGGTCGACCCTGACCTGCGTTCCGCGCTGGTCTATCTCGACGGTCGTGCTTGGCTGGTTTGTTCTTGCGACGGCGCTCCTGGTCGGGCGCCACTTCCGGATGGCGACACCGCGGCTGACCAGAGCGTTCTGCGTGCTGGGCCTCTATTTCGCAATTCTGAGTGTGGTCTGCTTGGCGCTTTACTATGGCCTGGGGTGGAGGATCCTGAACATTCCCTCTCCCATAGCCCTCCTCCTGCCGCAATCCCTGCCGGCCGTGAAGTTTCAATTCACCATGCAGTTCTTCGGTTCCGATCGGGTCTTCGGAATGGTCGTGCCGCGTTTGGCGCTGTTCTATCCCTGGTCGGTCGTGTTGAGCTTTGTCGGACTTGCAACGGTCTGCATTGCCTTGCAGGACTTGTCGCGGTTTTGGCGTTCGCTCGGTGTCGGCGGCGGACTGTTGGTAGTGGTGCTGAGCTGGAGTCGGGTTGGATTCGTCCTCTGTCTGATATCTCTATTGGTGTATGCCTGGGCCCGAGTCCACGTCGGTTATCGCTGGCTGGCTGGCTTTGCGATCGTCGGCTTCTGCGCTTTGGCGGTTGCGCTCGATCCCACTTTGGTCGGGTTCATGCAAGACCTCTATGACCGATTCACCGCAGCTCGGCCAGGCTCCAGCATGGCGCGTACGCTCGTCTATGAGATGACCTGGAACGAGGTGGTGAAGGCACCCATCCTCGGTTACGGCTGGCCGGGGCCCTATGTCCATCCGAACATCCCGGCCCCCATCGGCAGTCACTCCACCTTTCTCGGCGTCCTCTATACGGGTGGCGTGTTGATGCTGGTCCCCCTGCTTGCTGCCTTCGTAGGCATGCTGGTGGCGGGCTATCGGGCCGCCGTTCGCGGCGGTGTGCGAGAGCGGGCCGGGTTCGTGGTTCTGGTTTCGCTCGCCATATTTTCCGTTGGCGAATCGATCTATACCTTCGTGCTGCCGTGTCTGCCGGTCTTCGTTTGGCTCGGCGCCTGCCGCGCTCCGCCGAATTACCTGGCAGGCGAGACATCGGGCGGAAGATGAAGAGAGCCTGGCCGATCATCGGCAAGATATCTCGTGGAGCGCAGGTCATGCGGCCTTCGTCTCGGATGGCTTCTGTGTCCGCCATGGTTTTGACGGCTTGGCTCGGCTTTGCCGGAGCCGCTGTCGCTGGAGACTGGTTTACGGAAGACAGTCCGTGGAACTCCGAAGTGCCGAAAGATGCGGTCTTCTTCGACTTGCCGGAACTGGACACCTTGGTGGTGGGGTGGACCAGCGGCAAGGACGGGTATCCGAACGTTCCTGTCTACCATGCCACCGAAGAAGACCCGGTACAGCCGGTGCTCTACAACTTCGATACCTGGCTGAACGTCTACGAAGAGCGATGGGCGCGGGTCGGCAACCCGCGCAGCGTCGAGTTGGCGATCCTGGAAGGCGCGACGAGCAGCTTGCCGTACGAGACGAACTTCTATTCGACGACGGTCGGCCGTATCGGAGACGATCCGCAGGCCTGGGTGCTGCCGCCGGACTTCGACCCGATATCGTTGCCTCCAGGCGGCTTGACGGCCCACATCCCACCGGGTGTCACGCCTTCGCCGGACTCGGACGGCCACTTGGTCGTGTTTCAGCCGGACGGCAAGGCTCTGGAGGCCTATTCCGCGATCGTGCTGTCCAGTGGCGAAGTCGTGGCCATGATGTTCGGCCTGACCGATCCCACGGGCGACGGGACGGGATGGCAGAACGGCCGCCGCGCTTCGATGATTCCATCCTACGCCGGTATCCTGATGGACCATGAGCTGAAAGCGGGATCCATCGGGCACGCGATGGCGATCCTCATCGCACCGGAGGTCCTGGGCCCAAGCCATGTTTGGCCGGCCTTTGCGTTCGACCGGAACCCCTACGATTACCAGGGGCGGATCGCCATGGGAACGCATCTGGCCATTCCGCCCGACGTGGATCTCGCGGAGTTCACCTGGAATACGGCGTCCGGCAGAGCCATTGCCGAAGCGGCGCAGTCTTATGGACTCTATGTGGTCGACCGAGGCGGGTCAGGCGGACTCACCTTCATCACTGAACTCGATATCACGCACCCTGAGTGGGGCGACTGGAACGAGGACCTGCACTACGATCTCTATATGATCTTGAAGGAGCTCAAGGGCGTCTTGCCTCAAGGGCCTCGGTGACCGAAGCCGCCATCGGTGGGGACGCGACCACGGCCGGTTCCGTCAAAGATGGGAACGCTCTAGGTTTCGGAGTAGTAGCTCGCGTAGGGTCGCGTATAGACGCCGGAGTCGCCAAAGCCGTATTCCGCGTACTTTTTCGGGTCGACTCTGGTCAATACCAAGCTCCTGTTCGGGCATTGTGCCTCGCTCAGGCGCTTCAATCCGGCAAGCACGGTCTCCCTCTTCGTCTTGCGCCAGCGAACAACGTAAAGGACATGGTCGATGTAGGGGGCCAAAGCCTGCGCATCCGCCACGACGATCGACGGCGGCGCATCAAGGAGAACTAGGTCGTACTTCGACTTCGCCAGGTCGATGACCAGCTTGAAGGCTTTGGAAGCCAGGAGATGGGTCGGATGCGACGAGCTTTTTCCCGCCGGGATATAGTCGAGACCGTCGATTGCGCTGCGACGCAAGGCCGCGCTCTGTAGCTCTCCATCGGCGACGATGTTGCCAAGACCCGGTTCCAGGGGACCGCCAAATCTCTCGTGGATCTGCGGAAGGCGTTGATCGCAATCCACCAGAAGGCAGGTCTTGCCGGCCTGAGCCATGCTCGCCGCCAGCCAGGTGATCAAAGTTGTCTTGCCCTCTTGAGGCAGGGACGAGGTGACAAGCAGGACCTTGGAGCCCTCGTGTCCATTGGAGATGGTCAGCGCAATTCCAAGCGCCTTGAGCGCCTCCCGAAATCCGCTTTCCTCCAGCGCCGCCTGCGCCTTGCGAATTCGCGACGCGCCCGCCTTGACCTCCGGCACGAGGGCCAGCACAGGATATCCGGTCAAGCGTTCTGCCTGATTGGCGCTCCTGATCCCACCCTCCAAAAACTCCAGCAAGACCACCAATGTTCCGGCCAGGCCGAGCGAGCCGACGAAGGCCAGAGCGACGATCAGGGTCTTTCTCGGCTTGCTGGGCCTGTCCGGCGGCTCGGCGGACGCCACCAGAATGGCGTCAGGATCCTGCAAGCCCTGTTGTTCACTGGTTTCTTGAATGCGAGCCAGAAACTTCTGGTAGAGCTGCCGGCTCGCGTTTGCCTCGCGTTCGAGCTCGCGCAGGCCGACACCGGCCTGACGGTTGCCCGCCACGTCCGCACGGAGCTTTTCAAGTCCATTTCTCAACGTCCGCTCGTGGGCACGGGTGATCTCCACCTGGCTACGCAGCTCTTCTCCGATCTTGCCGATCTCGGTTGCGATCTTGGTCTGCAGATCCGCGATCTTGTCGGTCAGGCTGATAATCTTCGGGTGGAGCGGCCCCAACTGCGCGGAGAGCTCTGCCATCTGGTGCAGCAGCTTGGCCTCTTCCAGACGCAACTCTTGGATCAGCGGCGACTTGAGGACGATCGGCGTAGCGCCGACCTCCCCGGACGTTTCCTGTAGTTCCCGAAACCGTTTCAGACGTGCCTCAGCCTCCACGCGCTGTGCCTGGGCGACGACAATCTTACTGTTCAGCTCCGAGAGCTGCTGCTCGCTGATGGTCGACGCCGAACCGGCCGCCGTCAGACCGGCGTCCTCGCGATAGTCCTCGACCGCGCGTTCCGCGTCGATCAGGCGCTGACGCAGGGTCTCCAAGCGCTCCCGCAACCAATCGTTGGCTTGGACCGCGGCGTCACGCTTGGCACGCACCTGATTCTCAAGATAGGTCTGGACGACCGTGTTGGCGATCCCTGCGGCCTTAATGGGATCTTCCGAATCGAAGTCCACCGCGATCAGCAGAGATTGGCCGACGCTGCCGACCTCTAGCCGCTGGGATACGGCGCGAAGGATCGGCTCGTTCGTCGTTGCGACCGAAGCATCGACTTGTGTGGAATCGGGCTTCATCTCGGCGAACGCGCTCGAGACGACGGCGCAGAAATCGACGTCGACCAAATCCACCCAAAGATCGCACCAGGAGAAGGGCGGCGGTCGAAACTCGGGGTCTCGGTCCAATCCGAGATCCTGGATGACTTGGCTGATGACCGTCGGCGATCTGATGAGGTTGACCTCGGTCTCAATCGCGGCTTTGTCGACGTTGAGGCTCGGTACAACGTTGTTGAGTTCCACCACCTTTGCGCTGCGGGTTTGAATTTGGACCAGGGCCCGGCCCGTATAGATGGGGGTCGTGGTCAGGGCCTTGATCAGCGCCAACACGGTGATCACGCCGACCACCGACATAACCAGGAACCGCCGACGCCAAAATAAACGAACGATTGATCTAAGATCTATGTGATCTACCGAGGATAGGTGCTCTCCGTCGGCATGTGACGCAGTCATCGTGACCTGTCCTCATCGTTAACCATGTTCTTGTTCCCAACACTACACCGGCCTGGCGCAAATTGCCCTTTGTTCTCAGGCTCCTGGGCGGCTGGGTTGCCCGATTGGTTCAAATAGCCCATCGCGGACTTCGTGCCAGCGGCACTGCAATTCCTACCTTCAAATTCGTCTCTAATATAAGCTTCCCATTTTTACCGGGTCGCGTCCAGCGATTGACGTCCAATCTGGTGGACTTCCAGGTGCGCTCGCTGCGACAATTCAACACCGGTCTTTCTCGGGAGCCACAGGCTAAACGTTGGCAGAGATTTGCTCGTCGGATTTGGATAACTCGGGCGATTTCAAGGAGTAAGGCCCGTGAGTAGGCTCCTGAGCATTGTCATCCCCGTCTACAATACGGAAAAATTCGTTGGCGAGGCGATCCAATCTGCGCTCGACCAGACTCTCGAGGACACGGAGGTCATCGTCGTTAACGACGGATCCACCGACCGCTCGGCGGAGGTCATAGAGCGGTTCTCCGATCATCCGGCCCTGCGGGTGGTCTCGCAAGCCAATGCCGGGAACACGGCGGCGCGCAATACCGGCCTCGGCCTGGCGGAGGGCAAGTACATCGGGTTCTTGGATTCCGACGACAAGTGGCACCCGGACAAGGGCGCGCGCCATGTCGCGCTCCTGGAACGAAGCCCCGATTTGGATCTGACCTACTCCTGGAGTCGTCAAATCGACGAACTGGGGCGCGATACCGGCGGCAGGAGCAGACCACGGCCACTGCGCCCGCGCTTCGATGACCTGGTGGTCCAGAACCTGACCGGCTCCGCCACGTCGATCGTGTTCAGGCGTACGGCGGCCGAGCAAGTCGGCGGGATGCGGGACGAGGCGGACTCCTGCTCGGACCACGAGTTCGTCTTGCGCATCGCGGCCCTGCGATCGGGCAATTGTGCGGCGATCCCGGAGTGCCTCTACGACTACCGAACGCGTCATGGCCAAATCACGGCGGACTGGCGGCGCATTCAAAAGGACGCGGCCTACGTTCTCGAGGTTGCCCGGGGGCTCAGCCCGGCGAGCGTGGCCCGCGTGGAACGCCGCGCCCTGGGCGAGCGACTGCGTTATCTCGCCTATCTCGCCTTTCGCGGCGGAGAAAGAGGCGAGTCCCTGGGGCTGGTCATGAAAGCCTGGGCGACAGATCCGCTGGGCTTGTGCCCGCGGCGCCGGGCCTGGACCACGAGTTTGATGATATTGAGCACTTACCTGCCCGTCCGGGTTCAAGGACCGCTTCGAGATCAGGCCATCCGGCTGCGCGCCTTGGTTCGGCGCGCGGGTGCGTGAAGACGTGGCGCCGAGGAGTGTAGGGTAGATGGCTCCACGCCCCCGCATGAGCATCGTCATCCCGTGCTACAACACGGCCGATTACGTTGCGGAGGCCATATCCTCCGCCCTGGCTCAGAGCCTCGGCGCCATCGAAGTGATCGTCGTCGACGATGGCTCCACCGATGGCTTCGAAGCCGCGGTGGAACCCTTTCGCCGCGATCCGCGCCTTCGCGTCATCGAGCAGGAGAATCAAGGCCTCTCGGCGGCGCGCAATGCCGGGATGGCATCGGCGGTCGGCGATTACATCGGCTTGCTGGATGCGGACGACCGCTGGATGCCGAACAAAGCCGAACGGCACGTGGTCCATATGGATGGCGATCCGAGCTGCGATCTTTCGTTCTCCTGGTGCCACCTGATAGATGAAGAAGGCAGGGACACCGGGCGGCGCTTCTCGCCCCGTCGCTCGAGGTACGCACTCGACGACATGATCGTACAAAATGTGACCGGCGCCGCCAGCACGGTGGTGTTCCGACGCTCGGTCCTGGCGGTCACGGGCGACTTCGACACGGAGCTTCGCGCCTGTGAGGACCTCGACCTTTGGCTGCGCATTGCCGGCCTGAGGACGGAGAATGTGCATTGCGTTCCCGAGTTTCTGACAGACTACCGGGTTCGATCCGGGCAAATGACCGGCGATCTCGAACTTATGCAAAGCGCCTGGCAGCAGGTCTTGGCGCGGGAGCGAAGTCGCCATCCGGACCTTGTGGCGCGCTACGAAGGCGCAGCGAACGCGGAGCACGCCCGCTACATGGCCTTCATCGCCTTTCGGGCCGGCGATGCCGGCGCGGCACGGGCTCAGATGATGTCGGCTTGGCGCCGGGACCCGCTGGCGATGGCCGGCCAATTGCGCGGCTGGACCACCAGCGCCGCGGTCCTGTCGACCTATCTGCCGGAAAGCTGGAGCACGAGCCTCCTGATCCTCGTCGACAGGTGGCGCCGCCGCGCCAATGGCAAGGATTTCGCTGGACCCTAGCGGCCAGGTGGCCTCACTCGACCAGAACCAGTTCGCTGGCGACCAGGTGGTGGCTGTCCGGGTCCCGCGCTTCGACCGTTCCGGTGACGCGCGCTTGCACCGGTACCAGGAATTCCGCTGCCACGATGGCCTTGTTGAGGGCCTCGAGATCGTCCTCCGGCACACCCGTGGTATCGATCAACATGGTGACCTGTCCACCGGCCAGTTGCAGCCAATAGCGCCGCATGAGCCAGAGCACGGAGCCGGTCACGACCACATCGCGACCGACATGGCGGCTCGGTTCGAGAAGAAGGTTCTCCAGCGGAACGACGTCGGGGGCCGTCGCCGGTTCCGCCGGTGCCGGCGGTGCCGGGTCCGGCGCAAGCTCGGCCGTCTGCTCCTGAGCCAGGTCTTCTTGCGGAACCACGGGGACCAGGTCCAAGGGGGCCTGATCCGCAGCCTCGGTCGAGAGCGATCCCGGCGGCGGCGCGTCCGCGGCGAGCTGCCGACCGTCGGAAGCTTCGTCGAGAGGCTCCGCTGCCGGCTCCTGCTTGGCCTGAACCGCCTCGCTCACCAAATCGGCAATCCTCTGGCGTGCCTCCGCCAGCTCTCTTTCAAGCGCGACCACCCGAGCGGAGGCGACCAAAGCCGCCAGCCTGCGATCCCGCTGCGCTCTTGCCAGTTCCGGGTCGCTCTGGGCGACCGGGGCCTGGCCGACTGCCGGAGCCTCCGGCTCGGCGACAAGCAGCCCGTCGCTCGGCGGCGCGGTCACGGGGGCCGGGAGCTCCACCGCCTCGGGCAGGGGGTCGGTTTGCGGCCCGGCTCCGAGGAGCTCGTCTTCGGTCAGTGCCAGCACGATCCCGCCGGGCTCGGCCTGTGTGGCCGACAGTTCGGCGGGCGGCTCGGCGGTCTCCGGTTCTGCCGCCTGCTGCCCCACCCCTCCAGGCCTCGGTTCAGCGTTTGCCTGCGTTCGCTCGGCCTCGGGCGCGGCCCCGTCATTTACGGCAGGCCGGATCAATTCACTAATGCCCCAAAACAAGAGCGCCACGAGAGGAACCGACAGCCCGGCCAGGAACAGGATTAGTCCGCGCCCTTCCCTACCGGGCAGCAGGCTCGGCCGGCTCTCTTGGTCCGCGCTTGCGCCTGTCGCGTCTTCCGCCTCTGCCTGAACCCCTTCAGGCATTGTCATGGGGGTCCGAACCGGAACCGGCGTGGGCTCGCCCGGCCGCATCAGGGGAGAGGTGCGGCTCGCCTTGGCCTCCGCGACCAGTTTCGCGTTTCGCTCCGCCGCGCTTTCGAGATCCGCGATGAGTTCCTGCACTCTCGCCGAGGCCGACCGCGTATCTCCCTCCGGCTCCCGCCGATCCGGTGGCGGTGAACTCTCAGCCGGGCCATCGCCGACTTCGGGTGCTTCTGTCAGGCGCGCTTTCAGGTTGTCCCGCATCCATGAGGACCGGGCCTCGAATGCCGCCTCCGGGTCGCCGCCGCTGCCGGCAGGGCTGAGCTCCTCGCGGCCGCGCCAAAACTCGGGCATCGGCTGGCCCCGTTCCTTGCAATAGGCCTCGAGGGTCGGTCGGTCGACCAAGCGGGTCGGGACAGAATCCGAAGACGGATCATCCTGATCGGCGTCGCTGCCTGTCGCAGGCGATCGCGACGGACTCGTGCGCTTCACGGACTCTGCCAACCAGGCCGCGAGGTCGTCTCGGACGCTCGCGGCATCCTGGCCGGTTTCCTCTCCCCAAAGCCGGCCAATCTCATCGACACTCAATCGGTCCGATTGCACCATAGCGCGACAACCCACCCGGTATTCGATCCGATCCCTCACCCGATCCAATGGCCGGCCTCGTTACGATCGCCGGGGAAGCCGCAAGCCAGGCTTCCGCGAACGCCGGCCGTTCCATTCAAGATCGGGCACACTAGATATGCCTGCTTGGCGCGAAGCTGACAAATGCTGTCGTGCCACCACCCAGGCCCGATCCGGAGAGTTTCTGAACTTCTCCCGATACACTTCATATCAATATGTGTGCCAAGTATAAACCTTCAAAGACGAATATACACTGCCAATTCAAGTGGGATCATTTCTACACTGTTACATTAGTTCATGCCAGAAAGTTTTGTAAGTTGTTCTTGATTTATTTGATGACAGAATGATCGATATGAAATCGACCCGGCCGATCTTAGCCCGCACCTGGGGTAGGTGCCGCCGGCCAGAATAGGCTGCTAGCAGCATTGCGATAGCGTTGATCCGGTTGGAGCCCAACTGGAGCGGAAAGCAGAAGACTGGGCCTCAGCAATACGGCAGGGCCTCCTGCTGCTCTCGTCGCGGCGGCCCCGCGCCCTCAGGCATTCGATGCAAGGTAGGTGCTTTCGAGCCGTCGATCGAGGGACTCGAAGCGAATCTGCAGCATCAGGCGCCGTTCGGTCACCGGCGGCAGGATCTTGTGGATGCAGGTGGGGTCCACGATGAATCCGAACCCGCGCGGACCTTCGATCACCAGGGTCGCGGACTCGCCGTAGATCTTCCGCACCACCTCTTCGGAATGAAAGCGGCTCGATAGCTTGATCCGCACGGGCTTCCTCTTGTGGGAGGTTTCGACAACGACATGGGCGCCGCTGTTCCCGTCCGTATCGGTCAGGTAAAAATAGGTGTTCAAGGAATTGTAACCATCCACGTCATAGTGAAAGTCGATGGGCTGGTAGAGCCGCCGCCTCACTTCGGGGGAGTGGTCGCAGACCAGGCTCCAGAACAAGCGGGTGACGACCGTGTTCGGCCGATAACCGAGATAGGCGCGCGCGATTTCCATGAGCTTGGGGTGGTGCGCGATCTCCTCGATCACCGGACAACGAGACACGTCCCGAACATCGGCCTGCACCACGGGCTCGCCACCGGGCAGATGCCCGTCCTCGATCTCGCCGATTTGGAAGCGCTCGTCCTGGCCGGGGCGCGAACAGTCGGCGCCGAGGGCAAAATCGTAGATGTCCTGCACCAGCGTCGCCGGCAGCGACAGTCCCAAGGCCAGGCCCGTCTCGTTCAGACGGCTGAGGCTGCCGGCCGGCGAGAGCTCCGGGAAGAGTCCCGGCTGCACGTCAGACGGCGGGGCGCACTCGACCGCCAGTGTCCGGCTCTCTTGTCTCCGCCGGACAAACCTGTAGGCCCTGCGGAACGAGTAGAAGCGCCCGAAGAGAACGAAGAACTCGCCCTTGGCCAAGCGGCACGTAAGTCTTTGCAAGAGGGTCAGCATCTTCCGCCGGGCATCCCTGCCGAATCGACCGCACCACCAACGCGAAGTCCAAAACGGAACAACCACGAAATGGGGGCTGCCTGGCGGATAGTTCCCGGCCGCTTACCTATGCGGGTACGGGAGACAACGAGCCCGAATACTGAGTATGCCTACTTTCGGTCCGCTCTGGAAGGGCCTGACCGCAACTGGGCTTCTGAAATCAATTCTGCAAGCTCAGTCTCGGTCGTAGCGGTCCATCGCCACACGAAAAAGCGCCTCCTCCCCAGTAAGCCGATATCCCAGGTCCTGCAGCTTCGAGCGCAGCAGGTTCCAATGGGGCGCCCGGCAGTGGCCGCCGGTCGACCGCACGACCCAGAGCCTTCGGTGGGCAGCCTTCATATCCTCGAAACGCCGAACCTCATGCCGATTGGGAAATGTCCCCGCTCGACAGTCACTGCAGACAAAAACCCGTTCGATCCCGACGACGACCCCATGGTCCCCATCCCACCCAAACATCGGACGGTCGGAGGTCGCGGTTCCCAGATAATAGTGAAGCGGTTGAGCCCCAAAGAACGGGCAGAGAAAGATGGCGTCGCCGTCCGCGAAGTTCCGGGTTACGGTCGCGGCCGCCTCGTTCCACGCCTCCTTCTTGCCGCTGTCGAGGTAGTTGGTCGTGGAGACCAAGCTACCGGCAAGGACAAACGCCAGGATGGCAACGGCAAGGAGACGGCTCGGAGACAGGCTGACCGCGAGGCCAAGGCCAAGTGCGCCATCGATCAAACATGCGAGGACCGTCCTCGGCAGGAATATCGGCGTCGCGATGCCTGTCAGCCAAATCAGGACCGGCACGAGAAAGACGAGCAACCCGATCAGGACAACGACGCCGAATTGACGCTTGTTAACCGCAAACGCCATGCCGAGCACGGCAGCCCCGATGACGACGAGATTGTAAGCCGACTGGAGCGGCCCAAGACGGTTGGCCCCGAAGACAGCGAACAACTGCCGGACCGCCAACCGGGGGGTGACCTGTTCGAGCCAGGTGAAGTTCTGTGTCAAGGCGAATATGGAGAGAAGCCAGGGCAACCAAAGTACCGAGATCATGACCTGAACGGCGAACCACAAAAGGTACGAACGGGCATCGATCAATCTCAGCGGCCACCAGGCCGCCAGGACCGCGAGATTGAAGGCGAGCACGAAGTAGGCGGCAATGTTGTGGGTGTAGAGCGCCGCCAGGGTTGCGACCCAATAGACGACTAGGGCGCCGGTCCTTCCGCCCTTCTGTCGACCGGAACCGCGTCCCGCGGCACCGCCTGAAGACAGGAAGGCGAGAAGCCCATAGACCGCGATGCAGATCTCGAGAAAGAGCAGCGTGTAGGAGCGCGCTTCCTGACTGTATTCCGTGTGAATGGTGGAGGCCGCAAGAACCGCCGCCGCCACGAGCCCACAGAGGGGATTGACGAAACGCCGGCCGATCAAATGGATCACGCCGATGGAGAGCATGCCGAAGACGGCGGGCAGCAACCGCAGGGCGGCTTCCGAATGGTCAAACTGCAGAATAACTTTTTGAGCGAGATAGAAGAGCGGCGGATGGTTGTCGACCGGCGTGCTCAGCAACAGCCCGGTCGGCAGTTGACTCGCATGGTAGGTGTAGGCTTCGTCGACCCAGAACGGCAAATCGCCGAGGGTATAGAACCGGACCACGCCTGCGAAGATCAAGATCCCCAGCAAAGCAAGCGATTCCGTCGCCGGCCCGACCTCTCAGGACATCGTTCGGCTGGTGCCCGCGCTGCGGTCGCGGTTGGAGATCCTGTAAATCGAATGCAGCAATGAAATACACCCCACAATTCGATCACAAAGCGCGATCTGCATATGCCGAGATCACGGCCGGGTTCCCCTGGCTCATATATACGTGAGCACGGAAATTGCTGATTCTAAATCTATGGTCGCCGATACAATCTTCTCGTTCTTGGCGGAAACCCCACCGTTACAAGGCTTCGCCTGTACCCGTCAAGTGGATCGCCACTTAGCGTCAGGGTCCGGCTAAGCTACTGTCGCGCGCACGGCCAGATCCTCGACACCGTGGCGGTTCAGCCGCTCGAGCAAGAGATGCCTCATGCGGACCGACGCCTCGGCCAATGCCTCTTGGTCGATGGCAAAGTTGCGAACGCCGTTCACGAAGTTGAACTGCAACGCCGCGTCGGTGTTCGCGACAAGCTCGAAGACGGCGCGATCGACCTGCTCGGCCCGGCTGCCTTCGGGAAAGAACAAGCGCGCCGTCGTCTGGCCGTCGAACCAATGCTGTTCGGGGTTGAGGTGCATATGGCCCTCGCGTCCCCCGAAGCAGTCGAACCGGAAAACCTCTTCCTGCAACACCACCAGGGACGCCGAGGGGCCGCGCCCGACATTGGGCACATCCGACCAGCAGACCCAAAGCTCCGCGCCCTTCTGAACCTCGATGCGCTGCAGGTCAGATGCCCGTTCGTGGACTTCGATCGCGGCCGTCCGCCGACGGCGTTTGATTTGGTGCAGGAGCCGGTAGTGCAGCGCCAGCGGCAGCGCCTTGCCGGCGAAACGGCTCAGGACAAGCCGTCTCAAGAGTCTTAGGAGAATTCGAGATCCGCCCATGTCCGCGTCTCCGGCGCCTCGCCACCGACCTCGCCGGACTCCTTGCCGAAGGCCAGTCCGGTCGGCGGGCATTCGTGAGCGGCGGCGCTCTCGGCCGGCGAAGGTACCACAAGAGTCGCGCGGCTGTCGGTTGGATTCTCGATGCGACCGAGGCGGCGGAGATCGGAGAGAATTTGTCCGACCCAATGCGACACGCAAACACTCAACGTGTCGACCAAGCACAAATCAAGACAAAACAAGACTTAATATAACTCGAATACTGAAATAACGCGAGTTGACATATGCTTAATCTTTATTAATACTTCGCAAAATTAGTGGTGTTGGTACGGAAGCGTTTGGTTGGCATTGGCTTTTGAGGACGCTTCCAGAGAAGTTTTCAGTCATTTGTTTCGGTGACCGGCGGTCTCCATTCCGACCGCTCATTAGAAGAAATTCTCATAGCGATACCAACGACATGATACGGCCTTGTCAGACGTCTCGTTCACCGCACCGATATCTCTGAAAGTCGTTTCAGGGGTTGTTCGGTTTATCGACGTGGGGGTTTGCGTAGCCACCGCGTTATTTGCCTTTTCTCTTTACCTGTCCGACAAGGTCATCTCGCAGGGTGACATCTTAACCCTGATCGTCGCCCTCAGTGTCTTTGTGCAGATCGTCGCGTTTCACATCGCCGATCTATACAAATTGGATGTGATTCGTGACTTGAAGTACCAGGTCAACCGGGTGTGGGTGGCCTGGACCTTCGTCTTCGTGGTGCTGCTTGTCCTGGGCTTCGTTACGAAGAGCTCGGCTCAAATCTCCCGCGGCTGGATCATCCTTTGGTACGCCTCGGGCCTGCTTTCCTTCACCATGCTCAGGCTCGTCCTTCACCTGTTCCTCGCCCGCTGCGCGCAGAAAGGACTGTTTCGGCGCGATGTGGTCGTGATCGGCGGCGGCGACCTCGCGCGCGAGGTCATCCGGGACCTGACCCAGCAAGGCCCGGAGCTGCACCTGGTCGGGTTCTTCGACGATCGGCAGACCCGGGTTCCCGAAGAAATCGAAGGCTGCCCCAAGCTGGGCAACATCGACAACGTGTTGGACTATGCGCGGGACAGTCAGCCCGATCTCATCGTCGTCGCCATCCCGATGCAAGACGGAAGGCGCTTGAACGAGATTCTCCAGAAGCTCTGGATCCTACCGATCGACATCCGTTTGAGCTCTCTGGTGACCTCCATTCGTTTCTCGCCTGAGGTCTACAGCCACGTCGGCAACGTCCCCTTGCTGAACGTCTTCAAGAATCCCATCAGCGACTGGGACTACGTGATGAAGACCATGGAGGATCGGCTCGTGGCCTTGCTGGGCCTCACTGTCGCCCTACCCTTTATGGCGATCATCGCGCTCCTCATCAAGCTCGACAGCCCCGGTCCGGTTTTCTTCAGGCAGAAACGGCGGGGCTTCAACAATCACTTCTTCTCCATCTACAAGTTCAGGACCCTGCATCACGACTGCACCGACTGGGACGCCGCCAAGCTGGTCTCGCGGGACGATCCCCGGACGACCCGCGTGGGCAAATTCCTGCGGCGAACCAACCTGGACGAGCTCCCGCAGCTGCTGAACGTACTCACCGGCGACATGTCGATTGTCGGGCCGCGGCCCCATGCCACCCTGGCCAAGGCCGATGGCCATCTCTACCACGAGCTGGTGGACAGCTATTTCGCGCGCCATCGCGTGAAGCCGGGGATCACCGGCTGGGCGCAGGTCAATGGCTGGCGCGGCGAGACCGACACCGTGGAGAAGATCGAGCGCCGCATAGAATTCGACCTCTATTTCATAGATCACTGGTCGATCTGGTTCGACCTCAAGATCATAGTCATGACGCCCTTCTCGCTATTGAGAACGAGGAATTCCTATTAGGAGGCTCATCGGGAGAAGCCGGCCCGCACGATTCGAGACCGTCAAGGATCGAGACCCGACAGCCCCGCTATCTACAGGCGTGAAAGTATTGAAAACTAACTCTATTTGTTTGCCAGACAGGGTGCTATGATGGGCGCATTTAGAGGTGGGGCGGTGCGTGTTTGCCCGGCTCCAGGGATTTGAATGACGCGGCGATACGGCATCCGGCAGTTTTGAGGACAGCTCGGGTGCGGCCTTTTTGTCGCCACACCCGATATGCGGCATCGATTGAAGTACGGACGTTTTTTGCAGAAGTGATTTCGAATGAATGACGTACCCAAGTTATCCGACGTTCATCGCGAGGTGATTGGAAGCGTTTCGGCGCGGCCGGCGATCGTCGAGGATTTGCGGCTGTCCGACGCCTTCCAGATGCTGTGGCGCCAGAAGTTCTGGATCCTGGGCGTCGTCTTCCTGGTGACCTTCTTCTCGTGGATCGGCATCGCCCAGCTCACACCGCTCTACACCGCATCGTCCCAGGTCTTGATCGGCGTCCGCGAGGAGAACGTCCTCAACGTGGAAGACGTTCTCGCGGGGATCTCCGCCGACGACGTGACCGTCGAGAACGAGATTCACGTGATTCGCTCACGCGATCTGATTGGACGGACCATCGACGAACTGGGCCTGGTGCACGACCCGGAATTCAATCCCGCGCTCCGGCCGGAAAGCCGGCTGATGGAGCTGCTGGATGTCCGCCGCTATCTGCCGCTGGCGTGGCAGAGAGCCTGGCGGGACCATTTCGGCGCCGAGCCCGGCGCACAGCCGGCCAACACACAACCGATCCAGCAAGCCCTGCCCTATGACGACGTCGAACGCGATGTCGTGATCGACCAATTCCTCAGCAAGCTCGCCGTGGTCCCGGAGGGGACGTCACTTGTCATCCGGATCGAGATCACCACGCGGGACCCCGGCACATCCCAGTTGGTGGCCAACACCCTCACCGATTTCTACATCGTCTCCCAGCTCGACGCGAAGCTCGCGGCAACCAAACGAGCGAGCGCCTGGCTGTTCGACCGTTTGGAGCAGCTTCGCACCGACGCCATGGTTTCGGCGCGGGCGGTCGAGGAATTCAGGCGGGAAAGCGGACTGCTCCAGACCAACACCAATGGAACACTGGCGGAGCAGGAAATCTCCCAGTTGAACCTGCGTTTCGTGCAGGAACAAACCACCCTGGCCGAAACCCAGGCGAGGTTGCGGCAAGTCGAAAGCCTGCTCCAGAGCCCGGAGGCGACCGCCACGGCATCCGAGGTTCTGAGGTCCTCCCTCATCATAAGCCTGCGCCAACAGGAATCCGAGCTGGAGCGGCGACTGGCGGAAATGGGAGAGATTTACGGCGATCGCCACCCGCAGATGGTCGCGACACGCGCCGAGCTGGCCGATCTCAAGAACACGATCCGCGCTGAAATCAGCAAGGTCGTCGACGGTCTGCGCAACGAAATGTCGATCGCTAGAACCCGGGCGGCGGCGCTGGAGAGAATCCTGACGCAGCGGCGCCAGTCCCTGGCCGAAATGAATGTCGACGAAGTGCGCCTGATAGCACTGCAGCGCGAGGCCGAGTCGAATCAGAATCTTCTGGAAGTCGTCATGGCGCGCTTCAAGGAAATTTCGGCGCAGGAGGATTTCCAAAAGGCCGATGCCACGATCCTCTCGCGCGCGGCCTTGCCCCGCGGGCCAAGTTTCCCGAACAAGCCGCTCATGCTGGGTTTGGCGGTCGTCTGCTCGATCTTTCTCAGCGTCTTGGTTGCCTTCGCCATCGACCAATCGGGCTCCGGCTTGCGCAGCATGGAGCAAATCGAGCAATTGATGGGCATGGCTCCGCTCGGCCTGGTCCCGGCCCTGAGCGAGGTCGATCGGCTTGGAAAGAAGCCGGCGGCCTATCTACTCAAGCGTCCCAATTCGACCTACAGCGAGGCCATCCGCACCGTCTACGCAAATCTCTCCCTGATGACCGGAGACAATAAGACCAAGACGCTTCTGATCACCTCCTCGATCCCCAGCGAAGGCAAGACGTCTATTTCAGTGTCGCTAGCGCGGGCGTTGGCGATTCAGGGCCAGAAGGTCATGCTCCTCGACTGCGATTTCCGTCGAGGGACCGCCCACAAGGGGTTCGGCGTCTCAGCCGGGCCGGGTCTCATGGACTATCTGGTGGGCAGTGCCACCGCCGAAGAGGTCACCCGGCGCGACCCGAAGACGGACGCCAGTTTCATTTCCGTCGGGCGGCATTCATCGACAGCCTTGAGTTTCCAGCTCTACAAGAAGCTGGAAGGCCTGATGAACAGCCTCAAGAAAAGCGGCGACTATCATGTGATCATCATGGACTCCCCGCCGATCCTGGCGGTGTCGGACTCCCGCATGCTGGCGGGCTTCGTCGACGAGGCGCTCTTTGTTGTGCGCTGGGCTAAGACCCGGCGCGAGCATGTCAGCCGAGCCCTGCAGCAGTTGATGGGATCCGGCTGCAAGGTCGGCGGAATTGTCTTGTCCATGGTGGACGTGAAGCGCCACTCGCAATATCGCTTCGGAGACTCAGGCCTCTACACCGGCTACATGGGCCGCTACTACAGGGATTGATGAGCGCCTAAGGCCCCCTCGCCTCCGTCAATGCCCTGGTCCAGAACCATGGGCGGGAGCCCCCCGATGGCATGTCCCGCAAGACCGTGGATCAGCCCCCAAACAACTTTTCGAACAGTGCCTCGGACTCGGGATACTGTGCAATGTCGACGCATTTCATTGCGTTGAAATAGAGCATGTAGCCACGTTTCTCTTCGGGGATGGCGGCAAAGAAGTCGTGGCTGCCCTGGATGAAGCTCGGGTCGTCGTCCTGGCCTTCATAGCGGCAGTCAGACGACCAGAGACCCCACTCGGCGACTGAGAACTTATGGCCTTGCTTGAACGCCCAGTACCGTCCGAACTCCAACCTACCAATTGACTCCTGCCAGGAGATTTCCGGCGTCGGACCCATGCGGTGATAGGCCCCCACGCTGACCTGATCGACATAATCCGGGCCCGGATAGCACTTCTCGATCCAGAGGGTGCCGTCCGCAGCCGTCAATTGCTTTCCGGCCGGTCCATTCACCGAGTACTGCCAGACGAACTCGGCTCCGGGCTCGGCTTCGAAGAGATCGTGGACATGCCGCCAAGCGGGAACGAAAGCCGGATCGTCGCACCAAGTGGGCCCGATAGGGCTATTGTTCTTGACTGCCACCTCCGGTTCATGCCAAAGGCGCAGGATCGCGTCCTCGTGGCCTGCATCGATGACCCTGCGGGCGACCTGGCGCAGCTCCTCGTCCCAATCGCCGGCGGCGATTTCGGCGAATCGGGGGTTCTTATCACTCAGGGGGAAGATATCGAGGATGACAGCCAGTTGGGCATGAGGCGCCAGGCGCGTATAGGATTCCAGCCAAACTTTTTGCCTTTCGCCCAGCGCCTGAGCAAATCCGCGTCTCCCGAACGCCAAGTGGAAGTGGGCCACCCAGATCCGCCGGCCCAGCCAGGCCTCGACTTCCGAGTAGTCTTGGGCCGGCATCCAGAAGCCCAGCCATTTGGTGTCTTGGGACGATGAGACCTGCGTTCCGGCGCCGGCCCCGTCTCCGGCAGCCGATCCGTCCGACGCGCCCGCGGTGGCTTCCGTCGGCTTAGCTCCGTTCAGGCCACCGGACCGCAGCGCCTCTTCCCCGACGTTCACAACTCTGAACTTCACATCGAAGACGTTTCGATAGGCAGGGCCTTCATAGATGTCCGTCGGCTCCGCTTGCGCGATGGTCGTGAGACCCAGGCAAAATACGCAAGCCGCAACAATTCGCTGCATGGCTTTCTCCGGCCGTAATCACAAATTTCTGGAAACGATGGTCCTGCGCGTCGAAATGCTTTGCTCAAAAATCAAGGCCTAGGGAGATCTTACTAGATTTCAGACTTTTGTGAATTCCCTGGATTCGGTTCACCGCCAGCCGACAGGAATTTTTTCCTTGGTGCGCCTGTGGATCGGCCAAGCTCCCGGCAAGACACGAGCCATCGTCCGCGGCTCTGGCGGGTCTGTTCTCAAGACCGGGGGAAACAGTTATTTGGAAAGACCTGGACGAAATCAAGAAATTCTACGGATCCATCACTTCCCGGCTTTCGTTTGAGCGCCACTATTGCTACAATGCCGACCAATTGGATTAGGTCATTTGGGAAGTTTCATAATATTCATATAGCGCCAAGTGTCATTCGGACGCCCTTTTGAGCAGGCTGGCCCATAGGCCTAAGACGAGTGCATTGATTTATAGGGAATAGTTGATTGTCGAAGATTTTCTCATTTTCGAAGACGTTCATCTTCCATCACAACTTTAAAGCCGCCGGTATGAGCATCTCGAAGGTGCTCTTCAGGTATGAGTTCTGACGGGGCCCGGTGCCGGGGCCCGCGGAGGGCCTCCTACCTGGCCCGGTATTGATCAGGAGAATCGCCCGTGGTGCGCGGGTTTCCAGTGGAGAGCCTGCAAGAGGCTCCGGACCGGCAGTCCGGCGGACAGGCCCATTCGAAGGATGCGGGCAAGCCGCGGTCGGCGCGGCGGCCGAGGCGCTATCCCTCGATGCGCATCCTGGTGCACGACTACGCCGGCCATCCCTTCCAGGTTCAGCTCAGCCGGGCGCTCGCCGCGCGCGGCCATGAGGTCCTGCACCTCTATTCCGGGTCGATCTCCACGCCCCAGGCCATGCTGGATCCGAGGCCGGACGATCCACCGGAGTTCCAAAGCCGCGCGATCACTCTCGACCGGCAGGTCGCGAAGTACGACCACCTGAAGCGCTATGCCCAAGAACTGGCCTACGCGAAGCTGCTGGAGACGGCGGCGGCGGCCTACCGGCCCAATGTCGTCATTTGCTCCAACACGCCGATCGACGTCGTGGCGCGTCTGGCGCGTTTCTGCCGGCGCGCCTCGGTGCCCTGGATCAACTGGCTGCAGGACCTCCACAGCATCGCGATCGAGCGTTACTTCGGCCGGAAGGTGCCTCTGCTCGGGCCGCTCGTCAGTTTCCACTATGCCAGGAAAGAGGGCCGCCTGCTCCGTGCCGCCAGGTTCGTCGTGGCCATATCGGAAGGATTTCTGCCCGCCATCGAGCGGCTTTCGGGCACCCGCGACAACATCGAGCTGATCGAGAACTGGGCACCGCTCGATCAGATCTCGCCGCGCCCGCGCGACAACGCCTGGGCCCGGGCGCAGGGCCTCGAGTCCAAATTCTGCTTCCTCTATTCCGGCACGCTCGGCCTCAAGCACAACCCGGAACGGCTGGCGGAACTGGCCCAACATTTCGCCGGCGACGACGACGTGCGGGTGGTGGTGGTCTCGGAAGGCAAGGGCTCGGACTATCTCTCGGCCGCCAAGGAGCGGCTCGGACTGGACAATCTGGTGCTGCTGCCGTGGCAGCCGTTCGAAGACCTGCCGAACGTCCTGGGCACCGCCGACGTGCTGCTGGCGCTCCTGGAGCCCGATGCCAGCGCGCTTTCGGTGCCGTCGAAGGTCATGTCCAACCTAGCCGCGGGGCGGCCGCAGCTCCTGGCCGTGCCCGGCGAGAACCTGGCAGCCCAAACCGTCGCCAAGGCAGAGGCCGGTCTGGTCGCCGCGCCGGACGACGGTGCCACCTGGCTACGCCACGCCACGTGCCTGAGGAACGATGCCGGCCTGCGCCGCGAGCTGGGGGAAAACGCCTGGGCCTATGCCGAGAAGACCTTCGATATCGATCGCATCGCCGATCGCTTCGAGGACCTGATGGCCTACAGCCTGTCCTGAGGATCGTCAGACACGCTCATGCAGTCCGAAACGTTCAGCTCTTTCGTTGCCTGTGAAGAATCGTTATTGCCGGCCGCCCACGCGGCCGGAAGCTCTCTCGGCTGGTTGACGGCGTGCCTTTGCCCTTGTTAAGCGAAGCGAACGTCATTTTGGCACCCTATCCTCGCCACATCGGGCCGAACGGACTGCCATGCGGATATTGATGGTGTGCCCCACCTCACCCTTGCCCGCGCACACGGGAGGCAAGCTGCGCATGTATCACGCAGCGCGCGTCCTTTCGGCCAGCGACGACGTCACGCTCTGCACGCTATACGGCACGGAGCGCGAGCGGGACTCGCTCGAGGCCTGGTCGGCGGACCGCCGGGTCGAGCTCGTCGCGGTGCGGCAAAGCGGAAGCCGCATCGGCGCGCTGGCGAGAGGCCTTCTCACCGACTCGCCGCTCCATGTGGCACGGTTTCGGAATTCCGAGTTGCGCCGGCGCATCGGCGGATTGCTTGCGACGGGCCGTTTCGACATGGTCTGGTGTCATTTCCTTTACGCCGCGTCGAATATCCCAATGTCGCCCACCCCGATGGTGCTGGACCAGCACAACTTGGACGAATTCATCTGGTCGGGCGTTGCCAAACGGGCGACGTCGCTGCCGGCGCGCCTTGTGGGGCGATGGAACACCTGGGCCTGGCGGCGCTATCAGCCGAGCGGCCTCGGCCGGTTCCGTTGGATCCTCTCCGTCGCCGCCGAAGAAGAAGCCGCCACCAGGTCACTGGTGGGCAACGACACCAAGGTGCTGCTTGCACCGAACGGCGTGCCCGAGGCAGAGCCGGTGACGCCGGAAGCCGTCTCGGCGGGAGCGCCGACGATCGTATTCTGCGCATCGTTCCACGTCTTCATGAACGAGCAGGCCGCGGAATGGTTCGCCCGGGACATATTTCCGAGGATTCGAGCAGAAGTGGGCAACGCGGAGCTCCTCCTGGTCGGCGGCCGACCGGGCTCCCGCGTGCGGGATCTCGCGAGGGCAGAAGGCATTACGGTGACCGGCTGGGTCGAAGACCTGCGCTCGTACTACGCCCGTGCGACGGTCGCCATCGTACCGGCGACGTTCGGTGGCGGCACCAAACTCAAAACGCTGGAGGCGATGAACCTCGGCGTCCCGGTGGTCGCCACATCGGTTGGCGCCCAGGGTCTCGATGTGGCGCACGGCGAGGAGCTGCTCATTGCCGACGACGCGGAGGCGTTCGCCCGCCATGTCGTGGCCCTGCTGCAGTCGCCCGAGCGTCGCGCGGCCCTTGCCGCAGCCGCGCGGAAGCGCGTGCGCGAGCGCTATGTTTGGGATCGAATCTACGCGGAAGCGCGAGAGGCCGTGGCGGGAGCGATCGCGTGAAGGCGACGTGGAACCAGGTGCGACGAGCCTCGCCGTTGGTGCGCAAGGGAGTAGCGCTCTTCAAGCAAGTGCCGCGATTTTCATCTCGCATGCTGGGGCGGCGGCAGGGCACGCCGCCGGTGATCGCCAATTCGTTCCCCAAGAGCGGCACCCATCTCCTGGTGCAGGTGCTCGAGGCGCTTCCAGGCGTGGTGGACTACGAATCCTTCATCGCCAGCATCCCGCCCATCCGGTTCGCCGAGCGCTCCGACGGGGTCATCCACCGCCGGATCGGGTTGATCGCGCCCGGCGAGCTGGTGTCGGCGCACCTGCACTTTCGGCCGTCGTTTGCCGATCGGCTCTCCGGACTAGGGTGCGTGCACTTCCTGATCTACCGCGACTTGCGGGACGTGGCGATCTCGGAAGCCCACTATCTCACGCGCATGAACCGCTGGCACCGCGCGCACAAGTACTTCAGCAGCCTGCCTGACGACGACGCGCGGATCCTGACCGCGCTGCGAGGAATCCCGCCGGGCGAGGCGGACTACCACTATCCGAACATCGCGGAGCGCTTCGCGCCCTTCGAAGCGTGGCTGGAGCGACCGGAGGTGTGCGGCATACGGTTCGAGGACCTGGCCGGATCCAATCAGCAGGAGACACTCCGCAAGATCGCCGAATTCTACGGCGCGCGGGTGGTTGAAAATGGCCTCGATATCGAGGCACTCGCGAGGCGCATGGCGGCGAACATAGATCCGGCGCGGTCGCGCACCTTCCGTTCGGGCAAGATCGGAGCCTGGCGGTCGACCTTCGGCGACGAACATCGGGCGGCGGCACAGGAGGTCGCCGGAGACCTTCTGACGCGACTGGGCTACGGGCCGTGAACGACGGTTACGGCACCTCACGTCGCCGAGCTATGACCGGCGCCGCGGGGCCATGCCCTCGATCAATGCGGCGGCGAAGTCGGCATCGCCATGTCCGTCAATGTAGCGGGCCTGGCCATCCGGGCAGGCCAGGTCCCGGCCGCCGGCGCGAACCGCCGTCGTAATGGCCCCGGCCAGACTCTCGGGTGACTGGGTGTCGACCGCCAAGCCCAGATGGAAGTCCCGCGCCTCCCGCCCGACCAGACCATAATCCTGGGTGATGACGGGCTTGCCCGCCGCGGCGGCCCAATAGAGCACGCCGCTCGATCCCACGTGGCGCTGGTAGGGCGCGAATATGACATCGGCGTCCCGCACCATGGCCACGATCTCGTCGTCACCCAGATAGCGGTCGTCGACGTCGATCTCGGCCGAGGTTCCGCCCGCCTGAAGCTGCTTCAGGCTGGCGTAGAAGATCTCGCGAATGGCGGGGTCCACCCCGCCGGCAAAGCGGACACGGCAGCGGGCCGCGACCTCGTCGGACAGGCGGGAGAGCGCCGCCAAGACGGCCAGAACGCCCTTCCGCCTGGAGAGCGCGCCGAACAGCAAGAACGAAACGCGCGCCGCAGCTCCGTCGGATGCCGGGGCCGCAGGGTCATCGACCTTCTTGGGTGCCGGATCGGGAACAAAGATGACCTTGGCTCCGTCTTCGAAGCGGCCCGCCGCAAACTCACCGAAATAGCGGTCGAACGCGAAGGCCGCCGTGAGCCGCGGGTTTGACAGCACTCGTCGATATAGCCAACTCTTCAAACGATTGCGCCTTCGCTCAGCGGAGCTCTCGGTCTCTTTGTTGAGGCTGGAGTAGTGGACGGAGGGTCGGAACAAAAGCCCCGACACCGTCGGCCGGCCGCGGCTTCGGAAGGGGAGCGCCGCCCCGAGCAAGGAATGGTCGAAGTAGTGAAGATGAACATGCGAAACCTGGAGACGACGCGCGAGCCTCTGGGCGTAGCCCCATTCGCGGAGCCCGCGGACGACGTCGTAGACCCCGCGAAACAGGGAACTCTTGGCTCGAAGTTCAGGCAAGCCGCCGGCCGGCAAGACCTTGAGAGCGCAGCGCGTGACCTCCGGGTCTTCCAGAGCCTTATGCGCCTCCGCCGGCAGCAGGGCCACCAGGTTTGGCCTGAGCGCGAACACCACCTCGAGATCCGGCCGCTCGGCCAAGAGGTAACTCACCAAATGACTGATGTGAAAGGCCTGGTGCCCTCCCCCTTGCCATTCGACGATCAGAAGGCGATGCGGGTTCGTCAAGCGACCACCGTCCACTTTGCCTTCGAGCGCTCTTGAGCCACTTGCAAGTCCCCGTCCAGAGACACGTCGCAAATCCCCGGCGACGCGTCAACGGTGGGATCGCAAGCCATGGCTAGATTGAGAAATCGAGGATGGACGTCCTCGCCTGATACCCGCGCGCCTAGGAACCCACTCTTTCCATGACTCGCTGCCAGATGGCGACCGCCTCGCGATGGTAGCGGCTTTGTCGGATCTCTTGCTGTATCTTGGCCTTCGCCTCCTCGCGCTCGGCCAATGGCAAGGGTGCCCTTCCTGGAATACCGTTCGCTTCCTGCCACTCATTTATCCTCTTTAGGCTTTTCTTCTTTAAGTCCTCGATGTTGCCGCAGGCCAGATTCAAGCCCGTCTCTCGATCGAGCCGCTTCAAGAGTCCCGCCGTGTCCTGAGTTACCTCCTCGAAAGTCACGACGACAAGGCGGTCGATATGTCTCAATGCGAACTCGTAGAAATCGATATACTCACGAAGCGCCTCTTCGACGTTACCTCCGAACCTGGCGAGCCGCGAGGAGATCGCGCTTTCCGGATGGCGGATCAGGCAAACCGCCGGAATACCGTAGTCAAGCGCAAGTTGCAGGTTGGCAACCGAATGGCAGTGATGAGCGATCCGGATGGATTGGTTCGATTGCCGCAAAATAGAAAGGCTGAAGGAGTTGCCGCTCGATGGATAGCCTTCGATGCAGATGTCCGTCGACTTGTCGCAGAGCAGATGCCTGGCGCGCGGATCTCTCAGCTGCTTGGCTAGGCGATAGAGCCAAGGCGTGCGCTTGATATAAAGACGAGTTCGCAAAGGAAGATAAGAGGTTTCGGCCATTGCTGGGGTCCGTTCTGCGCCGATCGCGTTATGAATTATACAGCATGCCAAGATCGAAGGAATACAACCTACCCATGCTGGCCACCCTTCTCAGGGACTGACTTTCCAATCGAGTTGCAACGACTTTCAAAGGCTTGATACGGGATTACGCCCGCCTCCCGGCAGGTTGGACATCGGAAAAGCCTGTCCCCCGCGCGCCGGCGCAAGATCCAACTGATCGGCGCCCCTCTGGCGAGCGCAAACGATGGCGCACAGCATGAACATGAAGAACCATATCCGGAAGGAGTTCGGATTTCCCATGGCCTGCATGAAGCCAACCATGGTCATCGTTATCATGAAGAATTCATCCCGACCAAAGATGACGATCATGCGCCACAGCAAGAAGATAAAAACCGGAAAGCCGGCCAGCCCGAACTGAATGACGCTCGTGAACAAGAAGTTGTGACCGATCCCCCTAATCTGCACATCGTGCGCGGCGCTGCTCAGACCCAGGGCCGCCTCTCTTGTGTAATCGAGTCCGATCTCCTTCGCTCCAAAGCCAAGCCCCAAGACCGGATGGTCGCGGATGACCTCCGCCATGACCACATAGGGAGCTAAGAAACGCACGATAAAGCTTGTGTCCTTGCCGGCCGAGATCCTCTCGAGGCGTGGCACCAGGATGGTTTCCGCGGAAAGGAGCACCAGAGGCAGCAACACCGCCAAGACGCCAAACAGCAGCAGGATCTTTCGCTGGTTGCTCATCTCCGTCGTGATGAAGAGGTTCGCAAAGGCAATAATCGGAGCAATGAGAACGATGGGGCTGCGGATCAGGAACATTCCGACCACGACAAATCCGAAGAACCAAATGTACTTGTGCCGGTGCCGGGTGATCAGGAGCCAACCGACCGTAAACAACGCGAAGTACTTCGCGAGGTGGGAGGGTTCGCTGGTGAAGAGCTTGGGGCGAACAGCGCCGTAGAGGTATAGGTCCCGAACGTCACCCTCGTAGAGGTTGGCGGCGAAGATGGTGTGCCTGACGGTATCGGAGAAGGCCTTGAACGGAGGCACGAAGACTTCTAGGGCCACGCCAATCAGTATGGCCCAGATCAGGATCTTCAGGAGCTTTTCGAGCTCCGCTCGGCCCCATTGGGTCAGCTCCAAGTAGGCCGAGTACCCGATGACAATTCCATAAATGAATACCACCCAAGACGCCAAGTGACCGGTCAGATGGTGATGGAGGGACACTTCCGGCCAAGTGTAGGCTCGCAGAGTCAGGGAAACCAGAGCCATGGCGGCGATGGCAATGATCCAAACCAGATGCTTTATGCGCATCTTGTTCATATTCAGCAGCAAGAGGGCGATGGCGGCCATGCCGCCGATGCCGGCGGGAGCTTTTAGGCCCCCCTCCTTGGGTATGGAATTGGCGATGTAGACGCCGAGAATCAGCAGCCAGGTAAGATAATATCTAGCGGTGGCAAGCATCGTTATTTTCGCAATGAATGAGCTCGTATATACTGACCAAATTGAAAATATAAATAGATCACGACAGATTTGAATTCGTTGGAGAATAAAGCATTGGAGCTTCTATGTAACCCTCAAGCGCGGGGCTTCGGGGAAAAACATTACGATGGGCGCAGCGCAAGGCAGGCCGGGATTTGCAGGCCTAATTTGAGGCCGCATCGCGCCCTTGGCCTCGGTAGATGCCACCAGGTTTCCGGACCAATTTGACCCGGCAAAGCGCGTTGGATGACGCACCACGCTTCATCGGCCCTTCATTGTCGAAGGTTGCTGCAACGTGGCGCCATAGGTGCGAAACGGCCTCATGAGCATCTCCAAGAAGCAACCTCCGATTCTGGTGACTGGAGCCCACAGGAGCGGCACGACGTTCGTCGGCAAGATGCTCAGCATCAGGAGCGACATCGGATACGTCCACGAGCCGTTCAACGGGGAGCACGGCTTGGAGGGTTTCGACCGCTACTTCCTCTATCTCAGAGAAGGCCTGCCGTGCGAGCCCGCCTATGCCGCCTCGATCGCGAACTTGCTGGCCGGGCAAGCGGTCTACAAGCTCGCCCCGCCGCGCACCGGGGCGCCGCTCAGAACCATTCTTCGCCCAACTCTACGGAGCAAGGAGAACCTCCAGTACATGCTGAGCACCAAGGACCCTCGGGTGAGACGGTTGCTCATCAAGGACCCCATCGCCTGTCTATCGAGTGAGTACCTGCACCGGAAATTCGCCATGGACGTGGTCATCATCGTCCGCCATCCGGCTGCATTCGTATCTAGCCTCAGGCGCATGGACTGGCGGATCACTTTCTCGGAATTCCTCTCCCAGCCGGCTCTGATGGACGATCACATGGCGGCGATCCTGTCCGGCCACGATCTGGACTCGCTCTCGGAGGTGGAGAAAGCGGCCCTGATGTGGACCTGTCTTTACTCGGCAATGACAACCTTCGCCCGCCGAAACCCTCGGATGATCACGGTTCGCCACGAGGATCTTTCCTACGACCCTATCGCGGAATTCCAGCGGGTCTATGAGGGCCTCGGCATCGATTTCTCCAGTGCCTGCAGACGAAAGATCGAGGCCTTCACCAAGGCCACCAACCCGGTCGCCCCCGTCGAGGGGGACGTTCATACGCTCCGCCGGGACAGCCGCGCGAACGTGCACCGCTGGAAGGAGATTCTCGAAGAGGCGGAAATCGAAAGAATTCGGTCTTTGACAGGCGATGTAAGCGGCGCGTATTATCAAGACTCTGATTGGTAAATATCTATTTTTACATGATATTTTATTGTGGAACTCACTATTTTGACCTTGGATCTCGACATGCTGTCTTTCTCGCGAACTGGACCCGCGCCGATTTGTCGGCATGGTCCGTTGGCATCCTCTACACCCCTGGAAAATGGGTTCGGATGAGTTAGCCCGCCCGCCGGCCCCCGGAAGAATGTGGCCGGCGAACGGGAACGCGACATTGGAGTCTCGCCGGGCGCGCTCCAGCGGCGGTTGAACGACCGTCGGCCCCTCCCCGAATGACCCTAGGGCGGGGCCGATCCGATCCAGGAAGAAAGGCGATCCGAACGAGATCATGGCAAGCGCGAAAAAGACGATCCGCTCGGTGATCTGGTCGGGCATCGAAGCCGGCGGGATGGCCGGCCTTCAGTTCGTCACCCTGATCGTCATGGCCCGGCTTCTGGCGCCGTCGGACTTCGGCTTGGCGGCGCTGGCCTATAGCGTGATCGCCTTGTTGGGGCTCCTGACCACCGGCCTGTTCGCCGATGCCATCGTCCAACGGCGAGACTTGAACCGGGCGCATCTCGACTCCGCATTCTGGACCTCGCTCGCTCTTTCCGCGCTCGTCGTGGCCGGCTGCTTGGCGAGCGCGCCCTACTGGGCCGTGATTTTCGACGAGCCTGCGGTGGCGCCGGTTCTCGCCTGGATGTCGATCAGCCTGCTGGCGCAGGGAGCGTCCGGCGTGCACGTCTCCAAGTTCCGCCGGGATCTCAATTTCAAGGCGATCGCCATACGCCGACTCGTCGGCTTCCTGTTCGGGGCGACCGTCGGCATCGCCATGGCCTTCAACGGCTACGGCGTCTGGAGTCTGGTTGGCCAGCGCCTCGTCACCTCCACGGTCTCGGCCATCCTGGTCTGGGTCAGCTCACCCTACCGGCCCGGCGCAGCCTTTTCCCGAACCGCGCTGTGGGAATTGCTGCGCTTCGGGCTGCCATCTCTGGGCGGTCAGATCGTGCATGTCGGGCGGCAACGGTTGCTTCAGCTCCTGATCGGTTACTTCCTCGGCGTGACGGCACTGGGTTATGTCGACCTCGCCTTCCGGATCACCTTCAACATTCGCCGGCTCGTCTCGGCCACCTTAAGCAGCGTCACCCTTCCCATCCTGTCTCGGCGCCAGGACGACCGGGAACATTTGAAGCGGGGCGCGGTGCGGGCGACCGGGTTCACTTGCCTGGCCATACAGCCGTTCTTCGCCGGTCTTGGCATTTGCGCAGAGGAGGCAGTGCTATTGATGGTGGGCGCCGAGTGGCTGCCCGCGGTTCCGCTGGTCCAAATCCTCTGCGCCGTCGTCATGGTGGAATCGGCACGCCAGATCTACGGCACGGCGCTCGTGGCCTTGGGTAAACCCCAGATCTCGCTGATGGTCATGACAATCGGTCTCACGGTCAGCGTTTCAAGCATTCTGGTCTTCGGCCGCGAGGACATGGTGGCGGCAATACTGGCCTGGCACTGCCAATACATCGTGACCTGGCCCATCCACTTCTACTTCGTCCAGCGCATCGTCGGGCTCAAAGCCAAGGAGCAAGTCGCGGCCTTCGCCGGCCCCCTGGCCGCGGCGGTTCTCATGGCTTTAGCGGTCTACGGCGTTAAGACGGGGATGGTTTCCCACCTCGATGCGATTTCGACACTGTTGGTCATCGTGCCCTTTGGAGCCTTGGCCTATGGCGGCTTGATCATGCTGCTGCGGCCCAAGCTGATTCCCGACTTCTTCCGATTCCTCACAACCGCCTTTAGGCGGGGCGGCTCGGTCGCCGCGGAGTGAGTTCGGCAATGCAGAAATCGAGTGCACTATGGGTTTCGCCGGGTTATCGTCTTACTATTGTCTTGCCCGATCTTGTGCGGGATTGGTCTACGCGAGCACTTGTTCTATTTATAATTGGCGCTTTGTTTATCGGACCTATTGACTGAACCAAAATGAATATTCCTTGCCGCCGAGAAAGGCAGCGACGCCTATTTTGACACCCAGAGGCACCATCTATGATGCCAAGTAACTCGGACCACACCAGTCATGGTACTCGCGTGCGGACTTCCGCCCCAGATCACGCGGAGGTCCCGCAAATCTCGGTCTGCATCTGCTCCTTTCGACGACCGCTCGACCTGAGGAAGCTTCTTGCCTCCCTCGGCGACCTGAATGAGGAGACGCCGTCCTTCGAGGTCATCGTGGTCGACAACGATTCTGAGCGATCGGCCGAGCCCGTCGTGGCCGAGGCGAAGGACAAGGGCTTGGCGGTCACCTACATGGTCGAGCCGCAGCAGAACATCTCCCTGGCCCGGAACCGGGCGTTCGCCCACGCGCGGGCCGGTATGGTGGCGTTCATCGACGACGACGAATGGGCCGACCCGGCATGGCTGGCGACTCTCTACAAAGAGATGAAGGCGCACGACGCCGACGCGGTTTTCGGCCCTGTCGTGCATGAGTTTTCGGCGCCGCCGCCGCGCTGGCTGGTGGAAATCGATTTCTTCCATTATTCGACGCCGACGACCGGGACAACTCTGCACTGGATGCAGACGCGCACCTCGAACGTTTTGATGACGAAGTCCATTGCCGCGGATTGGCCCGAGCCCTTCGATCCGGTCCTCGGGCTCGAGGGCGGCGAGGATGTCGATCTCTTCGCGCGCATGATCGACAAGGGCTACCGCCTGGTCGCGGCGGAGAACGCCGTCGTTTTCGAGAAGATCCCGCCGGAGCGCATGAAGTTGGGATGGTTGGTCCGTCGCTTCTTCAGGAACGGTGTGACCGCCGAACGGATCGAGGGACCGAGGCGGTCAGGCTTCACGAAGATCAAACGCTATCTGCGAAAGACGGTTGAGGCGCCGGTGAGGTTCGGGATGAGCGCCGCCACCTTTTCCTACGCCCCGGATCGGGGCGCCAAGCAATTCTTGCGGGGTGTGCTCTGTCTGGGAATTCTGTACCGCTCCTTGGGGTTCTCATTTCATGAATATGTCGCTGCCAGGATCGAGCCCAAACCGCCGGCTGGCCGGTGAATAGGCGTTTCCGATAAGCAAAATCGATTGGGGGAAGGGATGGGCGACATCAAGGCTCGGTTTGCTGCCAAGCTGGGTGGCACATTGATGCGGACCCGCCGTTCGACGGTGTTCGACGAGATTGCGGAGGTCGGCAGCCGCGCCGGAGAATCCCCCTTTCGCGGACCGGCGAAACTGGTCGTTCACTGTTCTCACCACAAGGCCGGCACGCTCTGGCTGCAAAGCGTTCTGCAATCGCTCGCCGGAGTTTACGACCTGCCGTTCAAGACCGGCTACCAGCACCAATGGTCCGGCGACACCGGTTTCTTCCTACAAGACCAGAGCGAGATCGAGGCCGAGAGCTTGCCGGACTTCGTCGGCTCTCACTTGATTCGCGACCCGCGGGACATGGCGATCTCAGCCTACTTCTATCACCTCTGGTGCAAGGAACCCTGGGTGCACGAAATCCAAGAGCGGTATGGCAACACGACGCTGCAGAAATACCTCAAGTCCTTACCTCAGGACGAAGGGATCGCGGTTGAGATCCGCCGCGGGGCCCGGCGCGACATCCGCAACATGAAGAACTGGAACTACGACGATCCGCGGTTCATTGAGGTCAAGTACGAGACTCTTTTCGGCCAGCCGGAAACCACCTTCCGCGAACTCTTCACCCACTACGGTTTCCACGATGACGCTATCTCGCTGGCCCTCGATGTGGCCGACAAGCTGAGTTTCAATAACCGGACAAAGCGGAGTTTCGACCAAGAACGGAAAGGCCGGCACATGCGCTCCGGCAAGCCGGGCCAATGGCGGGACTACTTCACCGAGGCGCATAAGGAGCAGTTCAAGGAGCTCCACGGCGATCTCTTGGTCCGCCTCGGCTACGAGCCCAACAATGACTGGTAGCTGGCACTCCCAATCCGCGCGAGGCGCCACGGAAGCCCGGGCGGCCAGTGGGCCCAGGATGACGCGCCCCCTGGCCGACGGCGCGGCCCCCGTGGTCCGGTCAACTCTCTGCCGCAGAGACGACGTCCTGAGTGACGAGAGCGAATGCAAATGAACATATTCGGACTAATTTGAGGTGATTTGTAATAAACTCAGAGTACAGGCAAATACCAATCTGGCGATGCGGCAGTTCTCGCGATCTCCGAAACTGGCTCCGAGCATAAAAATTGCTTGTTGGCGGGTCTGAAAGGTGCCTTAGTGTTGTTTGAGCTACTGCCGGTAAAGTATATTGTAAGCATATTAGTCTGTTAGCCCGTGCAATAGGAATGTGAACGAAGGGCGAGGTAGGAACCCCATGGGCATTATTGGACGGATTCTGGCTCCCCTGGGCCTGATGGCCCTGGTTGTGGCCGGAGTCTTCATGATTCGCCTAGGCGATAGGGTCCAGCAGGAGGAGGCGATTCTGGAATGGTCAAACGCCCTCGTCTCGAAGGAGATCGGCGCGACCAAGGCACCTCGCTATCGGTCTCAGGCCATACGCAAGGGATCGCAGCCGGGCGTATGGGTCGTTTCGGGCGAAGTCATCCTCCCCGATAAGGGCAACAGCGAGATGCGGGACCACTACGTCGCGGTGGTTCACCAACGCTGCGGCGCCCTTCGGGAAAAGAGATGCTGGGCACTGGAGGACTTTACGCTGGGCGACGAAGAGCCGATGCCGCAGGTGGCGGACCTGCCCCGGGACGAGTCCGCCACGCAAGGACTGTCTGCGGCGGATACCGGCCCAGCAGCCGACGCCATGGAGCCGTCCATGCCCCTGTCGACGGCAAAGGGTGCGTCGGGTCCGACCAACGGAGCCGCGACCGACGGCACCGCTTCGCCCCTGTCGGAAAGGCCGCTGCCCGAGACGACGGCCGGGTCTGCCAAGGAAGAGGCGGCCGTGGTAATGATCGTAACCGACGACACGGCACCGGTTGCGCTTCCCAAGCCTCAGAATGGCGTCGCCGAGAACGGCATTACCGAGCATGAAGATCACGAAGCCCACAAGGCACCGAACGACGACGTTCAAGACGGCGTCGAGGTCAGCCTGGCAACGAACAACGGTCACGAAGATGCCTTGGCCGAAAATGAAGGTTTTGCGTTCATAAAGCCGCAGGTCGACCAAACGAAGGGCGACCGGCTCGTGTTCCTCATTCAGGACCGATTGAATCGACTGGGCTACAGCAACCCCTCTCCCCTTGCCGTGGACGGCCAAATCGGTCCGCGCACGCGCTCCGTCATCTCCTCCTATCAAGAGGCCAACGACCTGAATGCCGACGGCGAGGCGAGCCTCGAGCTGCTGCGCCACATCGAAATGCGGCTGAGGACGACGGAGAACTAGAGCCTTCTTCGGCCGCATGAATCCAAGGTCATTGCCTCCGGGTAGGATGCGACAGCTGGATCATTCAGGCCTTTCGTCGAATGGGTTCCGTAAAAACTTGAGGCGCTCCAGGCGCGGGATGTGGAAACCGCTGCCTCTGGCCGCGCGTCACGTTGCGTCTCATTTCCGCACGTTGGCGCACGACGCCTTGTCTTTGGTTGCGCCATTTCTATCCGGTCTCCGTGCGAAGTCTCTTACGACGCCCGGCCCGGCGTGTTAATATTCGTCATTATGTATTGAAGAGTTACTGTCGGTTTTACGACGGTCGATTGCGTCTTCTTTGTCAGTCAGTTCGAAAGATAATCTGCATAAGCGCGTTTATTTCAACGATCGAGAAATGAATTTCAGTGGACCAACAAGAGCACGTTCCTTCGCTGTGACATTTAACGGTCCGCGCGCCGCAGGCGGGGCGATCCATCGACCCTCGCCGGCAGAACCTGTGGGGCGCGCTAAGAGTGGATTTTCGAATGATCGGGCACCTTAGTCTCATCCGCCGCCGGCACGACTGCGCCATGATCCGCGGTGCCATTCGCCGAGCCGCCCCGCGTCCGACAGGCGCGATCTCCCTCATCGCGATCGGGTGAGGCCAAGCCATGTCGGTTTCTCTCCTCGCCATCAAATTCATCCTCCTGATCACGGTCTCGATTCCGCTTCTGACCTGGCTGCGCGGCGCGTGGCGCCAAATTGTCTTTCTCGGGCTAAACCTGTTTTTCGTCTTCTTCGTCCTCGGCACGGTGAGCAGCCTTGCCATCCTCGGGTTCTGCGTAATCGGCTACGGCCTCTGCGTCCTTCACCGAGCGAAGCCGGACTTTCCCGTTTCCTACTCGATCCTGATCCTCGTCGCCCTCTTCATCTACATGCGGGGCTACGAGATCCTGGAATTCGTCGTTCCCGAGAGCCTGCTTCTCACCTGGCTCCGGACGATCGGGCTGAGCTTCGTCCTGTTCAAGATGATTCACGTCCTGGTCGATCTGAAGGGCGGCATGATTCGCGACATCAACTTCCTTACCCATCTGAACTACTGCACCAACTTCACCACCTTCATGATGGGTCCGATCCAGCGGTTCCAGGACTACTACGATCAGTGGAGCGGCGTGAAGGAGGCTATCCCGGCAACCTTCGAGGCTCACCTGGACGCGATGCTTCGCATCTTGGTCGGTTACGTGAAGGCCTACATCCTCGGCGCCATGCTGGCCGACGTGGCATTGCAGAGCAACACCGACGTCACCCAGCTCGAGTTCACCGAACTCGTCATCCAGCTCTATGCCTTCTACTTCTTCCTCTACCTGAACTTCTCCGGCTATTGCGACATCGTCATCGGCGCCGGAAGCCTTTTCGGCGTTCGCCCGCCCGAGAATTTCAACATGCCGTTCATAGCCCAGAACATCTCCGACTTCTGGCTCCGACAGCACCGCTCGCTCACGCTCTGGCTCACGGACTACGTCTTCACGCCGGCTTACAAGTGGGCCCTCACCCAGAAGTCTCTGGCGCAGTTTCCACTGCTCGCCGGCAACATGGCGATCATCCTGACCATGCTGGTCTCGGGCATTTGGCACGGCACGACCATCGGCTTCTTGTTCTTCGGCCTCGTGCACGGCTTCTACTTCGTCGTCTATCGCACCTGGGACCAGCTTCTCGTCAATCGCTTCGGCCGCAAGCGGGTCAAGCAGATCAGGAAAGCCTGGCCGTCACGGATCTTCGGGATCTTTCTGACCTTCCACGCCGCAGCTTTCGCCTTTCTCTTCTTCCAGTTGGATACGACCAATCTCCTAATCCTGTTAGACGAGGTGTTTTCGTCATGAAGATCTTTGAGAACAGTCACGTTCGCATCGCCAGCAAAATAGCCTTCGGAGTATTCCTGATCGTGATGCTCCGTGTCTTCCGGGCGACGGAGGTCGACTTTGTTTACACGGGATTTTAGAAAACCCATCCTGGCCATGGCCGCGATGGCGGTCGCCGGCGTCCTGTTTCTGAGCATGGACGTGGGGATGATCGTGCTCTCGCGCTGGGCGGAAAGCGAGGTCGGCGCCCATCCCTTCAAGAAAGAGGATTGGCTGCGCTTCCTGCTCTCCTCGCGCCTCGACCGGGAGCCGAGGGCCCAGATGATGCTGGCTGGACCGTCGACCGTGCGGGAGAACTTTCGCATTGAGGAATTCCAGGCGGCGTTCCCGGACCACGCGATCTTCCAAGGCGGGCTCAGCCAGGCGACCATCGAGGACACACTTCTATCTCTGCGATACATCGAACGGACCATTGGAAAGTCGGCCCTGCCGGACATCATAGTTCTCGGCGTCTCGCCCCGATTTCTGTCCGGAGTCCCCGAGGAAAGGCCCTTCCAGCGCGGCGTCAATCTCTACAGCGAGTCCTATAGCCTCGTGAGGCGCGGCGACGACCTGAAGTTGGTGCCGAAGGGACTGCTCAAGAGCCTGCGGGCACGAGTGAAGTTCCTAAGCGATAAGCAAGCGGACCGCTACCGCACGGCCCTGTTCGCGACGACCTATCATTGGCTCGGCAGCTCGCCGGGCGCACGCGAGCTGGGCGAGCAGATCTGGCGCGTCGGCGCGCCCTTGTTCATCGCCTATGACGAACGCAACGAGTCGGCGCGGAAGTTCGGATTGAGGGACGAATTGGGCAGCCAGATCTCGCCCTACAAGTATGAGCATCTAAAGCCTCAAAATCGGCAATGGGTGCACGAACGGCTTATCGGAGCGGAGGTGGAAACCTGGTGGGCGGAGGTGTTCGTATGGGACGCCAAGGCGGACAGCCATGCGTCGCGGCGGCTCGCCGAGTTCATGACGCTTGTCGAGGAGAACGACATTCGCCTCGTCGTCGTCAACATGCCGGAGCGCGCGGTCGCGCGGGAGCTTTACCGAACCGATTACCAGGACTACCTGGACTTGGTCATGGCGGAGGTCGACCCATCGATGTTCCTGGATCTGCGCGAGTTCCTCGGGCCGGGCGATTTCTTCGACGCGGAGCATGCCGTCCGCCATGGCTCGTTCAAGGTCACGAGCGAGGTCATCGCGTTCATCCAGTCGCGGCTCGGCGAGGGCGAAGGGCATTACGCCCAGAGCGCGGCCGGCCAATAGGCGCGGCGCTCGCCCTCGATCCCGGCATCTCGGAGAGGCCGGACACTCGAGCGATCACAAAACGTGCTTCGTAAGACCAGATAAAGACTAAACCGAACACAAATTTACTATAATACTGAGATAGCTGAAATTGACATCTTGTTAATCATTATTGAAACTTTGTAAAACCAAGGATCTCGATAGTAGATTGTCTTGTCTGAATTTGATTTTCCTTGGCGCTGCACGAGGCGCATCCGGTCACATGCACCGGCGGTGCCGCCGATCGCACGCCGGGACAATTTTGGGGAACCGCGATGAGTTCGGCCAGCCAAAGCCTCGATGACCCGCAAGCCTCGCCGCCGGGCGACGCGGACGCGCTGAAGGCGCTGCTCGCGCAAGTCCGGCTGACGGACGATTATCGCCAGCTGCAGTCGCTCTGCCGCAAGCGGCGCAAGATGAATGGGGCCCTGCCCGCCGAGCCCCGGCGAATCGCGATTCTCGGCGGCGCGACCACCGATTACATGGAAGAGCTGCTCAAGCTCGAGCTGGAAAGCCTCGGGATCGGCAGCGACATTCGGTCCAGCGACTACAACACCATCACCTTCGAGATCCTCAATCCGGACAGCCAGACCATCGCGTTCGAGCCCAACATCGCGGTTCTGCTGCCGACTCCCTTCAACCTCATGGACTGGCCGGCCACGGCCGAAAGCGCCGAGCGGGTCGAGGCCTTGGTCGAGCAGACCTGCGATCACTGGTTGGGCTTGTGCGCGACCCTGCACGAACGCACCAACTGCGATGTCGTCCTCGGCAACTTCCATCTCTTGCCGACCAACATGATGGGCAACCTGGGCTGTCGCCATCCCTGGGACCGCAACTGCTTTATTCGCCAGGTCAATGCCACCCTCAGCCGCCGGGCGCCCGGATACGTGCACATCTTCGACATCGACACGCTCTCGTCCTACTACGGGGTGAACAACTGGTTCGATCCCCGCTACTGGCACCATGCGAAGCAGCCGGTCTCGTTCGACTGCCTGGCGCCTTTCGTCCGCAAGCTCGGGGCCGTGATCAGTGCGATCTACGGCAAGATCGCCAAGTGCCTCGTCCTGGACCTCGACAACACCCTGTGGGGCGGGGTGGTCGGCGACGACGGGGTCGACGGTGTGAAGATCGGCGAGAACGACGCCGAGGGCGAGGCCTTCAAGGCCTTCCAGGAATACATTCTGGGCCTGAAGGATCGGGGCCTTCTGCTCGCGGTCAGCAGCAAGAACGATCCCGACATCGCCAGGCTGCCGTTCCAGCAGCGCGAAGACATGGTCCTGTCGCTGGACGACTTCGTCGCCTTCAAGGCGGGCTGGAACCCGAAGCCGCAAAGCGTCATGCAGATCGCCGAGCAGCTCAACATCGGGATGGACTCCATCGTCTTCGTCGACGACAACCCGGTCGAGCGCGCCCTGATGCGCGACAGCGCGCCGGAGGTGAAGGTGGTCGAGCTCTCGGCCGACCCGGCCGAGTATCCCTACCTGCTGGAGCGGTCCGGCTGGCTGGAATTCGCCCAGTTCACCGCTGAGGATCGCCAGAAAACGGCGCAATACAAACAGAACGCCGAACGCCAGGAACTGCTGGCCTCGCACGACGACTATGAGAAATTCCTCGAATCGCTCGATCAGAAGGCCGTGGTCGGCGACTTCGCGCCCGAGCACTTGGATCGCATCACCCAGCTCATCAACAAGACCAACCAGTTCAACCTGACGACCAAGCGCATGACTCGCTCGGAAGTCGAGGAGGTAGACGGGCGGGAGAGCGCCCTCGGCCTGTTCGTGCGCCTCACGGACCGCTTCGGCGACAACGGGATCATCAGCGTTCTGATCGCCGATCGCGACCGGGACGCGCTGAACGTCGACGTCTGGCTCATGAGCTGCCGCGTCCTGAAGCGCGGCGTCGAGCACATGCTCGCCAATGTCCTGGTCGAACGGGCCAAGGCCATGGGCGCCGGCCGGATTTGCGGCGATTACCGGCCAACAGCGAAAAACAAGCTCGTGAAGGACCTCTATCCGGAGCTCGGCTTCGTTTGCGAGACGGAGGAACCGGATGGAACGACCACCTGGTCCTTGGACGTGGCGAATTACGAGCCCTTTCCCGTGCAAATCTCAATCGTGGACGACCTGGCATGACCGAAGACGAAATCTGGGCCCTGTTGACCGACGTGTTCCGTGAGAACTTCGATGACGACGAGATCGTCCTCTGGCCGGAGATGACGGCGGAGGATATCGAGGAATGGGATTCCCTCACCAACGTGCAGCTTCTCGTCGCCATAGAACAGACCTTCAATGGCCTGCGGTTCAGCACCGGCGAGGTCGCCAACCTCAAGAACGTCGGCGAGCTCTGCTCCGTGATCAAGGAGCGGCTGTCGGCTTAAACGCCGAGCCGCGCCAACAAAGCGTCACCGAAGTCCGTTAGCGCGGCCCGAGGGTGGTACGAGGGCGGTAAAGGCCGATCACCCTTCCTGCAGGGTCATCTCGCCGGGCCGGTTGAACAGCGAAGTCCCGTCAAAATGGTTGGCGATCGGTGCCCCTAGGAGGTGCAGAATGGTCGGCGCCAGATCGACCGCATGGCCGAGCTTGAGCTCGCCCTGCGGAATGCCCGGCCCGCCCATGGCCAAGAAGCCGTTGCTGTTGTGGCTGCCGCTGCGCCGGAAGGGAACCGGGCCGATGCGCCCGAAGGCCGACGAATCGAGCACGTCGGCCGGCTCGCCGCCCCAGATGATAACGAGGTCGGCCTCCGGCAGCTTCGGGTCCTGCTCGTCGGCGGATTTGCGGGTGCGAATCAACTTGTCGACCACCTCTCCGCCGGTGCGCGGATTTCTCAGCGCCCGCAGGTGCTCCGAAATCTCGTCGAGCGTCTTCTCGTAGTCCGCCGGGTCGACCATGCCGTTGGGATCGCGACCCCGCAGGTTCAGCCGGACATAGCCGTCGGAGAAGCTGGGCAAGGCGAAAGCCTTCATTTCCGGCCAGAGGTTGGAGTACCAGACCGCAGGGATGAAGCTCAGGGACTGGTCGTAGGTCGCCGGCGCCTTCGGGCCGCCGCCCGACCCGAACCACTGCTCGGCCGGAAAGTACTTGCGCGCCAGGCCCGGACGCCGGCGTGCCAGGCGCCGCAGCGGGTTCCAGTCTTCCTTGCGGGACCAGATCTCCAAGCACCAGTCTCGTTGGCTGCCGAATATTTCCTCGACCGGGGCCAGCATTCCGTTCCGGCCCTTGGCGATCGCCGCCTTGCCGGGGAAGCTGTAGCGGTAGAGCAGCTCCGGCAGGAAGAACATGGACGGCAAGTCCATGGTGTTTGCCTGCATGCCATGGCCCGAGAAGACGACGACGCGCGTATCCTCCGGCGCGGCGTCGCAGATCCTTCCGATCGCCGCGTCGATCGCCTCATGGACCTCGATCATGGGGTCGCTGCCGTTCGTCTTGCAGAATTTGGAGAGCGGATGGTCCGGCAGGCTCCAGTGCCAATGCATATGCCCGGCCGAGTGCGGCTCGCCGAAGACGGTCACCAGCATGTCCCAGGGCTCGCGCTGCATGAGATCGGTGCAGATCTCGGCACGGCGCTCAACGCCGGTGATCATGTCCTGTACGGAGGTCTTGAGCTCCTCGGCCTGCCAGACCTCCAGATTATCGTCCCTGAGGGCCGGATGCGGGCCGTGCTTCGAGCGCAGTTCCTCGAGCAGGCTCGGCGGTGAGGACATGCTGTCGGTCTGCGGGGAATGGGCGCCCCAGGCGAGCACCTGAGGTCCGTTGATGTCGTCGCAAAGCCGCATCTGCGGCACGTCGAAGGCGATAACCCGGTAGTCCTTGCCCAGCGCGAAGAAGGGCTTGTACTCCATGAAGTCGTACGCGCCCTCGTGGGTGGTGCTATAGCTGTCCGGGTGGTACTTGATCATGGACCAGTACCCCGTCTTGGTGCGGTCGCATCCCGTCAGGAAGGTGGTCCAGGGCGTTTCCGCCGTATAGCCGATGTAGTTCTCGAGCCGCCCGTGGGCGCCTTCGTGCCACAGCCGGCTGATGTTCTTCAGTCGCCCTTCGCCGATCCACTTTTCGATCAGCGTGGGCTCGGCAGAGTCCAGTCCGATTGCAATGACTCGGTGCTTCAATGGTCCAACTCCTCAATAGATGCCACGCAATATCAGACCGTCCCCATCACCAAATGGCATCACATAAATACTCGGGTGGCCGGCTAGTTCTGCGTCAGCCGCGGTCCTCCCGTCAGCAGGGTGCGGACGTAATAGAACCGCGCCCATAAGAGTGTCTGAAACAGGAAGCGGTCCTGCGGCCGCGGGCTGATGAGCGCCCGGCCGAGGAACTTCAGGTTCTGGAATTCGAAGAGCACCGACATCGCCGCGCCCAGGTTCGAGACCGCGGCTTGCCGCCCGGGCTCCCGTCGAATGATTCCGTCGGTCACACCCTGCCACTTGGCGCGATCCATGTGCCACGCCTTGGTGAGGCGGGTGCGACTGACCAGGTGGCTGACCACGGCCTGCGGCGTATAGTAGACGGAACGGCCGGCGGCCCGGATGCGGAGGTTCAGCTCGCACTCGTCGCCGGAGCGCAGCGCCTCGCCGACCCGTCCCAGATTTTCGTCGAACCCGCCGAGTTCCAGAGCAAGCTCCCGGTCGTAGGCGATATTGGCGCCCACCAGGAATTTCGGCGGCTCGACGAAAAACCCCTCTTCCGACCAGTCGATGACCGACAGCGACAGCATCAGAATGTCGTGCAGCCAGAACGGGCGCGGCGCCTGCCAGTTCGGCAGGGTCTTGCCGCCGACACAACCGGGCTCCGGCACCACCTCCGCGAAGGCCGCGAGGAGCTGTTCCAGCCATTCAAGCTGGGCAACGGCGTCGTCATCCAAATAGGCGACATAGCGCCCCCTGGCCTCCCGCAGGCCGCGGTTGCGCGCGACGGAGTGGCCCAGCGTGGGTTCCATGACATAAGTGACATGAGCCCGACCGTCGCAAAACCGGCGCGTCACCGCTTCCGTGTCGTCGGTCGAGGCATTGTCGACCACGATCACCTCGTAGTCGTCCTTCGGCAAGCTCTGACAGCACACGCTCTCGAGCGCCTCTGCCAGAAGGTCCGCGCGATTGTGGGTGCAGATAACCGCTGAAATTCTTGGGTGCATAGCTCAATCGATCCAAAAAATACCGTGCCAAGCCAAACCCGGGATGGCCACTCCCGCCCAATCGAAAATTCCGGCTCCATGGCGCCTCGGTGGGAACCCGAACCATGACGTCCCGGCTCGAGCGAAATCCCCTGGTCACACAGAGCCCAGGTTACATTACCTAGGTCCCATACAGCCTCGTCTTGGGCCGTCTTCGCTTTACGCGCCCCGAAATGGATTCGGGTTCCATCAAATTACCCAGCGCAAATAATCCGGAATCCTGAACTCATTTAAAACATTCGCCAATTTATAGCCTTTCATGGAAGATCTTCAAGCTCAAAAAAAGATTCTGTTGGCTTCCGACAGTCCGTGGTAGTATCTGACCGACAAAGTCTTGGTTGTTCCATTTGCCTCAACTATATTGGGATCATGTATTACTGCTCGTGCGCAAAATGCTGCTTTTGGTCGCTGTGTCACCATTTCCAACACATAGTGTCGAGTGCATACGAGTCGGACAGCTTCTGAAGGTATTGGAGGCCATGGCGACCGACATGCCTTTGGCCTGCGCCACGCTAAGCGCCACCCTTGAGTAGGCTCACCACGTGGCAGGTCTCACCGAATCACGGGCCAAGCAGGTTCGCGGCAGGGGACTGCCGAACCCTAGCCTCACAGGCCTGACCTCGCGCGGAACACTGAACAAAGGCGGACGCACGGCCCAAGCCAGATTGAGGACTTCGACAAGGTGTTCATAGACTCCCATGAACTACCCACCGGTACCGAGATCGAGACGGACCTCTGCGTGATCGGCGCCGGGGCAGCGGGTATGGCCATCGGGCGCGAGTTCATGAACAGCGGCATCAAGGTGGCCGTCCTGGAAAGCGGCGGACTCTATTTCGATCCGGAGATCCAAGCGCTTTACGAAGGCGAGCTATCCGGTTTGCGGCACGATCCGCTCGATCTGGTGCGGTTGCGATACTTCGGCGGCTCGACCAATCATTGGGCCGGCCAGTGCCGGCCGTTCTTCGAGTTGGATTTCGAAACGCGCGAAGGGCTGCCTTACAGCGGCTGGCCCTTCGGCCTAAAGGACGTGGAGCCCTACTACCTGCGCGCGGCGACCTTCGCCCAGGCGGGTTCCTTCAATTACGACCCGGACCGCTGGCTGTCCCACCCCGACGCGCCGGCCAACCTCTTCTCCGGAGACATGATCGTCCCCCAGATCACCAAACAAAGCTATCTGGACGGGGTCAGCTACCTCGACGAATTCGAGCGGGCGAAAGACGTCGCCATCTACCTCTTTGCCAACGCGCTGGAGATCGTGACCGAGGAGACGGCGACGAGCGTCACGCGGCTTCGCGCGAGCACCCTCGAGGGACCGGGATTCACGGTCAAGGCCAAGTTCTATGTCCTGGCCACGGGCGGCATCGAGAATCCGCGCCTTCTGCTGCTTTCAAACCGGACCCAGAGCGCCGGCCTCGGCAACGGCAACGACCTTGTGGGCCGCTTCTTCATGGATCATATCAGCGTGACCGGCAGCAAGCTGATCGTGGCCCGCCCCGAGCTTGCCACCAAGTTCGGCCGGGACTTCGTCATAATTGGGGACTCGGAGATCGCGCTCCGGCCGGAGATTCCCGAAGACGTTCGGCGTCGCGAGGGCCTTTTGGGCTGCACCTTCAAGTTCGACGATGAACTGCCGCGGCACCTGCCGGGTTATCACTCCTACCGTCATGTGCGGGAGAACCTGGGCCGGGCGGAGATGTTCGACGACCTCGGCTATCACCTCCGCAACATCGTCGCGGACTTCGATACGATTTCCGCCATGACCTACCACAAGATGATGGGCGAGACCCTGCGGAACATGCCGGAAGATGCCGCGGACGAGATCGACATCACGGCCGACATGGAAACCACGGCTAATCCGGACAGCCGTGTCACCCTGGCGCGCGAGCGCGACCGGCTCGGTCTGAACAAAGTTCACCTGCATTGGGCCGTCGACGACCTTGTGAGGATCAGCGCGCGGCGGTCGTTTGAGATCTTGGCCCAGGAGGTCGGGCGCCTGGGCCTTGGCCGCGTGAAGATCGCCGTGCCGGACGAGGCGCCTTGGGATTCGCACATCGGCAAGACCCACAGGCATCACATCGGCACGACGCGCATGCACGAAGATCCGCGGCAAGGCGTGGTCGACCCGAACTGCCGGGTCCACGGCATGTCCAATCTCTATATCGCCGGCAGCTCGGTCTTTCCCACCGCGGGCGCGGGTACCGTCACCCTGCTGCTCATCGCCCTGGCGATCCGCCTCTCGGACCATCTGAAAGGGCATTTCGCATGATCAGCTCGACGAGATTGGGCCGCAGGCGCCTGCTACGCCTCCTGGTCACGGCCGCCGGCCTGCCGTTGGCCGGCCTCATTCCCTTCCACCGCCGCTCCGCCGCCGTGAGCGAAGACGCGGCGGCCCTAGCCGAGACCTTCGGTGGCCTGTTCCGCAACCCGAAGAGTGTCCGGGCGATCGGGCGCGCCTATCTCGCCCGCCAGCCGCGGCAAGGCCCGTCCGATCTGTTGCCCGAGCAACGCTTCGCCGACCTTTGTGCCGAGCGGGGGGCCAACCTGCCGGCCCTGTGCCGCTCCGGCCGGGACGAGATCAGTGCTTGGCTCGACGCGGCGGTGCGCCAAGACTTCGCCGAGGGCCGCATGGTCGATCTCGACGGCTGGCAGCTCGCCGAGACCGAAGCGATGCTCTGCGCCGCCGTCGCAAGCCGCCAGGACGTCACCTGAGCCGGCCCCGCCCCGTCTATCTCTTCGGCCTCTGCGCGGCGGAGGCGCGCCTGCTGCGCGCGGGCGCCGAGACCGGACGCCTGCCGACTCTTCGCGATCTCCTGGAGCGCGGCCTCTGGGGGCGCATCGAGACCCTTCCCGGTCTCTACGAGGGCACCACCTGGCCGAGCTTCAGCACCGGGGTCGGTCCCGGCCGGCACGGCGTTCACTCCGGCGAGCAACTGGTCTCGGGCAGCTACGATGTCTTCCGCTGCCGCGCCACCGACGACCTGCAGGCCCCGCCGTTCTGGGACGGGCTCAGCCGGGCCGGGCGCAAGGTCTGCGTGCTCGACGTGCCCCACGCGCCGCGCTCCCAGGACCTCAACGGGATCCAACTGGCCGAGTGGGGCGCCCATGACGCGGAGCGGGACTTTTCCACCTGGCCGCCGGCGCTCGCCGCCGAGGTGTCACGCCAGTTCGGCCATCACCCCTGGCGCGCGTCCTGCGACGATGACCGGCGGGGCGCGGACCACCGCCGCTTCGCCGAGGAGCTGGTCCGGGCGATCGGCGAGAAGGAGCGGCTGACCCGGCACTTTCTCGACCGCGACGACTGGGACTTCTTGGCCCAGGTCTTCACCGAGGCCCATTGTGCCGGCCATCAATGCTGGCATCTCACGGACCCGGCACACCCGCGCCACGACCCGGCGGAGGGCGCCCAGGCCGGCGATCCCATCGGCAAGGTCTACGAGGCCCTCGACGGCGCCCTCGGCCGCCTGCTGCCGGCGCTGGAGGAGGACGCGCTGGTGCTGATCCTGGCCGGCCACGGCATGGGTGCGAGCTTCGGCGCCCAGCATCTCCTCGACCAGGTGCTGCTGCGGCTCGGCGTCGCCGCGCCACCTCTCGCGAGCGCCCGGCCGCCCTCGACGAAGGCCCGCGTGCTGGGCGCCTTGCGGCCGCTGTGGCGCCTGCTGCCGGCAAGCTTGCGCGCAAACCTGGACCAACAGCGCCGCCGGGCACGGCGCCGGCTGAACGACAGACGCCCGGCCCATCACCGCAGCATCGATCCGGCCCGCAGCCAGTGCTTCCTGGTGGAGAACACGCCGGCCCACGGGGCGATCCGGGTCAATCTGCGCGGCCGGGAACCTCAGGGCCTGATCGAGCCCGGCGCGGACTTCGAGCGCTTCTGCGCGATGCTGGAGCGGGATCTCATGGACCTGACGGCGGTCCCCAGCGGGCGGCCGCTGGTGAAACGCGTGATCCGGCGCGACCGCACCTATCCCGGCCCCATGAGCGAGCGCCTGCCGGACCTCTTCGTCGAATGGAATCACGAGGTCGGCGTGACCGAGATCGGTTCCGACAAAATCGGCCGCATCGCCGGCCAAAATCACCACTGCCGCACCGGCGATCACCGCCCCGAGGGGCTGTTCATCGCCCTGGGCCCCGGCCTGCCGGCCGGCGAGATCGGCCGCGCCGTCTCGATCCTGGACTTCGCGCCGACCATCGCGCGCCTCCTGGAGGTCGAGCTTCCGGAGACCGAAGGCCACGTAATCGCCGAGATCACCGAGGCAGTCCTATCGGTCAGCCCGCCGGTCGGTCAGGAGACCTGAGGCGACGGGCCTTCCCAACTTGTCTCCGGTTCCGGGGCTGGTTACGATCCGATCCACCAACAAGGCTCAACGAAAGCTCAAGCAGGGAGGATGACATGGACCTCGGGAAACGCCTTTTGGCGGCGGCGACACTGGCTGGATTTCTGGTTGCCGCACCCTTCGTCGCGGCACAGGCCGACAAGCTCGACGACGTGATCAACGCCGGCGTGGTGCGCTGCGCGGTGGTGCTCGATTTCCCGCCGATCGGATACTACGACGAGAACAACGAACCGGCCGGCTTCGACGTGGAATATTGCAAGGACCTGGCCAGTGCGCTGGAGGTCGACCACGAGCTGCTGCCCGTCACCTGGGCCGAGCGCCTGCCGTCGATCGTCAGCAACCGGGCCGACGTGGTCTTTGGCGGCACCTCC
>JANQEO010000191.1 GCA_028278325.1 Candidatus Binatia bacterium
TGGGACTTGTAGATGCTGACGATCTGCTCGGGCTCGACGACATCGCGCGCGATCATACGCCTGAGCACCGAATTGGCCACCGAGGCCGCCGGATAGTCCCTGTTGGCGACACCCATGATCGAGTTGTCGTGCTTGCCCGAGAAGGTTGGCTCGAAGTCGCGCTCGGCGACCATGCCGAACTCGCTCTTCAGGATCGCGGACGGCGCCTTGTAGCCGGAGTTGGAGGTCGGCGAGGTAAAGGCAAGCTTGCCGCCCTTGATGTCTTCCACCTTTTCCACGCCGCTGGCGGGGTAGGTGATGATCTCCATCTCGTAGCCGAAGCTCTCGTCGGCGCCCGCCATCATGGCGAAGGGTACGAAGCCGGCACAGTTGACGGCCAACGGGTTGGAGCCGGTGTTGAAGCCGGCGACGTGTAGACGTCCCGCGCGCATGGCCTCGATTTGGGCGGCGTTGGACTGCACCGGGAAGAACTGCACCTTCTTTCCGGTCACCTGCTCCATGTGCTCGAGGAAACCCTCCCAAACCTTGGCATAGACAGCCGGGTCCTCCACGGGCGTGTAGGCGAACACCAGCACGTCGGGGTCCACCAACTGAGCGGGATCGGTGGGCGTGTCGGCCACCAGATCGCCATCGGCATCGGTGAAGCGGGGGTCCATGGCGAGCACGGGCATGGTCAGTGCCGCGGCCGCTAGGCCGAGCAGCAGTCGACGAAAGGCATTGAATCGCATAGGAGCTACCTCTGAGGGAGAATGCCTGGAGACTAACCAGAAGTTGTTACCTCGCGATGACAGAGGACCTCGAGGGTATGCACACCGATACGCAGACCCTTGTCCGCTGCGGACTGATCGACGAAACCGCAGAAGGCAAGCTGCACTTGCCCTAAGGCGATTGCCGGAAATTCTCATGCCAGATGGCGCCGGATTGGCGTCTGCCTTCAAGGAGCGCCGGCAGGAGCATAGCCGGGCTATGTGACTGCTGGCGCGACGCAGAAGGTGGGCGTCAAGACAAGTCAGGTGGTATGAGAATTGACAGAAATCGCCTAAGACAAGGTACGGCTGGAGTCAGTGGCCAAGGGGGCGGTCTGGTCCCGGCGGGCGTGAAGCTCGAGGAGACACGAGCGCCACCGCGCCGACGATCACAATGGCAGCGATCAATGCCCACACAGCACCACGTGAATGCTGCTCGGCCTGAACGCGCGGGCGGTTACCGTTAGGGGGTGGTCCGCACAGCGGACCCTACAGCGACGCGGGATCTCGTAGGGTCTGCTGTGCGGACCGTACGGCTATAGGCACCGGATCCCGACCTATAGGCACAGGATCCCGACCCTCACCCTCAAGGATGCAATGAGCCCGGTGGATCTTTGGGCCACAGGCGACCACTACCTCGCCACGAAGAAGGGATTCCCGAGATAGCTCAACACCGCTCCCTCCGGCA
>JANQEO010000192.1 GCA_028278325.1 Candidatus Binatia bacterium
CGCCAGGTGGGGTGGCGCAGCGCCGCCTCCGGCGCGACGTCGGCGAGCTCGTCGCGACCGCGGCCGCGAAACGGTCCGCCGGACGCCGTGAGGATGATCCGGCGCACCTCGTCGATGGATCCGCAGCGCAGACATTGAAAGACGGCGCTGTGCTCCGAGTCGACGGGCAGCAGCCGGGCGCCGGTGCGCCGGGCGAGATCGACGAGGATCTCGCCGCCCATGACGAGGGACTCCTTGTTGGCGATCGCGAGATCGATGCCGTTCTCGAGGGCGTGGAACGTCACGGCGAGACCCGCCCCGCCGGTGATGGCGTTCATGACGAGGTCGGGCTCGGTGGCGTCGAGGAGCTCCATCAAGGCGTCGGGCCCGGCACCGCAGGGCACGCCCCCGATCTTCTCGGGGGCGCTCGAGTCCCCGGTGAGCGCCACCCGGGCGGGCCGGAACTCGGCGATCTGCGCCTCGAGCTTGGGGCGATCGCTGTGCGCGCTCAGAGCGACCACGTCGTGGGAGCCGTCCCGGAGCACGTCCAGGGTCTGCTCGCCGATGGAGCCGGTGGCGCCGAGGATTGCGATCTTCATTTCACCGGCCTCATCGTCGTCGCCACTCGCCGTCGCACCCCGTCTTCTCGCTCGTGCTCTATCCACTGTCTCTGTATCGGCATAGGCCAGCGACACCTTAGTCCCGCCGGTCCCGACCGCCAAGGATTCCGGGAATCCGCACCCCGCCCGGCGCGTTCCGGCCGAAGAGGAAAGAGGGCCCCATGGCAGCCCATGGTGCCGGCGGGCCCCGGGTGCTAAAACGAGTGAGGGCGGGACCGCGCTCCCGCCTCAGCCCCGTCTCCGGTCGCGGACCCGCGGCGACCGGCCCGAGAAACCGGAGTCATGCGTCAGACCCTCTTCGAGATCCCCCTCTTCGGCGGCATCCCCATTTACGGCTACGGCACAATGGTCCTGGTGGGCGTCCTCGCCGGCCTCTGGCTCCTCGGCCGCAACGCCAAGCGCCACGGCCTCGATCCGAAGGGGATCCAGGACCTGGCGGTCTTCGTCGTCTTTTCGGGGCTCCTCGGCGGCCGGCTCTTCTACTTCGTCCAATTCCGCAACGACTACGAGGGGGATCTGCTCGCGTTCTTCCGCCTCTGGGAGGGGGGCCTGGTCCTCTACGGCGGTATCTTCGGAGGGGCCCTGTGCCTCGTGCTCCTGTGCCTCAAGCAAAAGCGCTCGATCCTCTTCACCCTCGACCTCCTGATCCCCTCGGTGGCTCTGGGGGTCGCTTTCGGCCGCATCGGCTGCCTCCTCAACGGCTGCTGCTGGGGCCAGGTGTGCCGCCCGGACTTCCCGCTGGGCGTCACGTTCCCGGCCGGCAGCCCGCCGGCGGCGGACCTCGTCTCCGGAGGCGGGGCGCTGGGCGCCTCGCTCCCCGTGCACCCGACGCAGCTCTACGCCAGCGTCAACGCCCTCCTGCTGACCTGGGTCCTGTGGTGGGTCGGTCGTCATAAGTCCAGTCCAGGAAAAGTGATCGGGACCGCGGCGCTGCTCTACGGCTTGAGTCGTTTCGCCCTCGAAGGGATGCGCGGCGACCACCAGCCGGAGCCCGGCAGCTGGACCGTCTCCCAGTGGATTTGCGCCCTCGTGGTGCTTCTGGGAGTGGCGTTTCTGGTCGTCGCACGGCGCCGCGGGGGACAGCCCCCGAGTGCTCTGGGAGAGCCCTCCACGGCGCCCACCGCTTCGGGCTAAGTCGTCTTCCGGCGCGACTTTGAAAAAGATCGAAAAAGTCCCCACAAAGTCTTGACGCCGAACGGCAACTGGCTACTATCTGCCTCCCCCTGAGCGCAGGGCCACCTTGCGCGTTGGGGACTCTGCTTTCTAAAAGCACCGCCGTCCAGAGCATGCCGCAGTGAGAGTCTTGCTCTCTCGTGGACGTGTGGGCGGCTTCCGCTCTTTGACAATTTGAGCCCGTAGTGCAAAGGATGTAAGCACTTGTCGCTGTGTCATTGGCTCAATCGCTCACGCGGTTGAAGCGGTGGCTGGCGATGAAGTGTCTCCATACACATCGAAACAGTTTCATTCCATTCAGTGTTACTGGCTCAACGGCTCACGCCGTTGAAGCAGGGATGAAAGCGGGCGCGTGAGTTTACTCGCGTGTCTGCGATCAGAAATTCAACTGAAGGGTTTGATCCTGGCTCAGAACGAACGCTAGCGGCGTGGATTAGGCATGCAAGTCGAACGAGAAAGTTCCCTTCGGGGGACGAGTACAGTGGCGAACGGGAGAGTAATGCATAGATAACCTGCCGGCATGACTGGGATAACAGCTCGAAAGGGCTGCTAATACCGGATGTGGTCTCGAATCTTCGGGTTCGGGACTAAAGATGGCCTCTGTTTCAAGCTGTCGCATGCTGAGGGGTCTATGTACTATTAGCTTGTTGGTGGGGTAACGGCCCACCAAGGCTATGATGGTTAGCCGGCCTGAGAGGGTGTTCGGCCTCACTGGGACTGAGACACTGCCCAGACTCCTACGGGAGGCTGCAGTCGAGAATCTTCCACCAATGTGCGAAAGCATGATGGAGCGACGCCGCGTGAACGATGAAGGCCCTCGGGTTGTAAAGTTCTGTCACTCGGGTCTAATCCCTCAGAGTTAATACCTCTTGAGGTTGAAGCCCCGGGAGAGGAAGCACTGGCTAAATACGTGCCAGCAGCCGCGGTAATACGTATGGTGCGAGCGTTGTTCGGAATCATTGGGCATAAAGCGCGCGTAGGCGGTGGCATCAGTCAGCCGTGAAATCCCTCGGCTCAACCGAGGAACAGCGACTGATACTGTGTCACTAGAGTACGGGAGGGGAGAGTGGAATTCCTGGTGGAGCGGTGAAATGCGTAGATAGCAGGAGGAACGCCGGGGGCGAAAGCGACTCTCTGGCCCGAAACTGACGCTGAGGTGCGAAAGCTAGGGGAGCAAACAGGATTAGATACCCTGGTAGTCCTAGCCGTAAACGATGGGCACTAAGTAGGGGGGCTCCGAAGGCCTCCCTGCCGGAGCTAACGTGTTAAGTGCCCCGCCTGGGGAGTATGGTCGCAAGGCTAAAACTCAAAGGAATTGACGGGGGCTCACACAAGCGGTGGAGCATGTTGTTTAATTCGATGCAACGCGAAGAACCTTACCTGGGCTGAACTACTACGTGGTACCAAACCGAAAGGGGAGGGACCCTCTTTGAGGGAGCGTAGATAGGTATTGCATGGCTGTCGTCAGCTCGTGTCGTGAGATGTCGGGTTAAGTCCCTTAACGAGCGCAACCCTTGTCCTTAGTTGCCAACGCGTAATGGCGGGGACTTTAAGGAGACTGCCGGTGTTAAACCGGAGGAAGGCGGGGATGACGTCAAGTCATCATGGTCCTTACGCCCAGGGCTACAAACGTGCTACAATGGCTGGTACAAAGGGAAGCGAGACCGCGAGGTGGAGCAAACCCCAAAAAGCCAGCCCCAGTTCGGATCGGAGGCTGCAATTCGCCTCCGTGAAGTCGGAATCGCTAGTAATCGCAGATCAGCCATGCTGCGGTGAATGTGTTCCCGAGCATTGTACACACCGCCCGTCAAGCCACGGAAGCTGGGGGTACCCGAAGTCGCTAACCCAACCTT
>JANQEO010000270.1 GCA_028278325.1 Candidatus Binatia bacterium
CGCGCTTCCACTGAGCCTTGCAGATGCTGAAGACATGGTTCGTCAAATCCAGCCGAACACGATCTTCGACGGCCTGCGTCACTTGCCCCCAGCGAACAGAACGCTGCTGGCCGAACTGATTGTGAAGGTCGCGGGGCTCGCTCTGGCCCATCCAAGAATTGCCGAAATCGACCTCAATCCGATCATCGTGCGCCAGGACAGCTACGATGTCGTAGACGCGCGCATGGTTCTGTCGACGCGGAATCAATCTGCGTAAATGTCCACTTCTGGATCGAAAAACAGACCTCGCGCGCGGCTTCCCTGAGTGACCTCTTCCGGACGAATTCCGCCGTTTGCGCGGTCAAGAGTTCCGAAGCCGACCCCTGTAACTTCTCAAATCTCATATCCCCAGTTTTTCGCCGATGCGCAGATTTGGTTCCCTGTTTCATGGCACAGGGAAATCGCAGAATTCACCCCTGAATTCAGCAATTTTTCGCTCGAGACTCCTTGCACCGCCATCGCGCCGTCAATCGGTTGTGCTTAGTCCTTAGGACACCTGAAGTTGCCGAACGCCGCGGATCCTTGGGCAGCCGCCAGGTATCGCTCGACCGCCCCTAGTCGCGCATAGTCGACACATGGCGAATCGGGCATTTTGAGGCCCGATGGGGCAATCGCCAACGGCAGAGTCCGGCCAGAAACGGTCCTTGGCTCTCACGCACAGCAACGTCCGCTTTGCTATCGCATGGCGGTCGTCGGATGCCTCCGGTTGACAATCCCGGAACTGATCTGGCTCTAGCGCCGGCGGCCCGGTCGAAGATCAAGGGACGGTGTCCCGGTCGCGCTGGCGGCTCTCCCATTCAGGGTCGACGTAGTAGGGCAAGTTCGACGTCGGCATGGGCTCGCGCCCGGCGATCAGGTCGGCGGCCTTTTCGCCGATCATGATGGTCGGGCAGTTGAGGTTGCAAGATGGGATGATCGGCATTGTGGAAGCGTCGGCGACCCTGAGTCCCTCGAGCCCGTGGACCCGGCACTGGGAATCGACCACAGAGAGGCCATCCCGGCCCATCTTGCAGGTTCCGCTGGCGTGATAGGACGACTCGACCTTGTCCCGGAGGTACGCCTCGAGTTCTTGATCGGTCTCCACTTGGGGGCCCGGTATCAGCTCGCCGCCGTCGAAGGGCCGCAGGGCCGGCTGGGCCAGGATCTCTCGGGTGAGACGAAACCCGCGGGCGAGATCACTCACGTCGCTGTCATGCTGAAGGAAGTTGAAGCGGATGCGCGGCGCCTCGTCGGGATCGGCGCTGCGCAGCCGCACCCAGCCGCGGCTGACCGGACGCTGCAAGCTCACCTGGACCTGAAAGCTGTGCCGACGATAGAAGTTCTTGCTGCCCTCGGCCACGGCGATGGCGAGCGGGTTCAGTTGAATGTCGGGGAAGCGGATGCCCGCGCGGCTGCGCAAGAAAGCACAGACCTCGAAATGATTGCTTGCCAGCAGGCCGTCCCGGCTGAGCAGCCAGCGCAGCAGGGCGGCGGCCTGGGAGACCGGATTGAGGTGCCGATAGAGCGAGACGGGCTGGCTGCAGGCCATCTGGATCGCCGTGATCGGGTGATCCATGAGGTTCTGGCCCACGCCCGGCAGGTCGAGGACCGGCTCTATGCCGACCTCCCGCAAGTGATCCGCCGGTCCGACGCCGGATAGCAGCAGCAGCTTGGGGCTGTTGAAGGCCCCGGCCGAGACGACAATCTCCCGCCGCACGGCAACTCGCATCCTGCTGCCGCCCTCTCGGTAGTTTAGCGCCACCGCGCGCCGGCCCTCGAAGACGATGCGGTCGGCGACGCATCGGGTTCTGACTCGCAAATTGGGGCGTTTGGTGGCCGGTCGCAGATAGGCTCTCGCTGTGCTCGAGCGGACGCCGCCGGCGGCGTTCATCGGGATTCGCCCGTAGCCGTCCTGCCGGTAGCCGTTCACGTCCTCAGAGTGCCCGTATCCGGCCTCCCGGCAGGCGGCCATGAAGGCTTCGGAGATCGGGTTTAGATCCGTGATTGCGGAGACGTCGACCGGGCCGGACCGGCCTCGATAGGGCGTGGCCGCGTCCGTAAAGGCCTCCAGGCGCTGGAAATAGGGTAGGACCTCGCCATAGGACCAACCATCGGCCCCCGCTTCGGCCCAGCCCTCGTAGTCGAGCGCGTGGCCGCGCAGGTAAAGCAGTCCGTTGATGCTCGAGGAGCCGCCCAAGACCCGGCCCCTCGGCTGAGACAAGCGGCGTCCGTTCAGCCAGGGCTCCGGCTCGGTCTGGTAGTTCCAGCTGTAGCGGCGGGCGTTGAAGGCATAGCGGGCTGCCGCGGGGATACGGAAAAGGGGGCCATGGTCCCGTGGTCCGGCCTCCAGCAGCAGCACGCTGCAGTCGGGATCTTCGGACAGTCGGGCGGCGATGACGGCCCCGGCGCTGCCGGAGCCGACCACCAGATAGTCCACCTCGTCCATGGGCTGACTTCCCTTCGTGCCGGCGACCTTAAGCGAAGGAGCGTGGACTTCGCCCACCTCATCGAGGCGACAGGCTAGTTCTCGTAGTCGTTCAAGGTAAAGAAGAGGGTGTCGCCGACCTGGCAGAGTGCGGGGTGGCGCTTGGTGAAAACCAGGCCGCCCTTCTTGAAGTGAAGCCGCGTCGGCTCCTTCCAGGGTTGCCGCAGGTTCCAGATGTAACCGGCGAACTGACCGTCCTCGACTTGGTCGCCGACGTCGACAGCAGGCTCGAACATGCCGTCCTCGTAGGCGAAGATATAGTTCTCCTCGTTCTGCATGTTCATCATGCGGGTCTTGAACTTAGGCGGATCGGTCGGGAAGCTCTCGGGCAGCACGCCCAGGCACTTGAGGCAGCGCTTGAGGCCCTGGTCGCCCAAGTCGCGGATCCAGGGCGTGATGCGCCCGGCTCCCCCGAGCTCGGTGCTGACGTAGATGATGTCCTTGGGCAGGGCCTCGCCCGACAGGGTCGTCTCGTGCACCCGGTCGCCGACCAGGGCCAAGGGCGCACCGAAGAGATTCAGGATCTCCATCTGCACGGCGTCCTTCTCCTCGTCGCCCATGAGCCGGATCTTGCAGGACGGCCAGTGGTCGCTCGAGGAACCCGCGGAATGCAGGTCGAAGATGGCATCGACACGGTCGATCAGCTCGTTGGTGATGAACCAGGCAATAGTCTCGGTCGGCGTGCCGTTCTTGTGCCCTGGAAACAGCCGGTTGAGGTTGCCCTCACCGCCATGGTCCAAAGGCGAGGTGCGGCGCCCGGCATAGACCGCGGGTGCATTCGCCGCCGGCATGAAGATCAGCTGGCCCGTGATGTCGCCCGGCTCGAGCTTTTGGAAGAGGTCGATAAATATCGAGATGCCTTCGTATTCGTCGCCGTGATTGCCGCCGACCAGTAGCACGCAGGGACCCTCCCCGTTGCGGATCGACATGATGGGCACGGGCAGCCAGCCGTAGGCCGAGCGATGAGCCGAATAGGGGATTCGGACATAGCCGTGGTGCTTGCCGTCCCGATCGAGGTCGATCTCGCAGGTCGGCGCTCCGATGCTGACTCTTGGACAAGGCATGTTTCTTCCTCTTGCTTCGTGTTGTGCCGGACTAGGCCTGGGCGCGGACCTCGCGATAGGCGAGGCCCAATCGGCGAATGCCTTCGGCGATCTCGTTCTTGTCGGGGTAGCTGTAGGCAAAGCGCAGGAAATTGCCGGGGTCGTCCTCCGGGAAACTCAGGCGGCCGGAGCTTACCTCGACGCCGTGCTCGACGGCCCGGTCCGCCACCGCTTCGCCCGACACGCCCTCCGGCAGCTCGGCCCAAAGGAAATAGCCGCCCTGGGGCGGGCGCACGACGGCATCCGGCAGTTCGCGCGCCAGGGCCTCGACCATGACGTCGCGGTGCTCGCGCATCTTCGCGGCGATCAAGTCGATGTGCTCGGCCATGCGATTGGAGCGCATGAGGTCGACGACGATGCGCTGAGCGAAGGGGCAGGAGCCGCCTTCCGACTTCTGCATGGCCATGCGGCGGACCGCGTTCGGCTCGCCGATCACCCAGCCGAGGCGCAGCCCCGGCGACAGGACCTTGGAGACCGTGCCCAGCGCGAAGACGACGCCGCTCTCGTCCAAAGCCTTGAGCGGCGGGATCGACTCGCCCTCGAAGCGCACCCGCCGGTAGGGGTCGTCCTCGAGAATGACGAAGCCGTAGACCATGGCCAGCTCGATCAGGCGCTTGCGGCGCCTCAAGGACATGGTGATGCCGGTCGGGTTGTGGAAGTCGGGCACATCGAAGAGCAGCTTAGGCATGCGTTCGCCATTGGCCGCCAGGCGCTCGAGTTTGGTCTCGAGGACGTCGGTCATCAAGCCTTCCTCGTCCTGGGGTATGGCGAGGAAGGACGCGCCGTGGGTGCGCATGTGCTGCATCGAGGTCATGTAGGTGGGCGCGGACAGGATGACCCGGTCGCCCGGCTCCACGAAGACCCGGCAGGCCAGGTCGACCCCGTGCTTGGCGCCGTTGGTGATCAGGATGTTGTCGCGCTCGCAATGGACCCCGTCCTCGAACACGAAGGCCGCGACGGCGTCGCGCAGGTCGTCGAGCCCCATGAGCGGCCCATACTGCATGACCTCCGCGGTGCGCTCCTCCGCAGCCCTGGCGGCCTCCCGGGCCACGTTGGGCAGGAGCGGCGGATGGGCGAGACCGGAGTTCAGGATGATGGCGCCCGGGGCGTGGTCGAAGACGGACTTGCCCAACACCTCCGCCCGGCGCGCATAGCGGTAGTGGCTCATGGCACCCCCAAAGACTAAGATGAAATCAGCATCATGTTCAGGCTTTTTAATATATGATATATTATTATCGAGAACAAGCTTGCAAGCGCGGGCCGTGCGTGAAATTTCTGCCCCGAAAGGCTCAGCGCGAGGCGGCTGGGGAAAACAGTCCTTGAAGACCGACCTTCGGACGAATTAGAGAGAACAGCCTTTCGAGAAGGAGCGATTCGGTGTCAACGGTGATCGATTTCGGGGGCGTCCCTAGCGAGATCTATCGCAGCCTTCGCGAACGAATACTGAAGGGCGAACTCAAGAGCGGCAGCCAGATCAAGATCGGCGCCGTGGCCGACGAGTTCGGCGTCAGCATCATTCCGGTTCGCGAAGCCTTGCGGATGCTCGAGGCGGACCACTTGGTCGAGATCATCCCTCGGCGCAGCCCCGTGGTCTCCGGACTGGCGCCGGAAGAGGTACTGGAGATCGGCCAGATCCGGTTGGCGTTGGAGCCGGTGGCCCTGGCGGCGGCCATTCCGCACATGTCCAAGAAGACGATCCAGGACGCCGGCGCCGTGCTCGAGCGCTATGGCCAAAGCACGGACCCCTGGCAGCAGGTGGAGCTGAACCGCCGGTTTCACCTGACGCTTTACGAGCCCTGCGGGATGCCGCGGCTCCTGCGGCTGATCTCCGATCAATACGACGGCATGACCCGCTGCGCCCAGGTCATGGTGATCCGCTCGACCAAGGACATCGACAAATCATTGTCCGAGCACAAGGCGATCCTGCGTGCCTGCAAGGCCAAGAATGCCGATGTCGCACTCAGCAAGCTGCGGGTCCACCTCGAATCGTCGATCGAGCGCCTGCGCGAAGAAATGACCGTGGCCGAGTAAGGGCGTTTGCCGATCGGCAGGCGCGGGTCACGCGGCCCGGGCACTCATCAAAATCATCGAGAGATGCTCCAGATGCGCGCCCCTGGGACTCGCTCTGTCCGAGGACCGGAGAGTCGGCCCGAGGGGATGCACCGCGCATCTGGAGTCAGGGAGACGACTCAGGGAGAGGCTCGTCGCCGAACGCCGTCACCCAATCCGCCGGTAGACAACGACCGACAGTCAGATCATCCGGTCAGCCACCAACGCTTGATGAAGTGGCCGCCGTCCATCTCCCAACCGCTGCCGTAGCTGCCTGTGGTCCCGACCCGGGAAGCAACCGCGGCTACCTCCTGCCCGTAAGCGGGGACGATCGTTCCGCCTTCCTGGCTGATGATCACCTGGATATCCCGATACATCTCCGCTCGCTTTTTCTCGTCAAGTTCACCGCGGGCTGCGATGACAAGCTGATCGAGTTCTGGAATGGCGATTCGCGTATCGTTCCACGGCGCATCGGAGGTGTAGTTGATCGAGAGGATCATGTCCTCGACCGGGCGGGCGCCCCAGTAAGTGGCGACCCAGGGCTTCTTGTTCCAGACGTTCACCCAGAAGCCGTCCGCCGGCTCACGCACAACGTCGACCTCGATGCCGATGGGGGCCAGGGTCTCGCGCATGAGGATGCCGAAATCCACCGAACCGGGATAGGAGGCCTCGGAGCCGCTGTAGCTGACCGTGATGCCTTCATGGCCCGACTTCTTGAGGTGATGCTTCGCTTTCTCCGGATCGTAGGTGAACTGCGGAATGTCGGCGGCATGATACTTGAAGCCGGGTCCGATCGGCTGGTCGTTGCCCGGCGTGCCGAAGCCGTAGATGATTTTCTGCACGAACTCCTCGCGGTCGATCCCGTATTTGATGGCGTGGCGGAAGTCCTTGTTGCTGAAGGGCGCGGTGTCCATCAGCATGGGCGCCGTATAGAAGTATGTGCTGGGATACTCGATGATTTCCACGGTCGGCTGGCGAGCCAGCAATCGCAGGGTCTTGAGCTCGGGCTTGTTGATGGCATCGGCTTCGCCGGTCACCAAGGCGTTCTGTCGCGAGTTCGGGTCGGAGACCACGAGAATCTCAGCCGAATCGACGAAGCCGAAGCTGTCCTGCTGCCAGGCGTTGGGGTTGCGCTCCAGATCGGCGCGCACGCCGGGCTCGAAGTGCTTGATCGTATAGAGCCCCGTTCCGATGCCGTCGGTCACGTTCGCCACGCCGCCGGGCGCGGGAACCACGTTCATGTGGTAGTCCGTCAGCACAAAGGGGAAGTCGGCATTCGGGCTGCCGAGCTTGAAGACCACGACGTCGCCGTCTGCCGTCACGTCCTCGATGCCCGCGAACACGCCCTTGGCGCCGGACTTGGTGTCCTCACCGCGGTGAACGTTGACCGAAGCGATCACATCCTCGGCCGTCACCGATTTGCCGTTTGAGAACTCGACGCCCGGGCGCAGCTTGAAGCGCCAAGTGTCGGCGCTGTCGTTGGTCTCCCAGCTTTCCGCCAGAGCGGGCGCGGCCGAATTGTCTTGAGCGACTTCGACCAGACTGTCACGGGTCGCGCGGCCGATGGAGATCATGACCGTCTCGCCCCATTCAGCCTGGTTCATGTTATCGATCGTGTTACCGCCGACGAGGGCCGCCCGCAGGTGGCCGCCCTTCCGGGGCGTTGCCGCCGCGGCCTTGTTGGCCCAGAGCGAGCTCGCAACTGCGGCCGTGGCGCCGAGCGCCGTCGCGCCCTCCATGAACTGCCGTCGGGAAATGGACTTGTTCTTCGCCGAATCGACCAGGGCGTCGAACCGCTTGTCTCGATCTTCTTGTCTCACGGGAGCCTCCACCAGATCGGGTTTTGTGAGTTTGAGTTGGGGTGTGAGATACACCAACCTAGTCACAACCAACTCCCAGAAGGCTCAGGCGATATCCTCGGCCCGCACCATAGCGGCGGAAGTCGCGCGCCTCGTGAGTTGGAATTATCTTTCTAAAGATCATATATCATATATTTTATTGAAGTACAGCAAAGAATCAACCCGCCGCAACGGCACCGCCCTAGGCAGGAGTTGCTTGGCCGGTCGGTTCCTTATCCAAAGAGCTGTAACACAGGTGAGTTCGTGGCCGCGGAGCGACGACTCGCCCCGTCACTGAAAATAGCGCTCCAGGCGCACGCCCGGGTTCACTGCTGCCCTAAGACAGTTGACCAAACCCAAGGGAAACGACGTCACGCCCGGAGCCTATTGGAAAGTCACCCAGGGGGAAGCTTCAGCGCTGGAAGTTGTCGATCCACTTCACCTCAGTTGCCTCAGTGACGCCTGTGAGACGATTGCTGAGGATCCAGGTGTTGAGGAAGTTGAGGAAGTGCGTGTCGCCGGGACGAATGGCATAGGCATAGCCCTGCGCGTCCACACCGAGAGTCGGGTCGATGATCGCCAATGGCGCGTTCGGGTTTTCCGCAAGGTAAAGCTTGATGTTCAGCTCCGCGGCCACGGAGGCTTGAGCCCGACCAGCTGCAACTTCGAGGAAGGTCGCCGCCAGGCCCTCGGCCACCATGGGCTTGACGGTCGCTTTGGGAAAATTGTCCTTAGCGACCTGTTCGTCGGCTGTGCCGGCGAGGACCGCAATGGAGTTTCCCTCGCTGTTCAGCTGCTCCCATGTTTCGATCCCGCTCTCGGAATTTCCGAGCACGACCTGACGGGTCTGAAAGTAGGGATCCGTGAACATGACGGTGACGGCCCGTTGCGGCGTTGCGAACATGTCGACCAGGCAGATATCCCACTGTTTGCCCATAAGGCCGGGGATCAGGGTGGCCCAAGTCGCGTCGACGATTTCGAGCTTCACGCCAAGAACGTCGGCAAGGTTGTTGGCCATATCAACATTGAAGCCGCGCCACTCGCCGGACTTTGTGTCCTTGTATTGCATGGGCACAGAGTCGGCCATGCCAACCTTGAGAACACCCTCATCTTTGATTTTGTCGATGGTGGATTGGGCGAATGCCGCGCCGCTCACCGCAAACAGAGCGACAGCCAGCACCAAAAAACGGCGGATAACCCTCATTTTTCCCTCCTTCTTGGTCAGGGTGTTTTGTCTAGGGAATCAGCGACCACTTCCCCCACAGTCCAGCGCAAAGGATTCGATGTTCCCACATATCTACTGTAATTTGATATATCATATATCAAATATTGAGGCAAGCGAGTGACTGCTGTTTTGTAGCTGGTCAGGCTGCGCCGGCGGATTTCCGCTCCAGGCGTCGCGAGAGCATGCTGATCGGAAAGATGATGACGAAATAGGCGATCGCAATCGATGTGAAGAACTCGGTGTATTTGTAGGTTTGTGACGCCAGCACATAGGCCTGGTAGGCCAGCTCATGCACTGTGATAGCTGCTAGCAGGCTCGTCATTTTGAGGAGCTCGGTGATGAAATTCACGATGGTCGGCAGGACGATGCGCAGGGCTTGTGGCAAGATGACCTTGTACCAGCGCGGAAAGAAGTGAAGGCCGAGGGCCTTGGCCGCTTCGCCCTGGCCAACCGGTACGGCCAAGATGCCGGCCCTGAAAATCTCACCGAAGAAGGCACCGGAGACAAGCGAAATGGCGATCAAGCCACAAGTCCAAGCGGACATGCTGACACCCAGGATCAGTGGTAGGCAGAAATAGATCCAGAAGATCAAGGCCATTTCGGGTACCGTTCGGAAGATGTGCACGTAGGTGCGTGCGCACCAGCGGAGCGGCTTGATCTCTTGAAGACTGCCGGCGCATACGGTGCCGCCGATGATCGAACCGATGAGCATCGAAAGAACGAGAATCTCCGCGGACGTGACAGCGCCTTGGACAAGCAGGTCCGAATACTTGCCGAGTATGGCCCAATCGAATTTCATCGCGTGCCTTGCTGGGGGCCATATTTCCGCTCGATGACCGCGGCACCGTAGGCCAGAGCACTGCCGAGGATCAGATAGAGGATCGCCGCGGCAGTCATGGTCTCAACCGGCTTGTAGATTGCGTTGCTGATTCGCACGGTCACCCGCATCAAGTCGTCGATGGCAAGGAAAGACAGAATGGCTGTCGCCTTGAAGATATTGATGACCATATTCGCCAAGGGCGGGATCATGATGCGCAGCGCCTGCGGTAGAATCACCAAGGACCAGGTATGCCGGCGCCTCAGGCCGATCGCGCTTGCAGCCTCCCACTGACCCGCCGGAATAGCGCCAATGCCCGACCGGGCGATCTCGGAGAAATAGGCGGTGACATTCAGGGTCAAGGCAATGAGCCCGGAAACGAGTGGGCTGGTGTTGATGCCTGTAATCAGCGGCATCACGAAGTGCAGCCAGATCAACTGCACCAGGAGTGGCGTGTTGCGAAAGAACTCGACGTAAACGATGACGCACCAGCGAAACAGTTTGAATTTCGAGCGTGCGACGATGGCCAAAAGAATGCCTAGCAGCAAACCGAGGATAGACGAACTCGTCATAAGGAAGAAGCTCACCCCGAGCCCTTCCAGGAGTTGCCAGCGGAACTCCCAGACCGAGCTAAAGTCAAGCGACGAGAGGAATTGCATGGCGATTACTCGCTTAGTCGCGGCGGCCGGGCGCAGAGACCGCGAAAAGCCTCGAATCCGGACAGGGCCTCGCCTCGCCCGATCAAATGGGCACCTTCAAGAACGCAGGCTTGATTGACCGAGAGAACCGGGCGCCCGGCGGCCGCCTCCAGCTCGGGAATCAGGGCCAGCGAATTGACCGCCGTGTCCGGGACCAGGACCGCGTCGCCCCTGAGGTCGCTCGATTCGGCAAAGTCCCGACACAGCGCCACCAACGGCAGGCTGGCGGAGACCGCAGCATCCGAGGACCGCAAGGAGCGACGGGCCTCGACTCTGAGCCCGGCATCCGTCAGACAACGGTAGAAGATGTCCGACACCTCCTCGGGATAGGGGCTCAAAACGTCGACGCTCCGGAATCCGAGCCGTTCGGCACATCGGACCAAAGCGATCGTGGCGCTGGTCGCGGGCAGACCAAGGTCCGTCTCGAGTTTCACCACCTGCTCCAAAGCCATTTGGTAGCCGCCGATGAAGCTGCCACTGGTGCAGGCCCAAACGATAGCTTCGGCCTTGCGCGCTCTCAGTTCGCGACCGGGTTCCAGCAGCCGTTCTGTCTCTCCGACCTCCTGCAGGATCTCGACTGAATGGCCGGGTTCGGCGCGCGAATAGGCGACATCGAAGCCGATTACCCGGCCGAAAGGAAAAGCGTTCATCCGCTCGGCCGAGGCCATCTCGAAATCCCCGAGCGGCTCGCCGGTGGCCGGCCAGATGAGGCCGAGACGCGGATGTTCGGCGGAGGCTTGGGTGGAATCGTCGGCCAGTCTCTTTACTCCCGTTCAGTCACCTGCGTCCTCGGGGCCCGACCTTACGCCATCCTCGAAGCCGCCCGGCATCCCTCAAGCCTTGGCGGCGATGAGCTTGGGAAAAAGGTACTCGCTCAGCGCCGATTCTCCGCCGATGGTGCCCGACCCGCTGTCCTTGACCCCGCCGAAGGGTGCGTCGGTGAAGGCGGTCACCATCTGATTGACCCCGACGCTGCCAACGGTGAGCCGTGCCGCCACCGACTGGCAGGCGCCGGGATCCCCTCCGTGGACATAGCCGCTAAAGGTTCAACATCATTAGGTGCTGGATCAATTCCTGGTACTGCAACATGTAGTAATGGCATTATGGATGTTTCAGGTGCTGTTATGTATCTAACAAGTAATGGCGGTGCAATCGTTCATACTGGCACAGACGATGTTGATGAAACAGACGATTCATTTATCTTCGCTTTAGGTCAAAAAGCTATCACAAACATCAGCAACCTTGAGGGTGACTACGCAGGCATGTTGTTTGATGAAAGTGTGAACACAGTTGGTGATAAAATTAGTCCAGTTTCAATGTCATGTAACTCTGGTGGTACATGTGTTGCAAGTATGCTGAGCGATGTAACTACAGGTGCAACAATGGCTGGTAATGCATCAGTTTACTTAACAG
>JANQEO010000350.1 GCA_028278325.1 Candidatus Binatia bacterium
CCGGCGCACCCGACCCGATGATAGCGCAGGCCGGCCGGCGGGGGATCGCAAAGCGTCGTCGCGGCGCCGCGTGGCGGCGGACCTCGGCTCGCGGCGACCGCCGCCTGACCCTCAAAGTGCGCGAGCAGCTCGAAGGGCTTGCCGTCGCTGGCCGGCGCGCGCTCCGGCCGGAACTTCGAGCCGGCCGGCAGCTCTTGGGGCAGCGCAGCAGTCCTCGGCGCTAGCCCTTGCACAGCGTGGGATAGTGCCTGAACCTGAGCTGGTTCAGCTCCAGCGTCGACAGAAAGTGGTGCTTATAGACGACGAGCTCGTCGATCTCTCCGACGAACTTGTTGTCCTGCGGGACACCCGCCATGCCGACGGTCAAGGCGCCGATGCCAGTCGTCACATCGACGCTCGTGGCGGGTTCACTGGGCAGCCAAGGCTGATCGGCGATGATCGTCCCGGGGTTGCTCCCGCTGACGATCTTGATGCGTCCTGTGGAGATTCCGACTCCCCGCTCGGCGAGTATCGCGATGTGGTACCAGTTGCCTTGCTGGAGCGTGAGCCCAGCCACCGTGACTTCCTGTGCGCCGTAGGTCCACACCGGCGTCCCGTTGTCCAGCCGCAGCGAGTAGCCCGTGGTCGGCGGCGTTGGGTCCGGCGGGCCCATCACGGTTCCCATCTTCAGGACGTAGCGGACACCGGAGAGGTCAGTCGGCCTGATCCAAAGCGCGATGGTGAAGGTATTCTCGCCGAGACTGATGTCGGACGTATCCGGCACCAGGAAGCCGCTGTCGGCACCGACTTCGAGACCGGCGCCGAAATAGCCCGGACTTGGCCGGTAGTCGGGCCAGGCAACCCCCTGTCCGGGCGAATCGACAGGTCCCTGCGCGTCTCGGACGACGAGGGACGTCACCTCGTCGAGCGGATAGTAGGCTGTCAGGGCCGGATGCCGCGCGATGCAGCCACCGCATTTCGGCTTCGTCGCCAGCTTCTGGATCATGGCGGCGTCGTGCGCGACCGCCCGGTACATCGCCACGTCGTGGATCTCGCCGCTGAAGGCCCTGTTAAGGTCGAACGAATGCCCTCCGATCCTGAGCGGAGCGACAGTCGAGAGATCGACCGGATCGTCCGGGGCGTTGGGGAACCCGCTCTTCAAGGGAACGAAGGTCTTCCTGAGTTGACCGTCGACGTAGAGCCGTCCCTCGTCGTGCTGGCGATCCACGGTGACCGCGACATGATGGAGGCCACCATCGGCGACCAGGTTCACGCCGCCGAGGTCTTCGTAGTTCTCCCATGATTGCGAGCCCGTCGTCGTGTTCCGGCCTGCCATCTGGAACCCGAGGTAGCCGTTCATGAGATAGAGGTGGTATCCTCGAAAGTAGTTTCCGACTTGGATGCGCTTGTCCAAGATCGACTGCACTTCATCGTCCGAATAGGGTCGAATCGTCGCTTCGATCGTGAAGTCCGCCGTGCCGAGGTTCAGCTCCTCGTGGTGCGGGACCTCTACCCAGCCCGGGTCCTGCGGGTCGTCGTCGAGATTGAAGTACCAGCAGTCGTCGTTGCAGAAGTTGGTCCAGACCTCGGCATTGTCGCCGGCTATCGTTCCGGCGTTGTTGACGCCGCGAAAGTCGACCGCGCTCTGGGTCACCTCGTCCGAGAACCGCCACCAATTGATGAGGTGAGGCGCAGAAACGCCGAGCGGGCAATAGGATGCGGGTGCGGGCGCTGCAGCCTGGCGTATCGGGGTGTTCCGCAATGGCGCGATGACGCTTGGCTCCAGAGCGGGCGAAACCGCTTCTTGTGCGGCCGCCAGGGGCACGAGTAGGAACAGGATACTCAAGATGGTCGTCGTCGACTTGATTATGGGATGCATCTGTGGCCTCCAAGTTAGGCCCTGACACAAAAAACGGGCGAGAGACGTCCCGGCTCGCGTGCGATGGTCCGCCTAGGGCCGTTGCACCGGGGACGCAACTTTCTCGGCGACTTCAAAAAGACACTTCGTCAGGGCTTTTCGCGTTCAATCAATGGTCGAATTAGTCGTCAAGCCAGCAGCCTTCGTTGTCACTGCGTCCTTGTCTGTGGCAATTCACACAGCGAGAAGGAGCACTCGGAACGGCAATACCGGCGGTGAAATTCAGTGCATATCGGCAGCGCAGTCGGATTCATTACCCTCTCACCAATAGCGCTGGCGGACTGAGTGGATCAGCGAGAGTTCTACACAGGTTCTCTTGAGAGATGTCTGTGAACGCAGGAGTCAGCGAGATGGCAATTTCTCTTTCTCACGGCCTGCAGCTGATCTCACGGCCTGCAGCTGATCATCGTCGTCGCCTTGCCGCCGATCGTGTTTCTTGTCGGCGCGTCGATCATGCGAAAGCGCAGCGGCCGCGATCTAGTTGAGCAGTCGCTGAAGCGATACCGCCCCTCGGAGCGCTGGACGTTCCTGAACGTTCGCATCAAGGGTTATGGCGTCAGCGACGCCACGCAGCTGTGGCAGGCGATTTCGGATGCTACGGACGGCGACGGCCTCCGGTCCGAGATGACCCTGCTCAAGCTCGACCTAGTCTTCCCTCTCTTCTATGGCGCCGCCCTGCTGATCAGCCTGCTGATGACCTGGGAGATGCTGGGTCAGCCGTTCGGCATGGCCTGGCTCTTCGTGCCGGTCGTCACCACCATCGTCGCCGATTGGATCGAGAACGGCGTTCAGATCGGGCAACTCCAGCGATTCATGGCGGGTGCACCTTTGCAGGACGGGCTGGTCAGGATCGCCAGCTACGCCACTACGGCCAAGTTGCTGTTCTTCGCCCTGACCTGCGTCGTTGTCTTGGGACTGGCCGGGATAGTCCTCTGCCGCCTGTTCAGGCCGTAGCCGCGGCCGCCTGGCTCTCGAGGTGGGCGACCAGCTCGCCGGGCAGCGACAGGCGGTGGGCCAGGGCCTCCAGGTAGGCCTGCTCCATCGGGTGGTCG
>JANQEO010000004.1 GCA_028278325.1 Candidatus Binatia bacterium
TTCCACGTCCATCGAGTCGAGAAAGTCCTTGGCTGTCACCCTCAACCCATCTTCTGCCAGAGCGATGGCATAGCCGCTCATGACGTCGCTGTTGGCTTCGATGTAGTCCGCCACCCAGGATCCGAACACGCCCGCACTGTGGTTTCGAAATGCGTTCAAGGTATCGGGCGTCCAGGCGTCCTCGACCTCTTCGTCAATGGCGCCGAGATCCTTGAGCCTGTCGGCGGCCTCGCGGGTGTTCCCGGCGACCTCCGCGTCGACCTCGAAGTACCCCAAATCGATGGACAGGCCGATGCGAAGCCGGGAAATATCGTCGAAGCGATCCGGCAGTGTCACGCTCTCCCGTAGAGAAAAGGGATCCGCCGGATGATGTCCCGTCATGGCGTTCTGCAGGAGCGCGCAGTCCGCCACGGTCCGCGCCATGGGTCCGTCGTGATCGTACCAGTCGATGTTGAAGAACGGCGAGACCGGGTTGCGGCCCCGCGGCGGCTTATAGCCGACGACACCGCAGGCGGAGGCCGGGATTCTGATCGAACCGCAGTAGTCCGATCCGTTGGCGAGCGTCGTCGTTCCCGCCGCCAGCGCCGCGCCGGCGCCGCCGGACGAGCCGCCGCTGTTGAAATCCGGGTTCCAAGGGTTCCGCGTCGGCGGAAACAGCCTCCCCCCGGTGATCGCGGCGGCGCCCATCTCACAGACGTTGGTTCGCGCGTGAATGATGGCCCCGGCGTCACGGATTCGCTCGACGGGGAGGGCGTCCGCTGCGGCGATACCGTCCCGGAAGACGATAGATCCGGCGCTCGTCGGTCTGCCTTTGACGCCCTTGTCCTCCTTGATGGCGACGGGCAGACCCTCGAGCGGCCGCAGGGCATCTGTTTTCGCGTATTTCGATTCGGCTTGCTTCGCCTGCTCCAGCGCTTCCTCGAAATAGGTCTGGGTGAAGGCGCCCAAGCGGCCTTCAACGGCGTCGGCCCGAGCGATGATGGCCTGCATCAGCTCCACGGGCGAGAGCTCTTTGCCTCGAAACAGCCGAAGCGCGTCGGCCGCGGACAGATAGTGGAGATCTTCCGTCACAGTGCCCTCCATGCCCGGCAAGCCGTCGCCGGAGCCTCATACTCGATCGCGGAACCGATTGACCAGGTCCATGTTCAGCTCCAGGCCCAGGCCCGGTTTGTCGCTTGGCGTGACGAGTCCGTCTTTGATCTCCGGCACATTGGGATGGACCAGATCGCGCCGCAGGATCGAGGTCACGGGATGGACCGTGCGAAACTCCACCATCGGCACCTGCATGCTGGCGATTTGGAAGTGAAGGTTGCAAAAATCGGATATGCCCGAGGCATAGCTGTGCGGCATCAAGAGCGCACCGGCCAGCTCGCACATCTCGGAGATGCGCGCGAGCTCGCTGAAACCGCCGGCCCGGCTGATGCCGCAATGCAAAAGCGGCACACGCGCCTGCTCGAGCCACTCCTTCGCCTCCCAGCGGCTTGTGGAGAACTCGCCTGCCCCGATTAGGATCGGGCAACGCGCCGCCAACTCACGATAGCCTTCGATATCGTCGTGCCGGATCGGCACCTCCGCAAAGTAGATGCGGAAGTCGTCGAGCCTGTTGAGCACCCACAAGGCCTCTTGCCAGTGCGACCAACGATAGCCCGGGTCCGTGCCCAGCGTGATATCGTCTCCGACGAGCTTGCGGCATTGGCCGATCAGCTCGACCACGTCGTGGTCGGCCAACTCGGTCAGCCCTACGAAGGGGATCTTCATCGCGGTGATCCCCATCTCGCGCACGCTCTCCACGATCCCTTCCATCTTCTTCAGGATCTCTTTGGTGGGCTCGCCGCGAGTGTCACCCGGATAGATCGTCGCATATGGGCGTGCGCCATCCTGTCGTGCACCGCCGAGGAGCTGCCAGACAGGCTTGTTCAACTGCTTGCCGGCCAGGTCGTAAAGCGCGATGTCGACCGCCGACAGGGCATTGATCAAGGTGCCGCGTCGGCCGTGGTAGAAGGAGCTGTGGTAGATCCGATCGTAGATGGCGAGCGCTTCGATCGGATCCTTGCCGATCACATGCTCCTTGATGCCGTTGCTCCAGAAATGCTCGCTCGGGAAGTCGATCATCTCCTTCACGACGCGCGGTGTCGCCGCGCACTCGCCGAAGCCGATCAGACCGTTTTCGTCCTTCGCAAGGACGAGAAGCATATCTTCCGTATCGGTCTCGGTGAACGCGTTGCCTTCCGCAGGTACGGAAACGACGACGGCCTCCAAATCGACGACCAGAGCCATGAGCCGCTCCTTCTAGCAGTTGTATCCGCCATCGACGGGAACGGTGACACCCGTCATGTAGCTCGCGCCGGCACAAAGAAAGAGCGTCACCTCGGCATACTCTCGCCCACGTCCCGGACGTGGAATGGGCAGGACCGCCACGTCATCGTCCAGCGAGTCCCACTTGAGATCCATGGTCGAGTCCCTGGGGTCGACGAATTGCGGCGCAATCGCATTCACGCGCACATCCGGAGCGAGCCCACGCGCCAGCTCTCGCGTCATGGTGATGACGCCGCCCTTGGCCACGCAGTAGGGCATGCTGGAGCCGCCGGCACGCATGGCGGCGACCGAACTGGTGTTGACGATCGCCCCCCTTGACTCGCGCAGGTAGGGTGCCGCCGCTTGTATCGTGCGGAAGCCGCCCATCAGGTTGACGGAGAGAACCTTCTCCCAGAACGCCTCGCTCTGGTTGTCCAGGTCGCCCGGCGGGATCGGTTCCTTGGTGACCGGTGCGCCGGCGTTGTTGATCAGGTAATCCAGACCACCCAAACGTTGCGCGGCTTCGACGACCATGCCATGGGTGGCCTGCGAGTCCGTCAGATCGGCTGAAGCGGCGAAGACATCGTACCCCATCTCCCCAAGGCGCCTGACCTGATCGGTCAGTCTCGGGTTGTCCGGCCGGTCGTTCATTGCCACCGCGGCGCCCATTTCGGCGAAGAGCTCCGCCGTGCACAGTCCAAGACCGCCAGCAGCCCCGGTCACCAACGCTCGCTTCCCGGAAAGATCAGCCGTGATCATTACCTGTCCTCCTCGCTCTTGCTATCTCAGGCGCAAGAAACCGCCCCCACCTGGGCCGGTTTGCGACAAGCTCGCACAGAGCGAAGCCTACTGGCCTCCCGATGGGGCCTGAAATAGCGACGACAGTCACTATTCCCTGGCACAATCGAACCGCCGACGAGGCCGGGTTCATCTGAAATCGAACTCGGGGTCTATCGGCGAGGCCGCGCTCAAGCCGCCGTCGACGGTGATGCATTGACCCGTGACGAATGCAGCCTCGTCCGATGCGAGCCAGACGCAGGCCCCGGCGATGTCATCCGGCATCGCCAGCCGGCCCAAGGGATGGCGCCGCTTGGCAGCCGCTTCCGCCTTCTCCGGGTCGGCTTCCATGTCGAAGAAGGCCGTGGACATTTCCGTCATCGTCCAGGTCGGGCAGACGGCGTTGCATCGGATACCATGGCGGCCGTGGTCCGTGGCAATCGCTCGGGTCAGGCCCTGCAGCCATGCTTTGGAGGCGCTGTAGACCGCCATCTCACGGTCGGCTGTCTGAGCGGCGATCGAGCCGATGTTGACGATCGCGCCGCCGCCGGTCTCCCTCATCCAAGACACGGCGGCGCGGGAGCAGAGGAAGGACCCTTGAACGTTGATCCCGTTGAGCCACTCCCATTCTTCGTCGCTGGTCTCGTCGATGGTCTTGGCCAATTGCACGGCCGCGTTGTTGACGAGGATGTCGAGCTTTCCGTTGAAGCGTTCGCGGGCCGTGGAGAACAACGCCTCGATATCGGCTGGCTTCGAAATATCGGTGGCGCGCCATCCGCCTCGGCTGCCCCACGCCCCGTCCGTGTAAGCCTCGGGTTCGCTACGGCAGGCCACGAGAACGTCTGCACCTTCATGGAGAAAGCGCTGAACGATAGCCGCTCCGATCCCGCGGCTGCCCCCGGTTACGATCGCCGTCCTGCCCCTCAGCCTAGTCACCATGCTGCTCCTTTACACGGCAGGCGTCACTCTAGCCAGGGCCCCATTTGCGCTCCAATGGTGGCAGTTGTCACCATTGTCAACTTGAGGCCCAGCCTTCCAATCTGATTGAACGAGGATGGTATCGGGCTTGTGGCCCTTTGTCTGAAAGTAGGGACAGGCGGCGGAAATGGCTGGCTCTCTGACTCCCGAGCAAGTATCCGCCTATGAGCGCGACGGGTTCCTCTTCCCGATCCGGGTTCTATCCCGGGGCGAAGCCGGCGCCTTCAGGGCGGAGCTCGAGCGCCTGGAAGCGGGCTGTCGCGGTGCGCATCCCCTCGGGAGGTATCTCGCCCTCAACGCCCACTGCGTCCTCCCTTTCGTTCACCGGATCGTCACGCATCCCGCCATCCTCGACGCGGTCGAGGCCGTGCTCGGACCGGACCTTCTCGTTTGGGGCAGCGAGGTCTTCATCAAGGAGCCGCAGTCGACCACCTATGTGAGCTGGCACCAGGATTTGGCCTATTGGGGAATGGGCTCGACCGATCAGGAGGTCACGGCCTGGTTGGCGCTCACCGAGGTCTTCCCCGAAAACGGCTGCATGCGCTTCGTCGCCGGGTCCCACAATAAGGCCTTGCTTCGACACGAGGAGACCTTGGCCCGGGACAACGTGCTCTTCCGAGGTCAGGTCCTGCCGGTGGAGATCGACGAGTCCCGAGCGGTGGAGGTCCGTCTGTCGCCCGGCCAGCTATCCTTGCACCACGGCCGCATGTTTCATGCCTCCGGCCCCAACCGGTCGGAACAGCGCCGCATCGGCGTCGCCGTCCGCTACATCACGCCGGATGTCGTCCCCCAACAGCTGGAGCGGGACTATGCCCTCTTGGCGCGCGGGCAGAACCGCTCGGCACGTTTCGACCTGATACCGCCGCCGGGGGCGACTCTCGGTCGGGACGAGCTCCAGAGGTTCGAAGCGATCGCTAGCCATCAGGAAGCGCTCTATGTGCGAGCGGGAGAGGCGCGGACCGCCAAGTGGGATCGATTGGCATGATCGGGTCGCTGCCTGCCGCCGCACCTAGCCGCGACCCTCCTGGGGTGCGGCGCATCAACTCGCGACCGGGACGCGCTCGAGACCAAGACACCAACTCTTAGACACGGAGGACATCATGGCAAATCTGAGGCCCCTGATCGAACAGGTCCGCCAGGGGCGGATCGACCGCCGGACATTTCTGGCAGGCGCCTCGGCGCTCGGTCTGTCGCTGCCAGCGGCGACGACCATGCTGGGTTCCGCGGCCGCGGCCGCACCGAAAGCGGGAGGTCACTTTCGCGTGGCGGCCACCGGCGGCAGCGCGAGCGACACGTTGAATCCCGAGACTCTGATCGCACTGCATGCTTTCACCGTCAGCGGCGCGCTCAGGAACAATCTGACGGAGGTCATGCCCGACGGATCTCTTGCCGGCGAGCTCGCGGAGTCCTGGGAGGCCACGCCTGATGCCAAGACCTGGCGGTTCAAGCTGCGAAAAGACATCACCTTTCACAACGGCAAGTCCTTGGATGCCGACGATGTGATCGGGTCCATCAACCTGCACCGGGGCGAGCAAACGAACTCCGCGGTCAAGGCCCTGACCGAACAGGTCGTCGACGTCCGGGCCGACGGCAAGGATGTCGTCGTCATGGCCTTGGAAAACCCCAACGCGGACTGGCCATATCTGCTTGCCGACTTCCACTTCGCTATCGTGCCCAAAGGCGCCGAGGGTATGGACACGGACTCCGGCCAGGGAACGGGCGCATACGTTCTCGAGCGCTTCGAGCCTGGCGTGACAGCGGAGGCCCGAAAGAACCCGAACTACTGGAAAGCCGGCCGCGGGCACTTCGAGAGCACGGAAATCCTCAACATTGGCGATGCGGCGGCTCGGAACGCCGCGCTCTTGTCCGGTGACCTGGAGGCGATAGGCCGGCTCGACACCAAGACCGTGAGTCGCTTGGCCCAGTCGGACGACGTCCATCTGCTCGAAGTCACCGGTACGTCGCAGGTGACCATGCTGATGCTGACCGACACGCCGCCCTTCGATGACGTGAACGTTCGTCTTGCTCTCAAATACTCGGTGGACCGCGCCGAGATCGTCCAGAAGGTCTTGAGCGGTCACGGACAGATCGGCAACGATCATCCGATCGCACCGGTCCAGCGTTTCTATGCCGCGGACATTCCCCAACGCGAGTACGATCCGGACAAGGCGCGCTTCCATCTGAAGCAGGCCGGCCTCGAGAACCTGAAGGTGAGCCTCAGTGCTTCGGACGGCATCTTGGACGGCTCTCTCGCTGTGGCGCAGCTGTTCCGGGAATCCGCCAAAAAGGCCGGCATCGATGTGGAAATCGTCCGGGAGCCCGCCGACGGCTATTGGAGCAATGTCTGGAACAAGAAGCCGTTCTGTGTCAGCCCCTGGGGCGGCCGGCCGACGGCCGACTGGATCTTCTCGATCCAGTACGCGCGGGATGCCGCCTGGAACGACACGAATTGGGACAACGAGCAATTCAACAAGGTTCTGGTCGAGGCGCGCGGCGAGCTCGACGAAGAGAGGCGGCGGGAGATGTATCGCGAGCTGCAGCTCCTGGTGAACGAGGACGGCGGTGCGATCGTGCCGGCGTTCAACAATCTGGTGGACGCGGCGTCGACGAAAGTGCAGACCCCCGAGAAGCTGGGCTGGAACTTCTCACTCGATGGCGCCCGCTGCGTTGAGCGTTGGTGGTTCGCTTAGGCGGTCGAGCGACGATCTCCCTGTCGAGCGACGGCTACCTGGTGGGGTGAGCGACCGTATTCGCCCCACCAGGTTCTTCTCTCGCCGGTCCGCGACCATGACTGCGCGTTTCATACGATTTGCAGGACCGGCGCGGCTCATCGTGTGAACCTGGGGTGACCGACGGAGCACGAGACCATTGTCACGGCCCAACGTTCTGGTGATCTGCTCGGACGAGCACGCGCGGTCTACCCTCGGCTGCTATGGCCACCCGATCGTTCGAACGCCGAACCTGGATCGACTGGCCAATTCAGGCACGCGGTTCGATCGCGCCTACACGCCCAGCCCGACCTGCGTGTCGGCGCGGGCCTGTCTCGCAACTGGACTGCACGTTCACGAGAACCGCTGCTGGTCTTCCGCGCAACCCTATCACGGCCAATGCGATAGCTGGATGCACAAACTCCGTCGCGCGGGACACAGCGTCGTCTCGTTCGGCAAGCTCCATTTTCGCTCGTCGAGCGACGACAATGGCTTCAGCGAAGAAATCCTGCCGATGCACGTCCCAAACGAGGGGAAAGGTTGGCCTCAGGCCCTGCTCAGGAAGCCGATGACGGATTATCCCGAGGTGGCCGAGCTGGCGCGGGACCTCGGCCCGGGCGAGAGCGACTACACCGAGTACGACAGGCGCGTCGCGTCTGAAGCTTGCAGGTGGCTCCGACAGCACCCGCGCAAGATCCGAGATCGATCCTGGGTGCTCTTTGTGTCCTTCGTGAGCCCTCACTTTCCGCTCAAGGCGCCGCGCGCGTTCTTCGATATATACGCGAACCTGAAATTGCCGGAGTCGCTGCATCGACTCTTGACCGAGCGCCCGACTCATCCCGTGCTCAGGGAGATGCGGAAGTTCTGGTGCTACGACGATCATTTCAGCGAAGAGACAAGGGACATCGCGCTTCGCAGCTATTTTGGCTTGTGCTCGTTCCTCGACGACAATGTTGGGCAGGTCCTGCAAGCCTTGGAGGACTCTGGATCGGCCGAGACCACGACAGTCGTCTATACCTCCGATCACGGGGAGATGCTGGGCAACCATGGATTTTGGGGCAAGTGCCTCATGTACGAGGATTCCGTCGGCATTCCGCTGATCCTCACGGGCCCGGGGGTTCCGCAGGGCATCAGCCTGACACCGGCCTCGCTGGTGGATATCTCGGCCACGATCTTGCAGGGCGTGGGCATCCCCGAGGCGGCCAAGGTCGAAGACTGGAAGGGCCGGTCCTTGCTCGATCTGGCGCGGAGCCCGCGCCCGGATCGCATGGTCCTGAGCGAGTATCACGACGGCGGCAGCCCCAGCGGACTCTTCATGGTTCGCCAGGGTCGCTGGAAATACGTCCACTATGCGGGTGGATACCCGGCTCAACTGTTCGACATGACCTCCGACGCCAATGAGCTGAGCGATCGTGGCCAAGTTCGCAGCCATGCGGCTCAACGTGCCCAGATGCTGGCCCGTTTGCAGGACGTGTTGGATCCGGAGCAGGTGAACGCCGAGGCCTTCAGAGATCAAGAGGAACAGCTCGCTCTGTTCGGCGGGGCAGATGCGGTCTTGTCAGCGCCCGGTTATGGCGGCCACACACCAGCGCCATGACAGTTACGACTCTTCAATTGACCAATCCACGGCTTTTGGAGTTGTTCTGTTCTTTCCTGGGGTGTGCCTTCCAAAAAATTCTGTCCACCGCAGAAAGCCTCGCCTATTGAGGTCGAGGTCCACAGCGTCGAGTATGTGGGTGCTCTCCTTCGCGCCCTCGGGCATGGCCTGCTGTCAAGCTTCCGGGACCGGGCTTCCTTGCAACTCGAGATCATGGCCCTGCGCCATCGGTGGGAGGCACTGCAACGCCAGAACCGCTGTCGGGTTCGTCTGTCGCCACTAGATCGTGCGTTTTGGTCGTTGCTCTACCGCCTCTAGTCTGGCTGCCTCAATTCCTGAAGGCCTATCTCACCTACTATCACCGGAGCCGGACTCACCTGTCGCTAGAGAAGGACTGCCCAGAACCTCGTCTGGTACAGCCGCCAAGCGTGGGGAGGTCATATCACTCCCGCAAGTTGGGGGACTCCATCACCGATACCAAAGGATGGCAGCCTGAGCCCGCGGACACATGGTCCGTATGATAGGGGCAGTATGTCTCGCTCGGCGCTTTGTCAGTCGACGGCCCGCGCTTCCTTTCGCCAGGAAGTCCTGTCGGTAGCGCGGCGTCCCCCGCCCTGCTGAGCGCAGTTCCGGGGTCCATCCGCTCTTCAAACAGGAAGGGACAGGTCCACGCCATCAAACCGGCTGGCCAACTCGCCATCATTTTCCAGCACAGTATCGGACCCGACGAGCCAATTGAGGCCCTGGCCGCCGACGAGACCTGCCTCGCTCGGGCCTTCGGCGAGTTGGGCCTGACACACGAGACTCAGGATCAGGCCGCCTAGATGCGAGCCTTTTGGCGCCGAGTAAGGGACGCGGCGAACGACCTCAGGAACGACTTCGAGTCCGATGGCTGCGGCTTCATCGCCGACAACTGGATCCGCGAGGCCGAGAATCTCTTGCCTGTCATAGCCGCCGGCCGCATGACCTGGCAGCTCTACCACCTGCGCCTACGAGACTGAGGCGCCGGCTTGAGCCGGTCTCCTCTGTAATTCGCTGCAAATGATGGCCCTGGACATGACAAGTAATTTATCGATAAAGTACTTCTGCGCAAGCGGACCTACGCTCGAGCGTGAGACCTTTGCGATCGTCCGGGGCCGATGGATGATGCGAGTTTCGGCCAGTGCATTGCCAAGCGGCGTGCGGAAGTCCAACAGGGTCGGCCAGGGAGAGAGTCATGGCTACAAATCTGGATTTCGATACCGTGGACCTGCAGCACAAGGACCGTCGGATCCTGCACCCCTGGGAGGGCCTAGAGGAGATCGGACGCGAACAGCGCACCGTCATCGTCAAGGGCGAGGGCGTCTATGTCTACGACACCGAAGGCAACCGCTACATCGACGCGCCCGGCGGTATGTGGTGCGTCAACATCGGCCACGGCCGTCGTGAAATCGTCGAGGCGATGTCACAGCAGGCGATGGATCTCAGTTTCTACGGAATCTGGAATTTGGCGAATGCGCCGTCGGCCATGCTCGCCGCCAAGCTGGCGGAACTATCGCCCGGCGATCTGAACCATGTCTTTTTCACCACCGGTGGGTCGACGGCGAACGAGTCGGCGCTCCGCTTCGTCATGTTCTACAACAATCTCCGGGGACGTCCCGAGAAGAAGCACATCATCGCCCTGGAAAACGCCTATCACGGCAGCACTCACCTGACATCGTCCTGCTCCGGCAAGGATGTGGCCACAAGCCCGTTCGACCTCGAAACGCGGTTCATTCATTTCCTGAGCTCGCCCAATCCCTCCAAGCGGCCAAGCGGCATGAGCGTGGAAGCGTTCTGCGACGCGCGAGTGGAGGAATTCGAGCAAAAAATACTCGAGATTGGGCCGGAACGTGTGGCGGCCTTCATCGCCGAGCCGGTGATGGGCGCCGGCGGCGTCATCGTGCCGCCGGAAGGCTTCCAACGCAGGACTCACGCGCTCTGCCGCAAGTACGACGTGCTCTATATCGCCGACGAAGTGGTGACGGCCTTCGGGCGCCTCGGGCATTTCTTCGCGACGGAAGGCGAATTCGGCATCGTGCCGGACATCATCAGCGTGGCCAAAGGCATCACTTCGGCTTACGTGCCCCTGGGCGCCATGCTGGTGTCCGACCGCCTGCTAGAGGGATTTGTCGGCGAGGACGCGAAGGCCACGGGCTTCTATCATGGCTTCACCTACTCGGGCCATCCGGTCGCCTGCGCCGCGGCTTTGAAGAACATCGAACTCATGGAGCAGGAAGGGATTCTCGAACATGTCCGGGAGGTCGGCCCCTACTTCCAGGAACGCCTGCGGGAACTCAAAGATCTGCCGATTATTTCCGACGTGCGCGGCACCGGGCTGATGGCCTGCATCGAATGTTCGATCGGAACCGGCGACGAGGACACGCTGGAAACCGATGCCATGATCGGCAAGCGGGTCGACCGCCATTGCCAGGACCTCGGGCTGATCGTTCGGCCGCTCTTCAATCTTTGCGTCATGTCGCCGCCGCTCGTCATCACCAAATCTCAGATCGACGATCTCGTCGGTATGCTGCGGCAAGGAGTCGAGCGGACGATCGAAGAGTTGCGGCAGGAAGGCCTTTTCGAAGGTTGAGGGTACGACCCGGGAGGCGATGAGATGTCTGATGAGATCAAAGACTGGTGGGAAAAGGCGGCCAAAGACTATCAGGAAAGCGGCCAGCTTCCCGTCGACATTCATTACGGGCCGAGCAGCCCGAACGAGGACGACCTCGGGCTGTTGGGCGATTTGGCCGGTCGCGACGTGCTCGAGATTGGCTGCGGCGGTGGCCAATGCGCGATCGCCTTCGCCAAGCGCGGCGCCCGGGCCGTGGCGCTGGATATATCCGAGGAGCAATTGAAGTTCGCCCGAGGGCTGGCGGCGGACCACGACGTCAACGTCGAGTTCATACAGCATGACATCAAAGACCTCGCACCGATCGGGAGCGAAAGTCAGGACATTGTTTTTTCCGCCTTCGCCCTGATGTTCATCGAGGATCGGCTCTCGGCTTTCCGCGAGGTCTTCCGGGTGCTCCGGCCCGGCGGGCAATTCGTCTTTTCCTTGGATCACCCCTTCTACCGCAAAGTGGATCCGGAGAGCCTGACGGTGGTCGAGAGCTACCACGAAACCGGGCCGGCCTACGACGAGATGGAGGGCCTGGGGAAAATGCTCATATACCGCTACACCGTCGCCAGCCTGCATGACGCCTTGGCGGGCGCAGGCTTTCAGGTGCAGCGGCTCATCGAACCGGATTCGCGCATCCGCTACGACTACGATCCCTGGTTCGGCCTCTACGGCTACTACGTTCCGAAGATGCTCGACATGGTGCCGCCGACCGTCATCTTCAAATCCCTGAAGCCGGCCGACTGAATCGAGGAGTTGCCCTTGGCGGAGGTGACGGCAACAAGGTCGGGAGGCGCGCGGGGACGGCGGAAAAGCCGGGCCGAGCCCCCGCCGACCATTCGTCCCAGCCGATCCCTCCGGGTCGGGCTTTTGAGCAAGTCTGACACCGCGGCAATCCACGATACGGTGTTGCGCATTCTCTGGGAGATCGGCGTCGTCGTCGACGACCGGCCGACCCGCCTCAGCCTGCTTCAGGAACACGGATGCAAGGAAAGCAGTAACGGCTACGTCCGGATGCCGATCGAGCTGGTAGGCCGCGCCCTGGAGACCGCGCCGCCGAGCGTCGTCCTCTACGATCAGAACGGAGCGCTCAAGGTCGACACCTCCGGGCCGGTGTCCGCTTTCTGTGTCGGACACAACTGCGTCAACGTCTTGGATCACGAGACCGGCGAGCATCGACCCGGCACTCTGGCAGACATCGAGCGGACGGCGAAGGTCAGCGAGGCGCTCGCCAACGTCGACGTGGTGGCATCCCTCGGCTACCCGACCGATGTGCCGCCCGAAGAGGAGGCCGTCATTTCGGCCCGCGCCATGCTCGAGCATTCGAGCAAGCCGATGGCCTTCACCGGCCACGACGAAGTCGAGGCGGAAGCGATCTGGACTGTCATCGCGGAGACCCTGGGCGGTTGGGACAGGCTGGCGGCCAAGCCCTGCGGCCTCGACCTGACCGGCCCGGTCTCGCCGCTGAAGCTGGGCGAGGAGCTCTGCCGCAGGCTGCAGATGGCGGCGGAGCGGCACTTGCCCGTGGTCTGCTATCCGGCGCTGTTCCCCGGCATGTCGGGGCCGATCACACTGGCCGGCGCCATCGCGCAGTCGTCTGCCGAGACCTTGGCCGGCGTGGTGATCCACCAGCTGCGCAATCCGGGCGCGCCGATCATGGCGGGCTCGTCGATCCTGCCGATCGACATGCGCCGTGCCGATCTGGCCTACGGCTCGCCGGAGATCATGCTGGCCGGCCTCGGCGCCGTCGACTACTTCAATAGCATCGGTTTGCCGAGCTGGGTCGGTGCGGGAAGCTCGGACTCCCATGTCCCCGACCTGCAAGCCGCCGCCGAGGTGGGCTCGACCATGAGCTTCGCGGCGCTGGCCGGCACGGCCTTTATCCATCGCTTGGGGTTTCTGTCCGGCGGGCGCACGGGCTCGCTGGAAATGCTGGTGCTCTGCGACGAGGTGGCGGCCATGGTATCGACCTTTGCCGGTGGAATCGCCGTCAACGAAGACAGCCTCGCCTTCGACGTCATCAAACGCTCTGCTGAGGAGAACAGCTTTCTCACCGACGCCCACACCATGGAGCGCTACATGACCGAGATGTGGATTCCGTCCCTCTTCGAGAGATCGGATATCCGCCTCTGGCAGGAAGAAGGAAACGTTTTCCTGCGGGAAAAGATCAGGGACCTGCTGGCCGACATCCTGCGATAGATGCGCCTCAATCCTCCAGGATGCGGAGGGTGTTGGGCGCTATTGTCAGCGAAACCTCATCACCGACGGCGAAGCGGTTGTATTCGGAGCCGACGTTTTGGTCACGTGCCAGGACTTGGGCCCCTTGGCCCAAGTCGACGATGTAGGAGGTGTCGGTGCCCAAGTAGACGGCCTCTTCGATGCGGCCTGTTGTTTGGTGCCCTTCCTCGTTTGGGCCGGCAAAAAGCTGCACGTTCTCCGGCCGCACGGCAAGGGTCACCTCTTGACCGGCTTCGTAACCGTCCAAGACACCCAAACTCAGCTCCAAAGAGCCACCGAGGCGGCAGCCGAGAGACCCATCCGAAAGCCTTTCCAATGCCACGCGAAATACATTCGTATCGCCGATGAAGTCAGCTACGAAATGGTTGACGGGTCGCTCGTAGATCTGCTGCGGCGCGCCGACCTGTTGCACGCGTCCTTCGGACATGACTGCGATGCGGTCGCTCATGGCCAAGGCTTCTTCCTGGTCATGGGTGACGAAAATGAACGTGATTCCCGTTTTACGCTGCAGCTTCTTGAGCTCGCCGCGCATGGCCTGGCGTAGCTTGAGATCGAGGGCCGAAAGCGGTTCGTCCAGCAGCAGAACCTTGGGCTGCGGCGCCAAGGCGCGTGCTAGGGCAACGCGCTGCTGCTGCCCGCCCGAGAGCTGATCGGGCTTCCGCTCGGCAAAAGCCTCCATCTGCACGAGGGCCAACATCTCGTCGGCCACTCGGCGCTGTTCGGCCTTGTTCCGGCCCAGCATCTTGAGGGCGAAGGCAACGTTTTCGACCACCGTCATATGAGGGAACAGTGCATAATGCTGGAACACGGTGTTGACCGGCCGGAGGTAGGGTGGCAGAGCTTCCAAATGCTCGCCAAACAGTAAGATCTGGCCCTCGGTCGGGCGTTCGAATCCGGCGATGAGCCGCAGCAGGGTGGTTTTGCCGCAGCCGGAGGGGCCGAGCAGCGTAAACAGCTCGTTATCCTGAACCGACAGGGAGACCCGGTCGAGTGCCGTCACGTCACGTCCAGCCTCGCCCGGAAAGCGCTTGATGACCCCCTGCACCTCGACGGCCATCGCAGCGGGCTCGCCTGGCGCTTGAGGCGATCCGTTCCTCTGCATTGTCATGATTGGGCACGCCGGCTGCGCATCGCAAATGCCATAAGGGTGAGCAGCACGAAAGACAGTAGAATCAGCGCGATGGCCGATCCGAACGGCCAGTTGCGTCCGGTCGTGAACTGCAACTGGATCAGGCTGCCGAACATCAGATTCTTGCCACCGCCCAAGATGTCTGGTGCCAGGAAGGAGCCGATGGACGGAATGAACACCAAGAAGCAGCCGGCCACGATACCCGGCTTGACGAGCGGGACCAGCACGTGCAGCACCATGCGCGTGCGCGAGGCATAGAGGTCGTAAGAGGCTTCGACCAAACGAAAATCGACTTTCTCCATACTGGCGTAGAGCGGCAGAACCATGAAAGGAAGATAGCTGTAGACCAAGCCCAATCCGATTGCGAAGTTGGTGAACAGCATGGGTATCGGCGCGCTGATCAGACCAAGCTCAAGCAGGCTGCTATTGATCGGCCCACGCTCACGCAACAGGATTGCGATGGCGAATGTCCGAATCAGCAAGTTGGTCCAGAAGGGAATGGTGATTAAAAGGACCCAAACGTTGCGCATTTCAGGCGGCCGGGTCGCCATGTAATAGGCCGTCGGGAAGCCGAGCAGGAGGCAGGCGACCGTGGCGAAGCTCGCCTGCAGTAGCGAGCGGGCGATGATCTGCAGATGCGCCGAGTTAAAGGTCAGGCTGTCGTCGAAAATGTCGCGATCGAATAGGAACCTGACGTAGGCCTCGTACGAGAACTCCCAGACGACCCCGCCGTAGGTGCCTGCCTTGAGGAAGGAAAAGACGACAATGATGCCCACCGGCGCCAGTTGGAAGCAGAGGATCATCGTTGCCGACGGGACGAAGAGAAGACCGCGGCGACGACGCTCGGACAGGCGACTGGCCAGGTCGAACCAAGAGGCCGGTCGTCCGTCGGAGAAAGGGCGCTTGGCGTCGCTCATTTTTCTGCACCAAACAAACCAATTGGATTTCTAAGTCGCCATCGCAGCATCCAACCGAACCACATTGGCTGCCGTTTCGGCAAGTGGGCCCGAGAGACCCTTCACGACACTGACTGAGCTCGTAGCGTGAGTGGCCTTTCTCCGCCGTCGGTCAAGTCACGAATTGCCACTTACTTTATCGATAAATTCTGTGTAAGCTCAAGTCAGGATAAGGCCTCATGCTTTGAGGACAACGGTGCGATTGGGGACCTGTGGAGGCTCTGGTCTGATGTCGAGGCCGTTCGAAGTCAAACACTTGCCTGGATTTGGTGCGCTGGCCGGGCTGTCGCTGGCCTTGCTCTACGCACCGCTTCTGGTGCTGGTGCTCTTTTCCTTTAACGACAGTCGCTCGACCTCGGTGTGGACCGGATTCAGCTTCGACTGGTACCGTAAGGCATTCGAGAACGCGAGCGTCCAACAGGCAGCGTACAACTCGTTCACGATCGCCATCGTCGCTACCCTGGCTGCGTCCGCCATGGCGCTTTGTGCTGCCTTCGCCTTACGCCGTCGGGGCGGCAATCAGGGCGTTACCTTCGGGACAATTTTCATCAATCTGCCGCTGATGGTGCCCGAGATCATCACGGCCGTGGCACTGCTCGCCTTTTTCCACCTACTGAACGTCAAGTGGGGCATCGGCAACGTTATCGTCGCCCATTCGGTCTTTTGTATTCCTTTCGCCTTCATGCCAATTCGCGCCCGTATGGCGGACATGGACCGGACACTGGACGACGCGGCTGCCGACCTCTATGCCAACGAGTGGCAGACCTTCCGCTACGTGACATTGCCGCTTCTATTGCCCGGCATATTCTCGGGCGCCACCCTGGCATTCATCATCTCTCTGGACGACTTTATCATTACGGCGATGGTGGCGGGCGCCGGGTCAACCACTTTGCCAGTCTACATCTACAGCACCATACGCATTGGCGTGACGCCCGAGACCAATGCCGTCTCTAGTCTATTGCTGGCGTTGTCGGTTAGCTTCGTCACCCTCATGTACATTCTCAGTAAGAAGCGGGCCCCACGCGCGCCATGATCCTCACACCTAACCTGGGAGGCCAGAAATGAAGAAATTTGCATTTGCCTGTGCAGTCGCACTTGCCCTGACGGTCGCCGCACCGCATTCGGCGAAAGCGGAAGGCGAGCTTCTGTTTTACACCTGGGCCGACTATACAAACCCCGAGCTCATCAAGAAGTTCGAGAATGACACCGGCATCAAGGTGATCATGGATACCTTCGATTCCAACGATACACTGCTCGCCAAGATGAAGCTCGGTGGCGGCGAGTACGATATCGTGGTCCCCGGCGAGTGGTTGGTCAAAGTCCTGATCGACGAGGATCTGCTGGAAAAGGTGGAGCCCAACCAGCTGTCCAACTTCAACAACATCGATCCGCAGTGGGTCGATGTCTATTGGGATCCCGGTCGCCACTACTCGGTGCCCTGGCACTGGGGCACAACGAGTTTTCAGATCAACACCGATGCCTATGGCGGCGACATTCACACGCTGTCCATCTTGTTCGACCCGCCCGAGGAGCTGAAGGGGCGGATCAACATGCTGAAGGAAGTCAACGAGGTCATGAACATGGCCTTGCGCTACCTCGGATTACCGCTATGCAACAAGAACCCCGACGATATGCGCAAGGTCCAGGAGTTGCTGCTCAAGCAAAAGGAGTGGGTCAAGGCCTACTCCTCCGATCCCTACGAGCTGATCGTCTCTGGCGAGGTCGACGTGACCATGAATTGGAGTGGCTACTCCTATCGCTCCCGTGAGGCCAAGCCGAGCTTGGCTTTCGCCTATCCGAAAGAGGGCCTGACCGTCTGGATGGACAACTTGGTCGTCCCCAAGGGCGCTAAGAACAGAGAAAACGCCCTGATCTTCATGAACTACATGATGGATCCGCAGAACATCGCCATGAACAGTAACTACGTGATCGCGTTTGACGGAACCACCGACGGCTGGAAGTACATGGATCCGAAATACGGTGAGGCTCAGGAATTGAAACCGCCGGCGGGTGCCGAAGATCGGCTTCAGTTCTCGCCGCTGTGCGACGATGAGGTAGCCGAACTCTACAACAAGGTCTGGACCAACGTTCTGAAGTAGCGGCACAGTCCGGTTTACCAGCGGATGGGGGGCAATGGCGACCCTCCTCCGCCGGTTCCCTGTCGACCTCGAGCAAAGGAGCCAATTGCCATGTCTTGGATCGAGACGGTGCCCTATGAAAAGGCAACCGGCCGCCTGAAGGAACTTTACGACCGGATCGTCAGTCCGGAAGGCGATCTGGATCACATCATGATGGCGCACAGCCTGCGGCCGCATACCATGCATGCCCACATGACGATCTACAAGTACGTGCTCTACCACTCCGGGAACTCATTGCCGAGCTGGTTCCTCGAGTCCCTGGGCGCCTACGTCAGCGTGCTCAACGGCTGCACCTACTGCACGGCGCACCATTTCGGTGCCGTCTTCACCCTGGTCGAAGACCGCAACCGGGCACTCAGCATCTGCGGCGCCCTGGCCGCGGACGACCCAGCCCATGCCTTCGACGGCAAGGAGCTGGCGGCCATGGGGTATGCCCAAGCCCTGACCTTGGACCCGGAAAGCATCACCGAGGACGACATCAGGGAATTGCGGGAGGCCGGCTACAGCGACGGCGAGATCCTCGAGATCAACCAGGTGGTCAGCTATTTCGCTTATGCCAACCGAATGGTCATGGGCCTCGGGGTCTCGACGCGTGAGGAAACCGTCGGTCTGGCCCCCAGCGATAGCGACGATCCGGACGCCTGGGGCCATGTTTGAGGCTGGCTAATGCCGACTTTGCGGGAAGCGCTGCTACTTGCGTAAGAGCGACGCCATACACATGGGTCGACAACCACAACAGGGGCTTCAACGCGTCACATTAAAGCAAGTCGCCGAACTTGCCGACGTCTCCTCCATGACCGTTTCCAATTACATCAACGGCCGGCTGGATACCATGGGTACGGAGACACAAGAGCGCGTTGGAGAGGCGATCAGGGCGCTCAACTACCGGCCGGATATCTCCGCACGCGGCCTGCGTCGGTCAAAGCTCCTGTCGATCGGGATGATCATCGTTGACGAGTCGCCCCACTACCTGGCCGACGGCTATACGACGCAGATCGTGTCCGGCCTTGGCAACTTTTTGAACGAACGCGGCTACACGCTCCAGCTCGAAGGCGTGCGGGCTCGGGCCTTGGCGAAGTCATCCTTGATCCAGGGCCTTCGCACCGACGGGCTATGCCTCATGCTATCTGGCAAAGGCGCCGTCAAGCGTGACCAGATGGCGGTTCTGAGGGAGCTGCGACAGCCGCTTGTCATATTCTTGGAGAGCATTGGCGCGACGGATCTCGACGCCTGCTGCATCGTGGCGGAGGACCGCAAGGGCGGCAGGCTCCTGGCGCAGCACCTCATTGAGCGAGGCGCCAAACGCACCGTGATGCTCATGCCAACTCTCAACTATTGGAGAGCTCTTTACGCACGTTTCGAAGGCGCGCGGCATACCTATGCCTCCCATCGACGGACCCATTCACTCAAGCTCGTCGATTGCGGCGACGGAAGCGTCGCCGCGGCACAAGAGGCCCTGGCAGCGGAAATTGATCGCTGTGGCATGCCTGATGCCGTTATGGGAGCCAATGATCAGGCCGGAATCGCAGCTCTCAATCTACTCCGGTCCCGGGGGGTCAAGGTGCCGGATCAGGTTCGCGTCACCGGGTTCAATGCCTTCGAATTTCGCGACTTCTCACGGCCCCTGCTCACCAGTGTCAAGTCGCCGGGATACGAGATGGGCAAGATCGGCGGATGGGAGCTTCTCACTCGATTGAATGAGGGAAAGTTCTCGCAAAGTCGAAGAAAACTGCCGGTTCGAATCATGTCTGGAGAAACAACTTAAAATAGTACTCTAATCTTGGTCTTTCAACTATCCTATTCACCGTTAGCCGTTTGACTGTAAGGCCCAGAGACACCTTCGTTCAAATGCCGCAGGAGACAGGGAACCGACGGGCTTTGTCACAGGAGCTGCGCAGCGGCAAATTTGGGTGGCAAGGACCTGAGATCAGGCGGCGGCACTTGCGGCTTTCCAGGCATCGAATGATGCGGTTCGAAGCTCTTTATAATAGGGTCACCGGTTGAGGTGGCGCTGATGATAGAAGGTGTTGTATGTCGCCAAATGGATGTTGAGGAAGCGCTGCGCCGATCCGGACGACTTAAACCTATGCAGCTTTCGCTCGCGCCGTCGAACCGGCTGGTGCGAACTCTCGGCTCTGTTCTTGGCTCTCAGACTGCGGTCGTGTTCAGCTGCTAGGCCTGTCGCTCGGACGGCTGACGGATAAGACCGAAGCTTGTCCGTCACGACCGGTCTTGGTCGGTCAGCCTCGCTGCGCACTTCAAACTTGAGCGCAGCCCGTCGATCCCACCACGCCTCAGACGCTTGCGGTGGCCCCGCCATCGACGACCAGTTCCGCGCCCGTGATGAATGACGCCTTATCCGAAAGCAGGAATAGGCAGGCGTTCGACTGATCCTGTGTCGTGCCGACCCGCCCGATCGGGATGCTCGCCCCGATCTCGGCTTCCTTGCCCTGCCAACGTTCCTGCATTGGCGACAGCGTGGCGCTCGGCAAGATGGCGTTGGAACGGATGCCATCGCCGGCGAATTGAATGGCAATCGACTTGGACAATGCGAGGATCGCTCCCTTGGATGCGGCATAAGCGTCTTGGGCGGCGACATCGCCCCGTAAGGCCTGGGTCGAGGAGAAATGGACGATTGCACCGCCGCCTCCCGCCTTCATCTGCGGGATCGCGTGACGTGTGGTCAGGACGACCGCCTTGAGGTTGATATCCAAGACGCGGTCCCAGGTCTCTAGATCGACCTCGACGAGCGAAAGGTCCCGGCCGAACCAAAGAACGCCGACCGTGTTCACCAGGTAGTCCAGCCGTCCGAAGTCTGCGACGGTTTGTTCGACCGTCGATCGCACGAAGCCTCCGTCCGACAGATCACCCTGGCAATAGGTGCTCTTGCCCGGTCCGCCGCGAATGTCCGCCGGTCTTGGCTTAATGTCGGCGAGGCAAACATGGGCGCCCTCTCCCAGGAGATCGTTGGCAATGTTGAGTCCCATGCCCCCGCCGGCTCCGGCAACGAGCGCAACCTTGTCGGCAAACATCATCGGCGCATTACTCCATGCCTGTAACGCGAACAGCCCCTTCACAAGGAAGCTCGCAGCTATCGGCGTTCGATCCTGTCAAACCAGGTGTTAGAGGAACCCTGTAGGCCCAGGCATGCACGGCGTCGACCCGCACCCCGCACGCACAGGCGCACGGGGTGCGGGCGGGAGAGCGCCGTCAAGCGGCCTCAACCTCGGACCACACCCTTTCCCACTTTTCGGGCGAGGAAGGCGCATCGAACTGATGCAATCCCTTGATCGAGCCGGTTTCATTCAGGAACAGGGTTTCGACACAGCGCTCGGGGATCATGTCGCGCACGTCGACGGTGGGCGACCAGCCGAGAATCTGGCAGGAACAAGAGGCCTTGGTCGCCGCCCTCGACTAACGCGTTGACGGCAAAAGGGCCGCGAGAGATTTTCGGCCAATTCAGTCAGATCTCCTCCGATTTCGCCGTCTCCCGTCAACACGCAACTGTCTAAACCCCGCAGAACTGCGGGCTTCTGGGGCTCAATCTCCAGCATCTCGGAAACTTGCAGACTGGGTGGTGGGCCCGGCAGGACTCGAACCTGCGACAACACCGTTATGAGCGGCGTGTTCTAACCAGCTGAACTACGGGCCCGCGCGCTCGGCGGC
>JANQEO010000052.1 GCA_028278325.1 Candidatus Binatia bacterium
ACGCCGGGAGTCCCGGAGTCCCCCACATCTTCATACCCACAGGTGGTTTCTTCACACTGGCACCTCAGCTCTCCACCGCCAATCTGCGTGGTGCAAAGAACGAGATCTTTCTGCGCGGTGCGCGAAGTAAGAAGGGGAAAGGCGTTCCTACATGACGCGACTACCAGCGCGGCGGCGACGCGTCATCAAATGGGGCACCGTTGCCGTAGACCTGGTGACACACCAGAACACTTTGCTGGGCGTGATGTGCCCCTGTGATCCCGGCCCCTTCGCCCTTCGTCCTAGCCGGCTCGCGAGCCGCCAGGACGGCGGGAGCCCAGCAACAGAGCCTTCGCGGTACGGGCCAGATACATCGGTGACAGAATAGACCGAATACATCGGTGACATGTTTACCGGCACGAACGGGAGGTGTTCGTGCCGTGGAACAAGGACGAGCCGGTGTTCGAGAGACGATTTCGCTTCATCAAGATGTATGAGACGGGCCACTACACGATAACGGAGCTGTCGCACCACTTCGGTGTGTGTCGGAACAACGCCTACAAGTGGGTGCGCCGCTACCGTGAGGAGGGCGCAGAAGGACTCTTGGACCGACGTCGCACGCCTCACAACACGCGGCGAACGCCTCCTGAGGTGGAGGCAGCGGTGCTGGCACTACGGGACAAGCACCCGTACTGGGGCGCTAAGAAGCTGAAGCGGTTGCTGGAGCTGCATCAACCCCACCGAGAGTGGCCGTCGAAGAGTTGCATCGGCGACATCCTGAAGCGTCACGGGCGGGTACAGGTACGCCAGAAGCGCCGTAAGTGGGCGCACCCCGGCAAGCCCGTCGTCTCGATGGACGCTCCAAACCAGGTGTGGTGCGCGGATTACAAGGGCCACTTCCGGCTCGGCACGCGTGAGTACTGCTACCCATTGACGGTGTCGGATGGCTGTAGCCGCTACCTGCTGGGGTGCGAGGGCCTCACGGGTACTGACACGCAGCAGGCCCAGGCTGTGTTCCATCGGCTGTTCGAGGAGTACGGCCTGCCGGAGTACATCCTCACGGACAACGGTAGCCCCTTCGCCTCTGCTGGCATGGCCGGACTCTCACGCCTATCGGTGTGGTGGATTCGGCTGGGCATCATTCCGAAGCGGACGCAGCCATCGAGCCCCCAACAGAATGGCCGCCATGAGCGCATGCACCGGACGTTGAAGGCGGAGGCGACTAGGCCTCCCAGCCCCACCATGACGCATCAGCAAGCCCGCTTCGACGCCTTCAGGCATGAGTACAACGACGTTCGTCCACACGAGGCGCTCGGTATGAACCCGCCTGCCGAGCTCTACATGCGCTCACCAAGACGCTTCCCGGACAAGCTCCCGAGACTCGAGTACCCCAACCACGCCGTCGTGAGGAAGGTCTCGACCTCTGGTAGCTTTCGATGGAAGAGCGATCCCTACGTCCTCAACGTGGCGCTAGCTGGCCAATACGTCGGGCTCGAGGAGGTCGATGATGGCCTCTGGTCCGTCTACTTCGGGCCCGTCCTGGTGGCACGACTCAACGAGAGAACCCAGAAGATTGTGTAACCTCACCCTACACACAAAGGTGTCACCGATGTATTTGGTACAAAGTGTCACCGATGTATTCGGTCCAACC
>JANQEO010000055.1 GCA_028278325.1 Candidatus Binatia bacterium
ACGGTACACCAAAGGCTGATAGGTAACACATCTCTCAAGGCTGATGGGTGACAGTTCACTCGGCTAGGCTCGACCTCCAGAAGAGGAGGGAGCCGATGCCATGGCGAGAGACTGATCCCATGAGAGAACGGAAGCGATTCATCCTTGAGTCGAGCGGAGGCCTGTTCAGCCACGCGGAGCTGTGCCGCCGCCACGGCGTGAGCCGGAAGACGGGCTACAAGTGGCTGGAGCGATATGAGCAGGAGGGGCCAGACGGACTGAAGGATCGTTCCCGTCGTACGCACCACTGCCCTCATGCCACGGAGCCGTACGTGGTCGAGGCCGCGCTGGAGCTGCGACGGCGTCACCCGAACTGGGGAGCCCGCAAGATCCGGCGCCTACTCTTCACGCAACATCCGGAGTGGCCGATCCCGTCGGAACAGACGTTGCACGCGTACTTCCAGCGCGCCGGAGTCGTGAAGAAGCGACGCCGGAGTGTGCGACGCGCACATCCGGGGCCACCGACCGCACCCTTCGATGCGCCGAACGCGATCTGGTCGGCAGACTTCAAGGGGCAGTTCAAAACGAGAGACGGGCGCTACTGCTATCCGCTCACCGTCCAGGACGGCTGCAGCCGATATCTGATCGGATGCCAGGGCCTCGAGGGTACACGATTCAAGCCGACAAAGCGCGTGTTCACTCGACTCTTCCGCGAGTACGGGATCCCGGATCGGATCCGCACCGACAACGGCGTGCCGTTTGCGTCCAACGCACTCGGCCGGCTCTCACGCCTCTCGATCTGGTGGATCAAGCTCGGCATCCTGCCCGACCTCATCGAGCCAGCCTCGCCTCAACAGAACGGTCGACACGAACGGATGCATCGAGACCTCAAAGCCGAGACGGCGATCCCGCCCTCCGCCAACCGCGGAGCTCAGCAGCGCCGCTTCAACACCTTCCGAGCCGAGTACAACACCATCCGGCCCCACGAAGCGCTCAACGACCAGACCCCGGCCTCGGTCTACGAAGCCTCGATCCGTCCCTTCCCCACGCGGCTCGTCCAGCCCGAGTACCCGCCCCACTTCGAGCTCCGCAAGGTCTCTACGAACGGCGGCATCCGATGGGACAAGGCATGGGTCAACGTCTCGTATCTGCTCGGTGGCGATTACGTCGGACTCGAGCAAGTCGCCCTCGACATCTGGTCCGTCTTCTTCGGACCCGTTCACCTCGGCTGGCTCCACGCCGACAAATCGTCCATCCTCAACCGCGACGGAGCTCCCAGGCGCAAGAAGCAAAAAGTGTAACCCATCAGCCTTGAGAACCTGTTACCCATCTGCCTTGGTGCTCA
>JANQEO010000069.1 GCA_028278325.1 Candidatus Binatia bacterium
GCCGAAATCACCGCCCTGGTGAAGGCCTCCTGGGGCGACCTGTCAGAGAGAGCGGCCGCCAGGACCGCCCGTCGTATCGGGTGGAGCAGGTGGCTCGCCAGGATCAACCTGACGTTGGCCGCCGCCGCGGTGGTCATGGTCTGCCAGGCCGGTTGGAACGCCATCCTGGTAGTGCGACTCGACCGAGTGGCCGACGGGCTCTGCGATTTGGTGCGCCTAACCTCCACATGAGATCGAGGCTGACGTAGCCGTTTTCCCGGAGAGTTCCTCGCCACACATTGGAGATTGAGGAGATGATTCGCAACATCTTGGCGTTTGTCGGGCTGATCGCCCTGCTGGGTGGGTTGGCACTTGTGCAATTCGTATGGCTGTCTGCGAGAATCCAAGACTCTCACGCCAGAGTCGATGTTGCGAAGGCCCGTATGGAGGTCGCGCGACTGATGCAAGAGACGCGGCAGGAAGTGGTCGGATTGACCGGCCGAGCCAAGGAACTCCGACTCAGTGCGCGCCGGTTAGAGATCGCCTTGGAACGGGAATCGGAATCGCTCGAGAAGATACAACTTGTCATCTCGAAACTGGCTGACGCCGCAAAGCAAGCGGGCCTGCCCAAACCGAGCGAAGCCCAAGGAGAGAATCTGGACAAGGAGATCGAATTTGCCGGCCGTACCATGAGCGGAGCGGAGGTCTATCGCACGTTGGAGCGATGGCAGACGCAACGGCAGCTCGGCAACGGCCGGGAAGAGAAGATGCAGACGATGCTCGAACGCCTGCATGACGCGGCGGATCAGCTTGAATCGAAACAAGAGACGCTCTCCGCCAAGGCAGCCGACGCCACGTCGGGCATTGAGTGGCAAGTCCTCGGCCCACACGCCCTGGAGCAACTGGAGACAGGGTTGGAGCAACTCGATGCGGTGGTTCGAGAAGCGGACTCCAGCGATCTCGACCAAGCGTTGGGCACGATCCAGGTGGAAATCGACGAATCACTCACCGCCATTGAGACCTACCGAGGCGATCCCGCCGACAGCGACCTGTTGACGCCCGAACAGGCGCTTGCCGGCATGGAACCTGATGATACGATCAAACAGGAGCTGGACAAGCTCTGGGAGCAGGAAGGCCGAGCGCCCTGACCGCGGAGTGTTTCGAAAGCTGGGATCGCGGAACCTTGCGTCGAGAACCGAGATGGCGCCGCGGAGAACGCAAGCGTCCGACGACGGCCAGCCGCAGTCTGTGGCCGGTATTCTGAGACGTGTTGCTCGACCGGCTTCCGCCGGCGATCTGAACGACGCGTTGGTGGAACTGCTTTCGGCCGTCGAACCGTGGCTGTGCGCGGCCATTTCACGCCAACTGGCCCAATCACGGGTGGGAGGGCCGGACGGGGTCCTGGCCGACGCGGATCAGCTCCTCAACGACGTGCTGTGGGAGGTCGCGCAATCGGCCCATGCCTTTCGAGGCCAGTCGGACGCCGAGGCGGAGGCGTGGCTGAGGAAGATGGCCCACCGGAAAGTCCTCGACGCCACGAAGACTCCCTGGCGAAGACTCAGGCTGTTGGTCGAACGGCTGCGCGATTTCGGGTACCGCGTCAACGCGAATACCCGAGCCGAGGACGACGATCGCCTGTCCGGCGACGAGGAAGACTGATCGCCTCGAACGCGAGCCTGCCCGTCTAAATTCGGACACTCCGAACCACCCCGCACCCTGGAAAACCCATTGACAAGCAAGGCACTGATGTTACATTCGATGGTGGTCCGCTCGCCGCATCGCGGATTCGCGGGGGACATTTGGGACGAGGTGGAAATCGTGGGGTTTCGCGTACCGGTTTGGACGCCGCGGCGGGGCTTTGGTCCGGCGCACGAATCTGCCCATGAGGGGAGGCCAATGACATGCACGCGCGCGCCCATGAGTTGCGATGGCGGCGTCCTCTCCACCGAGAGGCCGTCACACTGATTGAGATCCTCGTGGTCATCGGTGTAATCGGCATGCTGGTGGCAGTCCTGCTCCCCGCTGTGCAGGCGGCTCGCGAGGCCGGACGAAAAACTCGCTGCAAGAATCATCTGAAGCAGATCGGCCTGGCCTTGCTGGGGCACCATGACAGTTTCGGCGCATTCCCGGGCAACGGCGGCTGGGACCCGAGTCAGAAGATCCTCACGGTCAGCGGGAGCTTGACCTACGTTTCCACGACCGGCGACGTGGGCAGCAGCGGACCCGTGACTTACTATTGGGGCGTGGGCGACCCCAAACAGCTTGGGCCCGAGCAACCGGGGAGTTGGGCTTTCTCCATCCTCCCTCGCATCGAGCAACCCAATGTCTTCGAGCAGCGCGACTGGAAAGTCCCCGTGGAACTGTATGCGTGCCCGAGCCGAAGGCCGGCTCTGGCCCTGGTTTCCCCTTTGATCGACGAGTACGGCAGTTACGTCACCGGCGGCTGGCCATGGAGCAGGACCGACTACGCCGCCAACAACATGGTCGTGTTGAACCGCCCCAACGTCCTCCGCCTCGGCGAGATCACCGACGGCACGTCGAACACGCTCTTGGTTGGTGAGAAGTCGATCGATCCCAAGAACTATCTGTCGGGAACCTGGTACTTCGACGAGCCCTTCTTCACCGGGGGCTCGGCGGGGACTGCCCGCTTCGGGACCAACGTCTTCCACGACGCCCCGGGCGTCAAGTTTCACAACCAATGGGGATCGGCGCACGACGGGGGGTGCAACTTCCTGTTCGCCGACGGACACGCAGACGTGCTGTCGTTTACCGTCGATCCGGACGTCGTCCAGGCACTATTGACGCCGCGGGGAGGAGAGGTAGCTCCCAAGTACTGAATCCCCGCGACGGACGCCTTGACCGAGGCCGAAGGCGCCGCGGAGGGAGTGGGGAGGATCGTTGATTTCTCACAGGTGTGACGATGGTCAATGTGTTGGACTATCTCCGTGGCTCCGGAAAGCTGTGGCTGAGCCTGTTCGTCCTTATCGTCGCGATCTCGCTGGGCGTTTGGCAGGCGATTGCCAACTACCGGCAACGGGCCTACCTGAATCTCATGCTCGGCTGCGAGCCAGTCGAAGGAGTGGCGGAGTCCGGCTTCCACTTCCAAGAGTACAGCGACTCCGAGCCTTTCCGCTGGACGCACGGCAGCGCCAAACTCTTGGTCCCCATCAGCCCCAAGTGCCCTCCCCAGCGCTTGTGGGTCAGTATCGAGATCCTTCGTCCCGACGCGACCCCGGTTCGCTTCCAAGTTCTGGTGGATGACATCGTGGTGTTCGACGGTTCGGCGCCGCACGGGAAATGGGAGAAGAGCCTCGAACTGCCCTCGCGTCAGTTCTCCGACAAGGTGATGGTCGAACTCCGCAGCACTACCTTCATCCCCAAGGGCGTGATGGATCGAGGCCAGAACACCGATACGCGCGTGCTCGGCGTACAGGTCAAGGGCGTCATGCTCAAACGCGACGACACGTGATATGGAATTCCCCGAACGCGAATTCGGGAGAATCGGACGTGCTGGCCGAGACACAACTCGCAATCTCGAAACTGGCTGACGCCGCCGAGCAAGCGGGCCTGCGCAAACCAAGCCAGGCCCGGAGCGAGCGCCTGGCCGAGGAGATCGCAGTCACCGGCCACGTACCGAGCAGAGCAGACGGTTGACGCTGCTTGAGGTTCAGGCCGGCTTTACCAACGAAGCGCGTGGGCCCTTGCCTCGTCCGCTGCCCTCGCCGCTTTCGACCTCATACTGAACGACTTGCCCTTCC
>JANQEO010000078.1 GCA_028278325.1 Candidatus Binatia bacterium
ACTTGCACAGCCTTCTGGCTGAGGTCTTTGGCGAGGATGACGACGGATAGCGGCGTTTGGATGCGACTGGCAAAGAAGAATGCCATGAGGAGGAAGGGAAGAAGTGACACTCTGGGCGAGGCGTCCTCACTGGTACTGGCCAATAGCGGCAGCGGTTGTCCTCGCCGATCGTTGCGACGGTGGCCAGCACGGGCTCGTTCAGTGGCGTAGTTGCAGGTGTTCGATGCTCTTGTGAGCAGCAGCAGTGATCAGCGGCACTGCATGTCGTACGGTGGAACATCTCCGACGAGGCAAGAAGACAGGCATCGTAATCGCTCTGCTCGGAGTGGCGTCCCATATGGCCGCCGCTAGCTTTGTGATGTTCGGAGAGGAGCTCGGGTTGCGAGGGCTCAATCGAGATGGGCTTAGGGAGCATGACCCCGATTGGTGGTGGGTTCTTGGGGCGTGGGCACTCGGTTGGATATGCGTTCTGGTGGCTTGGTGCCGCTTCCGGAGTACTCTGTCCTCGTTGGTACTGGGCGGTGCAGTCTTGATCACACTTGGTCTGTACAAGGTCTGCTTCTCTCCGATCTTCTGATGCCGCGAGGTTGTGGCGTGTCTGCGTCACTGCCGTGTGCGCGCTCGTTCCGGTGGGCGGTTCGAGTAGGCCGTCATCTCTGTTCCCTGAGAAGTTCTGGGTTGATGTCCCGTAGCTCTACACGCGGTTGAACTAGCCCGTCGACGCAGACTGATCGGAGTCGATCCCGGCGCCCGAGCGCGTCGTTGCCGCCGACCAATTGGCTGGATAACGTTCATTTGGGACGCGAAACGATGAGACTGATCATTGTGAGCATAAGCTCGCCTGATGTTCATCTGGATGCATGGACGCCGCAGGCCCGTGAGGACGCCTTCGTCCTGGTGGAGCTTGAGCTCAGCTGCACCGGCGGACAAGGGGCGGCGGATCTGTTTCAGATCGTGGTGGCGACGCCTGAGGGTTTGAGGAAGCACCAGGAGACACACGCAGATGCACTCGGAGAAGTACTGAGTGAGCGTGCGATGCTCGTTGTCTCGGACTACTCATGGCCCCGTGTGCGCCGAACTCTCAAGGACATCGTGAAGCGGTGCGAAGGGGCTGACTGGACGGAGTCGGTGGCAAGACTCCAGAGGTACTTCGAGTGGGAGTACGAGAACTACGTGATGGACTCAGAGTAGACGCCTGAGCGCTCGCGGAGCTACGTCCCAGGACATTCGGCTCTTTTTGCGACGAGTATCCGTCACATCGGGCCGGTCGGCGCGGCCGTGAGTTTGGTGCGTGGATCGGTGACGGCTCGACCTCGGTGGTCCGGAAACCGCGGCGACTTCGGGGTTCGTTTCATGCAACCTCCGGTTCGCACACCTGACACGCGAGGGTCCGGTTGACCTCGAGCCGACGCTTCCTGGCCGCGGCCCTCGCGGCTTCGAGTTCGCCCGGCACGCCGTCGCCGCCCCCGAAGTACATCTCGTCCGGCGTCTGGCCTCGAAACGCCGAGTGGGGGAGGCGGGTGTTGTGCTCCTCGACGTAGAAGGCGACGAGCTTTCGGACCTGCTCGACGGTGTCCAAGTTGTGCAGGAACAGCCACTGGTGCTTGAGCGCCCGCCACCATGCTTCGATCATCGAGTTCGAGAAGCGGATGTCGGTCATCGCCAGCGTCCGCTTGAGCAGCCCCGAGGTGATGAGTTCGTCGACCTTTCCGTTGACGTTCTCTCTCCCACCGTCGGCCAGGACCGTCGGCGCGTCCTCGGGAGAGGCTCGTGACCTGATGGCGTCGAGCAGCACCGTGACAGTGGTTGCCGTCTCGAACTTGGCCGACACATGCCATGCGAGGATCCGCCGTGAGTAGTTGTCGATGACACCGTGTAAGTACGCCTTGGTCCCGTCAGCCAGTCGAATGACAGTCGTGTCAATGTGCCAAGTCTCATCCGGCCTCTCGGCTCGGATGCCGATGCGTGGCTTGGTGGGATGCAGACGCAGCCGAGGTCGCCTCCATCCTCGGTCTTGAGCGAAACGATGCCAGGTCGTATCGGAGGCAAACACGCGACCCATCCGTTGGGCGAGCAGCGACAGCGTTCCCGTCGGGACGTGACGGTACTGCGTCGACGTCGTCATCTCCTTCATCGTCTGGATCTCGTCGGCGGTGAGCCTGTGTGGAGACGACTTGGGGCAGGACGAATGGTCGTCCAGGTCGCAGCTTCGCTCGGCCCGCTTCCAGGTATGGAGCCGAGTTGCCGACAAACTGATGACTCCGAGCGCGGCTCGACACTTGAGGACTTGCCGAGCACGCTCGACGGCCCTCAGAATGGTGGACTTCGCATCGCCGTTTGGAATACGTCGTCGAGCGAGATCAACGTCGAGCGCACGCATGACGCCGACGAGCAGGCCGATGACTACTCGTAGCTTGCGGACTCGCCGGCGCAGTTTCATGACCTCGAGCCGGAGGTCAGCCTCGCTCATCGTCAGTGCGTCGGTCGTGATCGTGCCGTGACCGGATTGTCGAAGCCAGCCGCGGGCCGTTGACGACGGTACGCCGACGGAGGTCGCCAGGCTGATGTCCCGCGTGGATCGCACCAGGTCGCGAAGTCGGTGGTCGTACGTCTGCTTGCGTCGGCTCCTCTCCCCATCATCGGCGGGGGGGGGCGCAGGCTTCGAATCGGGACGTCTGCAGCGGCTGAGAGCGACGAGTATTCGCGCAGAAAAGTGCCGAATGTCGTGGGGCGTAGCCCGATTGTCAGACCGGCTCCGCGATGATGCCCACCTCGATCGCATTCGCGAGCTTGGAGGAATCGCCGCACATGGGGGGAGTAGGCACCAAAGGCGGTCGAGCGAGGGGCACCGACGCTCGTGGTGACAGCCACGTCTGGGGACTTCGCTTGCTCTGAAACTCCGTCCGCAGGTACGGTGGTATGGCTGGCCGGTTCCGCCGGCCCGCTGCTGTTGTCTCCGAACCGTTTCCTGCATCCATAGCCACTGTACGGAGGAGTGTTCATGCAGCGTTTCCTGCCACTGAGTCTCGTTGTCCTGATGCCCGTTGCCTTGATGGCACAGGGTGGCGACTTCGAGCCACCTTGCCCCGTCGGCCAGGCTGCCCCCACCGGCTGTCCCCCGGAGTTCTGGACTACGATCCCGGGCCCGCTGAGCGCCATGACGACCGTGTTCATCGAGCCGGACGGGACCAACATCGTGGGCCCGACAAGCGGCTTCCCCACGACCGGTTCGCAATGGGCGATTGTCAATGCGGCCAATGGCGATGGTTCGCTCCCTCCGCCCCCCGCCGGCGGCCCGGCGCCCTACCCGCTCGCGGGGGGAAGCACGGGCAACCTCATCTTCGCGGGCATCCCCATCCCGGCAGCGATCTCGTTCGACTGGAACTACATCTCGCCGGAGTGCGTGATGGACGCCTTGTACAACGACTTCTTCACGGTCGACATCATTGACCCGGCGACGGGCATGTCCCTCGCCAACATCCTCTATCGGGACACGTTCTCGACGACCTATGACCCGGCCAACGCGGTGACGCCTGATGAGACCGGTACGGTGCCCGCGGGCTTCTGCACGACCACGCTGGAGGAGGCGCCTCTGGCCACCGCGAAGAGCATGCTGTTCTCCGCACCGGCGGCCCTCGTGGGCATGGTCGCGAACCTGGAGTTCCACGTGGGCAACTCCACCGACGCCGGGTTCTCGAGCTACTTCTACGTCGACAACATCGTTCTTGCTGGCGGTGGAGCGGCCGAGTACCAGCTCAATCAGCTCGAGGCGAGCCTGCTCGTGAACGGAACGGTGGGATCCGCGACAGCGCCGACGATCATCAACGTCTCCGTTGGCGGGACTGCCACGGCGGTGCTGTCGAGTACCCTGATTGGGAACGCGTGGGACGTGGGTCAGACCGTGGGCCCGCTGGTTCCCGGGAGTGCCGGCGGCGTCACGTTGCCCGACGGCCAGATCATCAACATCGATCTGATCGACCCGACGTTCACCACGATATACAACCCGGCCTTCTCCGGACCTGCGTGGCAGGGTTCGCTCTCGGTCGGACTCCCGACCGGCGGGCTCTTCTCGGTCTCGGGCCAGTTCGTACTCGTCGATCCGACGACGCCTTCGGGATTCCGGGCTTCCCAGGCATCGCGCCTCGTCGTGCAATGAAGCACCGTTGTGGCCGCGTATCCCGAGAACCCGGTTGAGTGAGGCGTCGGCCCCGACTTTCGTCTAGGGCGACGGGCGTCATGGGCGACGCCTTGCCGCCTTCTTGGATCACGCCCGGCGTCGACGCTTCCCTGCCGTGCCCTGCAGCCGGTCGACGGCGCCGCGCAGGTCATCAGTCAGCGGGCCGGTAGGCGGTTACGGACGGCCGATTCGCTA
>JANQEO010000097.1 GCA_028278325.1 Candidatus Binatia bacterium
CAAGGCGGTTCAGGAAAACACGCCCCTGATCCTCTTCGGCAGCTTCAACGAACGCATGTATCTCGCCGAATCCGGTGCCCAGTCAGTCTACATCCCGGCGTCGTTTCCGGGGACGATCATCCGCCGCCATACCGGCACGCCCTTCATGGGCTACGCCGGGGCGACCTACCTGCTGCAGGAAGTCTGCAACGCCCTGTTCGACGCCCTCTTCAACATCCTGCCTCTGGGCACGGAGCTGGATAAGGTCGAGGCGACCCTCGCCCGGCACCACCAGGAACTGCCCTGGGACGACGAAGCGACGGCGGCGCTGGACCGTCTGCTGGAATCCCATCCCGTGCTGACGCGGATCTCGGCGGCCAAGCGTTTGCGCGATTCGGCAGAACGAGACGCGCGGCGGGCCGGCGAAACCCGGGTGACAGCCGAGCGCGTGAATCTGACGCAAGGCGAGGCCGCATGAGCGCCACCGGCCCTGGGTCGCAACGAATGGCCCGGCAGCGCCGGGCGGAGAGTTCGTGGTAGCGAGGCTCGCTATTGCGACCTGGGCCGCGCGGGAGTGTCGCGGCGATAGCCAAGAGACCCATTACGGAGGGTAAGAATATGGCTGATGTTAGAGAAGGCGGGTCCCTGTCGGGCCTGACCGATGAAGAGGCACAGGAGTTCCACCGCATTTTCATCCAGAGCTTCATCATGTGGGTGGCGGTGTGCTTCGTTGCTCACGTTCTGGTGTGGTTCTGGCGCCCCTGGTTCCCCGGCGCCGAGAGCATGAAGACGTCCATGCTCGAGGGCACGCAGTCAGTGGTGACACATGTGCTGCCGTTCTTGGTGTAGGAGGCAACGATTATGTGGAAAATCTGGCTTCTCTTTGATCCGCGAAGGGCGTTGATCGCAACGTTCATCTTCGTGTTCGCTATGGTGCTGTTGCTGCACTTCATCGTTCTCGGCAGCAGTTCCTATTACGGCGGGTTTCTCGGATGGGGCGGCGAAGCAGAAATGTCGGAAATGCTCATCCAGTGACCGACGCAGCAGCGTCTCTCGCCAACTGGTAGCGGAAGGGGGGCGGGCCGCCGGCCCAAACCTCTCCGCCGCCAGAACCAAGTGTACGGGGCGGTTCGTGGTCCATGCCCGCATGGGAGGCAAGCCCATTGGTGGACGTTTGTCGTGCGCGTGGGGAGGTTCGATTGACTTGGCGTTCTTCGGGGGCATTCGGGAGCAATGGCACCTCCCGTCACACGACGCCCCCGCCACATGACGCCGTTACACGACGTTTCCCGTCAAACGACTCCTCCCGCCAAAAAAGACGAGCGATCGCAGCCTCGAGTGAAGGCCGGACCAGGTGAGGAGCGGATCCGCACCGCGGTGCAGTCGGATGGGGTCGATGGCGGTACCATCGTTTGTTGACTCTCATCGACGCGACACGTTCCATGGTCCCTTGGATGTCCCAACGGGCATCGCGGAAAGGTGACAGGTGAAATGGGCCAGCAAGAGCGCATTACGCGTTACACCGAATCCGGTTCCCGATCGCGGCCGATTCAGGACGTCGGGCTCGCGCTGGCCTTACGCGAAGAGACCCAGGACTTGCATGTCAGCGCGGAGCGCTCCGGGATCATCTCCGATCTCATCAAAGGCCGGATCGAACGTAGCGACTATGGGCTGTTCCTGCGCAACCTCTGGCCGGCCTACCGGGAAATGGAGCGGGCGCTGGAGCGCAACCGCCGGCTTCCGGGCGTTCGTTTGATTGCTCTGCCGGCGGTCTACCGAGGCGATGCGTTGCGACAAGACCTCTGTGCCATCGCGGGCAACGACTGGGCCCGGTCCGTGCCGCTCTTGCCCCAGGGGCAGGCTTACGCATCGCGGATCGCCGCTGTCGCGGAGACGGATCCGCAGCGCCTCGTCGGCCATGCCTATGTGCGGTACCTGGGCGATCTGAGCGGCGGGCAGATCTTGCGCAAGGTCCTCTCGCGATCGCTCGGCCTGAACGCCCAGTCCCTGTCATTCTATGACTTTCCCGAGATCGACGACGTCAAGAGCTTCAAGGCGAACTATCGCTCGGCCCTGGACCGGGTCGCCTTGGAGGTCTCCGACCGCGGCGCCGTCGTCGACGAGGCGCGATTGGCCTTCGAACTGAACATCGGCGTTTCTTCCGCGGTGCAGTGGGCGCTGCGGGAGTCGCGCGGCGAAACCGAGCTTCACTCCCTCTCGTCGTCCAAGAGACCTGACGAGTGAGAGATCATGTGCTCGAGGAGTTCGGCCGTGCGTTCCACCGAAGCTCGGACGCTCTTCAAATGGCCCGGTACGCGCGACAGATCGGTGCTATCGGCGATCTCCAAAGCCGCGAGCTGTGCGTTTCCGACCACCGACGAGAATAGATTGCGATAGAGTAGATCCGCCTTCGAATCGAGGCGCAGATCGGCAAGCCGGTGGTGCGCGACGATGTCCTCCTGGAACCGCTGGCGCGCAGCCTCGGCAGCCTTACGCTCGGTGAGGTCGGTGAACAGCAGGACCACGCCCAGGAGATTGTCCGGGGCGGAGAATACCGGGTCCGCGCGCACACGATAGGGCTTTACCTCTCCCTGCTCGTTTTCCAGGCCGATTTCACCGCGCCAAGCTCGGCCGTCCTCCAAAAGGCTGCGGAAAACCTCCCGCACGCTGGCCGGCTCCGTAACGAACCGCAGTAGGTTGTCGATGTGTTCGATATGCGGATGCGACGCCTTGAGAAGACCCTGAAACGATTCGTTCGTCAGGAGTATTCGCCCGTTTCCATCGGCGATGATGACCGGTGGATCGGACCCGCGGACCCGACGGCTGATCTTCTCGAGCTGGTTCTGGGCTATCAGCATACGCACCGCGCGGAACTGCAGAACGACATCCGTGAGCGATTCGCCGATCATGCGGGCCGCCGTTAGATCGCGCTCGGTCCAGGGCTCCGATGTGCCTTCGACCAGCTGATGCCATTGGGAAAAGGACCGCCGCGGCGAAAGATCGGACGGGTCGTTTCCGATCAGGACCGGCTTGAAAGGGTTGCCGCCCCAGGTGATGGTCCGCACCCTCTCGGGACGGAACCAGATAAGGTATTCACCCGCCATGGCCGAAACCGGAACCGCGAGCAGGCCGCTGGCGACAGGTTTGAGAGATGTGAAAGATGGAACGTCGCTTTCCAGCTGGGCCGTTGAAATGACCGGCGCGCGCGGTTGGTGATCCAGCCAATGGCCAATCTCGCGAAGCTGCTGGGTGCCCGGCACTTCGCCCGTGGTCTGGACTTGGCCTTCGAACAGCAAGGCGGCCCCACCGGATTCGACGGCACGGAGCAAGGCCTGGGAGTCGTCGAACAGCGAAGTTCTCCAATCCCCCTCTCGTGAGATCGCGTCGACCATCCGCTGTTCCAGGCGCCTCACGGCAACCTCGGCTTGGGACTGATGAAAACTCTCCAAGGCGGCGATCCGTGTGGCGACGGCTTCCGCAATCAATTCGCAGGCCGTGCGCACGTCATAAGGAACCAGGCGGCGTTCGTAATGGTGACAGGCAATCAGCCCCCACAGCGTTCCGCCGACGACCAGGGAGACGACAAGCGTCGCGCGGACGCCCATGTTCTTCAGATACTGGATGTGTATGGGCGACATGCTGCGCAGGAAGCAGATCGACATATCCAGGTCTTGGCCCGAGATCGGCGAGAGCCGGGGCGTGATCGGCACCGGTGCGTACTCGACATCGACCAGCAGGCGCACGCGGTTCCGCTCGTAGAGACGCCGCGCCATCTGCGGAATGTCGGAAGCCGGGTAGCGATTGCCGAGGTAGGACTCGAGCTCCGCTTCCTTTTGCTCCGAATAGACCTCTCCATGACCGTCGGCGTCGAACCGGTAGACCATGACACGGTCGTACCCGGTGAGTTGTTTCATCGCCTTCGCGACCTCGTCGCACAAGGACTCTAGGCTCGAGGACGCCAGAATCGTATCGAGTGCATTTTCAATGTGATCGGTCAGGCTGACCCGCGGCTCGGCGCGCTCCAGCTCGATCACCACGCCGCCCCCGGGGGGACGGTGCAGCAAGCAGTCGAAGTTCACCGACGGGTCCCGCGACTGGCAGCGCAGGGCCACAGGTATCGTGTGCAACGGCTTGCCAAGATGAGCGAAGATCTGCTTCGCGAGATTGCGATCCAGCTCTTCGAGCGACTTACCGAGCAGGTCTTCCGGGAGATTGAGGAAGTCGGGCGCGTTCGCGCTCATCTGCACGACCGTGCAATCGGGCTCACTAAGAGCCAACAAGGCGCCGTGCGGCTGGATCGAGCCGGCCAGGTGGATCTGCTCTCGCTCGCAGTTCGATAGGTCGGCTTGCCCGAATGCCGGCGTCGGAGAGGCCTGGAAGACCACGTCTGCCCTTTCTCAGCTTGGCCGCCCTCTAGTTGACCTCGCTTCCGTCCATCCCGTAAAGCTTCAATTTGGCGTAAAGCGTTTGCCGGCTGAGCCCGAGCAAGTCCGCGGCGGCCGTTCTGTTTCCGCCGGTCAAGTCGAGGGCCGCCTCCAGGTAGTGGCGCTCCACGGCGCCTGTCGTTTCCTTGACCAGCTTTTTCAACGGTGTTCTTCCGAGCTGGGCTGTCAAAGAGCCGACGGTGGCCGCTATCTGGTTGTCGTCACGGGCTCCTGGAAGCCGTTGGCCAATGTCGCGCAGCACCATCGCGATGTGCGGTGAATCGCCCTCGGCGCCGCCAGCCGCCGAGATCTCCACATCCGTGTGGCTCCCCAAATCGCCCTGTATCGTCGTGGAGAACATTCTGACGATCCCGTGCTTTTCGACATTGGCGAGCAACACCGTTTGGTCGGCGCCTGGCCGCTCGAGCCAGCGCCCCAGATGCTGTCCGACAACCGAACCCTGGGCGCCCACCTCCACCAAGTCGAGAAAGGCGGGATTGGCGCGGTGAACGATACCCTTGCGGTCGGTCACGACCATCGCGTCGGCCGCCCGCTCAACGAGAAACTCGAGGGAAGCCGCGTCGTCTTGATCCGGGCTCGACGGCACCGCACCCACGGGCGTGAGTTGGATCATATAGGCATGGCCCGGAATGGACGTCATGAGGGACGCGCGGACCATCCAAGCGTCCTGGCTCTGTCCGAGGTGCACAAGCACCGCCGGCGCCTTGCCGTTCTCGCGGACGCGCAGGACCATCGCCTGGAAGGGGTCCCGCTCCTTGGGTGCTAGTTCCGCGAGAAAATCCCGGTTCGCCGGCGAGAAACCAAGTGCACGAATGGCCGCCGGATTCGCCTCGACGACGTGCAGATTCGATGCACGCAGGAGCAGAATAGGCTCGTTCGACGCATCGAATATCAGGCGGTATCGGGTCTCGACGTCCCTGAGCTTCCAGTAATCGCGCTCCATGGCCTGTTGCGCGGCGATCAGGCGGGACTGCAGGTCGGCGACGGTCTGCAGGTTTCTGCCAACCGCGACCAAGCCGCCCTTGCGGCCCAGGCGCACGGCCGTGTACTCGATCGGCAACTCGAGACCGCTGGGAAACTTCTGATTTATCTGACGAAAAGCCGAAACGCCGGCGGAGCGGGCATCGTCGATGATGCGCTTCACCTTGTCGCTACCGACATCGGCTACCGTGTCGGCCCAGGCTTTTCCGCACCACTTGGCCAGGCTGTCCTCGGGAATGTCGTTGGACAGGCTCGCCTGTTTGATCACGCCCTCCATGTCCAGATGGAGGGTCACGTCCGGTTGAGCAATCATCACGCTATCCATGGCCTCTCGATTGGCTAGGTTCTCTAAACCCCGGTTGTCAGCGG